>JAURQH010000025.1 GCA_030836185.1 Planctomycetota bacterium
GAAAGTGGAACGCACCTTCGCCTGGTTGAAGTATCTGCGGCGATTGGGGATGCGTTGGGAGTATCATGCTTTTTTGTTTGAAGGGTTCTGGCAACTCGGCTGCGTGTTCACTATTCTCAAAGGGTTATAGGACAGGCTCTAAGTAATTTTCGTCCCGTAATGTCCCGTGCGTCCGCCTGAACACATCTGTCATCTAGATTTCGACAATGGGTTTCAACGGCTTTCTCGTTGAAGTCAAATGCTACTCCAAGACTGAACCCTGCTCGCTTTAGCCCAAGAGTCATTCCTCCCGGCCCAGAAAACCCTTCGATACAGAGGTAACCCTCAGATACCTTTTGGGCAGGTTCTGATTCGAATGGCTTCTTCTTCTTACAAATTCCTGCAGTAGCAGAACTTCCCATCCGTGTTCCTCCTGATACCGTAGTATTCCTAAACTCAATTCCGGGTTTTAATAATCATTAGAATTCTAGATCAATGAATCGATTTAGAGTCCGGCATCTTTGAATAATTCTGAAGGACGAATGCCAAGTGTAGCGGCAATTTTGCAAATATTTTCAAGAGAGACATTTCTCTCCCCTCTCTCGATTGAGCCTATGTATGTGCGATGCAACTCGCAAGCATCTGCAAATGACTCTTGGGAAAACCCCAATGCCTTTCGCTTACTACGTATGACTTTGCCGAGGCTCTTAATATCGTTTGTTATGTCCACGAAACAATTGAAGCACTATGAACACTTTAAGACGACAGACAATAAGTAGCACAAAGGTGTACTTGCGTCAATATCTATCATGCCGGATTGTTATAATTTTACGAAACAGCGAACAAATGTCGAACAATTTATTGACAGCTATTTCACTATCAGACCACCGTCCGCTTCGCCATGAATAACCGGTCAATCAGTGGTGGCTGAAGTCGGCTCTGAATTTCAATCAAATTTGTGCATCCACATACTAAAATCTGAAAGTCACGATGGACTCAGTCCACCAACTGATCATGACCTACTTGAAATAGCATTCCTAAAATTCTCATCTGGAACAAATAAAGAAATAGTGATATGATGATTTCCGAATCAGCGCGAAGACATCTGATGGCCTGAATTGAATGGAAGTTGCCCGATGCTCACTGTCCCTGGAAGCCATGAATCCAACCGTAATTTCTGTGACGGCATCTCTCGCCGGTCGGCGTTGAAGATTGGCAGCTTGGGATTAACGGGGCTCTCACTTCCACAACTTTTGCAAGCAGAAGCCGCTCAAGGGATCGGCAGTTCTCAGAAGTCGGTGATCTTGATTTATCTGGTGGGTGGACCACCCCATCAAGACATGTGGGATTTGAAACCGAATGCTCCCAAAGAAATTCGCGGGCCGTGGAATCCGATCGCCACCAATGCCCCCGGCATGGAACTGTGTGAACAGTTTCCCATGCTGTCAAAAATTGGAGACAAGCTCACCATCGTCCGGTCGATTGTGGGATCGCAATCAGGACACGATGCCATTCAATGCTTTAATGGTTACGACCCCAAACAACCGAAGCCTTCGGGCGGATGGCCACAATTCGGATCGTCGGTAGCAAAAGTGCAAGGACACGCTCGCCAAGAAACACCACCCTTTATCAGCCTGTGTTATCCATGCACTCATGGGCCGTATAACGAACCTGGTCCCGGATTTTTGGGGCCGGCATTATCGCCCTTTCAACCTCTCGGCCCGACCAAAAATGACATGGTACTCAACGGCATCACACTTGACCGCCTGGGCCATCGAAAGTCTCTATTGAAAAGTCTCGACCTATTCAATACCCAAGTTGACCATCGCGGTTTGATGGAAGGGATGGACGCCTTCACCGAACAGGCGATGGGAATTTTGACGTCGTCCCGTTTAGCGGAAGCCCTCGACATCTCGCAGGAAGCCCCCGAAGTGATCGAACGATATGGCACTGGTGATCCTAAAAAGCATATGGACGGCAATGGCGCACCAAGAGTGCCTCAAAGCCTGTTAGTCGCCAGGCGATTGGTGGAAGCGGGAGCTCGCGTCGTCACTCTCAACTACAGTAAATGGGATTGGCATGGTGGGAACAACAATTCGATTTTCAAACGTGAAGGGGAAGACTTTCCGGTGTTTGATCAATGTGTCTCTGCCTTGATCGAAGATCTGCATGAACGCGGCTTGGCCGAGACAACCACAGTGGCCATTTGGGGAGAATTTGGGAGAACACCTGTCATCAGCAGCCGAGTGGGACGCGACCACTGGCCGCGCGTCAATAGCGCACTACTTGCGGGTGGTGGCATGAATCACGGCCAGGTGATTGGAGCAACCGACCGACACGCGGGCGAAGCCGTTTCTCGCCCAGTGACATTCCCGGAACTGTTTTCAACGCTTTATCATCGTCTGGGAATTGATCCCAACATGACGACCATCAACGACCTCAATGGCCGACCTCAGTATCTGGTCGCCGATAATGCGAAGCCGATCAAAGAACTGATTTGATCACGACGATCAGGCAATAATCTTATCCACCACATGGCCGTGAATATCGGTGAGGCGGAAGTGACGGCCTTGAAACTTGAACGTCAATCGCTCGTGGTCGATGCCCAGTAGATGCATGACGGTCGCTTGAAATTCGTGAACGTGGACTTTATCTTCCACGACGTTGTAGCCGTATTCATCAGTCTTGCCGAACGAAATTCCCGGTTTCACACCGCCGCCCGCCATCCAGATGGAATAACAATACGGATGATGATCGCGGCCATGCTTCTTTTTGTTATTGATGTCCCCTTGCCCGAAGGGCGTGCGACCGAATTCGCCCCCCCAAATAACCAAGGTTTCGTCGAGTAACCCGCGTTGCTTCAAATCTTTGACGAGTGCCGCAGCCGGTTGGTCGGTGTCTTTGCATTGTTCGACAAGTTGTGTCGGCAGGTTTTGATGTTGATCCCAGCCGGAGTGCATCAACTGAATGAACTTAACGCCGCGTTCGGCCAGTCGTCTTGCCATCATACAGTTGGAAGCAAACGTGCCGCGCTCCATGACTTGCGAACCGTACATGTCAAGAATATGTTTTGGTTCGGTGGTGTAATCGGTCAGTTCAGGAACCGAATCCTGCATCCGGTACGCCATCTCGTATTGCGTGATGCGCGTTTGAATCTCAGGATCGCCAACCGCTTCGTATTTCAATTGATTCAAGTTTGACAAACCATCGAGCAGATCACGACGTAACGACTTATTGATGCCCGGCGGGTTGGAGAGATAGAGCACCGGATCGCCTCCCCCGCGGAACTTGACTCCCTGATGACGCGAAGGCAAAAAGCCACTGCCCCAATAGAAGTCGTAAAACAATTGGCCGCAGGTTCCTTCACGGTCGCGAGATGTCATCACGCAGAAGGTCGGCAAGTCGTCGTTATCACTGCCGAGACCATAATCGAGCCAGGCTCCCATACTCGGACGGCCCGGTTGTTCGGCTCCCGTCAATAAAAATGTCATGGCCGGCGCGTGATTGACGGCTTCCGTTTTCATGGAATGGACAAAACATAAATCGTCGGCAATTTCGGCAGTATGCGGCAAAAAGTCGGAGACCCAACGTCCTGATTCTCCGTGCTGCTGAAACGGGGCGATGGCACCAAGGCACGGCTTGCCGGAATTAGCCGTCATGGTGGAAAGTTTTTGCGATTGATGAATCGATTCAGGGATCTCTTCTCCGCGACGTTCGCTGAGAATTGGTTTGTAGTCAAACAAATCAACATGCGAAGGAGCCCCCGACTGCATCAGATAAATCACCCGTTTCGCCTTGGGGGCAAAATGTGGTAAGCCGGGCAAACCCTCTGCGGCAGAGAGCTCTCCACCAGAGAGATGCGCGAGCGCGGCGGCTCCTAACCCGAGAGATGTTCGAGAGAGAAAATCTCGCCGAGCAATTTGATGATGAATTTGCTGAAATTCGTTCATGGGTAGTTTCACTCTCTCGTAAGCACTTCGTCGAGGTTAAAGATTAAATTCATCATGGCCGCGAAAGATGCGAGTTCTGTTCGGTCAATATTTTCACCGACTGGTGATTCGCCAATAGCCAGCAACTGCTCGACGGCTTTTTCGTCCTGCTCCATTTTTTGACGAACTTGATTCAAAGTCTGCACGAGAGCCTGTTGCTCTTTCTCTGTCGGCTGACGACTTGTTGCCAAGCGGAACGCATAGCCAAGTTGAGCAAGATCATCGTCTCCCCCTTCCTCCATCACTCGCGCGGCCATGTTGCGGGCCGCTTCCAGATAAGCGGTTTCGTTCATCATCGTGAGTGCGTGTAATGGAGTATTCGTCCGCGATTGTTTGACAGTACAGACCTGGCGGGCTGTGGAATCGAACAACATCGTGGGACCGACCGAACGACGCCAAAAGATATAAATGCTGCGGCGATATAAGTCGTCGCCGTGATCCTGTTCGTATTTAATTTTACCCAACGTCATCTCCAGCCAGACACCTTCTGGCTGATACGGCTTCACAGGTTCACCCCCCACTTGCTCGTGCAATAACCCACTCAAAAACAATGCCTGATCGCGGAGTGCCAAAGATGACAACCGATAACGGGGTCCACGTGCGAGAAAGCGATTGTAAGGATCAAGTTCGAGTTGCTTCGAAGTCACCTTGGACGACTGTTGGTAAGTGGACGACATGACGATCAGTTTGACCATATGCTTGAGATCCCAACCGGACTCCATCATTTCAACCGCCAGCCAGTCGAGTAACTTGGGATGCGATGGTAACTCTCCCTGAGTACCGAAGTCTTCAACTGTCTTCACCAGACCAACACCAAAGAATTGTTGCCAGAATCGATTGATCGTCACGCGAGCCGTCAGTGGATTGTCTCGACTCACTAACCAGCGGGCCAATGCGAGACGGTTGGGAGTGGAGTTTTCAGGCATTGACGGCAACACCGAAGGAATTCCTCCCGCCAACTTCACCGACTTATCGGGATTGTCCCAAGCACCGCGTTGCAGGCGGTAGGTTTCGCGTGGCTTCTCTAACTCTTTCATCACCATCGTTTCGAGATAACTTTTGACGTGATTGGTGAGCGACGTTTTTGTCTTTTCAATCTGCTGATCCAAAGCAACCACTTCGTTGGCATTCTTGGCGTAATACTCGCTCAACGACTTCTTCAATTCTGCGGTTCGATCCGTAGGCGACTTCTTCAAAGCGGCCAGAACATTAGCCGGAATTTCGTTTTTGCCATCGAGTTTGGGTTTCGATTCCGAGGTAGCCGACAGGCGAAACCAGTTCATCTGATGGAATTGATGAGGAGACTCAAACTTGAGAGAGACTTTCAAGATGGTTTTGTCAGCAACGGCAACCGGAGAGTCCAACACGAACATTGCCGAGCGATCATTCTTCATCTTGCCGGGATTGTTCACTGCCCAACCGGTATTGGGATTGCCGTCATACGCTTTTTCGATGGTGAGACTTCCCTGCTCAAAATCCGCTTTTGCAGAAGTAATTTTGGGAGTCAAATTATTCCCGTCTGGCAATGTCAGCACAAAGCTGACATCGGTCAGGACAAAATTGCCACTATCGGAGCGGGCCAGACCACCATTCGTAAACGAGTCATGATGCAATGCGTCAATGCGAAGGCCTGCCAGAGTTCCCGGTTTCAGGGGATAACTGATTTCATAACTATCTTTGGCCGGATTCTTTCCCGAGAGAAAAATCGAACCATCTGGTTTGAACTCGTGTGTCTGTCCATTTTGCGAACGGAATTGATCAGGCGTAAGAGGTTGCCAAACTAGTGGCGTCTCACCGGAAGCAATCGTCTCCCGAAGCCGATTCTCCCACGCCAGAATTTTCTCCGCTGCGAACAGAGTCTTCCGCTGCGATTGCAGGTCGGCCACTTTTTGTTGGAGTTCCTGCTCTCGATTTAATTGCGATTCGGTCGGCAAATCGAGCACAGGCTTCGCGTTCCCTCCCGCATCAACCCGGCCCGTCTCATCAATGTGGTTGAAGTAGTCGTAGAACTGGTAAAACTCGACCTGCGTAATGGGGTCGTACTTATGATCGTGACATTGGCAACAAGCCATCGTCAGTCCCAACCAAGTTGTTGACGTGGTGTTGACGCGGTCGATGACATAATTGACTCGGCTTTCTTCCGCGATACGCCCCCCCTCTCCGTTGAGCATATGATTGCGATTGAATCCGGTCGCCACCAATTGATCGCGAGTGGGGTTCTCCAACAGGTCTCCCGCTAACTGCTCAATTGTAAATTGGTCGAAGGGCATATTTTTGTTGAAGGCCCGAATGACCCAATCACGCCAAGGCCACATTGTGCGAGTCCGCTCTTGTTGATAGCCGTTGGAATCCGAATAACGTGCAACATCAAGCCAGGTGGCCGCCATGTGTTCCCCATAACGAGGAGACTTGAGCAAGCGATCAACGACTTTCTCATAAGCGTGGGATGAATCATCCTTGAGAAACGCATCGACTTCATCAAGAGTCGGAGGCAAGCCGGTGAGATCAAGCGTGACTCGACGGATCAAGGTTTCTCGCTCAGCATGAGCCGAAGGTAATATCCCTTTCTCCGTCAGTTTTTTCAGAATGAAATGATCGATGGGATTCTCAAGCCGTCCTCGATCATCGACCTTAGGCAACGAAGGACGCTCCGGTTTGACGAGAGACCAATGCTGTTGATAGATGGCCCCTTGTTTGATCCAGTCGATCAGCAGTTGTTTTTCCTCTTTCGACAACGACCGTTTTGAATCAGGAGGTGGCATCTGTTCGAATTCATCGGTCGAGAGAATGCGTTCAACCAATGCACTGGCATCAGGATCACCCGGCGTGATGGCCGCGTATCCTCCGAGATCAGCCAGAGCACCATCTTGCGTATCGAGCCGCAAATCGGCCTGGCGATTGTCTTTGTCGGGACCGTGACAAAAGACACACTTATCAGAAAGAATCGGACGAATGTCGCGATTGAAGTCGATCTCTTGTGCGACAATTGGGAATGAGCTGCAACAAATTGCGAGGCAGAGTAAATAACGCATGATATTGAATATCGCAGGGTTGGAAGGAATCAGGTAGGTACATCCATTCTAAACAAGTATGCGATTCATCCCAACATTTTTCTATATTCTTTCATCCGCCGCCTATGGCCGGTAGAAAATGAACTTCGCTGTTCGGCTTGAGTTTCTGCATCAAACCACGACTGCTCATCGCTCCATCAATGGCGACAGCCAGCCCAGGGCGAATTTCACCATCAACACGTAAACGATTGGCAATGCCGGGATATTTTTTCTCCAACACATCAATCACCTCGCCCACAGTGGCAGCATCGACCTGAATTTCGGCGACATCTCCAGTCATCTCGCGAAGTGGAGTCGGAATGATCACTATCGGCATCAGGTCTGCGTTTCCAATCAAGAACGAAGAATGAGTCAGGGTGCGGTAATCGCATCCGGTGAAGTGGGCACTGCAACAGGGCCAACCGATACCGAACTTTGGGGGC
The DNA here is from genome assembly GCA_030836185.1 of Planctomycetota bacterium. GTDB lineage: Bacteria > Planctomycetota > Planctomycetia > Planctomycetales > Planctomycetaceae > JABURQ01. Next base: position 7,462 of record JAURQH010000025.1, read on the forward strand.
GAGGTGCTTGCAAAGGTTCCTTCATGGGAGGCACTGCGGAGAGCACCACGCGCGAGTTGTACGACATCAACGAAATCTGCTGGTCGGAATGATTCAGGTTTACGCTGCGGAAATCTGAGTTGAAAGGACTTTTGTGCGAGATAATTTCTCGGCCAGTCCTCTTATCCAAAACAAGCAGAGATTGTTCGGAACGGTGAATCTTTCCGACCTGTCGACTTCTCCGTGTGGCAAACATTAATACCGGTGAATCGTCGATCAAATCAAGAAGCAGATGTTGCGGCCCGACCTTCTGACTCCACAGCACCTTATTGGCTTGGGGATCAATCGCATGCACAGAACCATTCACTACGACGGAACTCAGATAGTAGTTGCGGTAATATCCATTCGCCGAACCATTATTGAGAACGAGATATAGTTGACCTTCTGACGAAATGAGATACGCCTCCTGCAGTGTTCTTGGAATATGTTCTTTCAGCGATGAAATTTTTTCGATTTTGCCCGTTTCATAATCGAGTTTGGAAAGTGTCTTCTCCTTCCTGTCGAGCAAATTGATCCCGCCAGTGTTCGCCGACATTAACGCATCGCGATTGTTTTCAATCTCCCAGACCGTCTCTTGTGTCTCAAGATTCACGCGACGAATTGTCATCACGGTCCGAGTTTTTAGAAACAGCGTGCGGAAGGTTCGCGACTCCATGACGATCACATCATCACCCACAAGAGCAATCGAAGACCGTAAAAGGCTGGTCTGCGTTTCACTTAGAGGTGTCGTCTCGCCGTCGGACAAACGCACCTGAATAGAGGGGTTTTGATCTGTCGCTCCAATCAGGTACACCGACCTGTGATTGGCGACAATATTTGTATTGGGAGAAATTTTATCCATCACCCATAACAACTCGCCCGTCAGTGGGTGAAACGCTTGCAATTCGCGAGTAGAACGGACACAAAGCAAATCGTCGGTCAGCGCGATAATGGCACCCTTCTTCTGTCGCGTGATGGCATTGAATCGTGTTTGAAACTGGTCTCCAGTCACCATCGCGGGAATACTACTGCCATAACTGATACTACTGCCATAACTGAAGTAGGAATTATTCGACGTAATCTTGAGATTGGACTGAAGCGAGCGAGTCCATAACACCTTCTTCTCCACTGGCGAGAGTGCCGTAATACTGCGAGACTGGATCACCAACATAATATGCCCCAACGAATTCACCGAACCGCGATACCGGTTGGAAATGGTGTCTGATGATCGCATGGGAACAGACCAGCTCTCTCCTTCGTTCGAAGTCGGATGCAGAATCAATCGAGAACTCGAATTGTTATATTCAAACCGATAGTCAGTCAGCATCGGCATCGGATTGCTTTTCATTTTATAGCGATACTGATTCACGATCTTATAACTGAGCGGTCGGTGTTTCAGATTGAGAGAAAACTCTCCCCAATCAGACAGATCAATCGGTTCGTTCTTCGCAGCAACCTTGGTCTCCTGAGGATCACCGACGTTTGCAGGTTCTAACGAGAGCTCTGGAGACGCAACTCGCTCAAAAAGTTCTTTCAACTGTAGACGGTGCTGTCGTCGGGCCGCATGTCGCCCAAAACTTTGATAGAGTTCATCCAGTGCAAAGGCCGAATCGGCTGCGTGTGCCCGCAGAGAAGAACCCAGCACTTTGCGATAATGAAACTCCGCCTCGCTGAATCGTCCTCCTTCGGCGGCAGCATGCCCCACTTTCAAACGAAGTTTTTCAATCGCCGGATGGTCCGGGAACAACGCCAACAACCGATTGACGGCAAGGCGATCTCCGGGATCAACTTCTGCCGCCATCGATTGAATCTGTTGATTGTGTTCGGCACGAATCTCTGTCGGGGAATTGTCCAGAATTTCATTTAATCCGCGCGTAATCTGCGTGAGATAACGAACCCGAAATTGGCTGCCGGGTAACTCGGGAACTAATGACTCTAAATCTGCCTGATCGGCAAGATCGAGATATCGATTGAAGGCTTCCCGGTATTGCCCTAACGCCACAACGCGCGACAACACAAGTTGACCAAGTTCGCGTTGTTGTGAAGGATCAAGTTCCATTTGCTGGAGTTGCTCCAGATATCCTTCCGAAGTTTTGAGGTCTGCCCGAACCAGCGCGACTAACGATTCGTAGCGTAACTCCTGATACCTTTGCCGATTGTGCGAAGAAAGAGAATTCACATCAATCATCGAAAGCAGCGAGAGAGTTTCTTCCGGCCGCTTGTTGAGTTGCTCCAGTTGCGCTTTTTGCATCAGGCTCCAAGCGTCCTGTGAATTCTGTTCGAGGCGAGCCGTCAATTTTTGATTGAATGAACTTTCCAACTCAAAGGCGACGGTCCGCAAGGCGTCGGCAGAAATGAGAAGGTTTTTGTAAAACCGCAGATTCCCCAAGGGAGGTGCATCGGGATGTTGAGAAATGATTTTGACGACTTTTCCATCTTCCCGGTCGATCTGATGTAATTCTCCATTGGAAAGTGGCAGATAGATATCGGTGACGGTAACTGCAGGAAGCCCCGAAGGACGTGACACATCGCCGATGTCATAAGCCCAGGTTCCTCGTCCAGTTTGTGTGTCATAAACTTTAAGACCGCGTTGCGAAACCATGACGAATTGCTGTTCGTCCGCATGAACCAATGCTAATTTATCGGCCTTTTCAGTCTCCCACAACACCTTTCCATCAACCGTACGCAAGCAAAGCAATTTTTGACTCTCGCGAGGAGTGTGCAATACCCGATCACTCAAAATGACCGGAGCGGAGAGATGCCATTGATTACTCATTTCGACCCGTTTCACGAGTCCTTCCTGAGCTTGAGAGCTACGAGAACGTGTTTGCCCCTGAGTTTGCGGTGATTCAAATCGTGTCTCCCAAACCACCGCATGAGAAGAAAGGTCAACACCCAACAACCAACCGGTTGTGTTGGGGACAACAAGCAATCCATCGCGAATTGCCGGCTGTGCAGTCCACCAACGTCTTCCCAAATCAATGGCAGGCTCATGAAGCGAATATCCGATCAACGTACTCCATCGCGGATGGCCGGTCTTCGCTTCCAGACAAAACAGCCGAATTTCGTTCTCTTTCTCACCCACCACATAGAGTGAGTCTCGACTGACGAGGGGGGCTCCGAAAAAATAATGGCCGGCCAATGGAAGCTCAAACTGCTCTCCGTAAGATTCGCCTCCCACTTCCCAGGCAACCCGTCCCGTTTTCAGGTGATAGGCCACCAGACGATTAGTGGACCATTCTCGCTTGAGCGGATCCCGGGATTCAATGTTCGAGCGTGTGGAGTAATAGCCCGGATGATATTGCGAGAGCCAGGCATGTTCTTCCGGTAGATAGAGACGGTCTTCATCGGCACTGATCAATCCATACATACCATTTCGAAACAGCAACCCGGTCAGTGGATGAGTTTCCGGGTTTGTTCCCTGATATTTGGGAATCACTGAGACTCGCTGGGCGTTGGGCGAAGACAACAAAGACTGTTGATTGTTGAGTATGCCAGTGACCACCTGCTGGGGTGAATGTCTCTGACGAGTTTGCCAAACCGGACGATCACTATTCTTCTGTGGGTCGGAAGCCAAATCAACAACCGCCACCCCTTCCATCGTCCGCACGATCAGTCGATGATTGGCAACGACCGGCTGTATCACAGGTAACAAAGTCTGACCGGCACGGCGCAAATCCGTGTATAACTCTCGAATCTGTGCTTTGACGGAGGTGGCAGAAACCGATGCAATTTCCCATTGCGGAATTAAAACGGGTAACTCTCCACGACCAGTCGCAGAACGAGTTTCGTCACCACGAAACTGAAGCCAATCCGAAACAACGGGAGTGACGGTCGGTTCCTCGACAGAAATTTTCTCCCACAATTCCAGAGGGTCCGTCGGTTGAGCCGCGATTGGTAATGACTGAAGCCCCTTCAACTCCACCAACATTTCTTTCGCCCGTTCTTCCAAACCGGCTCTCTGAAATGCCAACGCTGCTTTCAAAAACCAGACAGGTGGGCGTGTCGGGCGGGGATCAACTGATAAGATTCGTTGATACCAGATTGCCGCAGCACTCCACTCTCCCCGGTCCAGGTGTGTCTGCCCCATCACGTCGGCAGCTTCTCGCCCCGCTTCCGTATTGAGATAACGAGAGGCAACATCCGCAATTTCGGAAACACGACCACTCTGTGTCGCCTCCCGAAATGATCGTCGGGCAATGGCTCCAAATTGGAGTTCATAACTCTCACGCGCTTCGGCAGGCAATTCTGAGATGATGCGATGAATTTCATCTCGTGAGAGTCGTGACACTCCCGGTTTGATACTGATGCGATGATTGGGTTGATCGAGTATCTGCTGCAATTGCTCGACAGCAATCTTCCAAGCTTTCAATTCAAGATTACGACTGACTTTATCCAGCATCTTTTCCAAGGCGTAATCATGCGGTGCGCAGCGATCAATCCAGTCCCGCATATTCCGGGTCGAAGCAGAAGGTTTTTCAGTCGCTTCACCACCCGCTTCACCACCCGCTTCAATTTGCGGCTTTTCTACGGGAGCAGGCTTCGGGATGAGGCGTCCCTGCGGTTTTTTGAGAATCCCTTCGAGAAGTCGGCCAAGTGGATTGACCGGTTTTTTGACTTCTTCCACAGAATCCTTGGCATCTTCGCCATCCTTCACAACCTTCAACACAGTCTCCAATGCGAGAACTGAGTGAGGCAAACTCAATACCACAAAAAACGGCAATATAATGATCGACAAGCGGCGAACAGCATTTTTTTTCTTGATTATCGATGACCGTATCATCATTGATTTTCTGTAGTTATGTAAATTTAACGATGCCCGGACCAAGGCAGAAAGACGACCTATATCGCCCCATATACAGAGTATGCAAAAATGGAGTGAGGATACCACAAGTTTTCTCTCAGAATCCCGATAGAACGTGTTTGTGAAGCCTGGCAGAAATCAGGACGCATTTCAGACGAAAAAATCTCAACATTTCCTACAAAGCATGCTCTTTCGTTGAGTTGAAGATATCACTCGTTCACGGTATCCTTGCCCGACTCAGAATGCTGATCGATGTTCGTTGTCAAACACAAAGCAACGAAATCGACTAAAAGTCTGAATGACACTTAATTCCGATAATCATCGGAAATCACGCTTATATCAGAGTTTGGAACGAGTATCTCCACTATGTCGGAAGCAACAATTTTATCTGCCGCGAAACGCGAACGCCTCGGAACCGCCGAATGTCGACGACTTCGACGAGAAGGAATGGTCCCCGGCAATCTCTACGGACATGGCGAAGGAGCCGTTTCGTTCAAGATTGGCCACGATGACGTTTTTCAGATGGTCAGTGACGGACATATCGCAATTGACCTCGATATCGACGGCAAAGTCGATAAGGCTGTGTTCAAGGAAGTCCAATGGGACACCTTTGGTCGGCACATTGTCCATGTTGACCTGATTCGCGTCGATCCGAACGAAAAAGTCGAAGTGGAAGTTCCCGTGGAAATCAAAGGGGATGCTCCGGGAGTGGAGAATGGCGGTATTCTCGACACGCAAATGCACACATTGCTGGTCAAATGCCCTGTTTTCAAAATTCCATCCTCGGTCGTCATCCGCGTTGGCAAACTCGATATTGGCGAAGCCATTCGCATCGAAGATCTTGAACTCGACCCGGATGTCGAACCTCAGGCAACACCCGACGAAGTTATCGTACAGGTCGTTGAACCTCGAAAACCAGCCGAGCCGGAAGAAGATGAAGCCGCTGCGGAACCAGAAGCGGGTGAGGCCGCCTCTGCCGACGAAGGTGATAAGGCAGAAGCAGCCGAAGGAGAGTGAGTGCATCTGGCGGCAGATCACAGAGATTCGCCGCCTCGGATTGATTAAGCAGGAGAGGTCGGGGTTATGAAACTGGTCGTAGGACTGGGAAATCCTGGCAAAAAATACCAAGGAACTCGACATAATGTCGGTTTCGAAGTGTTAGCCGAACTGGCAAACAGGTTTTCGGCCTCTCAACCGAGTTTGAAATATGATTCGGAAATTGCAGAAATAATGATCGGTAGCGAAAAGGTAATGCTTCTCGCACCTCAAACATATATGAATGAAAGCGGACGAGCCGTTCGCAAGTGTTTTGATTTTTATCAACCTGAACTGACCGATGTGACCGTCCTTTGTGACGATATGAACCTCGAACTTGGCCGACTCCGTTGGCGATCAAAAGGTTCTGCCGGAGGTCAAAAAGGGTTGGACGATATCATCCGTCATCTGGGAAATGATGAGTTTCCCCGTTTGCGGATTGGCATCGGTCGGCCTCCTGGTCAGATGAATCCTGCCGACTTCGTGTTGGGACGATTCACCTCCAGAGAACGCAGCACAATGGATCAAGTTGTGATGGCAGCGGCTGACAGCATCGAATGTTGGATTTCGGAGGGGGTTGGATCGTGTATGAATCGATTCAACTCTCAAGATTTTGAAGAGTCTTGATGACTCCCGAAATTTAACGACCAACCTTTTAACGACCAAACTAACGACAACTGATAGTTTATACCGAACATCCCATACTCGGCGATCAACCCTGATTCGCCAACCAACACCGGGAGAATAAGAGTGTCTGCAGCAACTGAAACAGCAAATTACTACGAAGGCATGTTCCTGATCCACAGCGGTCGTTTCGCTTCCGACTCGGAAGGCGTTACGAAAGAGCTGATGGAGATTTTGGAAAAGTGCGAAGCCGAAGTCGTCGCCCATCGTCCTTGGACAGAAGGAAAGTTGGCGTACGAAATCGAAAACCAACGCAAAGGCCTGCACTATTTGGTCATGTTCCGCATGCCTCCCACCAACAATCCTCAACTGAACCGTTTATGCCAGTTGAGTGACAATCTCTTGCGACACATGATCATCAAACATCCACAATCGTTGTTTGATGCCAATGTCGCTGCGATTTCACAATCAGCGGCGCCACCGGCAAGCGATTCAGACGAAGTTGCAGAGAGTAAAGAAGACAAAAAAGACGAAGAGGAATAGAACCCCCTCCAAGTAAGGAGACAGACGCATGTCGAGTTTCAATAAAGTCATTCTGATGGGCAACCTCACTCGAGATCCTCAGGTTCGGTACACTCCCTCGGGAAGTGCTGTCACGGAACTCGGGCTCGCCGTGAATCGAACATGGTTCGACAAGCAGACAAACTCCAAAAAAGAAGACACTACTTTTGTGGACGTGACCGTCTGGGGACGCACAGCAGAAGTCGCCGGAGAATACCTTACCAAAGGTCGTCCCGTCCTCATCGAAGGCCGCCTGCAACTCGACCAATGGCAAGATAAAGAATCTGGCCAGAATCGCAGTAAACTCAAAGTTGTCTGCGAAAACATGACGATGTTAAGCAGCGGCGGTTCTGGAGGAGGCCAACGAGGTGGCGAAGGTGGTGGAAACTACCAAGGCAACCAAGGTGGCGGAGCCCCCCAAGGTGGTGGTGGCGCACCACAAGGCGGACCTCCACAAAACAGTGGTCCCGATCCTTCGGAAGCGTTTTATGATAGCGGCCCCAATGACGATGTGCCGTTCTAAGTCCATTCTAAAGAATATTCGCCGGTGAGAAGCCATTTGAACCTTCCCGGTACCACATAGAGACAGACGAGTTAAGAGAAAGAGACAGAGATGGTAAGACGAATCAAAGGCAAAGCCGTAACCGGTTCCACAAATTCGCAGGTGGAAGTCCTGCTCGCAGAAAAAGTGACTCATCTCGGCGATCAAGGAGATATTGTTCGTGTGAAACCTGGTTACGCACGCAATTATCTACTCCCTCAAGGATTGGCCACAGTCGCAACCGACCACAACAAACGTATGGTCGAACTGCATCGGTCCAATCAGGTCGAAGCGGAAAAAGATCGCCTCAAAAACTTGCGGAAGCTCAAAGACGATGTGGAAAACTACAGCGTCACGGTCGAAGCCAACGCCAACGAAGAAGGACATCTGTACGGCTCGGTCATCGATTCCGACATCAGCCGCATGCTGAAACAAGCCAATTTCGAAGTGGCTCCCGAGCAAATCAAACTCGAAGGACCACTCAAAGAACTTGGCATGTACACCGTGAAGTTCCAGCTTCACGAAGATGTCAAAGGCGAAGTCAAAGTTTGGGTCGTTCCTGGAGCCAAACAAGAGTAGAGAAATCGCCCCTTGCTGAACAATCAGTCAACCGAACACCGGCCGTCTCAAGATCGCCGGTGTTTTGTATTTACAGAGAATCAAAATGTGCAAAATCAGATAGCAGAGTGTCGAAAACTCAGAACTGATGAAATGACGCTTTCAATTCGAAAACAGAATCTCTACAACAGCTATTCGTGATACACGATCTCCGTTATCGAGGTGGCAACCCTCCACTGAGAGGGGATTACAGATATCTCACACCGGTTTCCTGCAGGAGTTCAACGGAATGTCGAATCAGGTCCGTTTTGACGGCAACCAGAAGAAAACCCTCGATCTTGAAGGCCGTGTTCCACCTCAGAATTTGGAAGCGGAACGCTCTCTGCTTGGCTGTATTCTGTTGGTGAGCGAATCGCTCGACGAAGTGGGCGAAATCATTCACGTCGACCACTTCTATTCGGACGCTCATCAAAAGATTTTTCGGGCAGCTCAAGAGCTCTACGAAAAAGGGGCACAGGGAATCGATGCGGTCACTATTGCCGAAGTTCTCTCAGCCCACAATCAACTCGAAGACGTCGGTGGCCCCCCCTACCTTGTCGCCCTCATGGAGACCGTTCCCCACGCGGCACATGCTCGCTACTACGCAAACATTGTCCGTGAAAAATCACTGCAACGTAATCTGATCTATTCCTGCACTGAAGTCTTAAAGGAATGCTACGACTCCAACATTCCTGTTACCGATCTCCTCGGTGTCGCCGAGTCATCGATCTTTCGCATCCTCGAAGCACAAAACACGAATGAGGATATCGACCTTAAAGACATTCTGCTTTCTGCGTGGGATCGCGTGAATGATCGCATGTTGCAAACCGGAAAAATTACTGGTCTGCAAACGGGATTCAATGATTTCGATACGAAGACTTCCGGTTTTCAGCCGCAAGAACTTGTCATTCTTGCCGCTCGACCAAGTATGGGTAAGACCGCGTTGGTCTGTAATATTGCCGAAGGAATTGCCCGGCTTAATATCAAAAAAGATGAACAAGGTAACGCCATTGGCGGACGACGCGGCGTGCTCATGTTCTCATTGGAACAATCCAACCTGGAACTCGCCGAACGGATGATGTGCATCCGCGCAAAAGTTGATGCCGGTAAGGTACGCTCGGGAGAAATTCGAGACGATCCCGAGGCACAAGACAAGCTGCTCAATGCCATTAACGAACTCAACGACATGCCGGTATTTATTGACGACCAACCCGGTCGCAATATGATGCAAATTTCGACCATCGCACGCCGCCTCAAGCGACGCCTTCCCGACACCCATCAATGCGAACTCGGCACGATCATCATCGACTACCTGCAACTCATCGAGCCGGAAGACAAACGGGCACCGCGTGAACAACAAATTTCTGCCATCAGTCGACGCTTAAAGTTTATGGCTAAAGAACTCGACGTTCCCGTGATTGCCTTGTCGCAGTTGAACCGGGGTGTCGAACTCCGCGAAGACAAACGCCCGAAACTCTCGGACCTGCGTGAATCTGGGGCCATCGAACAAGACGCCGACCTGATCATGTTCCTGCACCGCCCGGAACAATACGACCCGGAAGACCGTAAAGGGGAAGCCGACTTAATCATCGCGAAACATCGTAGCGGTCCAACGGGAATGGTCACGCTGACATTCCGCAAACAGTTTATGCGGTTCGAGGACTACATCAACCGCGACATCCCGGACGGTGTCTTCTCGGGGCCGGAAACCAACTTCAGCCCGCCACCTGACATCGAACCTCCCGATCTGAATCAAGGCTTCTGAGAAGCCTAAGCATTGACTCCTCCTGCCAATTAGTCTTTTTTCTTCTTGGATGACTTGTTGGAATTTGATGGTCGCCTGGAAGGTGCCCTTCCCTTTGAGGAATTACTGCTCTTCGACTTTTTCGATGAGTTGGATGACGAAGAAGACTTCTCCGGCTTTTTGTAGTCTTTGGAGGGCTGCTTGTACTCCCTTGTTGGCAGCTTAATCTCGCGTTTGGGCTCCGGCTTTCTTTGGCTGGGCTGCTGGGTTTTTTGACTAGGTTGTTGAGATTTTTGCTTAGACTGTTGGGGGTTTTGACTGGGGAGCCTGATCGTCGGCTGACTTCGATTTCCAGAAGGTTGAGATTGCCGACGACGAGCTTCTTCGATCTGCTTTTTCAAAAGAGCTGATCGATTTTCGCTTTCTTTTTTCAGCATCTTGTTGCGTTGGTCGGCTTCCTTCCGTAATCGATCATTGCTCTCTTTCTGAATTTTCGCATTCTGTTCCCGCAGTTTTTTCAGTGCATCGGACGTATTGGTATTTCGTCCCGAAAACGTCGGAGGTTTGCTATTCCCCGGCACAAATCGAATTGAAGGTGAACGCTCCTCTTTTTTATCTTTGCTGCCAGGAATAATAACAATTCCACTTCTTCCAGAATTACCAGGACGCCTCGAACGATCATCCTCGGACTTCTCTTTTGTTCGAATATTCAAAGGACCGATGGTCGTAATTTTTGATTTGGAATCTTTCGAATCCTTTTTGAATCGTTCATCCAGACTCTTCATCTTACTCAGCTTCTTCAACTCTTCCTCGTGCTGTTTTTTGAGTTTACGGTCACGCTCATTTTGTTGCACAATTTCTTGCCAACGCTTTTTGTCATCACCAAAACGAACACGTGAGCCCAAATCATTGCCTTTCAGCGACGAATTCGCTCCAGCCGAGACATACGCATCTTTATATTTCCCCTTCTTGAAATCATCATCATCGCGATGCTGCTCAGAATGCTTTCGTTGATCTTTCCAGGTATGCTTGGGGCGATGATTGGAATGATCGTGATAGTAATCGTGTCGGTGGCGATGATGATCGAACCGGTCACGATGAAACGAGAAGAAAAAGAGCCTCAATGGATCGTACGAACGATAACTGCGACTCGTCCAGGAAATGAATACTCCCGGACGACGATAGTTGTAATAGTCGCCAAAACAGTAATGCCCATAATTGCGATGCACGAATAAATGAGTCGGCAGGTAATCCACCCGCGTGATGACATTCGGTGTGTAGCGATAAGTGGGTCCGGGGACTTGATCGAATTCCACAGGGCTATAGAGCACTCCGCGGTCTTCGAGTGCATAATCCCAATAACCTTTGGCCACAAGATAGCCTTGCGGTGTCCAAATATAACGGAACGGAATCCAAACCCGACCGGCATAAGCTCGCGACCAAAAGCCGGGCTTCCACGAAAAGCCACCCTGATTCTCAATCCAATGACCGGGCACCCAAAAATGTTGAGCCGATGGAGGCTCTCCCGGATTCTCTTCGCGCGAATCGGGAGGAATCTGAGCCATTAAATAGACTTCGCCTTCTTTGACCCAACTCCCCGAGACCCAGGTATGTCCGCCTTCCACTTCTACCCAGTAACCGGGGCTCCAAACCATATTTTCAGGAGCGAGTCGCCAAGTGCCACTAATCCAGATGAAACGTTCTTCATCGGGCTCCCAACCCCAGTAACCCCCGACCCATTGATAAGCACTACTTTCAGGCAACTGATTGGGCGGATACTCTTCAATCGGTTCAGGAGGAGTTTGAGTGACGATGAAGTCACCCCCCGACTTCATCTCGAAGGGCTGCGCAAATGCCTCATGAATGGGGCCGCGCGTTAATTCGGTCGCTTCCGGCTGAGTACCGGGAACCACAGGCTCTGCCTGAGGTAGAGGCGGTAATGCCTGTTGTGCTGAAAGCGTGTGATTGACGGCCATAATCGCAGTCACTGCGAGACAAAAATTGATCGTTTTTATCATGTGTAGCATCCCTGTGAGGCGAATGTTCATCGTGAAAGATCCCTTGACCCCCGCCTGTCTATCCGAATTGTATGCAACTCTGGACACGAAAAATTCGGGAATTTCAAGATTAGAGCAACTTGCTCTTTTTCGTGGCCGCGATAACGCGTTTTGGCCCTTGAAAACAAGACTCCCACGAGCCTGTACCAACCGTGGACTTTCGTAAACTGTTATAGTGATGTCTTCGGGATTTCAGCGGAAATTGTCACATTTTTGAGATCTCACAACCACAGACGACTTCTGAAGTTAGTCTCCGGTAACTGTCAGTTTTCTTTTGACCCCATCAGGCCTCGGGAATTAGAATAGAGATCTCACCAATTTGCTCCACTGACAGCTTCCTCGTCGACAGACACCGGATTTACCTACCATGAGACTTTTCCTCGTTGCCCTTTTGAATGTGTCACTGTGCTCCGCGACTTTAATGGCACAAGTACCCACAATTACAAAAGTCACGCCACAGGGAATCGCTCCGGGGCAGAAAACGTCTGTCAAAATCTCCGGCAGCAACCTGGAAAATGTCAAAGACTTTTCGGTGTCATTTTCTGTCTTAGAGACCGTGAACCTCACTCCCGAGGTCGAACAAAAACCGAATGAACTCGCATGCGACTTCACCGTCCCCGAAAACACCCCTAATGGAATCCACTCCCTGAGAGTCTTGACCGACAAAGGTGTCTCACAGCCTGCATTGATCGTTATTGATACCCTTCCCGTCGTCGCACATTCCAATCAGAACAAAGCTCCTGAATCGGCACAGTCCATACCTGCCGTTTGTACCGTCGAAGGACACGTCGACAGTCTCTCCAAGCTGTACTTCCGGTTTCCCGGAAAAACGAATCAACTTTTTTCACTGGAGGTCCAGGCAAGGCGTCTGGGTTCACCACTCGATCCCATCGTCCGACTCTTTGATCCGAACGGTCGCGAACTCACCTGGAGTGACGATGAGCCCGGCATGCAGGGTGACTGTTGGTTGCAGACCACACTTCCCGCCGATGGCGAATACACGATTGAGCTGGCCGACATCCGCTATCAAGGTGGTGGCAATCATCGATTTCGTTTACGAATTGGCCATTTCGCCGTCTTCACTTCAGCCTATCCGATGATTTTCCAGAGCCCTGAAACTGCGGACTCCTCAGGAGAAATGAGTTCAGCCAACATCACTCTCGGTGAATTTGTTCATGAATCTTCCGTTCCTAAAAATCTTTTTATCGGCATGGAAAACAAAACAGCAACAATTTGGGAGACTCCTAAATTGTCCACAAAAATTGATCGCCCAATTTTGAAAGACTCACTATGGCCCGCCATCGGATACAGCCCTCACCCGCAGATCCTGGAAACAGAACCCAACAATACTGCCGAGCAATCACAACGTGTTGAACTGGGACACGGCATCAACGGACGTTCCAACCAACCGGGCGACATCGACCGATTTGTCTTCACAGCAAAGAAGGACCAAAAATATACCTTCAACGCAATCACCCGTTCTGCCGGCTCACCGACTGATCTGACACTAAGGATTCTCAAGCCGGATGGTAGGCAACTGGCGGCTGCCGAAGATACCGGCCTGACCGACGGACAAGTCGATGTCACCTTCCCTGCTGACGGAGATTACACTCTGGAAATTCGCGATCTGCACGAACGTGGCGGAAAAGAATTTACTTGGCACGTCAGCGTGATCGAGACAAAACCGGGCTTCACTCTCACCGCCGCCGATGACACTCTCAACATTCCCGCCGGGGGAACCGTCGCCGTTCAGGTGAATGCACAGAGAAAAGGGTATGGAGGACCGATTCAGATCTCGGCCACGGAGTTGCCAGCCGGAGTGACCTCTCATTCGACCATCATTGGTCCCGGTCGGAATGATGCCATCTTGACACTCAAAGCCTCCAAAGAAGCCAAGCTGGAGACATTGAATGTACTTCCAGGAATCATCGGAACCGCCGACATTGGTGGGCAACCTTTTCTGGCCGTCGCCTCTCTCCACGATCATCTCAAAGCCTCGATGAACAACACCCCCTGGCCATCTCGAAATCTGATTCATGCCTACGCAGCAGCAGTGACGACACCAGCACCTGTCAACCTACGAATCGAACCAGCAGAAGTAGTCTTCGGCAAGAATCTTTCGGCCAAGTTCAAAGTGATCGCCGAACGGACGGAAGGTTGGGATGCCGATATTGCGTTGGCCATCAATCCCGCGAAGAACGGGTTGCCCGGCAACATCACACTCGCTCCTCAACCGATCAAAAAAGGATCAAATGAGGTCGAACTCACCGTTACTGCAAACGACAAAGCCGCATTGGGAGATTTTACGATTGCTCTTACTGGCACCATCAAGAAAGACAAAACGACCAGTGTGCAACCGGCTCCCGGTTTGACGATCAAACTTCAAGCCCCCTTGACGATTGCCGTGGATCCAGCGGGAGGAAACATTACCAAGGGAGGCGAACTTAAACTGAAGGCGACCATCAGTCGGAATCCGGCTCTTGCGGCCCCAATCACATTGACTGCCGTCGATTTACCCGCCGGAGTCACCGCAGAAGCCGTCACAATCCCTGCCGATCAAACAGAAGCCGAATTCGTACTCAAAGCGGCCGCAGACGCCGCCAATGCCGATGTCAAAAACCTGCAAATCAAAGCCGATGCAAAAGTCGGTGATAAAACATTCAGCGTGAATACCGGAAATCTTTCTTTGAAAGTGGAGTAATCACAAACTCTTGTTCCATCAGCGGTTTTGCGCGTTACAATTGAATAGTTAGATATGTTGATGCGTCCTGCCTCATCTCGCCTCATGAAATCCTACCCGACTGACGTCACTGGAGTGACTAAGATGCGACTGAATACCTTCCTCGCCTTCTGCTGCCTGATGTTCTCCGCCGGAATCGGTTCTGCCGAGACCAAGGCGACCGGGCTCTCACTACATCCTGCAAATTTTGAATTGCTGGATGCTCGTAGTCGTCAACAATTGGTTCTCACGGGAACTTTTGAAGATGGCACCGTACGCGATTTAACGCATGAAGCAACTTACGTTAGTAGCAACCCGGCCATCGTGAAAGTGGAACAGGGAATCGTCATTCCGACCGGAACCGGGTCGGCCACCGTGACGGCAGAGGTCGGTGCCTTGAAAACTACGACCACGGTCAACATCAAACAATTTGACGATCACCGCCCAGTTAGTTTTCAGAATGAAACACTCGCCGCGCTCACGAAATCAGGTTGCAACATGGGAGCCTGTCACGGCTCACCCTCTGGAAAAGGTGGTTTTCGACTCTCACTTCGTGGCTACGATCCACCACTCGATATTCTAACCCTTCGCAGCGAAGCTTACGCTCGTCGCACCAATGTGATGGAACCGGACGCCTCGTTGATTCTCCGCAAGCCGTTAATGGAAGTTTCCCACGCAGGTGGACGACGTTTAAGAGTGGGAGATGCTTCCCACACTGTTTTGCGAACCTGGATTGCAGAGGGTTTGAAACTCGACCCTAAAGAAGTCCCCACGTTACAAAAAATTGAAGTCTTCCCCCGCCAGCGTGTCTTGAATCAACCGGCTGAAAAACAACAACTCACGGTGACGGGAACTTTCAGTGATGGATCAAAGCGAGACCTGACTGCTCTCACGGTCTTCTCATCATCGAATGAAAACGTGGCGGGTGTCGATGAACAAGGTCTCGTCGAAAAAACAGGTCGCGGTGAGAGTGCCATCCTCGCTCGCTATCTCGACAAAATGGACACCAGCTATCTCACATTCCTCGAAGAAGTCCCCGGCTTCGCCTGGAACAACCCCGCCGAGCATAACTTCATCGATCAAATTGCCTTCTCCAAAATGAAGCAATTGCAGATTCTTCCCTCCGAAATTTGCAACGATGAAGAGTTTCTTCGCCGAGCCACACTTGATGCCATCGGTCGTCTTCCAACAATCTCGGAAACTCAGGCATTCCTGAATGATGAATCACCCGACAAACGAAACCGCTTGATTGATCGGCTTCTCGATTCTGAAGACTACGCCACCTTCTGGACGCTCAAATGGTCCGACGTGTTGCGAGCCAACTCCAAAAAACTGAAAGCAACCGGCGTTCACAAGTTTAATCGCTGGTTGTTCGAATCGGTCCGCACCGACAAACCGCTCGATCAACTCGCGCAAGAACTATTAACAGCACGTGGCAGCACCAACATCAATCCCGCCGCCAACTACTGGCGTGCCAGTCGCGATCCTCTTGATGCCACCGAAACCACCGCACAACTCTTTCTCGGCATCCGCATTCAGTGTGCGAAATGTCATAACCACCCCTTCGAGCGATGGTCGCAAGACAACTATTACGGCATCGCCGCCGCCTTTGCCCGAATCGGTCGCAAGAACGGTGCTGGCGTCGAAGAAGAAATTATTTTCACTCAGAATTCGGGTGAAGTGAAACAACCACGAACCGGCCAGACCATGAAAGTCCATCTACTACTCAAAGGCGATGTCGATGTTCCCGCGGAAGAAGACCGCCGAGAAGTCTTCGCCGACTGGCTCACTTCTGAAGAAAACCCCTTCTTCGCCAAAGCCACGGTCAACCGCATCTGGGGACATTTGCTGGGGCGAGGCATCGTCGAACCGGTCGATGACTTCCGCGATTCTAACCCACCTTCTAACGCAGAGCTTCTCGACACCCTCTCAAAGAAATTTGCTGAAAACAATTTCTCGCAGAAATGGGCCATCCGCACGATCATGCAATCGCGGCTGTACCAACTCAGCTCTAAAAAGAACCAGTTCAACGCCGAGGATGAGATTTACAATTCGCACGCCTCTACGCGGCTGCTTTCTGCCGAACAACTGCTTGATGCGATCTGCCAAGTGACCGATGTCCCCGAGAAATTTGCCGGCGTCCCGGTCGGCATGCGAGCGACTCAACTGGCCGACCCTCCTTCCAATCATTACTTTCTGAAAATCTTCGGCCAACCACAACGTGAGATGGCCTGCGAATGCGAACGATCAGACGAGTCTAACTTGTCGCAAGCCTTGCAGATGATCAACGGCCCCGTGGTTCATAACAAACTGCGCGACAGTAAGGGCCGTATCGCGAAAATGATGGCTGAAAAGAAAACAGACGAAGAGATCATCACGACTCTCTATCTCTCTGCCGTCGCTCGACCTCCCGCGGAAGCAGAAATGACGGCTGCGAAAGCACACATTGCCAATTCGGAAGACCGCAAGCTGGCGTTAGAGGATGTCGGCTGGGCCATCCTGAACTCGAAAGAGTTCCTGTTTCAACACTGATCTTCCAGCACTGAGTATTTTCAGACGAGAACTGCGCCTCATTCCGTAAGCAGGAACTCGTCCCAAAATCGCTGTTCTGTTGGGCTAGGCAACAAACCTCAAGGTAAGATTACGCAGTCTCAACGGAATACATTTCTTGGCGGTCCACCTTCGGTTAAGATAATCTCTTCATTAGGAAGCTCAACCGGAGGTCGCTCATGCGTTCGTTGTTGTTTGTCATTGCCTGTCTTGTTGTTCTCCCCCTTCACGCCGCCGACCGTCCAAACGTCATCCTCGTCTTTATCGACGATATGGGATGGGGTGACTTCTCCTGTTTCGGCAACACCGAAGCCAAAACACCCAACATCGACCGTCTTGCCGCTGAGGGAATTGCCTTTGAGCAGTTTTATGTCAATTCGCCCATCTGTTCTCCTTCACGAGTCGCCATCTCCACCGGCCAATACCCACAACGGTGGGATATCACCTCCTATCTCAACAATCGTAAAGACAACGCGCGTCGCGGCATCGCCAATTGGCTCGACCTCAAAGCCCCCATATTGGCAAACATCCTGAACGACTCCGGTTATGCCACCGGTCATTTCGGGAAATGGCACATGGGCGGGCAACGCGACATCCATGAAGCCCCACTGATCACCGAATACGGATTCGACGAATCGATCACCAATTTTGAAGGTCTCGGCGCACGTGTCCTCCCCCTTAAATACACACCCAACAAACAAAAACCGATCCCCCATAACCTCGGATCGCACACTCTTGGCCACGGCCCGGTCATCTGGCACGACCGAGCTTATGTCACGGAAAAGTTTGTCGAGTCAGCCACCGTCTTTATAATTTTCTCTACCAGTCAGGACCAACCTTTCTATCTGAACCTGTGGCCCGATGATGTTCACACGCCCATGCACCCGCCGCTCGACTTATGGGGTGATGGCGGCAATCGGCATCTGTATCTCAAAGTGTTGGAAACAATGGACAGTCAACTCGGCGTGTTGTTCGATACCGTCCACAACAATCCCAAACTTCGCGACAACACCATCATTTTAGTCTGTTCCGATAACGGCCCCGAAGTTGGCTTTGGTTCCGCAGGACACCTGAAAGGTCATAAAGCCACTCTGTACGAAGGAGGTATCCGGTCGTCGCTCATCGTCTGGGCTCCCGGACTGATGCCGAAAGACGCACTAGGCACACGCAACAAAACCTCCGTCTTCTCAGCCATCGACCTCACGCCGTCATTACTGGACATCACCGCCACACCCACTCCTACCGCAATTCAATTTGATGGCGAAAATCTGGCCGGCACATTGCTGGGCAAAGAAGAGAAGTCGAGGCAAGCCCCCCTTTACTTCCGTCGTCCTCCCGACCGTAAGACGTTCCGACATTACAAAAATCTGCCCGACTTGGCAGTCCGCAACGGTGACTGGAAACTCTACTGCGATTACAACGGCAACAACCCCCGGCTGTTTAATTTGAAACTCGATCCTTCGGAAGAAACGAACGTCGCGAACGAGAATCTCGGAGTCGTTCAGAAATTGCGCCCCGGACTCGTCAAGTGGAACATATCAATGCCCGATGACAACGGAAAAATGTTGGGTCAGAAAGCGAAGTAATAAATTCTCACAATTTTGATGATCTGTTTGGACACTCCTTTCGTTGTGAATAAAAGGTCCTCAATCAAAAGGCTCATACCAACGATCCACCCCATTTCAGGGTTTTCTTCACTAATCAGTTTGTACGGACGATTGATGACAGGTCATTGGATCATTCCCGATTATGACAAGGTTTTCCTCAGTCCTCTGATTGTTGGAGGTGTCTTATTGATCTCCAATCTGTTCGCGACAGCCTTTCCCGAACTCATATCGATCAACGCAGGGATCACAACAGTCGCGAGCGTTTTTCTCACCATCATTCTCACGCCCGATCTTGATGAATGGCGATTGACGGGCAACCACCGTATTCATCCCGGATTTGGTATCAATAAAACAGAACTCGTGCAAACACAGTAATTGCCAACAAGGCATTTACTTGCTCATTGTCGTCCTCAAACAAGACGTAGGCTGGGACGAGTCCCAGCTTTTGTGTTTGGGAATACAGTCTACGGTTGGCCTCCTGTGGCTTTGCCACTCCGTTTGACGAATAACGGGGCGACCCATTCATTTGAGCCGCTAGCGAACAAAGATGCCCGCCGAGCAAAGTGAGGAAACAAGGGCAACTGCGTTAGAAGAAGCATCTCCTTCCGCTAGCCAGTCGATCTGAACTATTTTCTCAGCGCCGCCGCGCCGCAGCGTGAATCAACAAAGGTTTGGTCCTGCCGACTTCTGTCGGCGACGATAATTTCTTTCCCCCTTTCCGTTTCTTCACGTCGAACGGATGGTCCGCACAGCGGACCCTACAAAATTCGTCTTGCCAAACGTGATCTACCAGAGTTAGCGTTCGTGGTTCGTTGATATTTTGAGCCGTCGGCGCAAGCCGGCAGGGAGCATCAAAGATAATCCAACGCTCCCTGCGTGCTCGCGCACGCGGCTCAATTCACGAACTCGATTTTTGGTAATTTGAATGTCATCACAACTCAACGACGAGCATAGATTCTGTAGGGCCGGTTCCACCGGCCAAGGATTATGTTGTCAGCTTTTTGATTCGTCGAGTGTTAAAGAATAACGACCGCTGCAACGTGAGAAAGGAGGCAATCTCGCGTCACATGGAAAATGCGTACCGGCATAATGCGTGACTCACTCACAAAATGAAGATCAACGCAAACCCATGAACGACAACAACTTGCTCAAGAGTATGGAACATTCGGGATCAAGATTCGGCAACATTTGATTCAAGATTTGGTCAACATTCGGTCAAGGTGTGTCCCCGATTCTCCGAATCTTGACATCTTGAAACGGCGGTTGAGTGTTTGACTGAGTGCCTATCGACTGTAACCGATAGGCACGACCTGCCGGTCATCTCCAGCCACGCCAACAAGTGAAAAACTACGTCTCGCAAACATCATTATCAAAAACATGAAAACCGCTGCTTGTACTCGCAGTGTTGACCCTACAAACTATAAGACTCACCATTGATATCTCACCTGCCTGAAGGAAATCCCGCCATGCGTTTCTCCTGCCTGCTTGCCTGTTGTCTATTTCTAAATTCTTTTGTGAGTGCTGCGGAACCGATCCCGGCTTCCGAACGATGTGTGATTCTGATTAGCGTTGATGGCTTGGCAAACATTTATCTGGATGACCCCAAAGCTCACCTTCCCACCATTCGCTCAATGGCCAAGAACGGGGCCCGCGCGGATGGACTTGTTTGCTCCTTTCCGACTGTCACCTGGCCGAATCATACAACATTGGTCACAGGAGTTCCTCCCGGCAAGCATGGCGTGATCGGCAACAATTATCTCGACCGCAACAGCGGTGAGAAAATCGCTCTGATTCCCGACCCTCTCTTTGACAAAGACGAAATTCTGCGGGTGCCGACAATTTACGATGCCGCACATCGGCAGGGCTTAGTGACAGCGGGAATCATCTGGCCGGCAACTCGGAATGCACGAACTCTCGACTTCACGGTCCCCGATATGTTCGGCAACAATTCATGGAGTGAGTTTGGAACCAAAGTATGGCTCGACGAACTGCGAGAAGATGGCATTCCAGTCGATGAGTATGGTCGTTGGGTGAAAGAAAAAACGGGCGGCGTTCAAAGAGATTGGCTCTATGCACGCATGGCTGAAAACCTGCTCAAAAAACACTCTCCCAACCTGATCATGATCCATTTAGTGGAAGTCGACCATGTTCAGCATCGTGTGGGTCCGAAAGAACCCGATTCCTATTGGTCAGTCAGTTATGCCGACTCGATCATCCAACAAATTCAGGATGCCGCCGCAGATTCCAAATACAAAGATAAAACGACTTTCATCATTTGCAGCGATCATGGATTCTTCCCGATCGAGAAAAACATCAATGCCAATGTGTTGCTGAAGAAGCATGGCTTGATCGAAGTGAAAGATGGTAAAACCATCAAGAAAGCGTTCGCCGTCGCTCAGGGTGGTGGGTGCATGGTCTATCTGCTCGATGTCGAAGACAAAATGGAAATCAGCACAAAACTGAAAGCGGAATTCACCAAAATCGAAGGAGTGCAACACGTTTTCACTCCTGATGAATATTCAATGATCGGCCATGTTGTTCCTGAAAAAGATGCGAGGCAACCTGATTTGTGGTTGGCCGCTAAATCAGGATACTCTTTCTCGGAAAGCACCTCGGGCGAAGAAGTCGTCACTGATCGCGGCTCGAAAGCCGGGACACATGGTTTCCTTCCCGACCAACCCGACATGCTGGGAACACTGGTTATGTGGGGATACGGCATCAAGCCGGGAACCCAGCTTGGGAAAGTACAAAGTTTGGATGTCGCCCCAACGATGGCCGAGTTACTGGAAGTGAAGCTTCCTTCCGCTGATGGAAAACCGTTATCAAAATCTTTGCGCATCAAGTAATGTGAAAATTTAACGACGGGCATTCGGTTAATCTGTAACGATTCTAGGAATTCTTCTGATATTACTGTTCACTGAGATAATGTGTCGTCGATGAGATGACTTTGAGAAATAAGTTTTCAAAGTCCTTCATCGGCGAGTGACTATGCGCGTCCTTTTAGCCAATTTTGCGATCTTATTGACCATCTCGTGTTCAGGATGTTTTTCTGTGCCCGACGCCGGTCATGTCAATTTTGAACCTTCTGGAAACCCATCGCGCGCGGAGCTTTTTGCATCCGATCTGGCTGCCACCGACTCGCTCAAAACGGTTTCTTTAGGCAGTTTTACCACCGCAGATAATCCGCGAGCAATCGTTCCCTCAAACCGACTCGTAAAACAGGAAACAGAAGAAGAGATCATCTCCCCCGAGATACAGGACGCCCTGGCCTATCTGGATGCTGCCAACTCACAACTTGCTACTCAAATCGGATATGAAGAGGCGGGATGCTCGGATCTCGAATCAGCAGTCTGTGGTGATAGCGGACCGAGAAACTTCTTTGAACGTGTTGCCGAAGACCATAGAAACTTTTACTCTCCCCACACTATGAAATATTTGGGGGTTGGGTTTCTTGTCGGTGGGGTCATCGCCAACACGAATGCTGACAAAGAGATTCTGGAGGCCTTCGACGATTCATTCAATAGCGGATCGGGCAGTGCCGGGAACTTCGTGCATCAGTTCAAAGATATTGGTGATCATTGGGTGATGCTACCGATCTACGGAGCGACTTGGGGCGTTGGTACTCTACTCGAACGAACCCCGGCAGGAGGTTATGTCGGAGAATGGGGAGAACGTTCTTTGCGAGCCACAGCGGTCGGCTTCCCGCCACTCATTTTGACACAACTAATGACGGGTGCCGGACGGCCCGAAGAGGGTGGATCGGAGTGGAGTTTCTGGAATGATTCCAACGGGGTGAGTGGTCACAGTTTTATCGGAGCGATCCCTTTTATGACGGCGGCTCAACAAGTCGACAACCCGTGGGCCAAAGCTCTGTTTTATGCCGGTTCGACACTTGTACCGATCTCTCGAATGACCGACGGCGATCATTACCCGTCTCAGTCATTCCTAGGTTGGTGGTTGGCGATGGCGTCTGTGATGTCGGTCGATGCCACAGAAGATCACGACACACAATGGCGGACGATCCCACTCATCGGTCCCGATTACTCGGGACTGAATCTGGAGTTCAGATGGTGAATTCTTCCCCTTTTCGGTCCTGATTACTCGGGAATCGGATACGAAAGACGCTGGTGAATTGAAGACAGATCTTGAGACCGGATCTTGAAATCGCTCAAGTCTCCCGCATCCAGAATCCTCTTCTTTGGATGAGTTCAATTTGATACAAATACGCGTACTCAAGTCCGTGTATTTTAAGGAATCCGATATGACCCGCATGTTTCGAAGTTTTTCATCACCTATCTTAACCATGATCGCTTGCGCCTTGATCGCCGCCAGCGCGCAGACGGCAAGCGCCGAAGAGCCGCTTCTTGGGGAAGTCAAAATGTTTGCTGGTAACTTTGCTCCGCGAGGGTATGCATTCTGCAATGGTCAATTGTTTCCGATTGCCAGTAATACTGCACTCTTCTCTCTGTTAGGCACCACTTACGGTGGAGACGGACGCACCACATTCGGTCTACCCGATTTGCGTGGTCGTGCTCCCGTTCATGCGGGTGGATCGACAGGCCCAGGTCTTAAACCGATCAAATTGGGGCAGAAGGGGTCCGCTTATGGATTCAAGAAAGCAAACCCGGATGACCCTAACACAGGCGAGACGACACCGACTCTTGGCATCAACTATATCATCGCCCTTCAGGGGATTTACCCCTCGAGAAATTAAGGAGCTTCAGGCCAACAACTCCTCGACGATATGACACGATTGCCCGTCGAGGAGTGAGCGGTCCTGGTTATTCCGTTTGAACGTCAATTCTTCGTGACTCATGCCAAACAAATGCAGCAATGTGGCATGGTAATCGTTGTGGGTGACCGTTCCTGAGATCGCTTTGTGACCAAATTCGTCGGTCTCACCATGAACATAACCGCCTTTGAATCCACCACCAGCCAGCCACATGCTGAAGCCGTATGTGTTGTGGTCGCGTCCGATTTTCTTACGCCCGGCATCATTCTGAATCACCGGCAAACGTCCCATTTCTCCGCCCCAATGGACGACGGTTTTATCAAGTAAACCGCGTTGCTTGAGATCTTTCACCAGTGCAGCCGATGGCTTGTCGACTTTTTTGCAGGAGGCGGGGAGTTTACTGATGATCGAACCATGGTGGTCCCAGAATTGATTTTGTGTGAAGACTTGCACATAGCGAACCCCACGTTCGACCAATCGTCGAGCAATTAAACACCGCTCGCCATAATCTTTGGTCGCAGGATCATCAATGCCGTACATTTGATGGGTGGCTTTACTTTCTTTGGAGATATCGAGAGCTTCGGTCGCGGAGAGTTGCATCTTGGCGGCAAGTTCATAGGTCGAGATGCGAGCCTGCAAGTCGTGTTGACCGGGACGAGAGACCAAGTGCCGTTCGTTCAATCTTTGTAATAACGAAAGAGCTTTCTCTTGTGGCTCTCCCCGCAAATGTTTTGGAGCATCGAGGTTCAAAATTCGTGGTTCTTGTGGACGCACAACTGTACCCTGATACAACGACGGTAGCCATCCATTCGACCAATTTTCCACACCGAGAACCGGTAATTGCCCTGGATCGATCAGCGCCATGTAAGCGGGCAGATCACGAGCCTCGGCACCGAGTCCATAAGTCAGCCAACTACCAAGTGTTGGACGCCCGGCTTGTGATTTCCCCGTGTTCAAGGCATTAATCGATTGGCCATGATTGTTGACGCCGGTTTGTGTTCCGCGAACTAATGTGATGTCATCGGCAATTTCGCCAATGTGCGGTATCAATTCTGAGAGTTCCATGCCACATTCTCCCTGATGAGAGAATTTCCATGGTGACGCGAAAACTTTGGAACTCGCTTGAGCGGCATTGTCGTACTTGATCTCTCCTGGAAACGGCTTCCCATCGTACTTCATCATCTCGGGCTTGGGGTCAAACAAATCGTGATGACTGGGACCACCCTGCATCCAAAGCGAGATCATCGCTTTTGCGCTCGGTTCGTGGTGCGTCTCTTTTGGAAATGTATTAAAGACCAACGGTTCTAACGGCGGCTTGGAAAAATCAGCCGCCGAAACGGCATCGTCTCGAAGCATCTGTGCGAGTGCCAACCCACCTAATGAAAATGAGGAGGAGGCCAGAAAGTGGCGTCTGGATGATTGTTGTTGTGAATTCATGTGAAAATCATCTTTATCGAAAAGGCAATGCCTGAGAACATAGTTCAGATTGATTTCAGCTTCTTGTTGAGACCAGTCCCAGCCTACCGCCTAATTACTAATTGCTAGTCAATCAATCGACATACAAAAACTCATTGGAGCTAAGCAACACTTGACACAAGCTGGCAATGGCTTGCAGTTGAGGATCGTCTTCTTTCCCAGCGCGAGTTTTCAGAAGTTCCAATTGTTCGGTCAGAAACTGTTCGGCATCGGCAATCTCCGAATCAGACGGCGTGCGACTATAGATCAGCTCCCACGCTCGACGAATCAAAGCTTGTTGATCGTCTCCGATTTCCGATTTTAATCGAGTCGCCAGATGGTCTGATTGATCGAGAACGAACATGCCGTTCATCAGCATCAACGATTGGGGAGCAACTGTAGAGAAAGTCCGCTCGGCACAGTTGGGCTCCATACGAGGACTATCAAATGTCTCCAGGACTGCCAACGGTCGACTACGTCTCACTTGCACATAAACGCTGCGACGAAACTCTTCTCCTTTGAGGTCAATTCTTGCTCCCGGACGACCGGCGTTCAGATTTTCTTTGCCGATCACCCATTGACCGACAAGATCGGCCATCACGGGAATCGGTGGCCCGGACGGTTTATCGTTGATCTTGCCACTGATGGCAAGCACCGTGTCCCGCAGAACTTCCGCTTCCAGTCGTTTCATCCGAGCACCACCAAACAATGTATTATCGGGATCGACGGCAATCAGTTCCTTATCTGTCAATAACGATTGACGGTAGGTGGTGGAGAGCATGACCTGCTTGATCATCGCTTTCATATCCCACCCGGTGGTTACGAATTCATCAGCCAACCAATCCAATAACCTAGGATGCGTGGGAACTGCACCGAGCTTCCCGAAGTCTCCCGGCGTATCGACAATGCCGCGTCCAGTGAGATGCAACCAGATTCGATTGACCATAACCCGTGAGGTGAGAGGATGTTTTCCATTCGTGATGTATTTGGCATATGCCAAGCGACGACCGGTGGTCGGCAAATCGGGATTGTTGGCGGGAATCGGCTGTTTGTCGGTCTGATCAGTCAGTGCTACTTCCTGCAAAACCGTCAACCCATTCGGTTGGACTTCTTCTTTCGGTTGCTCATGATCGCCCCGGTAAAACACAAACGATGCGGGAACCTTGCCCGGTGTTTCTGTCAATGCTCGCAGAAATTCCTGTTGCGGTTTCTTCGCACGAATCGCACTCGCATCCGCGGCCATCTTCTTTAATTCGTCGGCCGCTTTTTTGTCATACAGATAAAGAGAACCTGCTGAAACATTCAGGCTCGGATATTTTTTGAGGATTTTTTTCTGTTCGTCAGTACGTTCTTTCGCATTCGTCTCGCGAGCCGTTTTGGCCAGCGGTTGTTCCTCCTCAGGCAGCTTGGCAAGTTCCTGTTGGAAGACTCTTTCAATATGTTCGTTCTGAATTTTTATTCGCTCGGCATCAATGACCTTCGCCTCTTTCTCCAATTCGGCAGCCGCTGCACGGTCAGCCTCGGTGTAGAGAGAAATTTGGCGTTGAGCCGGTTTCTTCCATTCCTTCCAATTAAACGCGGGATCGAACACTGCCCGCAAGCGATAATAATCAGCCTGTGGAATGGGGTCGTAACGATGCTCGTGACATTGAGCACAATTGACCGTTAATCCCAGAATAGACGAACCGACAATCTGCATCGTATCGGCGATGACCTGATTGCGGGCCAGGTTTTGATCAATCCCGCCACCCATCGTGCCATCGGGAGCCATCCGCAGAAAACCGGTGGCTGTTAGTTTGGCGATTTCCTCTTCTGCCAATTCTTTGTGAGGCTGTTCGACGAGTTCATCGCCGGCGAGTTGCTCTATCAAAAACTGATCGTACGGCTTGTTGTCGTTGAAGGCTTCAATCACATAGTCACGATACTTCCACGACCACTTTCGTTCGGGGTCTGTGTTACTGACACCTTCCGAATCGGCATAGCCGGCCACATCCAGCCAGTGACGCCCCCAACGCTCACCGAATCGTTTATCGGCCAGCAATGAATCAATCAATCGCTCCCAAGCTTCTGACTCTGCATCGTTTTCAAAAGCATGAACCTGTTCGGGAGTTGGCAGAACTCCCAACAGGTCAATATAGGCGCGACGGATCAATGTCTTACGGTCAGCATCAGCAGAAAACGAGAACCCCTTCGCTTCGAGTGGGCTCAAAATGAAGTTATCCAGCGGCGAACGGACACGGTCGGCATGTTTGATTTGTGGAGCATCAGGACGAATAACCGGCTGGAACGACCACCAACTGCGGTCTTCCTCAGTGATCAGCATGCCACGAGCCACTTCGGTGGGCTCCGAACGTAATGTCGGTGCTCCCGCTTTGATCCATTTTTCCAACAACGCGATTTGCTTTTCACTAAGCGGATGACCGGAACCTTCGGGAGGCATCTCGGCACTCTTCACACGGTCGAGCAGATAACTTTTCCCCAAATTGCCCGGCACAACCGAAGCCCCGGAATCACCTCCGACGATGAGCAATCGGCGTAGACGAACATCGAGACCGCCACTGAGCTCTTCTTCCTCACCATGACACTGGGCACATGCTGCTTTGAACATCGGACGAATATCGCGTTCAAACGAGACCTCGGCATCAGGCTGGATTTTTTCGGCTGAAATCTTTGTAGAGGGAGCATCTTCCGCACGTAATACCAACGGGCACACAATCGCGCAGAAGAGATACAGGAAGTTCAAAAATCGGTGGGACATGGAGTGCTTTCCATCAGGAGGGAAAGGCGAGGCAATTCATCAACTATTATAGATGTATCGGACAGAATTGCACGAATTATGTTGGGGAAACAGTCGATTTCAGGAGGATTGCTTTGAGCGTCCAGATTGATACACGGATAAACCGACAAAACGGGTTCTCACGAATCAAAGCCGAGTGTATCGAGAAGATTTCGGATCTCGTGGATCTGTACCAACTTGAACTTGATGTCAGTGTTTAACGAACGATCTCATTTTCGAACACTGCCTGCAATTGTTTCCGGGCGGTTTTCGCTTCGTCGCTCCCCTGCCCCGGCGAGATAGCGGCCTGCTCGCGAACGTCGTTTTGCATGTCGAACAACCGGCCATCGTAGTAGAGTTTCCAGCGAGCCGTCCGCACCCAAGCCGTGTTCTTTTTGGCCGAGCTTGCATCAAATGTACGGCCTTGAGCAAAGACCCAATCTCGGGCAGTATCAACTTCTCTTTTGAGCACGGGAATAAAACTACTTCCTTCCAATTGCCAAGAGGAAGGAACCGGTTGCCCCATTGCATCGGCGACTGTCGGCAGATAATCGACCATATCAACCAACGCATTGGTGGTCTGTCCCGGCTTGATCACCGCTGGCCAGCGAACAAGAAGCGGCACGCGCGTTCCTGTGTCATAAAGAGATGTTTTGCCACCTTGCAACATCTCGCCGTTGATCTTGGAAAAGAGCGGCTTGCGAATGTATTTGCCATTTTCGTGATGAGTAAGTTCCTTCATCGGCGTGCCGTTATCCCCGGTGAAGATGACCAATGTCTCTTCGCGAAGTTTCAGTTGATCGAGAGCGTCCAGCAATCGTCCGACCTGATGATCCATCTCGATTGCCATCTCCGAGTAACTATCGAATCGATCTTTGCCGGGAGCATAAGGAACGGGTTCTTTGAGATCATCCGTCACATCGTGACAAAGTGCCATGGAGTAATACGCGAAGAACGGCTGATCGCGATTCTCGGTCATGAAGTTAATGAGAAACTGCGTATAAAGTTCGGGTCCGTACTTTTCTTCAATCCCCTCCCACAGTTCACCGTTCTTCCAGATGTATGGTTCGTAATAGCGTGATCCTTCGTGCCAACCGAACAGGGCTGACTGATCAAAGCCGCAACGCGCGGGACTTTGTCGATCTTTCCCTTGCAGCGCCAATTGCCATTTCCCGGAGATTGCCGTTTTGTAGCCAGCTTTTTTGGCAATCTGACCGATCGTTTCGTTTTCCTGATCCTGGGGAAAGCTGCCCCACTTCGGATGATCGAGACGGAACGGATACTGCCCCGTCATCAACGCAATGCGTGTCGGATGACAGGCTGGCATGGCATACCCGTGCTGAAAAAGCATCCCTTCTGATGCCAGCTTGTCGAGACGAGGAGTCGGGTAAGATTCACCGCCATAGCATCCGAGCACTTCCTGACCAACATCGTCGGCCAGAATCAACAAGATATTCGGCCTCTCCTCTGCGAAACTCACGCTGCTTGGAATCAAAGCAGAAAACAATAGAACGATTCGAAGCAGGTTTGTACGAGGCATCAGAGGCTCGCTTTCGATAAGTAGTTCAGGCCAGTTCGACCTTCATCGGAACACGCGGGCCCATCGACATCAACGGTAAAATGTCATCGCGGACACGTCCAATCGGGATTCCAGGATTGGCCATTCGTGGTTCTGTTCCTTGAGAGACTGGTGTGGGACCGAAGAAAATGCAGAACGCATTGCCGGCTTCCCAGAAACCAAGTTCTCCGACCGAAAAAACATCCCGTTTGGGCGTTTCGTCGCCGTTGGAATGAACATCGACCGAGAAATAATATTCGTCGCCCCAGCGGCTGGCAGAGCTATCAAAAGGCAATGCGGCGACAATCGCTTGCGCGGTGGGAGAATCGTTCAGTTCGGCGGTCAGTGACTCGCCGCCTGCGGTAATCTTAATGGCTGTCGGCATAAGTAGTGGTCTTTCCTGAAAAAACCCGGACAGGTTATTCTAACAAAATGTTGCCGCCTTCGCACTCGTGAGAGGGTCTGCTTCCTTCTAGGAATTCAGATTCGATTGCCTTACCCTGAAAAGAAAGAAAATCATCGCCCACGCTCGGAGCCTCGCCCTATGTCCCGTCTCTGCCTCACTTTGTTCCTATTGGTATTGCCACTAACTCTGCAAGCCGCCGAACAGAAAACAAAACCCCTGAACGTAATTTTTCTGCTGGTGGATGATTGGGGATGGACGGACGCGGGCTGTTTCGGCAGTGATCTGTATGAAACCCCGAACATCAACAAACTCGCAACGGACGGCATGAAGTTCACCAATGCATACGCAGCTTGCACGGTTTGTTCTCCGACTCGTGCTTCTGTGATGACGGGCATGTACCCCGGTCGCACTCACGTGACCGATTTCATTCCCGGGCATTACCGTCGTTTTCCGACCAAGCATCCACTCATGCCTCCTAATTGGACGCAACAACTGGAACACAAACATACCACGATTGCCGAAGCCCTTCACGAAGCCGGATACCGAACCGCCCACATCGGGAAATGGCATCTCACTCCACGCACCGAAGACATCGAAGTTCTCACCAAATATTACCCCGAGCGGCATGGTTTTCAGGTCAATGTCGCCGGCAACCAATGGGGGCTACCGGGAAGTTACTTTTGGCCTTTTGAAAGTAAGAACGCGAAAAATCGATTCGAGAAACGAACCATGAACTTTCCCGAGGGTGGGAAGAAGGGAGATTACCTGACCGACACGCTGACTGATCACACCTTAGAGATCATTGACAGTTTTCAGGAAGACCCTTTTTACATCTATTTACCATTCTATGCCGTCCACACTCCGATTCAGGGAAAGCCGGAACTGATCGAGAAATACAAACCGCTTGTCAAAGACGGCATGCGTCACACCAATGCCACATATGCCGCAATGGTCACTGCCGTTGATCAAGCCGTGGGACGCATCCGAAAGAAACTGGACGAGTTACACCTTGCCGACAACACGGTCATTTTTCTGACGGGTGATAATGGTGGTCTTGATAACAGAAAAGGAAACCCAACCGAGAACAAACCGTTGAGAGCCGGCAAAGGATCAGCCTATGAAGGAGGAGTCCGCGTGCCTCTCATTGCATTATGGCCGGGTGTCACACCGGCGGGATCAGTCAACGAAACTCCCGTCATCACGCCCGACTATTATCCCACCATTCTGAAAATGACCGGCGTCGCAGGAAACTCTCAGCACAACCAAAAAGTAGACGGCGTCGATCTGTCCCAAATACTGCGAGACCCAACCTCCGATCTGGGACGAGAGGATCTGTTTTGGCATTACCCCCATTATCACACAGGAGGCGCCGTTCCTCACTCGGTCATTCGTTCGGGCGATTACCGACTGGTCAAGTTTCATCTTGATGATCGCTACGAACTCTACAATCTCGCGGACGACATCGGGGAATCAAAAGACCTGTCCCATGCCGAACCCGAGAAAGCTAAAGAACTGCTCGACAAGTTACACCGCTGGCAGAAAACCGTGAATGCCCAAATGGCTGTGAAGAATCCAAATTACAAAACGGAAAGATAATTCAAAATCTGCGGTAACCCTAGAGTCTGGCGAAATAGCTCTCAAATCAGAGAGTCTGAAATTCATGGCGATTCGTCTTGAATCAGGTTATCGTGACGTTTCGCTGAAAATCCGCACACACATTCGGAGACGAACCCCAATGCGCTTCGCCCTGCTCGCCGCTTTGCTGACAATATCTTTGAACACACAGGCATTCGCCGAGGACTGCACTGCAACATCATCCGCACACAACGCCCGACCGAATATTATTCTCATCATGTCAGACGACATGGGCTATTCGGATATTGGTTGTTATGGCAGCGAGATCGACACACCCAACCTGAATCGCCTTGCTTCCAATGGCCTGCGATTTACACAGTTCTACAACACAGGTCGTTGTTGCCCGACACGAGCGTCGCTGTTGACCGGCGTCTATCCGCATCAAGCCGGTATTGGCCACATGATGAACGACCGTGGTCACGACGGATACCGGGGAGACCTCAACAAACAGACGGTCACGATCGCGGAAGTCCTTAAGAGTTCCGGCTATGCAACCTACATGTCGGGCAAGTGGCACGTCACCAAACATACCGCCAATGACGGTCCCAAATTCAACTGGCCTCAACAACGTGGCTTCGAGAACTTCTACGGTACCATCCACGGAGCGGGAAGCTTCTACGATCCCAACAGTCTCACTCGTGGCAATGAATGGGTTTCACCTCATAACGACCCAAAATACACACCAGACACCTACTATTACACCGATGCCATCAGCGATAACGCGTCAATGTTCATCAACGAACATTATCAACAAGAAGCTGACAAGCCGTTCTTCATGTACGTCGCCTACACGGCGGCCCACTGGCCAATGCACGCTTTGCCTCAAGACATTGCCAAGTATCAAGGGAAGTACGACAAAGGTTACGCCGCCATCCGCCAAGCGCGTTACGAACGGATGAAAAAGATGGGGCTCATCAAACCTGAATGGAAATTGACGCCGCAAGCCTGGGACTGGAGACACGTTGAAGAAGAAGACTGGGAGATCCGCTGCATGGAAGTCTACGCGGCAATGATCGACAACATGGATCAAGGCATTGGTCGCATCGTCAACACGCTCGAACAACATCAGCAACTCGACAATACATTGATTCTCTTCTTCCAGGACAACGGCGGTTGCGCGGAAGGGCTCGGTCGTAAACCGCGAAACAATCTTCTCACCCGTCCCGACAAACCGACGCTCGCCGTCATGAAACCGACCGATTTCCAAACCGACATGATTCCCAAGCAGACTCGCGACGGCTATCCAACGGTTCTCGGACCAGGCGCAATGCCGGGCCCCGATGGAACCTACATCGCCTACGGCGAAGGCTGGGCAAATGTTTCTAACACTCCATTTCGCATGTATAAACACTATGTCCATGAAGGAGGGATTTCCACGCCTTTGATTGCTCATTGGCCCAAGACCATCACTCGTCACGGAGAATTCGAAGAGACCCCCAGCCACTTGATTGACCTGATGGCGACCTGTGTCGATGTGTCAAAAGCCGACTATCCAAAAATGTTCAACGGCGAAACGATTAAGCCAATGGAAGGTCGCAGCTTGGCTCCCGCATTTGTCGGTAATGAAGTCGAGCGAGAAGCCATCTACTGGGAACACGAAGGCAACCGAGCGATTCGTGTGGGTGACTGGAAGCTTGTTGCTCGTGGCAAGAATGGCAAATGGGAATTGTACAACCTTGCCGAAGATCGTAGTGAACTGAATGACCTCTCGGAAACTCAACCCGCCCGTGCAAACCAACTCGCCGAGATGTGGCAAGCATGGGCCAAGCGTGCGGATGTTTTACCGGTTGACCCTCGCGCCGAACCGAAACTGAAAAAGAACATAAAGAAATTCAAACTTTCACACGGTGATGACCTGAATCGTGAGAATGCACCATTTGTCGAAAAGCGGGGCTTCATCGCATTAGCTAATATCAAGCTGGACGGCAAGAATGGTGTCATCATGGCACAGGGAGGAACATCTGCCGGCTGGTCACTCTATTTGAAAGAAGGCAAATTGACGTTCAGCATTCGACGTGGGGGTAAGATGCACACGATCTCAGCGACAAACAAATTGACACAGAAAACTGGAACTGTGTCTGTCAGTCTGGAAAGCAATGGACGTGCTCGCTTAGGGTTCAACAACGACACCGTTGCAGACGGGCAAACAGGATTGGTTGATGTCATGCCATTGGATGGATTACAGGTTGGCTCGGATCTTCTTGGTGCAGTGGGCGATTATCAAGTCCCCTTTGCACTCGAAGGAAAAGTCACGCAGGGGCACGTGATCTTTGATGACTGAAATGAAACGACAAGTGCGAGAAAACTCACTATGAATATTTCCATTCCCTCACTGATCGCCCTGTTGACAGTTTGTCTGACTCAACAGCAACTTCATGCACAACCTGTATTTGATGAGGGGAACGCGGTTTCCTTTGAAATCTGTTCGCACCCCAAGGCCACACCCATCTCAGGCCTCGCATCCTCCTCATTTCTCGCCGGTGATTTCAAGCAACGACAAGTCCTGTTCATCACCGCCAACACAACCAATCGTCAAGAGATGATTAAATCCAGTCAGTTGTTTCATGCTCAAGCCGGGACATCTCAAGTTGGCCGTGACTTACTGCGTGTCGGTGGTCTGTTCACGTCGAGTGACGTGATCGATTCCAAGTATCCCCCCGAATCCAAAACACCTTACTACTCGGGTGATCAAATCAGCCAGAAATATCTCTGGCGGTCCCTCGGTTGGCTGGCTCCCGACATGGTCATCGTTTGGAAAGAAGGACCTGAAGCAAAAATTGGTCTTCCCAAATCAGCCTCCGACAAACTTCGTACCGCCTGCAAGAAATTCTACCTGACAGTTTATGATCTGGAAGATCATCATCTCGCTTCGGCTCTGACCTCGGCCAAGCAGACACCCGCCAACATCGGCAATGTTCCGGCCATCGAGCTCATCTGTGCCGAAAAACTGTTTCCCGATGTGGCCCATGCTCTGCTCGATCATCTGGCCACAGAATCGATTCCCCAAATCTCACCCGCTCACGCAGAACTCATTGACCGACGATTCCGCACGCCGTTGGAAGTCGCCAAACAGTTGGATGCAGCCTACGGTCATCACTTGAAAAAAGTCAGTTATCAACCGGCCCTATCACTCATTGCCCGCTTGAATCTCGATGACTTGTTGGTGGAACATTCGCGACACGCAGAAGTCGAGAAAATGGTTGCCGAGTATGTCTCCGGGAAGAAGCCGACTCTTGAAAAAAACGCAAACGGTTCGGTCACCTCCGGACATCTCATTTTCTCTGAACTGGCCCATCGTGTCGACAAAGACAAATACACACACCTCGTGAAACAAGCCGCCGATCAAGTCTTCGGCCCTGATGGTCTCCCTCTGCCCGTCATGCCGGCACATAATGAGATGTCAGACGCGGTCTTCATGGGAGGCCCCATTCTCGCTGCAGCCGGCAACCTGACTGGAGAGGAGCGTTATTACGACCTCTGCCTGCAACATGTTCACTTCATGCAGAAACTTTGCTTGAGAAAAGACGGCATCTATCGGCACTCACCTCTCGACGATGCCGCCTGGGGACGAGGTAACGGCTTCCCCGCGTTGGGTCTCGCACTCGTTCTCTCGGAAGTCTCAGAGACACACCCCGTTCATAAAAAGTTACGTCGTGGACTTCAGGCTCATCTGCGAGCATTGGTCAAACATCAGGATCCGACCGGCATGTGGCATCAGCTTATCGACGAACCGGGAAGTTACCGTGAAATGACATCCACCTGCATGATGACATTCGCCATGCTTCGCGGACTACGAAATGGTTGGCTCGAAGAAGATGAGTTCTTACCTGCCATCAATAGTGCGATGCCGGCTATCATGTCGCGAATATCTCCGACAGGAGAGTTGATCGATGTCTGTACGGGAACCGGCAAACAAAAGAATCAACAAGCCTATTACGACCGCACCGCGATCCTCGGAAAAGACGAACGCGGCGGAGCAATGGCATTTCTTGTGGTCACCGAATATGCTCGATATCTACAGGAACGACCTGACAAGGAAGAATAGGCATTCAACGAAATCATCTTTTCTCGAATCAACCAAACCATCATGAATACACAATCCACCACCATTGATCCCACAACGATGCTCAAGCCGCGTCGCAAACTGACCGGCATCTCGGCAATCCTCCTGACACTCACCAGCGATCATCAGATTGATGAAGAGTCGCTCCGAAATCATGTCGCCAGAACTGCCGAGCATGGTCTCATTCCAGCCGTCAACATGGACACCGGCTATGTCCACCTCATTGATGATGACTGGCGACGACGCGTCCTGGACATCACCAAAGAAACCCTCGGTGGTGGTCCCTTCGTCGCGGGTGCATTCGTCAAAGACAATCTCGACAGCTCATTCAATCTCGACGAATACGCCCGACAGATGGGGATGATCGAAGAACATGGCGGAACACCGGTCATCTTCCAGTCGTTTGGTCTGATCGAGCAGGAGGGCGACGCGATTGTGGAATCGTATCAACAAATTGCTGATCAGTGTGACAAGTTCATCGGCTTTGAATTGACCAAAGAACTGGCACCGTTTGGATCCGTTTATGATCTAGAAACCTACGCGGGGATGATGAGCATCGAAAAGTGTCTTGGTGCGAAGCATTCCTCTTTTCGACGCGAACCGGAATGGCAACGACTGCAATTGCGGGATGCTAATCGCCCCGACTTCAAAGTTTTCACAGGCAATGACTTTGCCATCGACATGGTGCAGTACGGCAGTGACTACCTATTAGGACTCAGTACATTCGCACCCGACCTGTTCGCTAAACGAGACGCTTTCTGGGAACAGGGAGATTCTGCATTCTACGAATTGAATGATCTGCTTCAGTATCTCGGCTTCTTCGCGTTTCGTTCACCCGGCCCAGGATACAAACACACGGCGGCTCAGTTTTTGAACCTCCGTGGCTGGTGTAATACCAACGAAACTCATCCTGACAGCCCCCAACGTCCCGAAAGTGACATCGCCGTGCTGAAAGAACTCGGCGAACGATTGGGAGTGTTGTAGAGAAACACTCAAGCTATTTTTCTTCTAACTGTTTGAGACGTATTGGAGTCACATTTTCGGATTCTAGATTGCCATAGATCACTCGATAGGTACCGTCCTCCAGTTTCCAACGTAAGAGAACCTGATCCGTCTCTTCCGGCCCCACACTTGACCCGTACCAAACGGCGTCAGAATTTTCACGGAGTATCTTGTTAATGTATGCAAATCCAAGAACCGCTTCTTGGACTCTTGAGTAGTTGGGATCCTTGCGCTGCTTTGCAGAAGGGATTCCTCTAACACCAATTTTCTGAAGCAACTCGTCTCGTGTCACGTCACCGTATACGATCTTGACGCGAGGATAGTGACCTCCCATCAGCTCTGCATACGTCTTCAGAGAAAACGAAATGGCTTTGACTTGCTCCGAAATCGTGGGGGGAATCGGCGTTTTATCGCTGTAGCCCACAGGTGGAGTGGTATCGAACAATTTTGGGTCGAGATCGAGATTCCAACGGATGTTCTCGAACCGAATCTTCAAATCAATCCCATCGGTTTGCATTGCCAGTTCGACGGACACAGGAAGTTGCGACTTGGAATTCAGCCAAATCTGAACAGGGTTAGCGAGGAGATCGGAATCGATTTTTTTGGAATCGACCTCAAACCCAATCGCTTCGATACCTCCAATCATCTTGGCCCCCAGCGAGCGATCCGCTTCACCCTGAAAATCACCCAGTTTCTGCAGAATCATCAGTGTCGACATCTGCCCGCTACGCGCTGGAATGATTCGGTACGACTTTCCTTTGGGAACCATTTCAATACCGGGCTTGTCTGTGTAAATAATACTGGTCGTCATTTCTCCACCAAACTTTTTAGCGGAAACCATCTCCCACCGATATGCGTTCGGGGCCCGCCAATACATTTCTTGTGTGATGTTCCCGGTCGTAGGTTCTTTCCCCGGTTTGGCAACCCACTTCATCTCTTGAACCATCGTCAACTGATAGCTCTTCGCTTCGCGAATCTGCTTTGCCATTTCTTCCATGGCAGAAACAGGAGTCGAGCCGAAAGTGCCCCAAAGGACCATAAATCCCAACATGGGTATCAAACTAACTGTGAACAATGCAATACGTTGTCTCATCGTCAATTCTCCTATCCAATAGGTTGCGCGGGGGAAGTTGCCAACTTCGGTTTCAGATTCTATTTGAGTAATTGTGTCCAGAAGACGTTTTCTCGAAGTTTGGTGAAGCTGCTCGACGGAAGCATGCAACTGCTCCAAAATGTTGACCAGCGAACGCGCTGACTCCAGTCTCGCTTGGCATTCAGCACAAGAGTCGATGTGATCTGCAACGTGCAGGTCATCGTTTTGCCCTAATGCCAGCGAAACGAATTGTTCTCGCGTGAGGCAACTCATGGACTCTCCTTTCCTGAATCGAGACTACTGAACATTTTTTCTAATCGAGCAACTGCCCGATTCAAAATTGCATAAAATCCAGATCGTGAAAGGTCCATCTGTTCCGCTGCCTGCAGTGCAGTTTGTTCGTCGAAGAAGAAAGCGTGAATCGCCAATCGTTCGCCTTCAGGCAGGACTCCAAGATACTCTTGCAGCAGATGAAACTCTTCAGCCGACTGCGCTTCCAGAATCAAATCGTCCGGTGATAAAACATCAACCAAACCGTCCCCCAGAAATTGATGGCGGTCTCGTAAAAATGATCGCCGTTGTTCCTGAGAGATCATTCGAGCGATCCCTGCCATCCAAGGACCAAAACGATCCGATTTCCTTAATGTTCCCAACTTCCGATAAGCTCTCAAGAAACACTCCTGAGTTAAATCCTCAACTAAGGACCACGGCATGCCAACGGCACAGAAAACCGCACGAACCAATCGGGCATGCCGATCATACAGTTGCCCATACGCTTCGCGATTACCCGCAAGCGTTTCTACTACCAGCTCTGAATCCGTTGGGTCGTGTGTCTCCATGGTCACCATACTAGTGACCGTTTGGAGACATCCGTCCAATTTTTTTTTGAGATTTTTTAGTGAAAGAGTTTCTTCAAAGTGGTGCAGTTCTACAGAGGTTTTGCAATTACCACTTCGGAAGACTCACTAGAGAAAAAGGACCAGGCATCATTTCAGCCCCACAACTCATTCACCGGTTGGCCGTTGTGTTGCACCAGAAATTGGGGGCGTCCGCGGTCATCTTCGTAGACAGTATCGAGCGGTATGCCCATGTGCTTGTAAATGGTTGCTCCCAAGTCGGCGGGAGTGACCGGGCGGGAGGCAATCTGTCCGCCATCCGGTTCCGTGGCACCTATGACTTGTCCGTGAGACATGCCACCACCGGCGAGGCACATTGACATCACGTACGGCCAATGATTGCGGCCATCAGTGCTGCCTTGCGTGCCGAGATTGGGTGTTCGACCGAATTCACCCATTGCCACCACTAACGAATCGTCTAATAAGCCATGATCTTCGAGATCGGTCACGAGCGTTGTGATTAGATGGTCGAAGAGTGGCAACAACGGTTTGAGCCCTTTGCTGATCCCTCCGTAGGGAGGAATGTTGTCGCCGTGATTGTCCCATGTTCCTGATGCGGTGTGGTAACTGAGATCGAGAGTCACAAAGCTGACGCCCGATTGGACAAGTCGACGAGCCAGCAACGCCTGCTGACACCAGAGATGATCACCATACTGCTGGCGAATGGCGACCGGTTCGTCCTTCACATCGAATGCTTTTTGTGCTCGTCGACCGAGGACAATGTCGACGGCTTTCTGTTGATAGTAATCCCAGGCGTCCATCGAACCGCTGTGATCAATTTCTGCCCGAATGTGATCGAGTTGTTGCATCAGAGATTGACGTTCGGTCATTCGTCCACCCGAAAGCGAACCATTCGTCTGAAAGACCTGCGCCGAGGTCAGTTTCCCGGAGTCTTTTCCGACGAGATCGTAGATCGGTAACTTCGCCGCGTCATTCCCCTGAAACGGATCGTATTGTTGTCCCAGATAACCGCCGAAGCCGACATGAGTGGGATGTTTGTAGAACGCCACATACGGTGGCATTTGCGGATGATTGGGGCCGTGATACTTGGCGACAGCCGAACCGAAAGACGGCCAGCGGTCTCCCTTGGGATTAGTACGCGGGGCCGCTTCGAGGCTCCCGGTTTGCATCACCATATTGGGCTGATGACTACTTTTGCGACAATCGACCGAGCGAATCAGCGAGAACTTGTCCATCATCGCCGCCTGCTTTGGCAGGTGTTCGCAAATCTGGATGTCGGGAACGGCGGTTGAAATGGGATTGAATGGCCCACGATTTTCGAGGGGACGTTGCGGCTTCATATCCCAGATATCAAGCTGGCTGGGTCCACCCGTCATCCATAACAGAATCACGCTTTTGCCGGTCACACTTGACTGGTTCGCCTCGACGGCTGCCGCCTGTGACTTCAGAACATCGGGCAGAGAGAGCCCGGCAAGTCCTGCGACTCCCGCCTTCAGCATGTTACGGCGAGTCTGTAAGACAAGCCCTTCACGAGTCGTTCCGTGAAAAGATTCGAAGGCATGCCGAGCATGGGCGGCTGTTGAACATTGTGGTTTGGCCATGATTTTCTCCGGTGGTAATTCCGGAGCGCTGGGGCGTTACTTTAACTAGAGCCTGTCCTGAAACATCTATTTTAGTGAACGGTTTGGCCTGAGACTTGCATTAATGTCTCCTCCGAAAGGAGGCATAACCATGCCCACAAGATCCCGCAACGAGTCAGGCCGACTCCACGCAGCGGGATCCAGGA
>JAURQH010000026.1 GCA_030836185.1 Planctomycetota bacterium
AAGTGGAACGCACCTTCGCCTGGTTGAAGTATCTGCGGCGATTGGGGATGCGTTGGGAGTATCATGCTTTTTTGTTTGAAGGGTTCTGGCAACTCGGCTGCGTGTTCACTATTCTCAAAGGGTTATAGGACAAGCTCTAGTCTCGCAAATCGTCAACAGCGACAAGGTTTACCGTTCTGTGGGGACAGCTTTCTCGACTTCTTCCAACAGCAAATCGAGTCGGAACGGCTTGAATACGACTCCCTGGAGGCCTTCCTGACGAGCTTTTACAATTGAGTGTTCAGCGTCGTACCCAAAACCAGTCATTAACAGTACGGGGAGATTTTCGTCAATTGACTTCAGTCTTCGGTAGCATTCGTAACCAGTGTGATCGGGAAGCCTAATGTCAGTGATCACAAGGTCGTAGTCGAAGCTACGAGCCATCAGAAACGATTCTTCAGCATTATGGGCAGTCTCGACAACACATCCATACCGTTCGAGAAGTTCATGAGCCGATTGCAAAGTTTCTTCGTCCTGATCGGCAACCAAGATTCGTCGACCGGATAACGCGGGACGGGTTTCTTTTTGGCCGATAAGCTGAGTTTTTGTTTCGGACGGAGCCATCGTGGCGCCCGCTTGATGAATGAGTTGCCGAATCTGGCGAGCATCTTTCAGCAGTCTTTGTACTCGCTGAGTCAGTTCATCGTCTTGCCCATACAGCTTTTCCAGAAGCCAGGTGGCATCAATCAATATTTCATCAACCGGGTTGGCAACCTTTCGCAGAATTAATTGAGTTCCTTCGGCGGCCGTCGATTGACGTTCGGCCATCAATAGATTGAGTGTGTTCAGAGCGGCTGCGATTTCTCGGCTGAACAGTTCCAGAAACTTGAGGTCTTGCTCATCGAATGCTTTCGTGACGGGGGACTCCACATTAAATGTTCCCAATACCTGATCATGTAAGATCAAAGGGACCGTCAACGAGCTTCGTGCGTTCTGAGCACCGGGAAGATACAGAGAATCTTGTTCGATATCGGGACAGAGATAACTTCGTCCAGATTCTGCAACATAGCCGGTCACTCCATTATCTTCTGTCGCCGCATACAGAGTTCTTCCTGCCGCCAAAGGTTGCATGCCAACCTGTAACAGTTGGTTAAGTTGCCCTGTTTTTTGATCCAGTATTCGAATCTCGACAGTTTCGTATTTGAGAATGTCGGAAGTGTAATACAGGATTTTTGACTTCAGCAGATCAATTCGTTCGCGTTCAGACATCTCGGCGATATCTTGGGGTGCCAAATCGCCGAGGTCGAGTCCCGCTTGTGAGATTGCATCAAACTTCTGACGATTCACTTCTCGTTCGGAAACATCCCGCACGGTCACAAACAGAAGAGTAGGGTCGTCGTCGGAATGAGATTCTCGAATGGCTCGGGAATCTATCTCAAAATAACGATCATCATGAATCCTGATCGTTTCCCGAATCGTGCCTGACTCGGTGAGTGTCAACGCGAGCGGGCAGTCGACGGGAGCGGGAGGTTCCTGGATTCCTAGAATATCGTAAAACGAGCGGGTTGCCGGATGTTCCTCGTTGACAAGTCGACAAAACTCTTGATTGGCCCAAACAATCTCAAAATCATCAGTCAATAAGGCAACCCCAACAGGCAATGAGGGCAGGAACTCACTGGCC
The DNA here is from genome assembly GCA_030836185.1 of Planctomycetota bacterium. Lineage (GTDB taxonomy): Bacteria > Planctomycetota > Planctomycetia > Planctomycetales > Planctomycetaceae > JABURQ01. The sequence goes on from JAURQH010000026.1 coordinate 1,661, forward strand.
AATAGGAGAGATTCTTGTCCCGCATTCTCGTGTGGGAGGAAAAAGACTCCCGAAATTTCGGGGGATTGTAGTAAACTCAGTGATTCCGATAACGACTCAGGAAGTATGAATTCGCAAGGCGATTCCCATTGCTGCTGCAATTCATGGACAATTTCAGGTTTCGGTTGGCCCAAGATGACAAACCGGGGAGGTGAGGGTGAATTCAGTGGATTTCTCAAAAAAATGGCGGGAAACAGGCTCTGGAGGCTCCGGGTAACTTTTTGCCGATTATGTTATTTTAACCATGGCTTGATTTAGGGAAAGTCCATCTCTCTCCGCATTCGGTCCTTTTTCATAATCGTGAGTAATTATTCCGATCATGACTCGCAACGAACCACTACCAGATGAATCCAGAACCAAATCGATTTTCAAAGATAACAGGTCGGCTGGCATTGTTCGGCCCGGGAATTCTGGTTGCGGCAACCGGGGTAGGGGCTGGCGACCTTGCTACCGGGGCGTTTACCGGGGATAAGCTGGGGACCATGATCCTGTGGTCGGTTGTTTTGGGGGCTTTTTTCAAATACGTGTTGAATGAAGGTTTGACTCGCTGGCAACTGGCGACAGGGACCACCTTACTGGAAGGGTGCCTGAATCATTTTGGTCACTTCTTTCGCTGGACGTTTATCGCCTATCTACTCTGTTGGAGTTTTCTGGTGGCGTTGGCGTTGATGAGTGCCTGTGGAGCGACGATGCACGCCATCATCCCCTGGAACTCACCCAGTCAGGACAAGATCATTTACGGAATCATCCAGAGCTTGCTGGCCGTCATTTTGGTCAGGCAGGGTGGTTTTCGACTTTTTGAGCGACTGATGTCGGTGGCAGTTGGGATGATGTTCGTGACGGTCATGCTGACGGTCATTGCATTACGACCTGACCCACAAGACTTACTAACCGGTTTATTTCTCCCGGAGATATCGAGTCTGCTCGAAAACTCGGCGGAAGGGCTCACCTGGACAATCGCGCTCTTGGGAGGAGTGGGCGGGACGCTGACGATTGTATGTTATGGGTATTGGATACGTGAACTGGGGCGGGAAGGACGTGAGTCACTCAAAATCTGTCGGCTCGACCTAGCGTTAGGGTACGCGATGACGGCATTGTTCGGCATGGCGATGGTCATTATTGGTCAACACGCAGGCCCATTTAGTGCCAAGGGCTCGGCGTTACTCGTTGAGTTGAGTCAGGATTTGGGGGAAACCATTGGTCCGGTGGCTCGTTGGGTCTTTCTGTTTGGCGCCTGGGGAGCCGTATTCACAAGCTTGTTTGGAGTCTGGCAGAGTGTTCCCTATCTGTTTGCTGATTTCATGACCTTAAGTCAACAGTCAGAAAGCTCCGCTCCTCGACGAGCAGTAGACAGCGAATCCTGGGAGTATCGGGGATATCTTTATGGTCTTGCGATAATTCCCGCGTTGGGAATGTTGGTCATGGACTTCAAACAGGCCCAAAAGGTTTATGCCGTCGTGGGAGCACTTAGTATCCCATTGATTGCGATTCTGCTGTTAATTCTGTGTGGTCGGGAAAAGTTCATCGGTCGGGAGTTCAAAAACCGCACCTCGACAAACCTCTTATTACTCTTCATTCTCTTGTTTTTTGGGGCTGCAGGAGGAATGAGCGTTTGGGCCAAGTTTCAATGAGGAGAGTCCCCGGATCGATTTGAATTCCCGCTTTCAACCCGCTAGGATTCATAAAGCCATAAATTCGGTTGATACATGATTTTACCAAGTGTCGGCCGGTTGTTTGAAGCCGCGAGAAGGACTCGCTGGCTAGCTAAGTGTGAAATGATCACAAGTCGAACCCACGATTAAGGACCCACCATGACTTCACGCCGTTTTCTGACTGCTGTGTTCACACTGTTGACGGTTACCGTCATCAGCCTGCCTGCCACCGCAACCGCTCAGGATGAAGAGAAGAAAGAATCTGCTGCTCCAGAAGTAAAGACATTGATTGTCGATCTGGAAAGTCCTTCTGGAGTTGCCGTTGATCCCGAGACCGGACACGTTTTTGTGGCCAGTCGTTGGGGTGTCTATCGCTACGACCCAGTCAAGCACACACAAGATGTTCCCAAAGGAGAAAAACTGGTTCTGGCCATCGCTTCCTACCCGACAGATATTTACGGCAAAGGCCCGAAGTACAACATCGGACCACTTGGTGTAGCCGTCTGGAAGGATTGGTTGGTTGTCGGTGACGGTAGTCGTCCCGATGGCGAAGAATTGGTTCGCGTTTACAAAATTGATAAAGAGATGCCCAAGGACACCGCGAAAGAAGACACCGCGGCATTCACTTTGGGACCGATTAAAGCCGGAGAAGCTTCTGCCAAAGGTGAAGGCAACTTCTATGGAGTGACCACCATTGGTGACTCCATCGTTGTGACTGCTAATGGAGACGATACTAAAGGCTGGATTTTGAAATCGGATATCGCCGAAGGTAAGCCGGGCGATCTCTCGACGTTCATTGCTTCCAAAGAGAACCTGGAAGTGGATGCTCCAGCCGCAGCAACGGCGACTCCCGATGGAAAAGAAATCGTTGTGTCGCAAATGGGAGAGGTGAATGTCGCCGGTGACAGCCTGTTGACCTTCTACAATCCCGCAGATGGCAAATTGATCCGCAGCTTGGAAACAGGACTCTCAGATATTGTAGGTCTTGCTTACAGCCCGAAGACCAAAAGCCTGTATGCGACTGAGTTCTCTTGGGTGGATACCACCAAAGGGGCTCTCTATCGACTCGATATTGAGGGCGAGACAGTGACACCTGTCAAAATTGTTGATTTGGAAAAGCCGGCAGGCTTAGCCTTCGACAAAGACGGCACTCGGCTTTACATCACAACATTTGGTGCTGATTCTGGAACTGCCGGAGAAGAGCCCAAAGAAGGAGACGAAAAGAAAATGTCAGCCGGGAAACTGGTTGTCATCGAAGCCGGTCTCTGATAGCAGGAGTCGCTGAGAATTTTCCACGGTGAACGGTCATATGATCGTTCACCGTTTTTTTGTTTGGGGTTCGTGTTTAGAGGGAGGAAGCGGACCCCACTTTGAGTTATCTCACTTTTCTGGATTATTCTGACTCCACTCTTGCATCAGGCTTTCTGCAAACGGAAGCAGACTGGGAATACGCTCGCTGCGATAGATTGACCAGCCGACGTTTCTTGCGGGGGGGCTGGCCACTTTGACTTCCCAGACAAGCTCCGGTGATTTTTCGTGTGTGATCTCTAATAACCGCGCCCATTGATAATCTGAAGGAATTTTGTCTGAAGGGATTCCTCCTTCGAGTTCAATGTGCCCGCCATCGGTGATCAAGATATTGCCTGTTTTTGGCAACTCATCGGCTTCACCATAGAAGGGAGCATAGAATGTCGGATGGTTTTTCTGTCCACCGCGATATTCCCAGACGTTCTTAACGGTCATTGCCTCTTCATCAATTTCTAGTTCCAGGACGCGACTGAAGTTGTCTTTGGCTGATGTTTTTTCGGCAGGAGGAATGGACCGATAATTCCCGTTGTCATACATCAACAATGTGCCACGAGATGTGAGTTGTGGTCCATGTTGATGATAGGGCCACCGCCAATCGCCAACTTTTTGAAGCAGTTTTTCTTTCCAGGGACTTTCCCACTCCGAGGGGTCTCCCAGAATCCAGCGAATCTCTCCCGTCGCAAAATTCATTTTGATGAGACAATCCTGATGACGCAGAGAAAGAATGATCCAATCTTTCTCGGCGGTTCTGACAATGGCATTCGCGTGAGACCAATCTTCCGTGTTTTTCACTCCGGTCTCTTCGTATTTGTTATTCCAGAAGTTTCCAAAGGCACCATTGCTAAGGCGCGTGGTGTCGAGATGATCGAAGAGATTTAATTTGCGAGTCACTTTGCCATCAGCCCCGAATTCGACGATTTCGTCACCCACAACATCGGCTTCCGCACGCTTTTGTAAGTTTGTTGGCTCGGGATAGTAATTCTTTAATCGGCGCATCCGAGTCGATAACGCCATAAATCGATCATCTTCGAGAGGCAGCACTTCATGGTGGAGTGTGTCGCAATCGACCGGGATCGAGTCTTTGTTAGGAGACGGGCCAATATTGGCGGCATGCCATTGTCTGATAATTTTGCCGGCGAGATTCACTTCAATCATACGTCGATATCGAGCATGGTTATACAGCAGATGTCCATTCTCCATGACCTCAATACTGGCGGTACGATGACCGGTGTCGAGATACCAAACAACGCGCCCCTCTACATCCAGCATAATCATGTAGCCGTAATCCATGCGGTCGACGTTTTTGTCCCAAACATTGACGGGAAAGAGAGTGTAGCCGGGTTCCATCTGCTCGGGTTTGCTAATGATTGTTTCTAGCGGAGGGAAATATTTGGGCAGTGGGGGCGTTATGAATTTGAGTGGTTCGCTACGATCAAACCGTTGATTCTCGGAATCTTCCACGCGAACAACGATTTGGTGTGTCTGATCGGGATGCATTCCCAGCAGTGCCACCTTCTGGTGGATGGCTGGAGACATTTTGGGTCTCCAAACCCATTCACGTTCGCCGTCATTGACTTCCAACGCCACGACAACAGGGACCGCTGCGCTCACTTCAACGACGGCCATCAAGGGAGCGAGCGGGTTGGGACTTTCACTAATTGTGGGCGGAGATTCCAAGAGCTTGGCTGATTCCAAGCCGTCCACTGATTTTTGAGCGGGAATTGGCTTGGAAATCTCGGAGTTGGAAGAGCATCCCGGACAGCATAAGCTGAACACAGAAAACGCAACTAAGCAATAGGGAGTGAGTTGATTCATTGTGTATGTGAAAGAGTGATCCCATCGAATCATTGATGTCTGTGAGTTTTGTTCCGTCTTGACAACATATTAACTCCATAAAACGGCAAACTCCACTACTGAGTTTTGCTATCCACTCGGCAAATAAAGTCCTATGATGCTCGGACTGCGGATGAGTCGATGCTTGTCTATTCTGTCAATCCAGAGTTTCGTTAGCCGATTTGAGGACGGCAGGCAGGAGCCTGCCCTACACTGCATGTTTATGAGCACTGATCTTCTCGCCGAACAATTCGATTTTTCCGCGATGCGCAGGAAGCTGAAGTCGTGGTATCAAAAGCACGGCCGAGAGTTACCCTGGCGCAATCTCGAAGATCCGTACCGCGTCTGGATCAGCGAGATCATGCTGCAACAGACGACCGTCACCGCCGTCATTCCGTATTACGAACGATTTTTCAAACGGTTTCCCGATGTAAGATCGCTGGCAAAGTCCGATCAACAAGACGTTCTCGCGTTATGGGAAGGACTCGGCTATTACAGTCGAGCACGAAATCTACACAAAGCCGCCCGTGTGATTGTTGATGTGCATGATGGAGTGTTTCCTCGATCAGCAGTCGCATTGCAGACATTGCCGGGCATTGGGCGTTACACCGCCGGAGCGATTGCCTCGTTCGCAATGGGGCAATCGGCACCCATCGTCGAGGCCAACACACTTCGGCTTTACGCCCGACTCTTAGGAATGACCTATGATCCCCGTACGACTGCCGGACAGAAACTACTGTGGGACTTCGCCGAAGCCATCCTTCCAAAGAAGAATGCAGGAGACGTCAATCAAGCGTTGATGGATCTCGGCTCGCTCGTCTGTACTCCCCAAGAACCCGACTGCCCGAACTGCCCATTGCTCAACTTCTGCGATGCAGCCGAACTGGGGAAACAGGCCGAGATACCAATACCGAAACAGAAAACAAAAATCACCGAGTTACAAGACATCTGCGTGGCCATCAGGGATGGAAACAAGGTACTGTTACGACAACGTCAACCCAACGAACGCTGGGCCGGATTGTGGGATTTTCCTCGATGGACGAGTCAGAAAACCTTGCCGAAGCTGGCGGTCAATCTGTTACCCAAGGCGTCATTGGAACAATCGATCATTGCCGAGATCCGCGAACGCACCGGCTACGAAATCGATCATGGTCCCTTGGCCGAGGTCATTAAGCATTCGGTCACGCGATATCGGATTGAGCTTTTCTGTTTCACGGCGAAGAAGGTCTCGGGACGAAAGAAATCGAACGAACCTTTGGAATGGGTACCATTGAAAGAACTGGATGACCGACCGCTTTCGGTAACCGGTCGCAAGTTTGCGAAGAGACTGCAATCGGGCGGGTTGTTTTGAGGGTTTATTGCTGTAATCCTCCCGCCTAATTTCAGTTGTCATTATCTGACGAGGTGACGCCAAGCTTTTCCTCAAGGTATTCGATACGTTCTAGAAGCCGATTAACGAGCGTGCATAAATTAATGCAGACAATAGCTGCCAACGTCGTCCAAGCACCAATCGAAGAGGACAAGTCTGATATTTCCGGATGCTCGGGACGAGCATGCATCCAGTTGAAAACTAATAAACTGAGAAAAAGCAAGCTGAACGAGAGGAAAATGATCAATAAAATGTGATAGCTGATTTTCGGCATAAACTGTTTCATTGGGGCGTTTTCTATTCACTATTATTGCTGTTCGGTGAGCCTGATTTCTTGGTGCTTCTACGTTATCTGATTGGTACACTACGAAGCAATGATAGTCTCTACAACATCCATCATATCACCTCAATAATCCCCCATGCACCCAACACAAACACGACGAGATTTTCTCTGGCAATCGGGTGGCGGTCTCGGCGGCATCGCTCTGGCGGCCATGTTGCAGGAACAAGGTTTGCTGGCTGCGGAAACCGGTTCCATCGGTGCGGGGGGAGTTCTCTCTGAACCCCATCATCGGCCCAAAGCCAAGCGAGTCATTCAGCTTTTCATGGCGGGAGCCGCCAGCCATATCGACCTGTTCGATCACAAACCGATGTTGGAGAAACATCACGGCGAACCATCTGACTTTGGTGAGCATGTGGAAGCGTTTCAAAATGGTCTCGGGCCGTGGATGAAATCACCGTTTGACTTTCAGCCTTACGGCAAATCGGGCAAACATCTGAGTGAAGTCGTGAACGATTTTGGCCCGGTCGTCGATGATATGGCGTTTGTTCATAATATGGTCGGGACGACCGGCGTCCACAGCGCGGCGACCTATCTGCAAGCGACCGGATTTCAAACACCCGGTTTTCCCGGTGCAGGATGTTGGGTCAGTTACGGCTTGGGGAGCATGAATCAGAATTTGCCGACGTTCGTGGTTTTACCCGATCAACGTGGCTATGCCTCCAACGGTCCCAAAAATTGGTCGGCGGCATTTTTGCCGGCATCACATCAGGGAACGGCCATCTTTCCGGGCCGCAAAAATCCGATTGCCGATCTCTTTCCACCAGCGAACTCGACTGTCTCAGCGAAGAGTGAAAAACAAACGCTCGATCTTCTGAACCATCTCAACCGCAAACATGCCGAGCAACGCGAAGGAGATTCTCGTCTCGATGCCCGCATTCAAAGTTACGAACTCGCCGCGCGTATGCAATTGGCGGCTCCCGAAGCACTTGATATCAACGGTGAGACCAAAGAAACATTACAAATGTACGGTCTCGATGATGTTCCTTCCTCGTTCAGTAACTCAATCAATCCGCGTGAAGAGAGCATTTACTTCGGACGAAAGTGTCTCGTTGCCCGACGTCTGATTGAACGCGGCGTTCGTTTCGTGCAAATCTGGTCAGGGAACGATAACGGCTTCCCAAGACGAAACTGGGACTCGCATGAAGATATCAAACGCGATCACGGACCACTCGCGAAGGGAATGGCAGTTGGGGCATCGGCATTGATCCGCGATCTCAAACAGCGCGGCCTGTTGGAAGACACCATCATATTATGGACGACCGAGTTTGGTCGAATGCCTTCGACTCAAGGTTCGAAAGGTCGCGATCATAATCCCTACTGCTTCACCAATTGGTTGTGTGGAGGTGGCATCAAAGGTGGGACGACATATGGGCCGAGCGACCAATGGGGCTATAAGCCTTTGGATCGCGATCAGCCGACCAAAGTTTATGATATTCACGCGACGATGCTGCATCTGCTGGGCATCGAACACGAACGGTTGACTGTTCGCAACAACGGCATCGACCGGCGTCTGACCGACGTACACGGCCACGTCATTCACGACATCATTGCGTGATGACTTTTTTCCAGTCACTTCTCGCAACGGCATCTTCCAGTCGTTACAGTAAACTGATCGATTATACTACGATTCTCACCACCCGCAGAGAGGTCCTGCCATGATCCGTTTTCTCGCCTTTGTATTGACTCTGACTCCCTTCAGTTTGCTAAATGCAGGTGATGTTGCTTTTGAAAAATTGGCGGACGACATTATCGTGACGATTGGTGGAGAAGAATTTTCTCGCTACCACACCTCTTCTGAGTGGAAAAAACCTTTCTTTGATCCGGTCGTGATGAGCGGCACCAAAATCACTCGCCCCATCGATCCGAATGAAAAAGAACATCCGCATCACAAAGGGATCTGGGTCTCGGTTGATGAAGTCAATGAGATCGATTATTGGGGCGAACATGGAGTCATCAAGAATGTTTCTACGAAGTGGAGCACTGCGGCCTGTGGTGATGAAGTGGGCGGCACATTGATGGTCGTCAATCATTGGCTCGATGATGCAGGGAAAACCGTTGTGATCGAAGAAACCTCCATCCACATCGCTCCCAACAAACTGCTGACATACGACATCACTTTCAAAGCTCCGGGACACAAGGTCGAGTTTCTGGACACCAAAGAAGGTCTGCTTGGTTTCCGCATGGCACATACGATGCGGGAAAGTGAAGGAGGGCGAGTTCTTGGTGCCAATGGTAAAAAGGGAACCAAAGAAAATTGGGGCCAACCAAACAAGTGGATTGATTATATCGGCGAAGTCGACGGCAAAACATTCGGCGTGACGTTGATGGATCATCCCGATAACTTCCGACCATCACGCTATCATGTCCGCAACTATGGTTTGTTTTCGATCAGTCCTCTGGGTGACAAGGCTTATACCCAAGGGAAAGAACCTGCCAAGCCGGTCCACCTCAAGCCTGGTGAGAAATTCACGTTGCGATACGGAATCTATTTCCATGAAGGCGATACTAACGCCGGGGAAGTCGAAAAAACATATCAGCAGTTCTTGGCGCAGTGAATCCCAGTGCATAAATATGAATACGAGGTATGATCGATGACGACCACGACACGCCGTTCGTTTTTGCAGGTTTCATCCAGCTTGGCCGCCGGGATATTTGTCGGATCAGCGAGTCTCTTTGCCGAGACGCCGGGTTACAAAGTGCATGATCTCAAAGTCATTAGTCTGGATGATTATTATCACGGTTGGCCAACCGTCACACGGCGCAAAAACGGAGATTTAGTTTGTGCTTGGTCGGGAGGACGCGAGTCACACATTTGCCCATTTGGTCGGGTGGAAATGATTGTCTCTCATGATGAGGGAGAGACCTGGTCGTTCCCGCAAGTCATTTTGGATGGTCCCAGCGACGACCGTGATGCGGGGATTCTGGAAACGTCACAAGGAACTCTTCTCGCGACGACATTTACTTCTTTGGCTTATGTTCCCAGTCTCGAAAAAGCGAACGCCAAACCCGACTCGTGGGATGCTGTACGCCTCGCTCGCTGGAATGGGGCCCACAACCGAATCAGCGAGCAAGAACGCCAACGACACCTCGGCTGCTGGATGATTCGTTCCGAAGATGGTGGCGCGACTTGGTCAGAGCGGTATCGCTCGGTCGTGAATTCACCGCATGGACCGATTCAACTCTCTGACGGACGATTGCTCTATCCGGGCAAAGTTCTCTGGCAGGGAGAGACTAAAAAGATTGGGGTCGCCGAGTCCTTCGATGACGGTCGGAATTGGCACTGGTTGTCTGAAATCACTCCCCGAGAAGGCGACACCAGTGACAACTATCACGAATTGCACGGCGTCAAGACCAAAAGCGGAAAACTTGTCATCCAGATTCGCAATCATAATGCAAAAAACAAAGGGGAGACTCTGCAGACAGAGTCGACGGATGGCGGAAAAACATGGTCATCACCTCACAGTATCGGCGTCTGGGGGCTACCATCCTTTCTGACGCGACTCAATGACGACCGACTGTTAATGTCTTATGGCCATCGGCGGCCACCCTACGGTAATCAAGCCCGTCTCAGCAGCGACGAGGGAGTGACCTGGTCCGAACCGATGATCATCTCGGGAGATGGTGCAGGGGGCGACTTGGGCTATCCATCGACCGTCCAACTAAAAGATGGTTCGCTGCTGACAATCTGGTACGAAAAGCTGAAGGGCTCTTCGAAAGCCGTGCTCAGGCAAGCTCGTTGGCAACTGACATAGCAAATCCCTACGAGCCTAATCCAAGAAGAGACTCTCCTGAAGGGCTCTAATTCAGGTTCACCCGACGAATGCGTATTCAGTCTGACGGAGCGATAGAATTCTCGGTTCGAATTCTCTTTCCTTTCGATATCCATCAACAGTTCGCTTCAATGTCTTGATTTTATTGTTGCTCCGTTCCAGCGGTCCCGCTGAGGTCGGTTGTTTGTACCTCCTCCGTAGCTGAACTCGCAAGAGTTCAGAAGGACCACGCTGTCCTCGCATTTTCGTCTGAATTCTTGCGAATCCAGCTACCTGTTCGTTGCTGCATCGTGCGGTTGACGAATTTGCCAACATGTTTAATTTCCCGGTGAGGGATCGTTGAACAATTCAGCGTGAGAAAGACATGTCCGCTTTATGTCAATCTGCAGGATGAATACGTAAATCCCGGATGAACCCTAATTCACACCCAATGACATGATGCGAGCGGCTGTCCCCTTACTTTCAGCATGTGACTCTTTGGAGAGAGTCACTTTGAGAGTATGTTTTCCGGGTGTTAATTCGGTAGCCAGCTCTACTGATCGAGGATAATGTAATCCTTTGCTATAGCGATGATAAAGATTTACTTTCTGTGTCTCTCCCCCATCCACCGAAACTTCCAGTACGCCCGCATCGGGACCGGCAGATATATAGGCGATTGCTGTCGTTCCTTCGAACGTGAACTCAAAGGATGAACCCGGCTCGGTGGTATGCAACATCGGAATTCTGGTGAATCGATCCCGTTTACTGCCTTGCAGTGATTTCCAATCAGGAACAGAGACATCCCAGCCTTGTCGTTTGACGGCTTGATCGAACTTTACAAAACCCGCGTTCACATAACTGAATGGATCAACCAGTTGCTCGGGAATCGTGTGAGAGGCTGGCTCAACAGCATGCTTCCTGTCATTGGTCAGCAGGTAGTCAATCAAATCAGCGGCGATCCGATTACCGTGCGGAGCCGGATGCGTCCCCCCAAATTGTTTCCAAGTCAGATCACCTTCTGTAATTTGATCGGCTACTTCACGAGCGAGATGGATCGTGGAAACTCCATAATGCTGGGCAACCTTCTCGTGCTGGGCCATCGGTAATGGCATTTTGCCCGACTGTAATTGTTCCAACATGCCTGGGTTCACAAAGTAAGTCATCACAATGTCGGACATCGGGTTATGTTTGAGAACTTGACGAATAATCCCTTCAACGCCACGCACACATTCTTCGGGTGAGTGCATTGCATCCTGATCGTCGTTGACAGCGTATTCGACAAAAAACAAATCAACCGGTCCCTGAGAAAGGACGTCTCTATGCAAGCGAAATGCACCTGTTGTTGAACAGGTGGAAGAAATCCCCGCGTTCGTGAATGTGAATTGTGTGTCGGGAAACTGTTTCTGAAGAAGTTCCATCACCATCGGACGATAGCCATTCATCTCGGTGATTGAACCACCAAGAAACGCGACATGTCCGGTTTTCTTGTTTGAGAACTGATGCAGGGAATTCGCAAAGTTTCTTCGCGATGCAGTATTCTTGTATCCATTCACTGATTGTTGCAGCGGTTCGAGGTAATCGAGCGAAACCAGAAACTCATCCAGTTGCTGCATCGTTTTGAAATAACTTTTCAGCTCGCGTTGTTGAGTTTCTACCGTGCGAAAACGGGGATTGAAGAAACCATGGGGTTCCCCTTTGAAGGCTTTCAATTCGCAACGATTTCCGTTCGCTGTCATTCGTTCTGTAAACGCTTGCACGGTTTTGAAAGGAACTGCATCATCTTCTGTTCCATGAAAAATGATGGTCGGTGGCAACCCTTTGCGGACGTGGTGAATGGGAGAAATCAATGTGGGATCTCCAGGGATGCGGTCTGTAATCGATTTTAACTTTTCAGCAGTGAGTAGATCACTGTTGTCGAGTGGAGCCACCATCACGGCCGGATTAAAAAGTGCCATCGCATTCGGCATCGAGCTGATTGAGAGATTTTCACCTTCTTCGTCCTGTCCGGGAACAACGCCCGTGCAACAGGCCGTATGCCCTCCGGCAGAACCTCCCGAAGCGACGATTTTGTCGGGATTAACATTCAACTTGTTTGCGTTGGCTCGAACCCACCGGATTGCTGATTTCGCGTCGGCCACGCAATCAAATGGAGAGGCTTGATGTCGAGAAAGAACGCGATAATCAACTGTGATTGCGACCATTCCTCGACTCGACAGATAGCGACATTGGTTTTGAAATTGCGAGGGACTTCCTGCTTTCCATCCACCTCCAAAGAAAAAAACAATGGCCGGTCTTGGGCCTGAGAACTCTTTGCCATCTGGTTGATAAATCCAGGCAGAAAGATCAGCACCATTGACTCTCTTGTAAACTTCTTTTGACGCTTGGGGAAGTTCAGGGGGATAGGATCCCCTCATTGGAATCAGCTCTTCTGCAGAGACAAGCGATGAAGTCAAAAAGACAAATATCAAGAGCGACAATGTTAAACGCATGGTGTTCCTCTGCAAAATGTGAATCTGCGAGCGAGTCGCTTGATTCATCAAAGAATTGGATTATCCGATACTGTCCCACCGGACGCCTAAAAGCAAAGACCGATCCGGTAAACTGCAAAATAATTAGTTTGCAAACTTTTTGCCGGCAATGATGTAGACGGCGAAGAGAGCAACGCCAAGTAGCGTAAGAAGCATAAATTGCATGATTGTCGAGCGACTTGAAACATTTTCCTCAAAGGCATCGATTGTTTGTTTTGCCTGATATCGAACTTCAGGCTCGGGAGAGTTTTGAAGTAAGTCGTAGACATCCTTTTTATGTTCGACCGCATATCCGCCTGCTGCTTCGAGACCAACGAGCACCATTTCGAGTTGTGCTGGATCAGTGCTATTCAAATCTTTGGTGAGAACATCAAGGACCTCACTCCGTACACGCCCGATTTTCCCCAACGCGATTGCTGCTTCGCGCTGTATTTTTTCATCAGGACTGTTCCAAGCGACTTTCCACGATTCCAGGGCCACATCAGCCGCATATGATTTCTGTTGAAGCTGCAAACTCCATCCGATCAACAGCAGAGGCACTGCGATGAGTGTCGCAATCACCCAATTTGGTGTTTTCCAGATCGTAAAATCAGTCAGTCGTTCTTTTCGAGTCTCCATCGCTGGAGTTGTTTGGACATCGCGAGTGGCTTCCGTCTGATTAACACTCACCATCTTTACGGGAGAAACTGTTTCCAGCCGTTGTTGGATCTGCTCAGCGCTGGCTGGACGTTTCTCGGGGCTTTTCTCCAAGAGTGAAGAGATCAATAAGTCGAGCTCGGCGGGACAGTCGAAAACAGTCAGAGAGACTCGGGGTGCCTTTTTATTCAAATGTTGATCGAGAATTTCTGCTGCCGAAGTTCCATCAAAAGGTGGTTCCCCAGTGAGGACTTCGTACATCACACAACCCAGTGAATACAAATCGGCCCGGGCACCGATGTTCTTCCCTCGGATTTGTTCGGGGGACATATAGCGAAATGTTCCCATGGTCTTGCCAGCCGCTGTCAAATTCTGAGCGGCTGCAAAAGTCGCCAACCCAAAGTCGCTGAGTTTTAATTGCCCGTTTGAAGAAATCAGGAAGTTTCCCGGTTTCACATCGCGATGAGTCACATCGTGCGAATGAGCATACTGCAATGCGGCAGTTATTTGCTGGAAATATTTCACCGCTAATTCCCAGGGAAGCGCGCCTCGATGTTCGAGTAGTTTGTCGAAGCTTCCCCCTTCCACAATTTCCATGGCATAAAAGCGGTGAGATCCCTCAGTTGTTCCTCCGAACGAATGGACAATGTTTGGATGCCGCAACTTGCGTAGAATTTCTAACTCTCGATCAAAACGTCCGAGCACAATTTCGTCGGTGACTTCCTCGGGAAGAATTTTGACCGCGACCTGTTTGTCATTTTTGACATAGCGAGCGCGGTAGACCACCCCCATACCTCCCTCGCCGATTTTCTCAAGCAGCTCGAAAGGCCAAATCCATTTTTTGTTGATTTTAGACACGTCGATAATCTGGAACTTAAAAAAAAATTCTAAAGTGATCATAAATGACAGAGTACTGTAAAATGACCGACCTGTTCTACAAATTTTCATCACGAGTGTTTCTCACTAAAATCATAGGGGAAACAGATTCAAATACCTAATATTTTAGCATAGCACACATGGACATTGGGGTTGAATGTGATGAGCACAAGCGTTGCGCCTTGTCGAACAGCGAGACTCTTGCTGTGGTTATGATTGTTCTACCGGTTCTAACGATTGGAACTTTCTGACAATTTCTCGCGCAGAGCGTAATCCATCGACAGCCGCACTCACAATGCCTCCCGCATAACCTGCTCCCTCTCCCATGGGATACAAACCAACAATTCCTGGACAAACAAATGTCTCGCGTTCACGAGCAATCCTCACAGGAGAACTGCCTCGCATTTCAGGGCCAGCCAAAACGGCGTCCTTCAAATACTTTCCCTTCCATTTATGATCGAGCACCGGTAAGCCTCGCTTGATGGCCATGGTGACGACAGGTGGCAGCACTTCGCCCAATGCTGCCGAAACGCTTCCTCTTTCGTAAGATGTTCTCAGCCTTAACCCAGAATCAGAGGGGCGATCATTCAGGAAATCATCAGCCGATTGTAATGGGCAAAGGTAATCTCCTTTCCCCAAACCAAACGCGATTGATTCATATTGTCGCTGAAGCTCAACGCCTGCCAGGGGATGATCGCTACCAAACTGTTCCGGTTCCAAGGTGATCATCAAGCCGCTATTGGCATATGGGGAATCATGCCGGGAGTTACTCATTCCGTTGGTGCAGAACCGTTCCGGCTCGGACACACTGGGCATCACAATTCCACCAGCACACATGCAGAAGGTGTAGAGGTCTCTTTCTCCGTTAGCAACCATTGAGTAGTCCGCAGCGCCGAGGATATCGAGATACTCTTTCTTTCCGTACTTATGCTGATTCACGTTTTCTTGTGGTTGCTCAATTCGTAGTCCCAATTGAAACGCCTTTCGTTCCATGGGAACTCCTTGTTCGTACAAAGTCTGGTAGGTGTCTCGAGCGCTATGACCGATCCCCAATAACACTTGTTTTGTAGGAAGATAACCGCTGGAAGTGTGGACCCCACGAATCTGGCCCTCTTGCAAGTCGAGCGATTCGAGACGGCATCCGAATTGGTATTCTCCCCCCATTGCTTCGATCTTGCGGCGAAAGTTACGGCAGATCATTGGCAGCTTGTTGCTTCCCAAATGAGGCCGATTCTCATACGCAATTGAAGATCGACCACCACATTCGATAAATCGTTCGATGACCCAATCCACGTCGGCACCAGTCATACGACAGGTGAGCTTCCCATCGCTGAAGCAGCCTGCTCCTCCCTCGCCGAACAGGTAGTTGTTTTCACAATCGAAATTGCCTCCCCGATCGAACTTACGGTTGACGGCAACTCTCTCTTTGACTGGCTGACCACGCTCCAAAATGATCGGGCGGTATCCCTTCCACGCCAGATAGTATCCCGCCAACAAACCGGCAGGCCCCGAGCCAACAATTACAGGCCGTTCGTCAAGAGGTTCCGTGCCACTTGCGGGATTGTCGAACTGCGATGCGGTGTATTGGTTGATGTTCGAGTCATTTTCGAATCGAGTCAGTCGCTGTTCGGGATCATTGAGCGATACGACAACCGTATAGACAAACTTGAGGTTGTGACGAGATCGGGCATCGAGACTTTTGCGAAGGATTTTCCACTGTTGAACTTCGTTGACCGACAGTTTCAGTCGATTTGCGATCCGCTTAGGAAGTTCCGCTTCCGGGAATTCGACGGGAGTTTCAAGGTTGGTGAGGCGTATCGACATCAATGGGGTTCCGGTCCGCAGTTATCGGACGAGGAAAATGGCTTTGTTGATCAACTCAATCGTATGCCAAACCTCCAGAAAGTGCGAGGTATGCCCTGCCGATTCAGCCTTTCTCCATGCACATAACTTGTTCATAAAAACGATTTTGAGGTAATTTCGGTGATGTTCAAATAACACAAGTCTCATCAATACCACATATTGTTGAAAGATTGCTTCGTTAATTTCTTCAGATGGGGGATTGATACTCTGCAATCGCAGAGATGAAGTCAAAATCAGCTAAGAAAGGCAACTATGTACTCTCCACGTAAATCAAATCAGAAGTCTCTTCTTCGCCATGATGATCGACATGTCCGTCTCTATGATCCCAACTCGGATTCCGTTGATCCTTTCGAGCAAACTGACCGAGAACTGGATGAAATTCAACTGCTTAATATGGTGAAGTTTCTTGAAGACATGGTTCGACCGTCCGTCATAATTGACTAGAGTCTTTCAATTGATTGGACACATCTGCATTTCTTCATCCCTCAATATTTATCAGTGAAATACATTTATCAGTGAAATACTGAAATCCCGAATAATCTCGGCGTGCGAAAGCCAGGCTCACCACTTTGTTGTGGTGGGCCTTTTTTGATGCGCAAACCAATGTTGGAGAGAAGCTTCAATCCAAAGTGAGAATCGAAATCATGTTTCCCGAATCAGACAGATTGATCAACAGGTCTCACATCCCCTACATGCGACATGATCATACGTTGAGAATCGTCAACCAAGCCTTACAACCAGAGTGATAAGTAAATACGTTGAGAAAACCCCGACACATTCCAGATTGCCTAATTTACCCAGGGTGTAATTTTTACACAATTAGACTTTGCAGACCCGAGGAATGTGACCTAGGTATAGAGGATGAGCTCGATGATCGAATCATTTACGAATCGCAGTTGGAATTCCAGCTTTACCTCGATGACGTTGTTGGACAAAGCACGACAAAACGACGAGGCTGCTTGGGAGATGATTGTCAAATTGTATGCACCTCTTGTGTATCGTTGGTGCAAGCGCGCTGGAATGAGCTACCACGATATTGAAAATCTCTCTCAGGATGTGTTCACAGTGGCGTATCGCAAACTGGATCGCTTTCAGAAAAAGACCGATTCCGACTCTTTCCGTGGTTGGCTTTATACGCTTGTTCGTAATAAACGAATCGATTGGCTACGCAAGCATAAGAATGATTTCGATGCGATCGGTGGAAGTCAGGTTTTGCTTATGCAACAACAGATCCCTGATGCTGCTTGGGAAGACTCTGAGGAACTGGATCAATCCGAACAGGAAGATGTGTTTTTGTTTAATCAAGCCATCCAATTGATTCGACAGGAGTTTGGACCACGCGATCAAAAAATCATCGAAGCACTGCTCTGTGAAAATCAGGACCCGCGTGAAATTGCAGTTCAGCTCGGGATCTCTCGGAATTCTATCTACATTGTGAAATCGCGAGTGATGCGTCGATTACGCTAAGAGTTTGCCGGATTGTTTGGCGAATCAGTGAATCCCGTTCAGGCGAAGTTGGGGTGATTCGAATGGAGTGCCCAACTTCACAGGAACTCACTTCTTTTCTTGGCGGAGATCTGACGGAGAGCCGGTTTGAAAAACTTGCCGAGCATCTCGAAGAATGCGAACGCTGCGGAGATAATCTGGAAACACTGGAGCCGGGCCAGCCACTTGATCAGCAAATTTCCCCGGTTATTATCGAGGAACAAAGTTGGGCCGAAAGCTTGGGTGCTCGCCAACTGACTCAACGACTACTTGATCGCAATTCACTTTCCGACGACCAGCTTGGTCCCGATGCCATTGGTCGCATCAAAATCGTCCGTTATCTCGCCAGCGGCTCTTTTGGTCGTGTGTTTATTGGCTGGGACGATGAGCTTCAAAGGCATGTTGCCGTCAAACTTCCCCGTGCGGGAATGTTTATCGATGATCAGTCACGGGAAGAAATTCGTCGTGAAGCGCGACAGGCGGCTCGTGTCGAGCATCCGGGCATTGTCCCCATCTATGATATCGGGACTGACGAGAATCATGATATCTATATTATTTCAGGATTCGTTGATGGATTCGACCTGAAACAGTGGCAAGTTATCAATCAACCGACGATTGATGAGTCATTAAAGTTGATCATCAAGATTGCTGAAATTATCGAATATGCTCACCAACATCAGTTGGTCCATCGTGACATCAAGCCCGGCAATATTCTGATCGACAAAGAAGGGAAACCTCATCTGGTTGATTTTGGATTGTCGATTAATTGTGACGATCCGGGAAGTCAATCATCACAAGGATTGGTGGGAACTCCAGCGTATCTCCCCCCCGATTATCTCGACTATGTTCACCCTCCCATTGATCCCAGAGGCGACCTTTACTCGTTAGGTGTCGTCCTGTTCGAACTTTTAGCCGGTGCTCGACCCTACGAACTGGAACCGGCGACTTGGCAACAGACACTCAAGACTGCTGATCCAATTCGGCCTCGAAAGTTGAATCCACGGATCTCTCGTAAGCTTGAGCGAATCTGCCTCAAGGCCATTGACCGAGATCCCCGCAAGCGATTTCAATCAGCAAGCGAACTCTCGCGCAAGCTTCAACAAGTTCTGGACAAGACGCAGGAAACGGTTCGTGCTCCCAAACGTGTTTCTCTGAAAAAGGTGGGAAAGTTAACCGCAATTTCCACCGTTCTGCTTTTGATTGTCGCCGTCGCATGGGCGACCTCTTTTCGAATTGGAGAAGGACAACGAAATCAATACTTAATCCCCGTCTTTCAGACCGCTCCTGAAAAGGCACAGATCACCGCTTTGAAGCCGGTCACTGTTCGAATCACAACCGAACCACCCGGCGCTCTTGCGGCCATCGTCCCATTGGCCAGACATGACTGGTCCCCCGTAATCTCTGCAGAAATCCAACCACAAAAACAGACACCGTTTGAAATTGAACTACCGCCCGGCGATTATCACGTGGAAGTCATGATTCCCGGTTACGGCTTCCATCAGGTTGTTCGAAGAATCTCCGGTTCGGAATCCATTGATTCGCAAGTCTATGCGTCACCAACGATCGTCATTCCTTCTCACGATATGAACTCTCACGATCTCGTCCACATTCACGGGGGAGAGTTCCTCTGCGGCTTACCACACGCTCGGGAAAAACGTAAGCTCGGCGACTTTATGATTCAGCGACACGAACCCACTTTTTCTGATTACAAGAGGGTCATGGGAGGTCTCACACCTGCGATGATTAAGGGCTTGCAGTCCGAAGGGGAGACCAACTACGATCGATCGCTGGGCTATTTGACATTTGCGGAAGCCTTGGCGTTTGCGGAGGCGTCGGGGTTAAGGATGCTCACCGAAACCGAGTGGATGTATGTGGCCTCTAATTCAGGGGAGACAATCTATCCTTGGGGAAACGATTTTCCAGAAGTCTCAACGTGGGAAAGTCTGATCCCTCTCGATCAAACCAGCAATGCTCAACACGATCCGATTTATGGTTTATATTCTGGATCTACGGAATGGCTGGCGACACCCGCATCCTCCCTGACTGTGAAGGGGGAATATTTCTTGGTTGCTGGCGGTATCTTCTCACTGAAGCAAGGGTTGCCTTTATCTGATGTCTTGAAAACGGAAGACAATAAAATGCTCAATTATGGCGTGGCATTCAGACATTCCAGCGAGAGTCATTTTGTCTATCCAGGATTGGGCGTAAGGCTGGGCCGTGACATGGGGCCACGTTATCTCTCGACCGTCAAGCTCACTTCGCAATGAGATCGGTATATTCAGCGCCGGTTGTCTCAGCGCATGAAAAACCCGCCTGTTCCCAAACAAGCGGGTTAGTATCAATCAAAAGTGAACGAATGATTGTCTTTACCGAGTGACAACAGGTGTGACGGTCGTCGCAAGGAATTTTCGTTCATCCCGGTCATTGAGCAGTTGCAGTACATGCGTTTGGTCATTTGCTTTCAGCACTTTGGCAGAAAATGTCGTGACAGTATTTGCTTCAACTGTTGGGTCGAGCTCTTTTCCAATTCGAACGATTTCGCTATCAGCCGAATTGTCTGATTTCAATTTGAGTTCGAACACTCGGAAATATCGAACATCGTCGTTTCCAAAATCGGCTTTCACAATGAAGTCAGCATTGCCCACAAAACTAACTCGATTTGAGGCGGCGACGAATTGTCCTGATTGTTCTTGGGACTCTCCGGGAGCACCTGATCGAGGTGAGATGTAGTCTTGTTGAACCGTCTTGGCAATCAGACGACTTTGAACAGGTAGCTTCTGTGTTTCAGGAATTGGTTTCAATCCGACAATGGCATTGTCGGCATCGGCATTGTTGACTTCATTAAGGACCAAGGCTTGTCCGAACTGATCGACAAAGATGGGATCGAGGCAGTCAACCGGCCATCCACAATTTGCCGCACCGAATGTGACATCGGCCCAAGCATTCGTCCAAACGTAGTCGCTTCCACAATGACTAGAGTTTTGGGTCATGAACAGAAGATCGCTACCAAGATTACCGAAGTAATAGATCGGGCAGTGCTTGGTTTAACCGGCGATTTGTGTATCGGCTTCCGCTTGTGGGGTTTCAGAAGTAATTGACAAACTGGCAATTCCCAAAGAACAGACGACCATTCCGGTCAGACAATAATTCTTCAATGCTGTTTTCATAGTGACACCTGATACTTTTGATTGATGAGGGAACTAACTTCTCCGTAGTAAGACAACTCTCTCCTTATCGTCCGGCATCTCCGAAAGAGGGGAGTCTCTGAGAGCACTATGCTCACAATCAGAAAGCCAGTCATAGCCACCATCGCCGTTAGGGACGGTAAAACCAGATGAGGTGGTCCTTTGTGGACAACTGGAAACCAGAAACTTGCTGACTGCCAGAAAAGAGAACCTGAAGCCCCCATCGTCTACATATTCCCTATTCTTACATTTACCACCATTCTTATTGATGATGGGGGGGAATAAGAGGAATAGGACTGAGGGGCGTTAGACAATCGTCACGAGACAATGATGGTGACGAAGACTGTGCGATTGACGTAAGTTAGAGAGAATCGGTCTCAAGCCATCAATTGAGTTCAGGAAGATTCAGTTTGACAGAGACGTTCGCAGAAATTCGTAGGCAACTTTGCGAGCGTCAATCGGAAAGTCGTGCTCGCAGTCAGGGTAGATGGCCTGCAAGTGGTCATTCGCATTGAACAAGCCGTAGACAGCCCCCGCTGCGGTCATCGATTCTTTAACTCCCAATACATCAAAGTTGTGATCGTGGAGAGGTGAGACCGTCAAAAATCTGCGAGGAGCAAATGTGCCAATGATCTCGGGGAAATCAAAAGGCACTTGATCGGGATTGTTCTCATACGCTGTTGCAATCCTCGGCATATACCGACTGCTCGTCCAGCCTTTCAAGTTGCCGCCATAATATTTATGAAACCGGGTGAATCCACAACAAGATACGATTGCCTTAATACGAGGCTCGAATGCCGCAGTAAACATCGCGTTGTGCCCGCCGAGAGAATGGCCAATGCAACCAATCTGATTTTTGGTGACCTGTGGTAAACTTTGTAGCAGATCGACTGCTCTTGTATTGTCGTAGATCGCCTTCATCGTTCCAGACACGTAAGTGTCATTGCCGAAATCATAATCGAGGCTTTCACCGAATGAAGGATAGTCGGGAGCGAGGGTTACAAAGCCTTCTTCTGCCAATTCATAGGCATAGTGCAAATTATTCTTCCCTCCACGACCAGCGGGTTCGTCCTTTCCAATCATTGTCGTTTGATGCAGGCACAAAACTGCCGGCGAAGTCTTTGATTCGACGGTGGGTAGAAATAGCCAGGCGTATACCCAGAATTTCGCATCGTCCGTGTGATAGCGAACTTTCCAACGTTGGGCGAAGGGCAACCGTTTGCGTTCGAGCACTTCCAAGCCAAGTGGGACGGGGTGCTCTGGAGTTGGCAATGGCCCCATGACTATTTGCATCTTCTCCAGAATATCTGCTTTTCGAGTCTCCCAGTCTTGGACAGATTTGACGGCAGGGAGTTTGTTTCTTGCGGCGAGCAAATTCAAGGTTGGAGAAGGGCTCTCTTGAACACTCGCGTTGACCACAAAACATGATAACAACAGGGGGATGCATGCAATTCGTTTCGGCATCGAGTGCCTCCAGTCAGTTTATGATTTCGGGAACTCATTCATTTCTAAAAACTGATCGGCCCATTGATACTCATCGAGTAAACCTGCCGTCGAAAATCCCAAATGACAATAAGCGGCGTAGACCGCCTCAATCGTTGCTAAGCCAGCAGAAGGGTCTTCATGGACCTTCGAAACTCGGGGATAAGCCGTTTGATAAACGGGAATCGAACGCACCGGGACTTCCGAGTAGCGTTTTTCCATTTTCTGGACTAATCGCCAAGTGGCATCGAGTACCAGCAGGCCGGAGTCGGCATCCGCCTCTGAAAGCATTGGACCACCAATCCCGAGACGCACGTAATTCTTGGGGACAGGCTTTTCATCCTGAGGATAGGTCAAAAACTCGAAGCCGGGATTTTGGCGTAATGGTTCGACACTACACTTACTGCGGCGTTCGCGACGATGGACGACAATGATGGTCGGGGGATGACTCACGACGTTAAAGTACCTCGCGGACAGTCTTTTCGGAGACGCCTTTGACCATCTCGACATTTCCGATTTCGGTTGGGAGAACAAATCTCAACTGGCCTCCCACCGTTTTCTTATCGAGTAACATTTTCTGCAGAATGTTATCTGCGGAAAACTCACAACCGACAGGTAATTCAACGGGCAGCCCGACTGCTTTCAACAGATTCACCTGTCGTTCAGTCTCTTCACCCGTAATACGCCCCAGCTTCTCGGCCAAACGGCTGGCGTAAACCATCCCGATAGAGACGGCTTCGCCGTGCAGAAGTTCGCCGTATCCGGCAAGGGCCTCGAAGGCATGTGCAAAGGTGTGTCCGTAGTTGAGGACGGCTCGCAGTCCGGTTCGCTCGAACTCATCCTGCTCAACAACATCGGCTTTCAAACGACAACTGCGAGCAATGACCTGCTTCATGACAGTAGGCTCCCGGCTGTTGAGCCCTTCGATATTTTCTTCCAAATATTTGAAGAAACTGTCATCGAGAATGACGCCATATTTGATGACTTCTGCCAAGCCACTGATATATTCTCGCGCGGGCAGAGTATTCAGTGTGTCGGTATCGATCAGCACGCCGAGTGGTTGATAAAAGGAGCCCACCAAATTTTTGGCCTGAGGCAGGTTCACGCCCACCTTGCCACCCACCGAACTATCGACCATTGCCAAGAGAGTGGTCGGAATTTGGATAAATGGAATACCTCGGGCGTAAGTCGCCGCGAGAAAACCGGCAGAGTCGCCAATCACTCCACCTCCGACAGCAACAACAAGAGTTTGTCGATCAGCCTGCAGCTTGACCAGATCGTCGTACATTCCGGTCACGACATTAATGTTTTTTGAAGACTCTCCCGGTTCAAGAGTGATGACTTCTGCCTGCCAACCAGCATCGATGAGTGATTTATAGACTGTCTCAGCATGGGGTGACTGGACATTTTGATCAGTCACGATAAGTGCTCTGCCTGTGGTTTTTTCTACGGAATTCAGCTTTTCGTCCCAAGAGGCCAGATATCGCTCGGCCTCAATTAGCAAAGAATCGCCAATCGCAATTTCGTAGGTACGCAGGCCGAGATAAACTTGAATGGTTATAAATGGAATCGTGGAGGACACGCGTTGCCTCTTCAGTGATCGAGATCTGCATGAGATGGAAATAAGATGAACCAAGTTCCAGTGTATCGTATTCGGAAAACGGAACTCCAGCCCGGATAACGTATCACCACGCAGGAAGGATGAAAAATTCGTCGAAAAACTGACGATTCCGTCCATATCGGGGATTTCGGGCCGCTTGACGCCGACTCGGGGGTTTCCTATCGTCTGTCTGATCAAGGCTTACACAACTTACCTGGAATACCAACCAAACCACGAGGAAAACGAACGATGGCAGATTTGATCGCCCCCCATGGAGGGCTCGATGCTCCCGTGAACTGTACTGTTCCCGCCGATCAGGTGGATGCTTTTAAGCAAGAAGCCGAAGGGCTGACAAAGGTTCCTGTCTCAGCCGCTGACCTTTCCTCAGTCTATCGTTGGGGTGATGGGACATTAAGTCCACTCGAAGGCCCAATGACCAGCGAAGTTTACAACAAAGTTCTCGATGAATCTGTCATTGAAGTGAACGGCGAAAAGTACGCTTGGACAATCCCACTTTCTCTTCCGGTGACAGCCGAACTCGCAGGGAGCCTGAGTGCCGGTCAAAAAGTGGCACTTGTTTGCTCCGAAGGAAATGTGGTCGGGACATTGGAAATTGAAGATGTCTTTGAATGGGATAAACCGCGATATCTCAAATCGGTTTACCTGACAGACCGGACCGATCACCCCGGTGCCGACATGGTTCTTAAAAACGATGCCGATATGACCCACTTGCTTGGTGGTAAAATTCAGGCATTGCCACAACCGAAGAATTCTGCCTTTGGCAAGTACGTCCTCACTCCTGCCGAAGTGCGTGAAGCACTCGCTGCAAAAGGCTGGGATGCTGCTGTCGCATTCCAAACTCGCAACCCGTTGCACCGCGCACACGAGTATGCACTCGTGTACGGATTAGAAACTTTGATCCGCGAAGGAAAAAATGCGGGGGCGGTTTTGAATCCGCTGATTGGTGAAACCAAAGGCGACGATGTCTCGGCTGAAATCCGTATGGAAACTTACGAGAAATTGATTGCCGACCGCGGTATGGGTGAAGGTGACAGCGATGCCGAACTGTGGGGACCACGTAATGAATCAGTTCCCGATCGTGTCTTGCTATTAGGACTCGACATCAAGATGTTCTACGGTGGACCAAAAGAAGCCGTCATGCACGGCATCTACCGTCAGAACATGGGTTACACTCACATCGTGATTGGTCGTAAACACGCCGATGCACCGTTTGCAGACGGAACTGCGATCTGGGGCGATTTCGATGCTCAGGAAATCTTCGAGAAGCTGAACGGCGATTTGAAGATCAAGAATGTGAACGTCGGCTTTGCCGCGTTTTACGAGTCTCTGGGCCGAGTTGATTTGATGGAAAATCACTCCGAAGAGAAGCCCGTCTTCATCTCGGGGAAAGATGTTCGCGCAACTTTGCAAAAAGGCGAAATGGTCGATCCTCGAATTATGCGAGAAAGCACATCGCAAATTCTTGCTGCTGCCATGAAACAGTGATCTCAAATCTCAATTCTGGAGCCGTTAGTGCAAGCTGGCCGGGCTTTGGGAATTCGAGTTCAGTCACTTTAAACGGCTCTCATTTTGAGAGCCGTTTTTTTATTTGATGACGTTCGAATGACTTGGCTGAAACTGCCTCTCGTGACGCCACATGATCTCGTCATTGATTACCCGATGGAGGACGGATCATTCAGAAGCAGCTGAGACAGATTTCTGCGTCTGTGTTTCGGGCTTGAGAAGTTCTCGATAGAGCGTTGCTGTTTGTTCCAACATGCGAGTGACGCTGTATTCTTTGCGCACATGCTCGCGTCCCGCCTCGCCAAGTTCGCGCGCGCGTTCGGGCCGAGTTAGTAAATCAATCATTCGTTGAGCCAAATTATCGACATCGCCAGCGGGAACAATCAATCCATTTTGCTGATCTTTGACCACACTATAAACACCACCTGTTTTCGTGGCAATTACCGGACGACCTCGGGCCATTGCTTCGAGCATGATCGAGCCGAGTCCTTGCTTGAGAGAAGGCAGGCAGAAGATGTCCATTGCTTCGATTGCCGCAGAAAAATCGTTCAGGCTGGGAACGAAAGTGACTGATCGTTCGACCTCGAGTGAGCGGGCGAGTTCTCTCAACCGCATTTCTTCTGGTCCCGAACCGGAAATGAGAAACTGAGTTTTCGGATATTGTTCCAAAACTTTTTTCGCGGCACCCAAAAAAAAGTGGACACCTTTAATCAATTCTAACGCACCGGCTGTCCCAATTACGGGCGGGCGGTCATCAGGAAGAATTTCTGCACCGCCTGCGTCGTTATCGAGGTCAACACCGCTACGTATCACCTGAACAATATCTGGATTGAGGCCGGTCCGCGCCAAGAGATCGTTGCGAACTGAATCGCTCACGGCGATCACACGTCGACAGATATTTGGCTGAATACGAAGAGACTCTCGCTCGCCGAGGTAATCGTGCATCGTCACGATACATGGAATGTTCCATAGCGAGGCCAGCATCATGCCCGGCTTTATCATGCGGCGAGATTGGACATGGATCAGTCGAGGATGCGGCTTGTGTTCAAATTCGGCAGCAAACAATCGGAGGACAGCTCGATTCAGTAGCGGCGTCGACATATGTGTCACTTCACGCACTTTGAGTTTGTGACACAACTCCCGTGAGAGTTGCCCCAGGTTCTCGGCAATCAGGGAGACATCAAACCCGTAATCGGCGAGACCTCGTTTCAGTCGCAGAGTGTACGCCGTCCCCCCACGCATACGGAGTTCTCCGGCAAGCAACAGGATCAGAGGGCGTTCTTCAGCAGACATAATAACCGTTCAGGCAAAGACTCAACCAGATGAAACGATAAGACAGTCACTATATTCTACCGAAGCGATTTCGGCTTGGAAAGAATCTCATTGGCAACAATCATCTGACGCATTCCTGAAGGAGAGGCGAGAAGATGTCGCAATTCAGCCGCGAAGTTCGCATCCTGTTGATGCTCATCAAGCTCTCCATCCAGTAATGAGCTAGCGACAATTGGTGAATCTTGACTCGTCAACACTCCTTCGTCTCGGTTTTCATCGAGATGAGATTGCATGTAGCGATCAACATGAGAGTCGACCGTCGATTTGATATGACGATCTTTTAACGATTTATTTTTTGTCTCTTCATCAAAAACAGGGCTGGCCGCTTTGGTCGCTGGTCGTCTTTGCGTCTTTTGTAGTTTACGACGCTGAGTAGATTGGGATCGAGGTTGTTGCCGTCTTTCGGGGGGCGCTTCAACACTCGCTTGCGATTCCTCGAAGCGTCGTCGTTCGGGAACCTTGTCGGCTTCATGTTCTCCCCGAATCTGCTGTTTTCGTTGAGGTCGGGGACGAGGTTTCTTTTTTACTTCCTGAGGTGCTTTACCGCCCAGAACTTCTTTCAGGAAGTCATCGATCTCACCTTGAAGTTCCCCCTGTTGTCGACGAGGTTGCCTGCCGCGGACTTGCGGTTGATCATCACCGCCCAATTTTTTGAGCAAATTGCTGATAAAGCCAAATACCGAAAACAGCACAAAGAATATTGCCATTAACGACGTAAAGTCGAGTGCCAGGATCGGCTTGATTGGGATGTCCAACAGCATAATGAAGTCCGAAAAGAATCGTACGCAAAAAGTTCGACTCGGCTGTCAAGGTTTCGTTAAGCTCCGGTTTTCGTCGATGTCTGTTTTCCGGTGCCGGCAATTGAAGCACGCATGTCTGTATCGGCTTGGACATTTTTGAGTTCGTAATAGTCGAGTAGTCCAAGTTGCCCACTGCGGAAAGATTCTGCAATGGCTTGAGGGACCAACGCTTCGGCATCGACAACCTTTGCGCGGTTCGCTTGAATTTTGGCACGCATTTCCTGTTCTTGAGCCATGGCAGAGGCGCGACGTTCTTCGGCCTTGGCTTGAGCAACCTGCATATCGGCTTCAGCTTGATCGGCCTGCAGTCGAGCGCCAATATTTTCACCCACATCGATATCGGCAATATCAATGGAAACAATCTCGTAAGAAGTTTGGGCTTCGAGGCCGAGATTCAGTACTGTCCGCGAAATGTTATCGGGGTTTTCCAAAACGGTGGCATAGCTGGACGTCGATCCGATGGCTTGGACAATGCCTTGCCCCACGCGGGCAATCACGGTTTCTTCGGTGGCACCACCAATCAGTTGGGCAATGTTGGTCCGTACGGTCACGCGAGCGCGAGCTTTCAACTGAATTCCGTCACCGGCGACTGCATCCAAAGTGCCCGCAGTTTGTGAGGGGTCGGGGCAATCGATTACTTTCGGGTAAACACTCGTCCGAACTGCTTCCAGAATATCACGACCAGCCAGGTCAATGGCTGCGGCAGTGTCCCAATCGAGATCGATTTTGGCTCGATGAGCGGCGACCAGACTGCGGACCACGCGTTCGACATTTCCTCCCGCCATGTAATGAGCTTCGAGAGCATTGGTTGAGATCGGGTAGTAATCAGTCAACCCGGCTTGTACGGCAATAATTTTGCTTTTGACGATCACCGCAGGATTGATCTTCTTGATTGTCATCATCACCAAGGTGATTGGTCCGATGGCGGCTCCTGCGAAGACGGATTGAATCCAGAGGGAGAGGTAACGGGCAAACATGCCGAACAGAACCAGCGTCGCGATAAAGGCGAAAACACCAATCGCGGCGAGAGTTCCCGGTTGGAGAGCCAGAACCGAGAAATTTGAGAGGTTCGTTGCGAATACTGAATTCATGAGGTTTGATCCGGTAAAATGAAGTGTGAAAACCTCAAAGTGAGAGGCTCACTATAGTTTGTCTGTGTTACTCCTCGGGGAAAGGAAAGTCAAGTTTTTCCTCACCGAGTCGTTCAGAGGCATCAGAATTTGTTTCGACAGATACGGATTGATTGTTCGATTGGTCGGTCATATTCTCATCCGCAGGACTGATCACAATACGAGTTCCGCTCACACGAACAACTTTGACTTTTGTGGAAGGCTCCAGCATTAACCCGTCACTTTCGCTGTGGTATCGGCGTCCCTCAATGAGAGTCATTCCTCCCGGAGCGTGTAACGTGGCAGTTTCTCCAATGGATCCTACTAATTCCAAAAGTTTTTCTCTTTCTTTGGAATAGGGACGACTTTCCTCACCAGACGGAGGATCGGGGAGTAATCGCCGGCCAAAACTGGTTTTAGGTAAGACGACAACAGCTCCGGCAATCGTGGTAGGGACGGACAAAACGAAACTGATGATGTAAATCCACCAAACCACAGGCGAATTGTCCCACCAGGCATGATATCCCGACCAAATCGAGATCACGGCACTAATCACAGAAAATATTGTCAGCATTCCCGCTGAAGGAATGAAGAATTCCGCAACCAACAGGCCGAGAGTCAAGATTGCTAACCAGATTGCCAGCGAAGAATAATCCATAAACGTAATCTCATATCAAAGCGACGTTGTTATCAGATCATTATACCCGGAACGAATTGATTGCGGGTAAGGATTCACGAAACGTTCGACATTCTGAGAGGGATTTTGTTTTTCTTTTTGAATTTACAGATCCAGCACTTAAGATGTGACGTTCAACACTTCATATTGAAAGAGATTGCAAATCTGCGTGAGATTCGATTCTCAGCAGAAACCAGAGGTCGAGAGATCTTCCTGATTAAGGATACTGAGATGGGCGATATTGTGATGTACGTGGCGATCGGGTTTGTGGGCCTGTTCTCCCTCATCTTTCTGTACTTCTTTGCAAGGTACTTCAAACTGTGGGTGCAGTGCGTTTTCTCAAAGGCAAACATAAATCCTTTCCGATTGATGATGATGTCTTTGAAGGGGATAAACCCCTCGACGATCGTACAATCCAAAATTATGGCCGTTCAGGCTGGCTTACAATCTTCCACCAATGCTTTGGAAGCCCATTATTTGGCGGGCGGAAACGTGGATCGTGTTGTCCGTGCGTTAATTGCCTCACATCGAGCCAACATCGAACTTGACTGGAATACAGCGTCTGCCATCGACCTGGCCGGTCGTAATGTGTTGGAAGCGGTGCGAACCAGTGTTGATCCTAAGGTGATTGATTGCCCCGATCCAAATCGTGGAGCCAGTAATCGTCGTACGCTCGATGGAGTTGCCAAAGATGGAATTCAACTGAAAGCGCGTGCCCGCGTGACGGTCAGAACCAACTTACAGCAATTGGTCGGGGGTGCGACGGAAGACACGATTATTGCCCGCGTAGGTGAAGGGATCGTTTCGGCCATTGGATCATGTAAAAACCACAAAGAAGTGCTCGCGAATCCCATGTTGATCGCCAAGGCGGTACTCGATAAAGGACTCGATTCGCAGACGGCTTACGAGATTGTTTCGATTGATATTGCCGACATTGATGTGGGTGATAACGTCGGAGCTCGTCTTCAGGCCGATCAAGCCGAAGCCGACATGAGAATTGCCAGGGCCCGAGCCGAAGAACGCCGTGCGCGAGCGGTTGCCGAAGAACAAGAGTTCAAAGCTGAGACCGAGGAAAACCGCGCGAAAGTGATTCTGGCGGAAGCAGAAGTTCCAACGGCTATGGCCGATTCTTACAGAGCCGGTAATTTAAGAGCTAAATAATAGGGGCATCGAGGCAGGCAAGCGATTAAGGTTGATTTTTCCCAACCACAATGGCCACAATGATTTGTAGGAAGTCATCGATTCTAAGGATTGGATAACTCTGTGATCGGCACGCCGCATGCATTGTTTTCCAGACCGTTACAGATTCACCGACGGTCGGTGAAAGAAGACCGGTCATAAGGAGTCTTTGGATCACGTTTCCCTGGACAATTGCAATGGAAGTGCAGTGTCCTTCAAGAAACTGAAAGGTGACTGGTTTAACAGCCGATGATACACCCTGAGTACGGATGATTCCGCATCGATGAAGGAGTGTCTGTAGGTTGGAATTGTTCTGATAATCAAAATGTCGCGCAGCAGCAGGATGCCACTGTGACGGACGTCATTCTCACCAGGGTGGGAAATGTACGGAGTCTGTTTTAATGAGTAATGCTATTTCAGTGGATCTGGACAACCAAGAACGTGATATTCTCTTGCGAGGACTGCGACATGTTCGTAGCTCTATCGCATTGGCAGTCTGTGACCCAACTCTCGAGAGCGAAGTTCAAAGGGATGAGGATTTGCAGAATGTCGAGGATTTAATTTCTCGCTTAAGTGGATCACAAACTCAATCTGTTGCGAAAGTCTGATGCTATCTCGCAACCGAACGTAAACTCCGGTTCGCGCTACCAGCATGTTTGTCTGGAGACCGCAACCTGTACGATCCCTCCCCATGTGTTGACCTCGGAGGAGATCGAAGCTCGCCTCGCGCCGGTTTATGATCGACTGAGTTTACCTGCGGGTCGTCTCGAAATGATGACCGGCATCCAGGAACGACGTTTTTTTGATCCCGGCACAAAACCGGGATCAATTTCTGCGCAAACTGTCCGTAAAGCGGTCGAAAAATCTCAGCTCGATCCGAACTTATTCGGGGCTCTGATCCACGGGTCAGTTTGTCGTGACCAGATGGAGCCAGCGACCGCGACGGGAGTTCATGCAGCCAGCGGATTACCGCAATCAGCGCTTGTTTTCGATGTCAGCAACGCCTGTCTGGGTATTCTCAACGGCGTGCAGATTATTGCTGAAATGATCGAAGCCGGGCGTATCGAAGTGGGTGTGGTTGTCGGCACTGAAGTCGGACGCACTCTTGTGGAAGGGACGATTGATTCCCTGCTTCACGACTCGGACGTTGATCGCAAACGGGTCAAAAGTGATTTTGCCTCGTTGACGATTGGTTCGGGCTCCGCAGCGATTGTGCTCTGCCACGAACGCCATTCACAGTTTGGGCATAAGTTGCTGGGAGGTTCTTGGTTGGCCGATACGACGAACAATCATCTTTGCCAAGGAGGTGATAATTCGGACTGGAGTCGGGATAGCCGACCGCGCATGAATACCGATTCAGAAGGTTTGCTGAACGCGGGCGTTGCACTGGCAGAAAAAACCTGGACGATCTTTCGACGATTAATGGAGTGGACGAACAGTGATATCCAGCGCGTCTTCACACACCAGGTTGGGAAAGCCCATCGTTCGTTGTTAATGAAATCACTGGGGTTAGAACCCGATCTCGATTTCCCGACTGTCGAGCGTTTCGGAAACACCGGAGCCGCAGCGTTACCGATGGCTCTTGCACTCGGCATGGAGTCGGGCTTTCTGAACAAGGGAGATCGCGCAGCCTTGCTGGGCATCGGGAGCGGTTTGAATTCATTGATGTACGGACTCGAATGGTAGATCATCATGACAGACGACTGGGATGATGAGTATGACGACGATCTGGAAGACTTCGATGACGATGATCCCTCTGCCTGGTACGAATGCCCGCTGTGCGGTGAAGAAGTCTACGACGACGCGAACCTTTGTCCAAGCTGTGATCAATACATGGTACCTCAACTTGTCACTCGCTCCGATTCGAGGCCGATGTGGTATCTCTTCTTGGTGACCGCGGGGATTCTTGCCGTGATTGTGACAGTCAGTGGATTAATCAGCTTATTGTGAATTTCATGTCTTTCGAGCGATTTTGAATCGATCAACATCACGCTTCAAGTCGTTGAGCAGATCAGCGATATCGGGTAACTGGAAATGAGCATTCAAACCGCTCGGGTTAGGTAACACCCAGACGACCGCATCGCCAATGGTCGGCTCTTGTAGCCCGACTTTTCCTCCTTTGATTCCGAACGCCGTCCGATAAGACGTGATCCCGAGAAACGCGACAAATCGGGGTCGATACTTTTTGACCTTACGAGTCAAGGTGCAGGCTCCGCGTTCCAGTTCTTCTTTGGAGAGTTCATCAGCACGAGCCGAAGCACGCGGACAAAGATTGGTGATCCCCATGCCGAAGTCTGGCAAGCGGCAATCATCAAACGCCAGTAACTCTTCTCCCTCGGGGACGAAATCACTCATATTGAGAGCCGGCCAGAAGCGGTTTCCCGGCCGGCCAAAATGATGTCGCACGGCTGCGGAATACAAACCCGGATTGATGCCGACAAACAAAACATCCAAGCCATAATCGATGACATCATTGACACGGTTTTTTGTCGCCGCAGCGACTTGTTCTTTCGTTGGTTTCCAAACGGGTTCCTGTTTTGTTCGTCTTGGCATGTCTTCTAACCTAGCAAAGACAATCCTGTCTTGCATTAACGAATCAGAGCGGCGAACATGTGGGCTTAAATACTTTCACAACACACTGCGGACTTCCACACATGTACCGTCCAGTCAAATTGCTCGCCTTGCTACTACTCGGTCTGCCCTGTCTGTTACAGGCCGATGATTTCATTCCTCGTCGTCAGGATAAACCTCCCGGCCCGGCTCTCTCACCGATGGATGCCATCGCCAAGATGGACGTGCCGGAAGGGTTCTCGGTTGAGTTAGTGGCAGCAGAACCACAAATTTTCAATCCGGTCGGTATGGCCATCGATGAAAAAGGCCGATTCTGGATCACCGAATCCTTTGAGTATCCTCGAAAAGAGCCCGGTCCGGGACGTGATCGAATCAAGGTTCTCGAAGATACCACGGGAGACGGACGAGTCGATAAAGTGACCGTCTTTGCTGAGGGGCTCAATATCCCGTCGGGTATCGCGGTTGGTTATGGCGGTGTATGGGTTGCCAATGCTCCCGATATTCTCTTCATGCAGGATCTCGATGGTGATTTGAAAGTCGACAAAATCGAGAAAGTAGTCACCGGTTTCGGACGCACCGACACTCACGAACTACCAAACTCGTTGACTTGGGGACCAGATGGCTGGCTCTACGGCCTCAACGGAGTTTTCAACTATTGCGATGTCAAATACACGCCCAACAATCCGAACTTCGATGAGAAACATTCCGGTTGGAAGTTTACCTGTGCGCTGTTTCGCATTCATCCTCGCACGCGTGAGTTTGAACTATTCGCCGAAGGGACCAGTAACCCGTGGGGAGTCGCCTGGAACAAGGATGGTGAAGCGTTTCTGTCTGCGTGTGTGATTGACCATCTCTGGCACTTGACGCAATCCGGTTACTATCAT
This sequence comes from Planctomycetota bacterium, assembly GCA_030836185.1. Taxonomy (GTDB): domain Bacteria; phylum Planctomycetota; class Planctomycetia; order Planctomycetales; family Planctomycetaceae; genus JABURQ01. Next base: position 35,684 of record JAURQH010000026.1, read on the forward strand.
CGACAAGGGGGGCCGTATCCGCCCCATACCTGGAAACTGGAATCCATCGTCAAACATAAACATCAAAAAGCCGCCTATTGTGGAATTCATTACTACGACTCAGATGCCTACCCCGAAGAGTATCGCGAAAAACTTTACATGGGGAACATCCACGGCAATTGCCTGAATGCTGATGCGCTTGAGCGTGATGGTTCGACCTATTTTGGAACGCCGCGTCCTGACTTTCTGACGGCCAATGATGTCTGGTTCATGCCTGTGGTTCAGAAGACAGGGCCAGACGGCTGCATTTATGTGCTGGACTGGTACGACCGCTATCACTGTTATCAGGATGCGAATCGTGACCCGGAAGGCGTTGACCGCGGGCATGGGCGTCTCTATCGGATTAGATATAAAGAATCGCCCCATACGCCGGCGGATTTTAATCTTGCTGCTGAAACCGATGATCAACTGATCGAACGACTCTCACAGCACAATGATTTTATCCGCTGGACGGCACAGCGATTGTTGTCTGAACGTAGCATCCAAGAGTCGCGACAAAAACTGAAAGCCATTGCCACCAATAATTCAGCCGATCAAAAGACACGTCTGCATGCGTTCTGGTCGGTAATTGGAATGAAACCCGATCCAGAAGATTTGTTGATCTATGATGATTTTATGGAACAGTTGATGTCTCAACCCGATCCAACATTGCGTGCGTGGGCAATTCGGGCTGCGGGACACCAGTTTCTGCATTCAAAATCACACAATGGATTCAATGAATCCGAGGAAGGCAATATTTTCGAATTAGTTGACACTGCCATTCATGACGAATCGGAAGACGTACGATTGCAGGGAGTGATTCTTGCCGGTGCGCACGCCAAGAAAATGCAGCCACACGGTTCTTATCCCGTTTACACAGAGTTGTTCGCAGAAGCTCTTAAACTTTCCTCAGAAGATGAAGTGCTGCCGAAAATTGTTTGGCGGAATTTGCTTTACTATCTGGAAAGCTTTCCGAATCAAGCCGCTGACTTTGCCACGATCAATGAGATCGCCGCCGGGTCGGGGGGACGAGAACTCATTCCTCGGTTGGTTGCGTGGATGCTCGATCACACGGACTACAAGGCGACCAACGTCGCCAAAGTGATCTCCTACCATTCACATTCTACAGGCGGAAATCCGCAAACGGCTGCCATCTGTCTCTCCATGATCAGTCAGCGTGTTCAAAATCGAACTCTCGCCGGAGAGAAGCTGAAGCAAACGAAAGAAGCACTCGGGACGGTTGTATCGAGTATCGCAGCGGGAGACAAAGACTCAGCCCCGTTTTTCTCAGCGGCCATGTTAGGCGCAAGCTGGGGAGATCCCGTTGCTCTCAAGGAAGCGGAAAAAATCCTGGCAAATAGCAAATCGCCGGAAGCACAACGATTGCAGGCATTGAATGCCTTGGTGGCCGCCGGTGAGGAAATGCACGTTCTGATTGCCATGGATCAAATCTTGGCGGATAAGAAATCTAATCCGGCTCCCTTTCGGGGCAAGATGATTAGCGCATTAGGACGACTTCGCAACGAGCATGTCGCATCTTTATTGGTCCTCAACTATTACGAGTTGGAACCGGAACTCAAGCCGCGTGTGATCGATATTCTCACACAGAGAAAAGCCTGGAGCATCAGTCTGCTCAACGCCATTGCCGAAGAAGAGATCCCGACGAGCGCACTCAATTTGAATCAAGTGAAAAGAATGCTGGCAACCGGTGACAAAGAACTCACCAAACTGGTCGGGCAACATTGGGGGCAAATTCGCGAAGGACGCGATCCTAAACGAGATCAGGTGATTGGAGAAATGAAACAGTTGATTCGTTCTTCGGAAGGAGACCCGTTTGCGGGCGAACTTGTCTTCAACAAAGTCTGCGGACAATGTCATAAGATTTACGGCAAGGGACAGGAAGTCGGTCCCGAAATTACACTCAACGGTCGCAATTCGTTCGAACAACTTTTGTCGAACGTCTTCGATCCTTCACTGGTGATCGGAGCTTCTTATCAGTCGTACACTGTCGTGACGGACGAAGGCCGTGTGCTCAACGGCTTGCTGGTTGAAGACACGGAGTCCAAAATTACGCTGAAAATCCAGGGCGGGAAGCGGGAAACGATTCCCCGCGCAGAGATTGAAATCCTGAAGAAAAGCCCCGTTTCCTTGATGCCCGAAAAGCTGGAAGAACAAATCAAACCACAGGAACTGGTTGACTTGTTCGCATTTATCACGCTCGACAAACATCCTTCCGATAGAACGGCTCGGCAGTTGCCGGGTGTGAAAGAAGTGGTCCCTCGCATTGCGACCAACCCGCAGCAGTTTGCGGAAGTGATCGGCGAAGTGGCTCCCGGATTTACGACCAAAAAGTCGGGCGTGGGAGATGTTGCATTACAAACCGGACACATGAATCGCTCGACAGTGGTAAGAACCCATCCCGTGAATCAAAACGAGCCGTGTGTCTTGTCCGGTTCGTTTGAAATTCCCTCAGGACAAAAAACGTGGCTGCTCGTTGATGTGGCCCATCACCCGGAAGGAGACTGGCGGCTGGAAGTCAAAGGGAATGGCAAACGGCTGTTGTCGGAAGATGTGGGTGGTCCAGCGTCGCGCGGTTGGCAATCATTCCGCATCGACCTGTCACAGTTTGCCGGTCAAAAAGTGAAGCTGGAACTCAAAAATCACGCGACCGGCTGGCGGAATGAATTCGGCTATTGGGGCGGTGCGCGGGTCGTGAGTGAATGAGAGTTACTCAATTGTGAGAAACAGGTCATTCCTCTTTATCGATGCTTTTTTGTAACCCTCGGCGAATCAATGCTTTGATTTTCGGACGACTGGACGAAGATGCCTTCTTCGAAACTGTTTTCGGGGTGATCTTCTCAATGGTTTCCAGAATGACTGCCGAGCTTTCGATAATGGCCAGACCGAGTCGCTTGCGTGTCATTCCTTCGGAATAGATGTTTTTGAACCGTTCATCGATGAAATGTTGGCCATGAACGAGGCCGATGATTTTGATTTCGTCTCCCAGTTGATCGGAATAAATCGGTCCGCCGCTGTTGCCTTCGAAGATATTGAAATCGACCAGATATTTTGGGTGGTCGTCAATCGGCGTTAATGGGTAATCAGCAATGCATCCCAAACGAGTGGTGGCAAATCCCGCTCTGCTCGGTTTGAAGATGGGAGCATGTGGATAGCCAACGCAACGAATGAACGAACCCGGTTCGGGAGCATGTGTGTTCCAGTCTTCGGCTGTTGCCAAAACGCTGATTGGTAATGAATCAATTGGTTTTTCTGAGGGAAAATCCAGGAAGATCACGGCCACATCTTCCTTCGGATGTTGTACCCAGAGTGGCTTCTGCCCCTTTCTGATGCGGATTTTTTCCGATTTGGCAGCCCACTTTCCTCCCTCATTCTGTTCTCGTAACACTAGTGTCGCGGTTTCACCCTTCATTCCTTCGAAGACATGGGCGGCAGTCACTAAGAGTAACTGCTGCCGTTCCGGTTCATTGGGATCAGGGCGGTCTAACACAAATCCGGTTCCCGTGGTGTTGGGATGCTCGACCCGATACGACGCCAACACGATTTGCGAAGGTGTTACCTCGGCATATGCAGGAACCGCGAGTTCCAATACGAGAACGGCGAATATAAAAAGTCGCATAAACTGACCTTCAAAAAGCATTCAGAAAATATTTCGCTGCCGACAATAATATCGCATCGAGGGGAGCGAAGGACATTTAATCTCTGAAATCTCTTAGAACGATCTTTACTGATGACAATGGACAAAATAATCAGCTCAAATCGAACAACATGATCTCCGCGTCGTTGGTTGCCGTGATGGTCAATGACGTTTCATCACTCACTGCGGCACCATCACTCGTGGACAATTTGATGTCATTGAGTGTGACTGATCCTCGCAACACCTGTAGCCAGGCATGCCGACCATCGGCCAGATCAACATCAACCAACTTTCCGGCATCCAATCGTGAGAGGTAGATTCTGGCATCTTGATAAATTTTCAGGGAACCTTCTTCGCCATCTGGTGAGGCCACGAGCCTTAGTTCGTTTTGTAGCCGATCATCAAAACGCTTTTGTTCATAACTTGGTTCGATTCCTTTCTCTGTCGGTAATAACCAAATTTGATACAAATGAGTCGGTTCATCGGAGGACGGATTGAACTCACTGTGCTCGATGCCGGTCCCTGCCGACATACGCTGAAATTCGCCCGGCGTGAGAACTTCTCCATTGCCCATGGAGTCTTTATGCTCGAGTGCTCCTTCCAAGACATAAGTGACAATTTCCATGTCTCGATGCGGATGTGTGCCGAACCCTTTGTCGGGAGCGACGCGATCTTCATTCATGACACGCAGCGAGCGAAACCCCATATGATCGGGGTCGTGATACGATGCGAACGAAAAAGTATGAGCTGCTTTTAGCCAGCCGTGATCGGCATGACCTCGATCAGACGCTTTGCGAACGGTGATCATTAAGGAGTCCAACTTATCTTTTGATGAGAGAAAAAATCATAAATTTAACTCAGAACACCTTTCACCACTTTTCCATGAACGTCGGTCAGTCGATAATCGCGACCTTGAAAACGATATGTTAAGCGTTCGTGATTCATGCCCAACAGGTGCATGATGGTGGCGTTCAAATCGTGGACGTGAACACCACGAGTTTCGCGGTCAACGATATTGTAAGAGAAATCATCGGTCTCGCCGTAACTGGTTCCCCCTTTGATGCCCCCCCCCGCCATCCAGATCGAGAAACATCGTGGGTGATGGTCTCGTCCGTAGTTCTTGCTATTCCCTTGTTTGTAGACAGTACGGCCGAACTCGCCTCCCCAGATAACGAGCGTATCTTTGAGTAAACCACGCTGTTTGAGATCCTGAATGAGAGCCGACGATCCTTGATCGACTTCTTTGGCAATTTTTGGATGACGAGTTGGTAGGCCGCCATGATGATCCCACCCACGATGATAAATCTGCACGAATCGCACACCACGCTCGCTCAATCGCCTTGCCAGTAAACAGTTGGCGGCGTGAGTGCCGGGAACTTTCGCATCTTCACCGTATAGATCAAATGTGCTTTCTGGTTCGTCCGAGGTGTCAGTCAACTCAGGAACCGACATTTGCATTCGATACGACATCTCGTAAGCCGCGATACGAGTTTGTATCTCTGGATCACCCACTTCTGTTTGGCGAAGTTCGTTCAATTGTGAAAGTGAATCGAGGAGTTGTCGTTTGTCGTCGAGTGACGCATTCGTGGGGTCATTCAAATACAACACCGGGTCACCAACCGAACGGAGTTTGACTCCTTGATGATTGGACGGCAGAAAGCCGCTTCCCCACAATCGCGAATAGAGTGGTTGTGCTTGAGTATCAGAGTTTTTATCGAGTAGGACGGCATAAGCGGGCAGATTTTCGCTTTCACTCCCCAAGCCGTAACTGACCCACGATCCGAGACTCGGGCGTCCGGGTTGTTGATGTCCCGTTTGGAAAAAAGTGATCGCCGGATCGTGGTTAATCGCTTCGGTGTGCATTGATTTGACGATGCAAATATCGTCGGCAATTTTCCCATGATGAGGCATCAAATCGCTAATCCACTGTCCCGATTCTCCATGTTGCTGGAACGGCATAAAAGATTTCGCCACTGCAAAAGACTTCTGCCCGGCCGTCATTCCGGTGAGTCTTTGTCCCATACGGACCGAGGCGGGCAACTCTTGTCCGTCCAGCTTTTCTAATGATGGCTTATAATCGAAAGTGTCAATGTGAGACGGTGCCCCGGACTGACACAGGTAGATTACCCGTTTCACTTTAGGAGCGAAATGTGTCGGGCCGGTTAAGCCGGGATCGTAACCGGGGCCGTTACTGGTCGCCAACGACTTCTGTTGCCCGTTAGCCTCTTTAGCAAGCAGTGATGCGAGTGCTGCCACGCCAATCCCGGTTGCAGACTTTCCAAAAAAGTAACGACGATTGATGGCCAGGTCGTGGTCGGTGATCGGCTTCATGGTTAGGTCTCGGAATCTGTTTGATAAATACTGTAGGGTCCGCTGTGCAGACCGAATTCATGAACGACTGTTTTCTCATAATGGTCCGCACAGCGGACCCTACGTCTGGCTTGCCGGATAGTGTTAGATTCAAAAATATTAATTCAACGTCATAAACTCACTCAAGTTCATCAATAGACGAGCAATACTCGTCAGGGCGGCGTGTTGAGATAATTCGAGTGATTCATCACGCGGAGAGTCTCCGACAGACAACAAAGCGGACGCTTCATCAGGATGCTGTTGATATTGCAGTAGTCGTTTTTGATAAGTCTCTTTGAGAAGTCTCAGTTCTTGCTTGGTCGGTTGACGAGAGGTTACAAGTTCGAATCCATGATTGATCTGCGTCTCAACCGAGTTGCCACCCTCATTCAGCATTCGTTCGGCCAGTTTGCGTGCCGCTTCGACAAATTGGGGGTCGTGCAACATCACAAAGGCTTGAAGGGGTGTATTGGTGCTTGAACGTCGAACGACACAGAATTCTCGTTCTGGGGCGTCAAATGTTGCCATGGAGGGAGGAGGGACCGTTCGTTTCCAGAATGTGTACAGGCTGCGTCGATAAAGGTTCTCACCGGTATCTTGTTTATAAGTTCGTGAATAGCCGGGGCGATTGTTGATTTCCTGCCAAAGCCCCTTGGGGTGATAAGGAAAGACACTTGGACCACCCATTTTCTCGACGAGCAATCCACTGGCGAGCAAAGCCGAATCACGAACGACCTCGGCATCGAGCCGACGGCGAGGACCGCGAGAGAGTAGTCGATTTTCAGGGTCGTTGGCTTGTTGTTCGGGTGTGACGACCGACGACTGTCGATAAGTACCCGACGTCACAATCAATTTATGCAGAGCCTTAATATCCCAATTCATTTCAACAAACTCGACCGCCAGCCAATCGAGCAGCTCGGGATGACTGGGCCAGTCTCCTTGAGAGCCAAAGTCCTCACTCGTTTTGACAATTCCCACTCCAAACAATCGTTGCCAGATGCGGTTGACGAATACTCTCGATGTCAGAGGGTGATCGGGTTTCACCAGCCACTCGGCCAAGGCAAGACGATTATTTGGCACGCCTTCTGGTAGTGCCGGCAATGCCGCCGGGACACCCGAATCGACAACATCCCGTTTTTGATCGTACTCTCCACGATACAAAACATGTGTCGTTCGTGGTTTTGTCTGTTCTGCCATGATCATCGTGGATGGAATGGAATTGATGATATTTTGACGTTCTTTTTCGACCATCGTCACAGTTTGCGCTGCCTGTCGGATTTCGGGAGAGGCAAACTTTCGCAACAGCCAATCTTCGACTTGTTGTTTTTGTTGTGGATTCCGTTTTTCTTGAGGTGTCTCGATAATCTTCTGAATTGCCAGTGTCAGCGGGGCGGCTTCTCCCTTCATGACCGCTAAGCGGAATCGGGCAATCTGATGCGACAGACCAAATTGAAAACTCATTTTGACTCGAATAATCTTCTGATCGGCGTTTTTGATCGGTTCGACCATGATGAAGACAGCCGTGCGACTGTCTGTGATTGTATTGCCATCCACTGCCCAGCCAGATCGATCCACTTTTCCGTCAATAGCTTTGCCGATCTCATAATTCTTCTGCGAGTAGTCGGCTTCCGCAGCAGAGATGACCACCTGTTCAAACTGGTCCGGCTTTGCGAGAGAGGTTGTTTCCACGATGAATTCGGTCATGACAAAGTTCCCGTTAGAACCTCGACCCGTTCCGCCGTTGACGGTTGAGGGATCTTTGATTGCTTCCAAGCGGATGGCACTGATCGCATTATCATCTGTTTTAAGATCAACAATATATTCTTCGGTGACCGGGTTTTTTCCGCTGGCCAACACCGATTGATCATCCTGGACCGTCAACGTCGCGCCGCCCGCTGAATTCATCTCTGTCGGAACAATGACTTGCCAGTTCGCCTGTTTGCCAGCCTTGACGAGGGATTCCCACTTCGCAAACGGCAACCCTTCCGCTCCGGCGACCTGCTTTAACTGCTGTTTTGCGCGGGCCAACCGGGTGTCGATTTCGTGCAATCGAGCATCTTGTAAAGGAGATTCGATTTTACGTCTTGGATCAACACCATTGAGCCCTCGTTCGGGTACACGATTAAAGAACGCAGAGAACTCATAAAACTCTTTTTGAGAAATCGGATCGTACTTATGATCGTGACAACGGCTACACAACATCGTCATTCCCATCCAGACGGTAGAAGTGGTGACAACCCTGTCAACGACATACTCGGTTCGGTATTCTTCATCAATGACACCACCTTCAATCGTGATCGGATGATTGCGATGAAATCCGGTTGCCAGACGAGTTAAGTCATTTGCATCAGGTAACAGGTCACCGGCGATTTGCTGACGAGTAAATTCGTCGAACGGTATATTTTGATTGAAAGCCCAAATCACCCAATCCCGCCAGACCCATTGCTCGCGTTCGAGATCGTATTGATAACCGTTGGTGTCGGCGTAACGTGCCGCATCGAGCCAAGGCTTCGCCATGTGTTCGCCATAGCGATCTGAAGACAACAAGCGGTCAACCAGTTTCTCATAGGCATTGTTTGATTGATCTGCCAGGAATGTTTCGATCTCAGCGGGTGTCGGTGGCAAACCGGTCAAGTCGAGAGATACGCGACGAATCAGAGTGCGCGGGTCAGCTTGCGGGGATGGTTTCAGCCCTTGCTGTTCGAGTTTCTTCAAAACAAAGGAATCGATTGGATTCCGTACGTGCTCTTGATGCTCAACAATGGGTGCTTCTACTTGTTTCGGTGAGATGAACGCCCAGTGGTCTTCGTACTCCGCACCGTTTTTGATCCACGTTTCCAGTAATTGAATCTGCTTTTCTGTGAGTGGTGCTTTGCCTGAATCGGGTGGCGGCATCTGCGTGAATTCGTCTGTGCTGCGAATTCGCTTGAGCAATTCGCTTGCTGTCGGCTTACCGGGAACAATGGCAGGCGTCTCGCTATTCGCAATGGCAATGTCACGTTTGTCGAGCCGCAAGTCGGCTTCACGTGATGCCGAGTCGGGGCCGTGACAGGTATAGCATCGATCCGAAAGAATCGCTCGAATGTCACGATTGAATTGTGGTTCATCCTCTGCGAGCAGGTCGCAGACAGGCAATAACAACACGGCGAATATGGTGAGCTGGTAGCGCGAGATCATAACGGGCATCTTCAGGTGGGAGAGTTAAACGTGAAATTCTATTCTAGCTGAGTCACTAAAGATCATGAACCACAAATCTCACGTTATTTGTTCAATCATCACACAGAGCGTCTCAACCAGAGTGACAAATGTGTCCCTTTGAATCATGAATCGATGAGGTAATTGATTCTTGACCCACTTATACTAATTAGACGAGTATGAAAGGGCCTCGAATCAATATGACCTTCAGAGGAATCGGTTGATGAACCATTCTCGTCGTGATTTTACGAAGTCTTTATTAGCCAGTTCACTTGTCGTTTCGACTGGCTCTGCCTCCCGATTGTTAGCGTGGGCTTCGGAGACGGCTCCTACTTCGGTTTCCGTCGAATCGATTCGACCACAAGAAGACCTCCTCCAATACATTCAGCGACTGAGAGGCAAATTTGACATCCAACTTTTTCGTCAAATTCTGGGAGCTGCCAATGAGTTCAAAGAAGGTGATCAGACGATTGGCGTCTCTGCGAAAAATGAACAGTCACGACAAAATGCACGTACATTAATTGCTCGAACACGCATCCTAGATATCGACGCACATCCAGTTCTGAATGATGATCTGTATCAATTGATTGAAGCTCGCAATCTTGATCCACAGGCAAAGCTTTCGAACAGTATGAGTCTTGGGGAACTGAGAGAGTACTTGTTGTCTGAAAACGAACAATCGATCAAGACAATTACAAAGAGTCTTTCAAGTGATGTGATTTCTTGCCTTGTCAAATTGATGACCAACGAAGATTTGATCACTGTGGGAGCGAAGGTCTTTAACTCTCTTCCCGGAAGTAAGATCGGAGAGAAAGGTTATTTGGGAGCAAGATTACAGCCTAACTCTCCCACCGACAATCTCGACGATATTCGCTGGCAGGTCTTTGACGGCTGGTCCTATGGTGTCGGTGATGTTTTACTGGGAACAAACCCGGTTTCCAGTGATCCTGGTTCGGTCAAGGCCATTGAACTGGCTCTCAAAGATCTGTTGGTCACCTTCGATATCGAGGATCTCCTGCCGCATTGCGTCCTCTCACATATCGATGTACAGGCGGAAGTCGAGCATTCTGCCCCTCAAAGTACGGCACTCTGGTTTCAGAGTATTGCAGGTACTGACACCGCAAATCAGACCTTTGATGTGAGTGTTGAAAAGATGAGTCGCTATGCACTTCAACGCCCCGGCAAATATGGTTTGTATTTTGAAACGGGACAAGGCGCCGATTTCACCAACGGGCATAGTCACGGATTCGATATGGTGATGCATGAGTCGCGAAAGTATGGTTTCGCACGCGCACTTTCCAGAAATGTGGCGGAGGCCCAACAGGCCGCCGGGAATAACGTCGCACCGTGGGTTCATCTGAATGATGTTGCAGGTTTCATTGGCCCGGAAGTCTTTCGAACAAGAGAACAACTCGTGCGTTGTTGTCTCGAAGATATTGTGATGGGGAAACTACATGGCCTCACAATTGGTCTCGATGTCTGCTCAACACTTCATATGGATGTCACTCTGGATGATCTCGATTGGTGCCTCGATCAAATCATGCCCGCCAATCCAGCCTATCTGATGGCGTTACCGACGAAAATTGACCCTATGCTGGGTTATCTGACGACGGGATTCCAAGACCATGTTCGGCTTCGTGAAAAATTTGGCTATCGAGTGAATGATGCCATGTGGACCTTCTTTCAGGATTTGGGAATCTTTGATCAAGACGGTCATCCGACAGAGCATTTTGGGGACCCCTTGTGGGTTTATCTGCAATATCGCCACCGTTTGGGTGACACACGTTCGGACCAGCAAATTTTGTTGGAGGGCCGAACTCAACTGAAACAAGTTCAAGACCGCGGCGTTTTCATTGCAGAAGGATATGGAAGCACGCCTTCAGAACTGGAACCTTCTCTCAAAAATAATATCCAGCAGATTTATCAAGATGCCAAATCCAGCATCTGGGCCGAACTTCCCGGCAGTTTCATTTCTGAAGTTCCCAATTCAGTTCCCATCACCACACAATCGAGTGATCGTGAAGATTACATTTTGCATCCCAGCACGGGAGAGAAATTGTCTTCAACCGCGGAGACACAGATCCTCAATCTTCGTCGACAACACCAGGAACAGTTCGATGTTCAGATTGTCATCTCAGACGGTTTGAATTCTCTATCCATTACTGATGAGAATCATCTGATACCATTTCTCGATTCGGTTCGTTCGGAGCTCGCCACCGCAGGATATCGTACTGCACCCGAAAATTTGGTCATCACATCTGGACGAGTCAGAGCCGGGTACCGTATTGGCGAACTCTTATTTGGAAATATCTCGGGACGCCGTTGCGTTCTGCATGTGATTGGCGAACGCCCCGGTACCGGTCATCATACGTTTTCCGTCTATCTCACAGCTCCTACGGGCACGGATTGGGGAGAAGCTGGGCAAGTTGACCACAACATTACAAAAGTCGTCGCTGGAATTGCCAGCACAGCTCTTCTTCCCAAAAAAGGAGCCATTGAAGCGGTCCATATTTTGAAAAACATGAGCGAATCGTAGAGAGAGAAATTGGATCTCAGAACCTATCACCACCAAGCGTAGGTCATCAAAACAATTTGCAACTGGTATCTGAAGACGAAGAACTTAGTCGCCAATCTTCCGTCGCCAGTACTCAAGAAGAGATCAGGCAAAACTGACGCGCAGCACATACGATACATCTCGGGCGGCTTTAATCAGCATTCGATGTCACCAGATGACACAACGAACCCGCACTCTACAAACAAAAACCCTCGCAATGGCAAGGGTTTAGGCGTCAGTTGTCATCCGTTGGCAACGAATGACAAAGCGGAGAGAGGGGGATTCGAACCCCCGGTCCTATTGCTAGAACACAGCATTTCCAGTGCTGCACAATCGGCCACTCTGCCATCTCTCCGGGAAACTTCAAAGCGTTATCTGACGACTTAATTCTACTGACACTTGGATCAGAAGGTTAGTTCTCGTCAAATTTACTTGGAGAGTTCAACTACTCTTTAGCTTCTGCCGCTAACGATGCTGTCAAGGCTTCGTTTTCGGTCACAACGACCAGGCGGCGTTTCACCGTGCGCATATCGCCGTGGGCGTCGCGATAAGCGGGCTGCTTTTTCAATTCACTTTCAGAAATCCCCTTCTCCAAGAGACTTTTTTTGATCTCTTCCAGAACTTCCTGAGCAACAACTAGCTGACGTTCGAGCGATTCACGCTTCAATGGCATCGTCAAATTCCTTGATTTTGTGTTTGATGAATGTCCCTATTCTGATAAATCATCCGCATTTTGGCAAGGATCTGGGCAATTCTCATATTTCCAAGATCAATTAAGGTTCATTTCAGCGGACTCAACATTAAGAATTCAACGAAAAAACGCCTGCAAATCGTAAGCTCGCAGGCGTCTTTACGTGTTTTCTAAGCGCTAAAACAGCCGGTTCGCGGTGAATGAGACTGTTTCGGTCTGACCTCAAAATTCAGGCGGGACGAACATTTTCAGCTCGTTTGCCTTTCGGCCCCATTCCCTCATTGAATTCGACATCCTGGCCTTCTTGCAGATCTTCGAAGTTACAACCTTCCACGGCTGAGAGATGGAAGAACAGATCTTCTGATCCCGTGTCGATAAAGCCAAACCCTTTGTCCATCAACTTCTTGATTTTTCCTTGCGGCATCTCAAGCAACTCCCAAACTAGACATTGTCAACAACATTCGGGGCGACATGCTCCGCCGCAGGACTTACTCTTCCGCCAACTCAGCTCGACATCTGGATCGTCTTCCCACAGGGAAGGTTCTCTCATTCGTTCTCAGTTCAGTGGTCAGCAATAACTCTGCGTCGAGATCAAGCGAACCTCGATTCGATCGGCAACTGCAAATCTCATCCAGGAGACGTCGAATCCGTCCTGAGTACATCTCCCCGAAACTCTCCTTAGTATATCTGAGGAAATTCCACCCACTCAAGCAGAAAATTTGAGAACTCCATATTTTGACGATCTCTTCTCTCATTCCCGATTTTCCGTATGTCGAGCATTCGCACGGCAATTAATGCAATTACCCTAATTCCTCGTCCTGAAATGTCTCTTCACCGAGATCATCATCCATGACAGAAGACTCGTCTGATGAGATATTTGTGGAATCGGGCATCAGAGTTAATAACGCATCTGCATACTGGCGGGAAATCGCCAGATGTTTGATCACCGTATTTTTAGAGCTTTGGGCTTCACCTTTGTCATTAAGCCACGTACTTACCTGTTCCAATTCTAACCAAGTGCTTCCATCACATTTTGGACAGCGATGAATTTTGGCGTGAAGACAGACATCTTCTGGAGACATCAACGCATTTTCGAATAAGGGAGAATAGTTCTCATCTTCGAGAGACTGACGAAGTTGATCGATCTCCTCGGGGACTCGAAATGTCACAGAGCAATCCATTTCTTCACTCCATTGATTGCAGGGTTCGCGGAACGGTGTGTCTGCCGAAAACGCGATCAAAATTGCTGGTATCAGAACGATGAATGCTTCAATCACCCATATTGTGTAGAGAATACCGCCAGTCGGGGTTGCTCCACCAATTTCCCACATGCCGTTGGCGGCAATCAATTGCATGAAAGAGAACATCGCCGTGGTGTCGAAAAAAAAGAGGCCTTGCCCGAACGCAGTGCGTGCAGCAAGAAACAAATACCACACCCACGCCAGATACAGTGATGCGAAGCCGATGATGAAGCCGGCAAAGGCGTTAGTCAGTCGCCCCCGAACTTTTCCCAACGACAGCCCCATTACCGCACACCCACCACACCCTGCTCCAAAGATTCCCGTTGCGATCACGGTGAAATAGATGAATGGGTTGTAGTAATTGACGAGCGCATAAATGATCGAGAGTACCGCTCCACCGAGCGTTCCTACAATCATGGTGATCATCAGTCCGAAAATGGCGCACCGCCTGAAGGCTTGTAGTAGAGTTCTTCGCGCATAGAACCTTTCCTAAATTTCAGCGGAATCATTACTAACCTGGACTATGAAACTACTTCTCAGCAAGAGGCCCATCGGTACGAAAAGGCGAAGTCGGTAATCCTGCTCCATTCACAAAATTCGATTCGGCTTCTTGATGCCAACCAAAGCGAACGGTTGTTGGGTCGGCAACATCGTTACTGGAAACGAGAATCGTATCTCCATCAACATTTGCGGTGGCATCGACAAATTTCCCGTCTTCACCCGCAATCGTAAACCAGGTCAACGGTTTGCCATCACTTGATTTCAGCCCCTTTGCATGATCGAAGAACAACCGAATTTTGTTGCCTTCAACCTTCATCGATTTGTACAACGGACCTGAATAGACAATTTTTTGTCCATAATCTTTGGCAAGTGCCCACAATGCCAATCTCAAGCCGACATCCTGTTTGTTTTTAGGATGGATGTCTTTCAAATTGGCAATGTCAGTCGTGACAGCCATGCCGGTATGAGGAACGGCAAGAGTCGCGACCTGACTTTCCCACAGCTTCGCCAGAATTTCTGGATCACTATTCCCATAAATATAGGGAGCAAGTTGAACGTAATAAAAGGGCAGCTCGGGTTGCTGAAACACGCTTCTCCAACCAGCAATCAACGCTTTCATTTTTTCGTAGTACAGCATGCCATCATTGCGATTGGATTCGCCCTGATACCAAATCGCTCCTTTGATGCCAAAGGGAACCAGCCCATGAACCATGCCGTTGTAGAGTGTCGTGGGAGTCCCATGATTAAAGTTCTTGCGATTGATGCTCTCAGGGATTTTTTTCACCGCTTCAACGGCTTCAAACCCAACAGGTGGTGTCCAAGGTTCGATGCGAGTTCCTCCCCAATTCGTGCTGATCAAACCGATGGGAATGTCGAGTTCTTGATGAAGTTTTCGACCGAAGAAATAGCCCACAGCAGAAAAGCGAGGAATGGACTCGGAAGTACAAGCGAGCCAAGGTGCGTCCAATTCGACATCATCAGTCGGGTCGATCTTGGGTGTCTTCTTGACATCAAACAGCCGGATGTTCGGAAAGTTGGCATTCCCAATTTCTTCCTTGGAATTTGTCGATGCGGCGACTGACCATTCCATATTAGATTGACCACTGCAAACCCAAACATCTCCAACCAGTACATCCTTCAGAACAATTTCGTTGGTTCCTTTGAGCTTTAGCTCAATCGGTCCTCCTGCTTCCATCGGCTTTAAGCGAGTCATCCACTTTCCATTTTCCTTAGTCTTCAATTTTTGGGATTCAAATGGCGTGATGATTTCGATGGTTTCTCCCGGTTCAGCCCATCCCCAGATGGCGACGTTTTGATCGCGTTGCAAAACCATATGATCGTTAAAAACTTGCGGTAACTTGATTTCTGCAGAAGCAGAAATCGTCAGCAATGCCACAAACAGAAAAGCAATTCCCGGACGTCTCATGGTGACCCTCGAAGTTTAATATTGTGATGAACTTTGAAGGTTCATTGGAATGCGGTGATTTCTGACAGTCAATCAAAAGTTTGGATTGACCCAAAAATCGATCCTGATTTCGGCTACAAGGTCGCAAAATCTTTTTTTCTGATCGTTTGTAAACGCAACGATCAACTAATGAGCCCGAAGATCAACTTTCCTTGATCATTCTGAAAATCATCTGTATTTACACTTTCATTTTCTTGAGAATCTCCAATAATACCCATTGGTACAAGTTGTTTCTAGCATCTGTCGACACCTCAGGGCCAACGAGGAAGACTTTGCAGCAACGCGATCCGTTTTGCTCCCTTTTTTGGGAGTCCTTCCACATCACTTTTTTATAAGAAGAGGTTTTCTATGTCATCTTCTGCGCATGGAACTCGCGCACGTCGCGGGTTCACTTTGATCGAGTTGCTGGTTGTGATTGCCATCATTGCCGTTTTAGTGGCTTTACTCCTTCCTGCCGTTCAACAAGCTCGCGAAGCCGCTCGCCGTTCTAGTTGCAAAAATAATTTGAAGCAACTTGGACTAGCACTGCACAACTATCACGATACCTATACGAAATTCCCACAGGGCCAGTTTCAAATTCAGGGCGCGAATAGCTGGGACGGTAACGGAATTATGGTGCCGCTCCTCCCTTATCTCGATCAGGCACCTCTTTATAATCAGTGGAATTTCAACGCAACATATATCTCCGGCACAAACCAGGTTGCCGCACGAACCAAGATTGCTGCGTTTCGCTGCCCGTCAGACCGCGATTACCTTGGCCCTGAGCCCGGCGTAAACTATGCGGGTTGTGGTGGAGCCTCGATCAACATCTGGTCCAGCAACAGCAACGGCGTATTTCCCCGCCTTGTCTCTTCCGATATGGCTGCTGTCCAAGATGGGACATCAAACGTGATTGCGTTTTCGGAAATGCTCACAGGCGATAATTCACAAGGGAGCGCCTCAGACTCGGACATCGTTCAGAATGGAAGTCCACCTGCATTCGCAGACCAAAACTTTCCCACCTCTGCAGAAATAGCAACCGCCGAAACGGCTTGCAATGCCCTCTCAACAACCGGGGCTGCCTCGTTGAGCCAGAACGGTCGTCATTGGTCCTCGCCACATCCTTCGCAAGCTCGATTTAACACCTCGGCCCCTCCTAACTGGAACGGACGAAGTTGTGCATTCGGCGGTGGATTCGGCCAAGCCGCCGACCGAAACGGTATTTGGGCCGCACGCAGTCGTCACACCGGTGGCGTACATGTCACACTGGTTGATGGATCGGTTCGATTCGTTTCTGAGAATATCGACTTGCTGACTTGGCAACGACTGGGAGCTAAGGATGACGGAAACCCCGTCGGCGAGTTCTGATTTTCGTTTCGGGTTATTTTGGCTATTACACAACAGAGGCATGTCCCATCATGTCTCTGTTGTTTTTCTACACACAAATACGTTCAGGATTCTTTCCCATGATTCTCAATATCAAATTTCTGGCGACTCTCTTCAGTTCCATGTTACTTTTGAATGCTGTTGGTTGTACGGGAGGCGGCTCTGTAGAGTATGAATTCCCTGAGGCGACTCAGGAAGTCTCTAAAGTTCAGTTATTCCGTGACACATTGAAACCTTACGCAGAAAATGGTCGTCTCGACAGCGGAGCAGAACTTCTCGTCGAGCAGGCGGGACAACTCTCGGATGAGGGCGTATCAAACGTCTCTGACATTCAGGCCAAGTTGGCTGAACTATTGAAAGCGAAATCTCCTGCCTCGGTCAAAAAATTGGCCGCAGAAACGCTGGACATGCTGCCAGAGTCTGCGACCGCACCAGCCACGGAATAGTCCTTCAGTGCAGTGACTTCCGCGACCTTTGCGTCCAGAGAACGCTCACGGTACACTCGTTCTCACGACGCGCAAACGACACCAACTCAAGTCATCTGCGCGTCGTGATATCATTTCGAGAACGACAGAGGACACACACCATGAGCGAGTATTTTCCTGAAGTCAGCAAGATTGAATATGAGGGGCCCGAAAGCAAGAACCAGCTGGCCTACAAATATTACAACCCCGATGAACAAATCGAGGGACAGCGAATGGAAGACCTCCTCCGCTTCTCGGTTGCCTACTGGCATACATTCCGGGGGACTGGCTCTGACCCGTTTGGTGCACCGACTCTCCTTCGCTCTTGGGATGATGGCAGCGATTCGGTAGAAAATGCACTCAAACGAGTCGATGTTGCGTTTGAATTCATCTCAAAACTAGGCGCTCCCTATTACTGTTTCCATGACCGTGATGTGTCTCCCGAAGGAAACAGCCTCGCTGAATCGAACGACATTTTTGACAAGATTGCGGCCAAACTCAAAGAGAAGCAGGACGAAACCGGCATCAAATTACTTTGGGGAACGGCCAATCTGTTTTCCAATCCCCGATTCATGCACGGAGCTGCCACCAGTTGCAATGCTGACGTCTTTGCTTATGCAGCCGCTCAGGTCAAAAAAGCGATCGAAGTGACTCACCAACTGGGTGGTGAGAACTACGTTTTCTGGGGTGGTCGTGAAGGCTATATGAACCTTTACAACACCGATATGAAACGGGAACTCGATCACTTGGCTCGATTCATGCACTTGGCTCACGATCACGCCAAGAGCATTGGTTTTGAGGGACAGTTTCTGTTTGAGCCAAAACCCAAAGAACCGACCAAACATCAGTACGACTTTGATGCCGCCGCCTGCATGAACTTCATTCGGGCCAACAATCTCGAAGGGATCGTGAAACTCAACATCGAAACCAACCACGCAACGCTGGCCGGTCATACGATGATGCACGAACTCGAGTACGCTCGCATTCAAGATTCGCTCGGGTCAATCGACGCCAATACGGGTGACTTGTTACTCGGTTGGGACACGGATCAGTTCCCCACAGATATTTATCTAACCACACAATGTATGTTGGTGATCCTCGAACAGGGAGGACTCACTCCCGGTGGCATCAATTTCGACGCCAAAGTTCGTCGTGAGTCAATCGACCCGATTGACTTGTTCCACGCTCATATTGGTGGAATGGATGCTTTTGCTCGCGGCACAAAAATCGCTGCTGCGATGCGGGCCGATAACGTCTTGAAAGACTTTGTCAAAGAACGATACAGCAGCTTTGATAGTGGTATTGGTACCAAAATCGAAAATGGTTCCGCATCGTTTGCTGATCTCGAAACATACATGTTAGAGAAAGGTGAAGCCGACGCGAACAAATCAGGACGGCAGGAAATGCTGGAAAATATCGTGAATCAGTATCTGTGATTGCAGCAATGCGACATGAACTACCAAGCCCCGTTCCTTCGAGCGGGGCTTTTTTTATCACTGGCAAGATTTCGGGTGTGATGAATCACGATCAATCACGCCTTTGTTCGATATGGTAATATTGATTCTTGTTAAAGGTGGATTCATTGAACCGGACACAACAATACCTTGCTCATTCAACGGGACCAGTTGAATATTTGATTGCCGGTGAAGGGGAGCCTGTGTTGTGTGTCCATGGAACCGGTGTCTCGAACGAAGTTGTTGTGCAGATCGAAGGCCGTTTGCTGAATGAAGGTTTTCAACTCATTGTGCCACATCGTCCCGGCTATTACGGCACACCGCTACGAAATCGAAAGACTCCCCAAGCAGCCGCTGAACTCTATGCGGCGTTGCTCGATCATCTTGGCCACGAAAAAGTGAATGCCGTGGGAACTTCGGGAGGCGGCCCCTCTTCGATCTGTTTCGCTCAAATGTTTCCCGAGAAGGTCAAACGATTGGTGCTTCAGTGTCCGGTCGCACATCACTGGAGCGATCCCGAGTGGATGCCGGCACCGGATCGCTGGTCTTTTCCGTACATCAAACGAAGTTGGTTACGTCAAATGATGTTTCCTCTGTACCGTTATCTGGCACGTAAGAATGGAGGGAATCGCGAACGCTGGTTACCCAGAATTGCCGGCGAACGACTCTCAGAAGCGCAAGACGATCTCGAAACGCTCTCGCTGGCAAAAATTTTGATGGCGGCCAGTCTCGATGCATTACAACATCCCGCGGGGATGCAGAACGATATCGATTTGTTCTGTCGCAATGCCTGGGCAGAACCGGAAAAAATTGAGTCCCCCCTTTTACTGTTACACGATCCGGGTGACACATTTGTCCCATTTTGCCACTCCCGTTGGCTCCATCAAAAATGCCCTGATGCTGAGTTGATCGAGTTGCACTGTGCCGGGCATCTTCTCTGGTCGGGCCCAGAAGTTCAAAAATTTGGCGATCTTCGTCGGGATTTTCTGCAGAGCGACTGATCAAACACCCGTTGTGAGAGATTCACCCCGTGAAAAAAGGTGTTGCTCAACAAAAGACTCTCAACGAGCCTCTAGAGAGTGTCCTTCAGTCACGTTATAATTTCGATGAGTATCATTTGCTTCAATGACTGAGCCGACAAGGATGTGCCAATGTCTCGCGGAAAATTCGAGAATGACCTATGTGTTTACTGTGCGGGACCATTGTTCTGTCAGTCCGAGCGCGAAGAGATGATGTCCATCGCCGATTTGCTGGTGGATCATGGTTATCGTGTTTATCTTCCTCATCGCGATGGCATGGAATTTCGTTTGATTCACGAGATTCTTGTCGAACGAGGCTGGGAACCACCAGAAGCGGCTCAGTTTCTGCACGCGGCGATCTTTGCCTTGGATGTCTATCAATTGGCTGTGGAATGCGATGGCATGGTCTGGAATTTGAACGGTCGCGTTCCCGACGAAGGTGCTGTTTCCGAAGCCGCTATGGCTTGGACATTAGGAAAGCCTCTCGTCGCTTACAAAGACGATGTTCGCAGTTTGATTGCCGGTCGAGTGAATCCATTGCTGGTCGGGATGACAGACTTCCAAACGGTCGACGACATCGAAGAAATCCCTCACGCGCTTTCCCTCGCACGGGCTCGACAACTTCAACCTGCGATGAACCCCGTCAATTTCGCAGAACGAATGAAAATTGCTATTACCGAAGGTGGAGAGTTATGGGATGCACTCTGTGATGAACATTCTGGTGACGACAATGAATTTATCACCGATGTCGTGGCTCGATTATTCTCACCCGAAAAAACACCAACGCTGCAAGCCTGATCGAGACTTTGATGACTGATGTATTTCGTGATATTCCCGAACTGGCAGCGCTCGAACACGCCGAGAGCCTGGTTCGAATTCCGATGGAACAGGACGTCCCTCTGACTTCTCGCGTCAGAGCCTTAATGGATACGCCCGCGTTTCAACGCTTATCAAGAATTACACAACTCGGTTTGGCCGCCAAAGTTTATCCGGGAGCGACACATACACGCTTCGAACATTCGTTGGGCGTGTATCACAATGCGTTGCTCTACCTTCAACAATTGATGCAGGATCCACGGTTTACGCAAACAGTCACTATACACGAAGCGGAAGTGCTGATCGCCACGGCTTTACTTCACGACATCGGACATTGGCCGTTCTGTCACCCAATTGAAGATATGGGGCTGCCAAATCTTCCCGATCATGAAGAATTCGCAGCCGAATATCTTGCAGTCGACGGGATTCTGGCTGACATCCTGAAAGATCAGTGGAAGATCGAACCTCAAGAAGTTCTCAACCTGCTTTCCGGCATCACGAAAACGCCGGGCCAAAAATTGGTGAAATCAATTCTCTCGGGGCCCATCGACATCGATAAGATGGATTACCTGCATCGCGACAGTCTTCATGCAGGTGTTCCCTACGGACGCAATTTTGATCGCAATCGATTGATTCGCTCATTGGTTGTCAACGAACAATCGGATGGTTTGGCAATCAGTTCCAAAGGCAGAACGGCGGCCGAACTAATGGTCTTCGCTCGCTACGTCATGTTTGGAGAAGTCTACTGGCATCATGCCGTGCGGTCGGCGACCAGTATGTTTACACGGTCTTTCCAAAAAGCTTACAGCAATCTCGACCTGCGATTACTATTTCGACTCGATGAACGCGACTTTGTGCAACAGCTTTCCGAACAGATGGAGGATGAGGTAGAGGCTCCAATGTTCAATGGTGTCTTCGGAGAATCTCGCCAGCTTTATAAACGGGTTGCCGAGTACAGTTATTTTCAATCACCCGATATCTATCAGAAACTCGCGCGAAAATCTTATGATTTTCTCATCCGTTGTGCAGGTTTTTTGGCCGAACAATTGACTCACGAAACTGGACATAACGTGGAACCTTGGCAGGTCATTATTGACGCACCACCACCGCGTCGCGAAGTCGAATTCAAAGTGCAAATCTATTTTGTCAAGGAACAACGTTTTCGACCTTTAACAGAAGTTTCACCCGTCGTGGAATCGATGGCACAGACGCAATTTGATGATTCCGTGAAACGTGTTCGTGTTTTTGTTCATCCAGATATTCGTAGTCTTATTGACCAAAACATAAAGATAAGCCAATGCCTCGAATCGGCTTATCTGCTGACACAGGGAAACCTTTTTCCGGCAAGTTGACTGCCCAGCAATTTGAACATTCGATGAAGATCAATCAGTTATCCTTGTTCTCAACCCCCATTCGGGACACCATGGAGTAAAGCATTCTCCACTTACCTTGAGGCTTGCATGATGAAATCCCTTCCTCAAATGATGTGTCTGTTGATGAGTCTCTCCTTCTTGATCGGATGCGGAGGCGATGATCCGGCTGCTCCCACAGGAGGAGCCACATCAACTCCCACAACGACGCAAATTCAACCCAAAGCAGTCGGCATCACACCAACTCCGGCTGGTGGTGGAAAAACATCCGCTCCCTCGAAAAAAAATACGGCAAAGTCAGCAGAGCCGACGGAAAGCGATTTGCCCCCGGGGGTCTCTCCCGACGATGTTTTTGAACTGAGCGCGGCAGCGAATACCGTTGACATTGCAGCCACCTCTCGGGAATATTCCACTTTTGTTGTTGTCTCTAAACCGCTACCGGGAACCGATTCCAACACATTTGCTAACCCCAATGGCTCCTCATCGAACGGAACCACTCTGCAAACTGTGCAAAGACCAACACGACAGTCAGTCGGAGATGGACGCACTGCAGATGATGCCGAGCTTCCTGAAGATCTGAAGCCGGTCATTGGTAGTGGCACTCACGAAGAAACAGGTTTATCGATTCGTATGAAGAATGAGAAAGACGACACGGAACTGATTTTAATTCCTGCCGGTAATACCATTCGAGGCAGTAACACAGGGCCGGATAACACTCATCCCGAGCATTATGTTTATCTGGATAGTTACTACATCTGCGAACATGAAGTGACATTGGCTCAATATCAGAAATATCGTGATGTCGCTTCGAAAGTCGCCCGCTCGCGAGCAGTCCCCGTCCCTTTGAATGATGGTCAGGCTCCCAACATGCCAGCATTAGGGATTCCCCAACAGGAAGCACGTCGATATGCAGAATGGGCGGGAGGAATATTGCCGACCGAAGCACAATGGGAGAAGGCCGCCCGTGGGCCCTCTGGATATAAGTATCCTTGGGGGAATGGTCGTCCAATTTGGCCAGACCGTCGAAAACCGGAAGACATTAAGCCGGTCAAATCCTATCGAATCGATGTCAGCATGTATGGAGTTTACGATTTATCGGGAAACGCACGTGAATGGACATTGGATGTTTACACGCCGGACGCCTACCAGGAAGCCGGGGAAAATGGTCAAATTTTACTCAAAAACCCTACCGGACCTCGTGCACGCTCTGGCTCCTATGAGCGTGTGATCAAGGGAGGAGACGACTGGAAGGCATGGAGTCGATCTGGGGGGCGAATCTCTGAGGAAATTCCCACGGTCGGCTTCCGATATGTTGTTCCGGTAAAAAAAGTGGAACCGGAGGAGTCTGAGGACGAAAATGCCCCTCGAAGGTCAACTCGTCCCTAACCGCAAAATTGCTCAATTGATTTCTCTCTGTTCTCTGGAAACCTCGGCAAATCGCTGATATTCTATCCTCCACGCTGCAAGTCAGGCAGCGACCAGATACGAGACCAAGACAAAGGTTGAGGACAGAAAACATGTCGAACGCCACAGCCATTGCCGGCGTCAGTCCCCATAAAGAGAGCGTTATTCTCTCAATTTGGCCCTCCGTCGGTTCCACAGGCATTGGTCGAGGAATCGGCCTGTTATGTGATTGTATTCCCATCAGAATCAATGGGATTTCAGTCTCAGCCGCAATCTTTGCACTCCCCTTGGCACCGTTGGCGGCTCTGATCTACCTTCTGTTAAAAGCAGGAGGCAAAAAATACACTTTAACCCGCAAATCGATCCAATGTTGGAGCTCCATCGGTCAGCAGTTGATCAAGTCAGTCCCATTGTCAGAGATCAGCGAAATTCGACTGGAACAACAAACAGGTCAGGCATTTTACAAAGCGGCAGATATTGTGTTACTGGGAGCAGATGGAGGAATTCGGATGAGGATACCCGGTGTCACCTCTCCACTCACTTTTCAACAGAATCTTCAGGAAACACAGCAAGCAATGTCAGAGACAGCAGCGTCTCTTGAAGTCATCAAAAAACGTAACAGTTGAATCAGATAAGCGATCCTTGACCCGGTGTTCCGTGTCAAAATAATCGCACCGTTGCCGGAGTGGCGGAATGGCAGACGCGCTGGATTCAAAATCCAGTGAGGTAACACTCGTGCGGGTTCGAGTCCCGCCTCCGGTACT
>JAURQH010000027.1 GCA_030836185.1 Planctomycetota bacterium
GTCCTGGATCCCGCTGCGTGGAGTCGGCCTGACTCGTTGCGGGATCTTGTGGGCATGGTTATGCCTCCTTTCGGAGGAGACATTAATGCAAGTCTCAGGCCAAACCGTTCACTAAAATAGATGTTTCAGGACAGGCTCTAAGAGCCCCGCAGAGAGTGCCGTTTGCTTACTCCGGTACATCATATACTTCAACCCGAAGGCTAAGTTTCCTAGTTCCGTTTCTTCATCGGGATTCGTGGCGGCGACAACAAGCGGTGATGTTGTATGTTGCCAAGGAAGAATGAACTCTGTCGAGAGACGGCCATCGTAGTGAGTTTTCTCGATGCGAAGCGTAAACTCGTTAATGTCTCGTTTCTGATCGGGGGCAATGATCCCCCCATCAAATGTGACCACTTTGTTCAGAACCTTATGACTGAATGCAATTCGATCTCGGGGAATGGCACTGTTGTTTTCAGAAACACGAGTGAAATGTTGCTGAACCAAACCGAATCCATCTGTCAGTAATCCTGCCGGCAGGGGACGCAACAAAGTATTACTGCCACCAATCATATTTGGGGCGTGCAAACAAGCAGCGGGATAGCAGGTTGAGGCTTCTTCACAAAACAGGGGGCTACAATCCACATCGGTGCAAGTGTCGCCACAACCACCGTGATGATCGAGATGCAAGAAATCCAGACCGCCCTCGGCAATCCAGGCATCAAGAGGCTTGAGATCTTGAAAGATCTCGGCATGAGCGAATGTCGGGACAAAAAAGAGAGCCGACATGATCAAGAACAGAATTTTCATCGAAGACCTCCTGTGTGGGCCTCCCGAATCCAATGTTCTCTGCCTCCGATTGAAACGGCAATTGCATTTGATTGAGTGAGACATTCGATAATACAAGGTGGGCAGACTCCAGATACACACCCAACAATCCTTCATGAAAGGTCTGATCCGCAAGTGAAAGAATCACTCGACCATTCATCGATAGTTCCAGGTAGCTACCAAAAACAATCAGTTGAATCTCTGCTTGCCCCGGTTTCTCGCTATGCCAGTATCCGCTCTGCAACGATGAAAACTGCATCATATTCTCACCGCTTCCCGCCGGACCAGTTTTCCAGCTTCGTAACTGCGCAACACCTTTGAGCAAATCCAGCGAGAGGTAATATCCATCGTGAGATTCAGGATCGACTCGAAAAACCAGGCCGCATTTGCCTTTTCCCTGTAATTTCAAAGAGGCGCGAAAACGAAAAGATTCGCAGGCCTCATCAAACACAAATGCTTGAAATCCCGCTTCACTTTTGAGCTCCAGGTGTTGTCCATCGACGCTACAGAACTCTTTGCCGATACCTTCTTTCAGCGGGTGCAGACAGCGTGTATCAAGTTCTTCATTGATCCAGTCTTCGAATCCTTCAAAGCTCGTCAGTCGTAACAGACCATCTTTTGTCCGTGTTAACCGTTTCGGGGGAGGCATCAGGTTGTTGGCAGTTCGATCAACCATATCGATACTGTAAAAGTTCCATAACAGCCAACCTTTGTCGTCTTTGCACAAACGGCCTGCGTAATTTCCTTGCGCCATGAGTACGTTATCGTGATAGCTGCGCCAAGGATTTCCGATCCAGTCGGTATGCCAATAGCGAATTTTTGCATCTTCTCGCAAACTTCCAATCAGATAATATTCGTTTTCGACACGGATCAGATTGGGAACTTCGATGTCGTCATAGAGGCCGGGATGATGCAGAGCTTTGAGAGCTTCAAAATGACCGGGACTTGTTTCCTTGTATAAAGCCACACAACCTCGGCGAACAATCGGCCCATCTTTCACTCGTCCAGCGACCAACAACCACCCTTGGCCATTCTCCGTGTAATAAAATGGATCGCGAAAGCTGACCCATTCCCGGCCTTCATCAAGAGACGATTCGTAAAATCGATCATCGGCCTCGAGCGGGAAACAGCTCGATTCATCGATCATTGCATGACGATGGTCGGCACCATTGTTTCTTCCTACGTTTCTTGCAGCCTTCACTAACTCGGGATCATTTTCTCCTCGCAAATCTTGCCAATTGACGGGGGCTTTCTCCCAATGAAAAAGATCATCGCTATAAGCCAATCCGATCCGTTGCACTTTTCCTTGATCGCGTCGTGAAAGTCCCGTGTAGAACATGCGCCAGCGACCCGATTGATGAGGGTCGGGAGAGACGGCCATCGTCCACAGCATCAAGTCATCCCAACTTCCAGGATCGCCAATGAACAAAGCGTTCTTTACCCGACGCCAATTGATGCCATTGGTGCTGACGGCATGTGCGATAAAATCATGGTTGGGAAGCACCAAATGAAAGAGGTGGTAGAGGCCATCGTGATAAAGAATATCGACATCACCGATGGTTTTCCGACTGCCGTCAGTTTCAGAGAACATATTATTGGCCAGCGAGAATTATCGTTTTTGGAATGAGGATTTGCCTATTGTTTCTCGTAAGCACGACAACGTCCAGTCAGTCGGCTGGTAGGCAAAGATTACCTCAGTAATGCACCTGAAACAAACCCGGAACTTCGATCTCGGGAGAATTGTGAAGCGAACTTCAGGATTATTCCTATTGAAAAGCACGGCCCCATCCCATACAAAACCGAAAGCGATTTGCCGCGATCATGACTATCGAGGTCACTCCTCTCAGACTTACATTGACACTTGTCCTTCTTTTCCAAATCAGACTCAGCTCCGCTCCTCTCGGTATTGATTCCGACTTGGAACAATCTGGAAATGCTCAAGCTTTGTTTGCACAGTTTGAAGCAAAACTCTACCTTGCCAATACAAGTTGTGGTGCATGTGAATGAGGGACAAGACGGGACAACGGAATGGTTGACAGAGCAAAAGATCGCAT
Organism: Planctomycetota bacterium; assembly: GCA_030836185.1. Lineage (GTDB taxonomy): Bacteria > Planctomycetota > Planctomycetia > Planctomycetales > Planctomycetaceae > JABURQ01. The sequence continues at coordinate 2,859 of JAURQH010000027.1, forward strand.
TCACGAAAACGCCTACCAACGTCGGAATCAGCATTGGTCTCAATCAGGCGTATACGAAAGCAGAAGCGGAATACATTGTCTATCTGAATGACGACATGTATGTTGTGCCGGGTTGGGATACATCACTCTATCAGTCACAGTTAGCAGCCGAACCCGAACAAATTGTCTATTCTTCCGGGACGATGATTCAACCATTCTCAATGTCGCCTATCGATGTTGTTCGCAACTACGGCAACAATCCAAAATCGTTTAATGAGCGGCAGCTTTTATTAGATCATGAGAACGGTCTCTTGGAAATTGAGGACTGGAACGGTGCCACTTGGCCTCCGAGTTGCCTTCATCGCAAATGGTGGGATGCGATCGGTGGTTACAGTGATGATATGGGGATGGGGCTTTATTCCGACATCGATTTTTCGATGAAGTTATGGAATCTCGGTTGCCGTCGATTTATCGGATGTGGATCGTCTTTGGTCTATCATTTCCCCGAGACAAGCACACGCAAGCTCAAACTGTCTTTGCCTCATGAATCGAGACAAACCCGCCGCCGTTTTCTCAACAAATGGGGAGTACTCCCTTCCAGTGTTTCAAAATACGTTCTTCGTTCAGGTAACAAGTTTCTCGGTGATACACCGGAGTCAGCCATGTTTTGGGAACGACTTCGTGTCAAAGGCTTAAATAGTTATTACGGCCTACGAGAGTATCTGACCCAGCGTTCTGTTTGATCAAATTCTGGCCATCGCTCCAATCACGAATTGTTGAGTAACATTCCGAGACTCTCATGGATCGTCTGAGAGAATTTCTGAACGGAATAGTCTCGTTTGATCGCATTGAGAGCATTCGTTTGTAACCTCTCCCAAAGCTCCTGCTCGTTGTGCAATCGAATGCAAGCCGCCGCAAACTCTGTCGCGGATTCAGCAACAAGCAATTCCGATTCATTGGTCCAACTTAATTGCTTGGCAAGAATCGGTGTGGCAACAATAGGGACACCGTGCGACGCAGCTTCCAAAATCTTCAAAGCGATTCCAGCCGCATACCGAGTCGGCGCAATAAAAACTTTCGCTTGCCAATAATGGGGCGATAAGTCTTCAACAAACCCAAGCAGGTCACAAGGAAACTTGTGACACTCGTCCAACATCTTCTCGACCATGTTCCCAGCAATTCGAATCGGAGGGATTGCCGCACTCTGTTCTATGAGACAGGGATAAACATCGTTGAAGAACCATTCGAGAGAATCCGAGTTCGGAGAAGGGATTGATCGTACCGCGCCCACAAACAAGTACCCCTCTCGTGTTTCAAAACCATCAGGATCAGGGGTTGTTTCTTCTGCGTGGGAAAGGACAAGAGCATTTTTTCCAGAAACCGATAAGTGCTCTGCTTCATTCGGCGAAACGGCCCAAATGAGATCTGCCGATTTTACAAGTTCCAACTCCTGATCGACCAACTGTTGCCGCTGCTCTTCAGAAATAGACTCTCCTTCCAAGCGACGGCGTTCAATTTCGCGAAACGACACCACTGCTTCCGCATCATAAATCAGCTTGGTCCCATGAAGAAAATCTGGATGGTCCTTTAAAAAGCTGGCCACCTCTTCCATGTTGTGCGGTCGACTCACGATCATCAAATCGAAATAACCGACCCTCTGCTCCAAAAATTCAGAAAGTCTGAGAACGCCTTGATTCTGAACGCATTCAACCGAAGTGCCGTATGTTTGATAGATCTCAGACCAGGGATAGAACACAAGCCGCATTGAATAAAACGACAGTTCGTACTCGCTTTCACTAAGGACTTTAAGAACCCGAGAGGCTCGTGGAAGCCCCGCTCCTAAATGAGGAAAAGGAACTTCATCATCAATATAAAGAACTCGCTTTTTTCCTGACATTCTTGATCGATGAGGGATAATTTCGTCTGTTCGAGCGGAAGGCTGATGTTGTATCCATTCACGATGTTTTTCCAGATAGAGGAGACGATCATCCAACATCAATTGCTCAGCATCACTCCGCAATGCCGAGGAAGCGAATTCAAAGTGACGAACCACCACGCGAGGGTCATAAACGACTTTCAAACCTTGTTGAATCATTCTCGTGCAGAAATCGACTTCTTCGTAATAGCCGGGAGAAAATTGCTCGTCAAAACCATTCAGAGAATGAAATTCCTCAGTCCGCAATAACAGAAATGCCGCTGAACAGTAATCGACACAGCGACGAAACATACACTGAACATCTTCGAGGTTTCGTCCCCGTCTAAATCCTGCTGTTGTGCCATCAGAAAACACGGTCGCCCCGGCCTCTTGAAGTGTGCCATCTGATAACACTAAACGGCCGCCAACGGCACCAACCTGTGCGTCTTCTTGCAATGTCTCTCGTGCAAACGCAATTGCATTTGGTGTCAGTTCAGTATCATTGTTAAGCAACAGAAGATACCGGCCCGTCGCCAACTTGGCCCCTTGATTAACGGCTTTCACATACCCGACATTCTCTGAGTTACGAACGACTTTAACGCCGTCCACGCATTCCAAAAACGAACTTGTACTGTCTGTCGATTGATTATCAACGATGATCACTTCAAGTTGAACATCAGAGCAAGTCAATAACGATTGCAAGCAGAGTAATGTTAATTCACATCGGTTATATAAGACCAGAACGACACTCACTTCGGGAACATCTTGTGCAGGAAAGCGCAAGCGAGAGTTTGAAGACAGGAACGTCTGGAGTGAAAGCAATGCAAAGTGCTCCAGAGATCGTTTTGCAGCGTCTTGTGTCGAACCGAATATTTTCCACAACGCGAACTTCTGCCCCTGATAACTTTGATTGCTTTTCTTTGCTTGTCGCAGTTTTCGTTTCCTGCGAAGGTTCTGCTCGATACGGCGAAACCATTGAATTACAGGGTTAGCACGAAGCGCGTTACGCTGCCTGTTCCAGAATTGCCGAAACTGAGAGTCCGTCACAGTGAGTCGTCCTTGCCACCACCTCGAAGCGTGAGTCCCATGCACCGGGAATGAAATTCTCTCAAATAGATCTCGGGGACAAAACCGATTTTATCGTAATCTCTTGGGAACGGATAGTGAGATTGAAATCAGTCGATTAAGAAACTAGTCTGATTTTTTGCCGATCACGACCACTTTGCATGATTTAATGACCCGACGTTAAACAAGCATTTTATCGAAAGTCATGTACTGGGAGAAACCTATTTGATTTGGTCACTCCCGAAGATGCTACAACACGACTCTTGGTCATGTGTATTTCTCGATGCAGAAATCTATCTCGACCGGATGGAGATCGTGCAATGGATCAACGAATGGAATCAAAAGTCCAACAGGCCAAACATCTCTGCTCTTTTTTGTCGCATATCGATCAGGAACACCGCCATCGGGATTTTGTTTGCAGCGATGACTACTCAAAGTTTTTGATCGAAGAATTGATGCCGGAGTTACGGGGGCAGAACCTGCTTGGTGAAGAACCGCCAATTCTCGTGGGATTGAGTCTGAGCGGTTTGGCGGCTTTGCATGCCGGTTGTTATAACCCCGACGTCTTTTCGGGAATTTTAGCTCAATCCCCCTCGGCATGGTGGAATGACGAATGGTTGGTCCGCGAACTTGAAACTCATCCCGCACGATTCCCAAGAACATGGTTGAGTGTGGGGTTGCAGGAGACCGACGAAGATGTCATTCACCCTCCGTCCGGCATGCATCAAAAAACATCTCAATGGGCGAGCTGTCATCGATTGGTACATGCATTACAAGCGACGCAAACAGTCAGTCATTTGCATGAATACCAAGGCGGCCACGATCCTGCTTGCTGGCGAGAAGAACTCAATGAGGCACTCCAGTGGCTATTAAGGTGAATTGGCGATTGATGTCCAAATCCCTCTCGACTTTTATGTGACTGGTCGGATAATATATGCAGAAGCACTGATGCATGTTTTATTCCTCATCGAGTCTCAGTTCCATGCTCCACTTTCCGATCAATTCTGCGACCTCACGGCGATCTTTTTTGGTCGCATCGGCTACCGGTCTGGCGGGAGTTACGGGAGGTCTCGGCGCGCAAGTTGCCAGATCCACAGCGGGACCGGCAAGTGGTGGAAAAGCAAAATCGACAATTCTGTTTTTTCTGTGTGGGGGTGCATCCCACATGGATACCTGGGATATGAAGCCGAACGCTCCTCTCGAATATCGGGGTCCGTTCCAACCGGTTGCGACATCGGCTCCCGGCATGAGTCTGAGCGAGCATTTGCCGCTATTGTCGCAACAGGCCCATCACTTGGCGTTGATCAACTCAATTGATGGCAAGGTTAACACAAACGATCATCATGCTGGTTATTACCATAATTTGACCGGTCACCGCCCCGATATCACGTTCCGCACTCTCGCTAATAATCGGACTCCGATGCCCGATGACTGGCCATACATGGGATGTGTGGCGGCGTCACGTCGTCCGAAACATCCCTTTCTGCCAAACGCAGTCTCGCTGCCACATAGTCCTAGTCGAAAACCTTACACACGCCCCGGTCAATTTGCGGCGAAGTTGGGGATCGAACATGATCCGCTCTATCTTCAAGGGGATCGGGAGAATCCACTTTCCTTCAAAGCCCCGTCACTCGTGTTGGAGAAAGACATCTCACAAACGCGATTGGCTGATCGTCGTTCTTTACTGACTGCCGTTGATGGAGTGCGTCGAGAGTTCGACAAGCATGCGTCCCCCGAAACATGGACTCGACAACAGGAACGCGCATTTTCATTGCTGCTCTCTTCCAAAACATCAGAAGCGTTCGATGTGGCTTCCGAGCCTGAAGCCATCCGCAAAAAATATGGAGAAACCGTCAACGGCATGAGCTTATTGATGGCACGTCGACTTGTTGAAGCGGAAGTGCCGTTTGTCACAGTTTTCTGGTTGGGGGACGGCATTGGTTCGAAGACAGCCAAAAAATGCCGAAGTGCGGGAAGTTGGGATACGCATGGCAGTAACTTCGAATGTTTGAAGGAAGACCTGCTGCCAGAATTCGATCAATGTTATTCGGCACTGATTGGTGATCTCGCCGAACGAAATCTACTCGATGAGACGTTACTCCTCGTGACAAGCGAAATGGGCCGGACACCAAAAATCGGCGATCCTCGTTCGGGAGGAGTCAAAGGAGCCGGACGCGATCACTGGACACATTGCCTCACCGATTTAATGGCGGGTGGAGGTATCCAAGGCGGACAGGTTTATGGTTCCAGTGATACGTTAGGAGAATACCCAGCTCATAACCCGGTCACCCCTGCAGATGTGGCCCATACGGTCTATCACGCAATGGGCATTCACGATCTGGAAGAGACCGATTCTCAAGGTCGGCCTTATCAATTACTGGCGGAAGGCCGACCAATTTTAGATCTGTTTTGAAAATTCTGGTCAAACGGATTTCGGATAAGCTCTGGCAGCAAGACTGAAAAAAGCACGAAAAACTCGCTGTCATCGCAAGCGATTTGGGAGTGAAATTCGTAGGATAGTTGACCCACTATCGGTGATCACTATTCGCTGCGGAGTGCTTTCATGCTGCAAAATAAATTCGTGATAATGTTCTTCTTGCTTCTGCCGACTTTGGTGCTTCCTCTCGGCTGTGACTCCGAAGTGGATGACGAAAGTCAGTCTCAAGAGGTAGTTGTTTCATTTGCCGACGAAGTGGTCACAATTCTCGCCCCTAAAGATCTGGAAGAAGTCACCAGTTGGGATGCCGTTCTTGAGGAATGGACGGCTCAGACGATGGGAACTGTCGAGGTTGTTCGCTACGAAGGAATCGATGAACTATTAACGAAATACGATCAAAAGTCACCAGCGGGAAATACGATCCTGTTTTTCCCACGAACAAGTTTTGCCGAGTTGGGAATCAGAGATTTGTTTCAGGAGATTCCAGAAACTTTTTTGGGGCCAGATGATTTTAATTGGCAGGATATGTACGACTCTCTTCGAGGCTCGGTGACGGAATGGAACGATGATCCGTGCGTGATTCCGATTCGTGAACCTATGTTGCTTTTGTACTATCGTTCTGACTTGTTGGAGGCCGCCGGGAAAACGCCTCCCCAATCCTGGGATGAGTATCAAGAGTTGTTAAAAACATTAGAGGATTGGGCTCCCGGAATGTCAGCCGTCGAGCCTTGGGGGAAAGGATCTAGATCCACAACCTTCTTGGCACATGCCTTGCCTTATGTCAAAACCCGCGGAAACTATTCTGCGTTCTTCGATTACAAGAGTGGCGAGCCAATGATTGGTTCCCCCGGATTCGTACGGGGACTCCAGGAATGCCGGGATATTGTCTCTTTGCTCGATCCTGAATCAGCAAACATGAACTCTGCTCAGACTCTCGACGAAATTCGTGAAGGACGAGCGGCCATCGCGATTGGAGACGCGTTTCCGCACCCCGCCTCACTTACTCAAGAGGGTTCTTCCGAACCAGAGGCGATTCCCATTTCTGTTGTCCCAATTCCGGGGGCATCGAGTATCTTTGATCCCGGACGTTCCGCCTGGCAAGATTTGGATGGGAAAATGAACTCGGTGACGTTAACCGGTTGGGAGGGACTTTCGGTCGGGATTCTCGATGCGGGACGTGCCGAAAAAAATCGAGCCGCCTGGAATCTTTTGCGTTCGATGATGATGTATTATCCCGAGAGTTGTTTTGTTCCGGGCTACCGGACTTCGACAAGGCTATCGACATCCACCAAAATCTGGTCACCGCCATTCCCGCACCTCGATGAACGGTCACACGTAGAAGCGACGCGCTTTAGCCTTCGCGAGGCGGAGGTTGTTCCAGCAGTGATCATCGCTCACCGGGATCAGTTCATGACCCAACTCTCGCAGACGGTGACTGAGGTGCTGTTTGAGAAATCGGCAGAGCCTAACGAGGCATTACAACAGCTCGCACAAAGTTGGGCAGACTTGATGGAACAACTGGGGAAAGAGAAAGTCAGGCTTTCTTATGCCACCGGATTGGGAGTTCGCGCTCAAAAAAGTCAACTGGTTCCGAAGGCTCCTTAAGAGTCTGTTGAAAAACCGGTTCGTTCTCAGCGCACAAAAAAACCGTCTGAAATTCCAGGCGGTTCTTAATTCAATCACTCTGCGAAATCAGGAAGCAAAGGTCTTCTTGATTTGTCGCGAGAGTCGTGATTTGGTGCGGGCAGCCGCATTTTTGTGAATCAGATTATCGCTGGCCGCTTGATCGATTTTCTTGACGACCAGGCGAAAGACTTCAGTCACTTTTTCTTGATCGCCGGCTTCAATCGTTTCGCGAAGTCGTTTGATCTGGGTACGCAGAGCGGATCGCTTCATTCGGTTACGATCTCGTCGTTTGAAGCTTTTGCGGAGGGCTTTTTTCGCGTTGGCTGTATTCGGCATAGCGTCGTTTTACTCTAAATTAAAAGTTTAAGAAGCAAGATGTTGACGGACGGGTGATCCACCATCAAGTGGACTAAAGTAGAAAAATAGCCTGCAATTGTCCAGTCAACGGGCTCTCAGGAGACAGAAAATGCTGTTTTTCTCTTCGTTTGAAGCGAAAACGCCTATTCTTCCCCTTCAGCTCCCTGAATTTTCTCCAGGCGCTGAAGAGCATCACGATACTCGTAATCCAGGCCAATCACTTCGTTGTAGTGCTCTTCGGCCTTGGCAAGGTCTTTTTTCGCCTCAAAAAGTTGCCCCAACAAGTAATGGGTATCGCAAAAAATCTCGGGCTGATCGTGCGTATCGATAGAAGGTAATGCTTTGGTCAAACTGGAAATGGCCAAGTTGGCTTTCTTCACAGCGATAAAGCATTTTCCCAGCAAGACACCCACTTCCGCCGAGATTCGATTATCGGCAGAGGCTTTTTGAAGCAGAGGTATTGCTTTTTCGTATTGTTTGATCTGATAGAGTCGTTTCGCCAGTTCAAACTTCAACTTATTGTCGCGAGGGTAAGTTTCCACACGACTGCTCAAAACCGAAATCTCTTGCTTCATCAATTCGATTTTAAGAGCTTTAACATTGTCTTTGGTAATTTCATCATCCGGGTCCGCCGCTGCCTCCGCTCTCGCCAATTCATAATTATGGCGGTTCAAATCGAGGCTGACATCCTCATAGAGTTCCCGAACCTTGGGATCTCCACTCACTTGCATACCCTCTTTCAGCGTCTCTGCGGCCTGTTCCAATTGTTTGTTGCTGCGATAATACGAGGCAAGTTTCAGATAAGGCTCCACCGTTTCAGGATTTTTACGAATGGCCCGTTTCAGATCGGCCTCCGCTGACATACCGGGGCCGACCTCTGGTTGACCTGACTTGGAAGCTCCCGGATCGAAATCGTCGTAGGCAGATTTCTGTTCTTGTTTGACCGATTTGGTGTCTTCCGCGTCTTCATAGCCGCCGCGATCCATGACGGTCTCTGCGTGTAACTGTGTCACTTTTGAGCGAGCGTTCGAATCCATCGGGTCCAACTTATGAATTCGCTCCCAGATGGTGATGGCCTCTTTGTACTTTGCCTGAATTTCGAGGCTCTCCGCCAGTTTCTTCATCAGGTCAATATTTTCCTTATCCTGCTCGACCGCCCAGTTGTAATTGATGGCGGCCATATTGTGGAACCCGCGCTCAAAACAGGAGCGTGCCACTTCTGCCAACAGGCCGGCATCCCACGGATTCAGGTTGAGGCCTTGTTCGGCGATGATGTCCGTCTCGGCCCATTCTTCTTTCGACGAGGCTTTCTTGGCTTTACTGCGCAGGCTGCGCACCGTCATTGATTTCGTGCCCTTACCACTATTGCCGTGCTTTTGACGTTGAGCCAGTCGGAGGTGGAGCCGGAATTCCTGGTTGTCGGGAACGAGTTTGACCGCATTTTGCCACATCTCAACAGCGTAATCCCAGTTCTGCTTAGATTCAGCCTGGGTTGCGCGTGTGAAAAACTGACGAGCGATCTTGCGTTTTTCTTCTTCAGAGGCCAATCGACTTCCCTTACATTTCTGGTACCAGCGGAGTGAACGTCTCTCTCGAATTCGAGCAGGAATTCGAGGTCTGTACGACAGTAAATCCTATCAGACTCACCCCTTCAGGAAAAGACGCAGTCTTGAGTTCTACAAATTCGGTTCTTGCATTTTGACACTGTCCAGCCCACTATTTTAACTCCAAACTTCGTCATCCGAACTGACAAGCCACTGATTCTCCGCGTGAAAGAGAGTTCCATGAGATATTCCCTGATTTTCTGCTGCCAAGTCATTACTTTAGTCGTCTTGTCAGTCGGTTCACATTCGGTGGTTGCGCAATCCCTCATAGACACCTTGGACCAGAAAGCGGCGGGAGAAGACTTTGCGTTTCAGGGAGAATATACCGGTAACATTGCAACGGATGATGGCCCGTTGAAGCTCGGGTTACAAGTCATTGCTCAAGGCAAAGGAAGTTTTGAGCTCAAAGCATATCCGGGTGGTCTCCCCGGTGATGGCTGGGGAGATGAAGAGATCGTCACGGCATCGGGTGTGTTAAAGGATGGAGAGGTTGTGATCGTTGCCGATGAAGGAACGGCTGTTCTTTCGAACGGCAAGGCAACGATCTCTAACAATGATGGAGTGCAGGTCGGGATTTTGACACGAGTGGTCCGAAAATCGTCAACCTTGGGAAAGAAACCGCCTCAAGAGGCGACTGTGTTATTTGACGGCAGCTCTGCCGATCATTTTCAAAATGGAAAAATCTCTGAAGAAGGATGGTTGATTCAGGGAACCAAAACAAAGCTTCTGATGGGCAGTTTTCAACTGCACCTCGAATTTCTGCTCCCCTTCAAGCCAGAGGCGCGCGGTCAGGGACGCGGCAACAGTGGTTGTTACATGCAATCTCGCTACGAAGTTCAGGTACTCGACTCGTTTGGTTTAGAGGGCAAGAATAATGAATGCGGTGGGATTTATTCGATTAAAGCTCCCGATGTTAATATGTGCTTTCCACCACTTTCGTGGCAAACTTATGACATCAACTTTACCGCGGCCAAATTTGATGACGCGGGCAAGAAAAGTTCAAACGCTCGAATGACTGTTCGCCATAATGGTGTGCTCATTCACGATGACATCGAACTCCCCAAATCAACGACCGCCAGTCCGCTGAAAGAAGGCCCGGAAAACGGTCCTCTTTATCTTCAAGATCATGGCAATCAGATTCGCTATCGCAATATCTGGGTCGTTCCTCAAGCCAATTAAGCTTCGAGAGCTTGCTTGAGGTCGGCAATCAAATCGTCGGGATTTTCAATGCCGATAGAGAGGCGGATCGTTTGAGTCGTAATGCCGGCTGCCCGACGCGCACTCTCTTCCATGGAGAGGTGTGTCATGCAATCAGGGGCGCAGATTAACGATTCGACTCCACCCAGTGATTCTGCCAGCAGAAACAGGTTGGTTTGAGTGCAGACCCGTTCGGTGTCGGATTTCTCGCCTTTCACCTCGAAGCTCAGCATGGCTCCAAAACCGGATTGTTGCTGTTTTGCCAGTTCGTGCTGCGGATGCGATTCCAAACCAGGATAATAAACGTGATCAACTTGTGGATGACTCTCCAGAAACCGTGCGACCGCCATGGCACCTTTCTGATGAGCTTCCATTCGTGGTCCCAATGTTTTAACCCCGCGAAGAACCAGCCAGGCATCAAAGGGAGAATTCCCCAAGCCTAACGCATTCACAAGGTAGTCAACTTTTTCGGCATGTTCTTCCGAGTTGGTGACGATGCAACCACCGACCACATCACTGTGTCCGTTGAGATACTTGGTCGTCGAGTGCATCACTATATCGACACCGAGCTCCAGCGGGCGTTGCAGATACGGAGAGAGAAACGTGTTATCGGCGATGGTCAGCAAATCATGTGAGTTCGCGATCTTCACAACGGCTGCGATATCGACCAGTCGCATTAACGGATTGGACGGCGTCTCTATCCAGATTGCCTTCGTCGCGTCTGTCACTGCGGCTTGTACATTGGCAGGATCAGACATATCGACGAAGCTGAACTTCAAACCAATTTTCGTGAAGATGTCATCAAACAAACGATATGTTCCACCATAGATATCGTGCCCCGTGATGATGTGGTCACCCGGCTGGAACATATGCATAATGGTCGTCACGGCAGACATGCCGGTCGATGTTGCTCGGCAGGACAGCCCTCCTTCGAGCGAAGCGATGTTGTCTTCCATCGCACGCCGTGTGGGATTGCCACTGCGTGTATAGTCGAACCCTTTGTTGGTTTTGAGATCTTCCCAGTAAAACGTGGAGGAGGGGTAAATCGGTGTGGTGCAGCTATTGAATGTGGAGTCGATATCTACCCCAGCGTGAACAGATCGAGTTTCAAAGCCCATCTGTTCAAATTTGTGATCTGATGAGTCAGACATCAAAAGTTATCCTCAGCGGTTCTGGAAATGGTGTTGAACCCGTTATATTACGGCATGGATTCCTTGTAGACAATGAATCCAGAGCCTTCCGTACCAACGAATTGACAAGCAAAATCGCGATGTGTTCACGAAAAAGACGGTAAGGTTCTAATTTCTGGTTGGCGAAGGGCTCTGAAACGACGATGATGGAAAAGATGAAAGTCATAGATAGATTCTTACGCAGATATTGAGATTGACCACATGCAGACCGTTGGATACCCCAGAGATCCCTCTCAAGAACAAAATATTCCTGCTGAGGCTTTAGAGGCATTTGTGAAAAGCCTCCTCGTGAAAAATCGTATGTTTGCGGCAGATGCGGAGATTGCCGCCAAACGCATGATCGAAGCCGACCTGCGGGGGATCGTCTCGCATGGATCGAGGGCATTGATGAGATACTTGCCCGCGATGGAGATGGCTGATATCGATCCGCGCGCTCAAATGCTCACCGAGGTCGAAACTCCGGCAGTCGCCGTTCTCAATGGCAGCCAGGGAATCGGGCACGTTGCCGCCACAAAAGCGATGCAGCTCGCGATTGAAAAAGCCAAAGCCGTTGGGACAGGGACTGTGGTTGTGAAGAACTCTCACCATTATGGAGCCTGTGGTGTTTATGCGATGTTGGCCGCTCAGGAAGGAATGATTGGCTATACCGTGACCTCTTCGGGGCAGCCCAATCTGATCGCTCCCGGTTCTTTGGCCGGCGGCGAAACGAATCACGGTATGGCGTGGGCTTGTCCGAATCCAGCGGGAGCACCCCTCGTCCTGGACATGGCGGTCGCGGAAAGCTCTTGGGGAAAAATTCATACCTTGGCCGAGTACGGAATACCAATCCCCGATCATTGGGCCTTGGATGAATCGGGGAATCCAACGACAGATGGTCATCAAGCCTCATTGCTTCATCCCATTGGTGGATTCAAAGGCTTTGGTCTCGCCTTCTTTTCGTCAATTCTCACGGGAGGACTCGGAGGGCGTAAACTGGCCATCGAAAAAACGCGAGCTTCCGAAGGGGGAGAGCATTTTTTCTATGTGATCGATCTTCAGCAATTTGTCGGACGGGAAAAGTTCGAAGAACGACTCTCGTCTGCGATTGAAAAAATTCACGAACTTCCGCCAGCACAGGGGGATGATCGCGTCACATTGCCCGGTGAACTCGAGTGGGAATCGGCAATGACCGCTCAAAAAGAGGGGCTGGCTTTGCACAAGCAGCATGTGGCCGATCTCGAAATGCTCGGACAAAAGCACAAAGTCGAGATTACGTGGGGGTAATATGATGAATGGATACGGAGATGTGATCAACAAAGTGACAGATCTCTCTCGCAGAGAATTTTTGCGAGGTTCGGCATCCGCTTTATGCTCAACATCTCTGATCACTCAGCTATCGGCGAACGACGATGCTACTCAATCGGTACAAGCTCTGGAGCGTGTGAAGTTTCAAACCGAAAATAGTGAACGGATTGAAGAAGGCCGCGTTCTGATTGAAGCGCAGGATGGGGGAATTATCTTTGAAGGACGAGACAGTCGATTATGGACCGTTCTTCCAGAGAACATCGTCGAACGCCAATCTGTTGAAGGCATGAAATTCGTTCCTTATTCAGCGCGTCAATTGGGAGACCGAATGAAGTTGGAATTCGGGACAGGATATGCGTGCTGGGAATATGGTCCGTTAGTGATTTGCACAAATGCTGGCAAGAACTATGCGGATTGGTGTGGGCAGTTGTTTTCCCGTTTGCAGTCCAGTTTTGAAAAGTTCTGGCGGCGTGACAACTTGCCGATCATCGAACCAGAATTTCCGTTACCGGTTTGTCTGTTCGCAAATCGTCGAAAATATGCGGAATACGCACTCGCGGATGCCGATGCCTCGACTGCCGCTTCGTACGGTTATTATTCTGTCAAAACAAATCGCACCGCCATGTTTGATATCACCGCGGATGAGCAAGGTGCTGCACGCAGCATTGCCGATGTGAATCGAAGAATGGCAAAGTCACTGAGCAATGTGGCCACGATGGTCCACGAAGCCACACACCAATTTGCTTTCAATGGCGGGCTTCATCAGCGCTACGCCGACAATCCGTTGTGGTTAATGGAAGGGATGGCCATGTTCTTTGAAGTTCCCGATCTGAAGAACAAATCGGGATGGGCGTCCGTGGGGCAACCCAATAAAATGCGCGTGGCGGTTTTTGCGAATTGGTTCAAAAGCGGACAACGGGCGAAAGATTCACTCAAAACCTTGATTCGTGATGACACCAGGTTCCTTGATGCTGATACCGCAGGAGTGGCTTACGCAGAAGCCTGGTCGCTCACCTATTATCTCATCAAACGACGCAGAGAAGAATACACGGCCTATCTCAAGCATGTCGCCGAAAAGCCAATTCTCAAGTATTTGACGCCCGAAGAACGGATCCTGGAGTTCGAAAAGTTCTTTGGCGAAGATTGGGCACAACTTGAAGATGAGATGGTCACATTGCTCAAACGCATACGTCGTTGATTAAGAGCGTTTCACTCGAAGGGGCCGCGTGACTGTTCCTCGTATTGGATCGAGTTTGGTAACGAGGGAGCCGTTCGTCTTTGAGGGGCTGCTTGATATCCAATGAGTTGGGTTGGCTGCCAGTAACCTGGGTCGGTGTGGCTTGCATGACGACTTCGAATTTCGGCTCGCAAGGTGTCCAAAAGTTGGCTGGCTTCCGAATATTTGGGATTCAGATTCAATGCCTGCGAGGCGAAATGGTCAGCCGATTGTAAGTCACCTTTTCGTTTTAAGACAACCGCCAAATTGTAGCATGCTTCCGAATCACCAAGCACCTGGCGGAAGTCATTCAACGCTTCAGGGACTTTCCCGAATTCTGCCAACGCGACCGCGCGATGATACCGATACATATCATTTTGTGGGTCAAGAGTGACGGCTTGATCGAGTAATGCCAAAGCTCGCGGCCACTCATTTTTTTCAGCATAAAGCTGTGCCACAGAGTCGAGAACTTCGGGATCGTTAGGTGATGTTCTGAGAAGTTGCTTAAAACTGGTTTCGGCAGCATCCAGATTTCCCTGATGCATATTCACTCTGGCAAGCCCCAATTGAGCCTGTTTGTTGTTTGGATTTTCAGACAGCGCGAGATTGTAAGAATCGGCCGCTTCGTTGAGTTGCCCCTGCCGTTCTTGCCAGCGTGCATAAGAGAGCGCAAATTTCTCGGGATTGTTTAATTTTCCGAGCTGCTTGCTTTGCGATTTGTCTTTGCTGCTTAATTTGAATGCCTCCGGCAGTGAGCAGCCCGACGACAAGGTAATGGACAACATCAACAGTGCGATTTTGATTGTTGGGGCATTCATGTTCGCACCTCCGTGTGCGTGAATTATAAGACAAGAGCAAATCGAAACTTCAGAGCACTTGGTTGAGAGGAAAACATGAGCGCACCGGAGCCATATTTCTAACATCGTCGGATGAGCAGTCCCGGCTGTAGGACATTTTTCGGGTTGGACAAACTTTGTCAGCAGAAACAAAGGTTGTTGGAGAAAAATCGAGAAACAAGCAGTATCGGCTCAAGTTGAGCGGTGACTAGAGCCTGTCCTGAAACATCTATTTTAGTGAACGGTTTGGCCTGAGACTTGCATTAATGTCTCCTCCGAAAGGAGGCATAACCATGCCCACAAGATCCCGCAACGAGTCAGGCCGACTCCACGCAGCGGGATCCAGGA
>JAURQH010000028.1 GCA_030836185.1 Planctomycetota bacterium
CAAGCGGAACGCCCAAGACGCCGAAGATCTAAACAAGACCTCCGTTCGCTCGAAGCAAGAACCAGTCTCGGGCGATATTTTTTCCCACCAGCGCTACGTTTTTACTCCGACAAGCGCTACGTTTTCTGACCGATGTTTACAACAGGTTGGTCGGGTTTCCATCAAACCAACCCAGATAGAAGTTGAAAACGGTTCGCACACCAAACTCGACTTTGCCATAAAAAGGTTGAAGGTAGTCCTTTTTAGCAAGGTGTTCGGGAAGTTTGACGTATTCAACAAGTTGATCGGGTGTCAGTCCTTTGTTGATACCTTCGACCGTTTTGTCGTGGACAAATTGAACGGCATCACGATAGTCAACAAGAACCTGCTTCACATCATTCTCACCAATGACAGGGAGCGTATGACCGGGGACAAGCGATCTGGCATTCAACTTGGTCATTGCAGTCAAACTCTCTGCCCACAGTCGAACGTCTCGGTTGGGAGTCCCTCGAATGGCATAAAGATTGGGGAATGATCGGTAAAAGGTGTCGCCAGCGAACACTACTTTTTTTTCAGGGAACCAAACACAAAGCCCGTCATTGGTTTCACCGGGGGCAGCAATCAGATCAAGCGTCACGCCGGCCACTTGAATTTGTTTTTTTTGACCGTCGAACGTGTGAGACGGGCTGGTGTCCTTCGCCGACCCAAACACCTCCCCGCCTCGTTTGGGGTATTGAGCAGGTGCGATACCGTTGTTGACGCGCTGTTCAGGTGGCAATTTGAATCCACCCTGCCTCGCCCCTCGAACTCTGTGGAATGTGATGCCGCCGTCATCCCAAGGTTTCGATTCGCTCCCGAAGTTTGATCTGGCCCAAATCTGCGGTCTTTTCTTTCTGATGAAAGCCATCGTGCCGCCTGTATGATCGCCATGACTGTGGGTATAGATGATCGCTTTAACGGGCTTGTCCGTGATCTTCTGGAACTGCTTGGCAATTTTCGCAGCCCCGGGCATGTCCAAACCGGTGTCGATAATGATGACACCCTCATCGCCGACGATCATTGAGACGTTCGATACGCTATATCCGACCGCCGTATAGACACCTTCTGCAACCTTGACCACCTTTTCAGGAAACTGCTCGGCTTGCTTCCTCAATTTTTCGGTCGCCGGTGAATCGGCACCAGGAACATCGGGAGTGAAGGGCAAACTTATGAAAAGAAAAAAGAACAGGCGAATGACAGGTGTGAAAGAATTCATGACTGAACCTCCAAAAGAATAACCCTGTGATATTTTGGTAGTTCAGTTTACAAGTTCCTCACATCGCCATGTAGAGTTTTCCATAAGTTAGAGAATAATATCCTGCGAGTTGCTTCCTTCATATCAATCGATCAAGCATTGGCCACTTTCTTTTCAGCCAGCACGAGAAGAGTGTTATCCCCTCTGCTCGGTAAGAAACTCATCAAAGAGTCGACAAGCAACATGTGCTTTCACCGTACGGCTTCGGCGACCTGAGCGGAAACCAGATCGCGTGGATGGGGTGAGACGGATCGAGAAGGCAACGTCGTGAGGACAATGCAGAGCGATTTGATCTGTGGATCGACCCAACAGATGGTGCCGGTGGAACCGGTGTGTCCATACGTGTCGGGGCTGAGGTGGGGTGTCTCTCCGATTTTGCCAAGATCAAAGCCAAGTCCGCGAGGTCGAATACCTTTCGGGTTGTGATTGGCTACCATCATGCGAGATGTTTCCGGTTTCAGAATCGTACCGGTATGAGTTAAAAACTCGTTGAGAAATGTGGCCAGATCTTTGGCCGATCCGTGAGCCGCTCCCCAGGGAGCTCCGAGTTTGCGCCAGTAGGGACTGTTCCAGTCCCATGATTTCGTGGTGGGATCACCGGCTCCTGATTCAGGTGCCGCTTGTTCGACTTGATTCAATATCACGTCCGAGAGTTTGAAAGTTCCCAATCCCATCGCTGATCTGGTCATTTTCAGCGGTCCATAAATTCTTTCCTGTGTTAACTCGGCAATGCTTTTTCCACTGATCCGACGAGCGATTTCTGTGGCCAACAAAATCGCCATGCTGGAGTAACTGTACCGAGCGCCTGGTGAAAACAGGAGCGGCGTGCGGATGGCCGCATCGACAAAGCCGGAAAGTGGCGTGTGTTGAGATCTCAGCTTCGCATTTTCGGGAAGTTGATCGGGGAGACCTGAAACGTGAGTCATCAAGTGACGCATAGTGATTTTCTCACGCCCCTCTTTTTGGAACTCGGGAATAAAATTTTGGACGGGATCTTCTAAACGAAAGAGACCTTCATCAAAGAGCGTCATGACCGTAGCGATGGAAATGGTTTTGGAGATTGACGCCAACAGGAACATCGCGTCCGTAGCCTCGGCCTTGCCGAAGGTTTCCGCAAAGACGCGATCTCCCTGTTGCACATAGAGCGAGCTTGATTCAATCTGCCCACTCTTAGTTGCACACGCGAGAATCGTTGCGGCCGCTTGAAGTTTGTTCTGATCGTAGTGTGCGTGGAGTCGGCTACCCAACGCAACTGCGATCCCTGATTGAAGAAAAGTACGTCGTTTCATGTCTCTACTGTAATGAGAAATTGATGTTGAAGCCAAAAGAATCTTCGTGCAACCTCACCCCTTCGTGTCTACACTGAGGAAAACAAGCGTTTTGAATATCATCAAAGACAGTGAGACATGAAATGTTGTTGACGCAGAAAATTATTTGTAATTGGATTTGTTCTGTTGTGTTGTGTTGCTTGTCGTTCACTGTGGGTGATGCGACAGCCGCCATTCCGATCAAAGTGGCCACTTTCAATGTTGATGCTTCTCCACCCATCGGTGCTCCCTTGGCGTATGACTCCACGAAAGGAATTCAAACGCCTCTGAGTTGCCGTGGTATTGTGATTCTCAGCGATCAAAAACCGATTGTTCTTGTTTCGGTGGATTGGATCGGAATTGCCAGTGGCGGTCAAACCGTCTTTAAGGAAACACTCTCGCAAGCAGCCAACACTGATGTGAGTCGTGTCACGATTCATACGATTCACCAGCATGATGCGCCGCGTTGTGACTTTGCTGCCGATGCTTTACTGGTAGCAGAAGGACTTGAGAACGGAGGCTTCGATGCTCGGCATGCAAGAAGTGTTGTTAAGGATGCTGCTGACGCTTTGAAAGAATCTCTTGATTCTGCAACGGTTGTGACTCATGTGGGCATTGGTGAGGGGACGGTCAAGGATGTGGCCAGCAACCGCAGAATATTGGGGCCGGATGGGAAAGTTCTCCATACTCGCTACACGGCAACTCGCGATCCGAAAATTCGTGCTTTTCCCGCGGGAACAATCGATCCGAAGTTGAAATCCATCAGCTTTTGGAACAAAGACCAGCCTCTGGCCGTGCTGACTTATTACGCCACCCATCCGCAGAGTTATTATCGAACCGGTCTTGCCAATCCTGATTTTCCCGGCATCGCACGAAATGCACAAGAAGAGGAACTTCAGGTCGCTCACATTCATTTTAATGGTGCGAGTGGCAACATCGGTGCGGGGAAATGGAACGATGGCTCGAAAGAAAATCGTCAGGTTCTCGCCGATAAAGTACAAGCAGGCATGCGGGAAGCTTGGGAGGCGACCTTGAAACATTCTGTCAACAGTGATGATCTTCTTTGGAAGACTAAGAATGTGTTGCTACCAATGGCCGACCATTTGGTCGAAGAAGATCTTGTTGCGAAGGTAAACAACAAAGACGCCAAGGCCGATGATCGCTGGTATGCGGCCAAGCATCTTGTCTGGTTACGTCGCTGTGAATCCAAAGATCCGATCCAGATCAGTTGTCTCGGCATCAGGCAGGCTCGGGTACTACATATGCCAGGGGAGTTGTTTGTCGAGTATCAACTGGCGGCTCAGAAAATGGCTCCCGATCACTTTGTCGCAATGGCTGCTTACGGTGATTATGCACCCGGTTATGTCTGTACTGACATCGCGTATTCACAAGGAGGGTACGAATCGAGTGACCGGGCCAGTCGTGTGAAGCCGGGTGTCGAGAAAGTGTTGATGGACGCAATGAGAGAACTGCTGGCGAAGTAAATAATCACGGAGAGATTACGATTCTTCGAAAGCCGCCTGTCTCGCTTTTTCAACTTCACGGAATCGACTGGCAACAAGCCAGCGTTCTATCGGCCCAGGTTTACGGAGACGAGGATCGTCCGGCGGAATGACATGCTGTTTTCCCTGCCGGGTGATCAGGGTGAGAGTTCCGTCCGGTCCAATCTCCTGGACGATCCAGTATTTTTCGACAATGTAGGTGTACTCTTCACCGCTTTGGTCGGCATGAATAGATTTCGCTCTGGGACCGGGAGAAGGGCTTCTTTTCTGTTTCCGGTAGATGATCCAATCTCCTACAGAACATTTGAGCACTTTCATGTTGTCTTCCTGACTGCGTCTTAATATTGCAAGCAAGTTGATGCCAGCATTGGATTTCCATAACATAGCCGATCTTCCGAATTCACGAAAGATTAACAAAGTGAAGGGGTAGTCGCGTGCAACTCTCTGTTTTTATGGATCTCGTTTTCGGGTTGGTTGGCGGGCTGGGGATCTTTCTTCTCGGTATGAAAAACATGTCGGAGGGGATGCAGGCCGTTGCCGGTACCAGCCTGCGTCGACTGATCAGCCTTGTCACGACTCACCGTCTTCTGGCCACGACGGTCGGCGTCGTTGTCACCTGTGTGGTTCAATCCAGTTCGATTACCACCGTGATGGTGGTGGGGTTCGTGAACAGCGGTGTCATGCAGCTTTCACAAGCCATCGGTGTGATCATGGGGGCCAACATCGGAACAACCATCACCGGATGGATTCTGGTTTTGAAGGTGGGGAAGTACGGCTTACCGATTCTTGGAGTTGGAGCATTTATTTATCTCTTCTCCAAAGGTGACCGTCGGCGCTATTGGGCCATGTTTTTTATGGGCGTTGGGATGGTCTTTTTTGGTTTGGAGTTAATGAAGGATTCGTGCGCCTTCATCAAAGAGTTACCCGAGTTTGAAAGCTGGTTTCAAAAGTTTAGTGCTGATACATACTGGGGAGTCCTGAAATGCGCGTTGGTCGGATGTCTGCTCACAACGATGGTCCAATCGTCCTCGGCAACTTTAGGAATCACCATCTCGCTCGCGTTTCAGGGAATCATTTCCTACGAAACGGCGGCAGCGTTGGTTTTGGGAGAGAATATCGGGACAACGATCACGGCTTATTTGGCCTCCATTGGGGCAACCACCAATGCCAGACGAGCCGCCTATTTTCATGTCATCTTTAATCTGGCAGGAGTGTTTTGGATCACTCTGATGTTCCAATGGTATATCCAACTGATTCAATGGTTAATGG
>JAURQH010000029.1 GCA_030836185.1 Planctomycetota bacterium
AGCACAGCAAGATGCGGCTTCAGGAGCACAAGCAGCAGGAGCACAACAACTAGCAGCTTCAGGAGCACAGCAAGCAGCAGCTTCAGGAGCACAGCAAGCAGCGGCTTCAGGAGCACAGCAAGCAGCGGCTTCAGGAGCACAACAGCTAGCAGCTTCTGGAGCACAGCAAGCAGCGGCAGCAGGAGCACAACAACTAGCAGCTTCAGGAGCACAGCAAGCAGCGGCTTCAGGAGCACAAGCAGCAGGAGCACAACAACTAGCGGCTTCAGGAGCACAGCAGCTTACAGCTTCAGGAGCACAACAAGACACAGCTTCTGGAGCACAACAAGATGCTTCAGCAGGAGCACAGCAGCTAGGGGCTTCTGTACAGCAAGAGGTGTTACAGCTCTTACCGTGGCCAAACAGGCCAAACAGCCCCGCATCTGCCTGTGCACCACTACAACACAGAACCACGATTGCGGTTAGACTCATCCACTTCTTCATTTCAATTCTCCTCAGAATAATTGTTCGGTCTTCGAACGTGAGGAACTCTCGGTTCGTTATTGTGACAGACCACCCGTCAACATTTGCCGGAGTTCAACGCAACTCGCACGGCATCCGTACGAGGTCTTTGTGTATCACTCGACATTGTGAGGAAGGACATTCTGGATAAATTGCGATAAATACGCTCGCTTTGGTTCTCCGCGTAGCCTGTGCCGGTTATTACGGTTTTATCAGACGACAACTTGACTCAGCTTGCCTTGCCCTGTTCTGTTTGAATTGCTTTTCAGGCTTGGTGAGATTGTCTAACCTGTTTGTATTGTGCTGTGTACAGCATTTACGCAATCTCTAGTCATTCCCGAAGTTCGACAGATAAAGCCTCCACTATGTCTATGTCGCTGGCAATTCTTTCAATGCTGCTGATATCAGGCACGCTGGGGCTTTGGATTATTCGTATTCAACCAACGCTCCGCTTCACAACTCTGTCGGGAGCAGGATATTGGTTGATGTTGGGTTTGGTCTTCTGGTTCATTGTGACTTCGTTGGAGGTTTGGTGCGGAGAAAATCATGCTTACTCTTTGATCAGTCGAGCCCATTACCTTTCGATCACGCTGATGCTGTCCCCTTTGGTGTCTGTGTTGGGAGCGAAGCGTCCGGGAATTCGGGTCTGGAACGTCTTCGTGGTCATTCCAATGTTGCTGATGCTCAATTGGCCGTTAATTGCAGAATTGTTTGGGACGCCCCCCAATCAGTCGCTGAATCTCGAACCTCCCGCTTTGATGGGAGTGATCGTGGTTTTGTTGATGGTCTTGGGCAACTATTTTGGTACACGCCTCACACTGCCTGCCATGATGTACTGTCTGGCGATGGCAATCGCGTTATCAACTTGCAGTGAATCCTTGCCCATTCCGTTCCGATCACCGTTATTAGTTCGTGCTTTTTCAGGAATACTCGTCTGTTCTTCACTCTTTTTAATGTCTTGGCGCATGAATTCTGCTGCCAACGACAGAAGAGGCTACGAAAGGTTATGGCTCGATTTTCGGGATTGGTTCGGGATCTTGTGGACACGTCGAGTCATGGAACGCTTGAATCAGTCAGCAGAAAGTGAGAATTGGTGTGTGCGTCTTTCACTCGAAGGGTTTGTTTGGGAAGATGATCTCGCGGAAGAGCGACGTCAGGAAACTCTCATTAAGATGGATCACGCATTTCGCTGGATCTTTCGTCGATTCGTTGATGAAGGGTGGATTGATGAGCGTATTCAGCGAACAGAAACCGAAGAATCTCCCGATATCACTGCTGGCCCGGTTCAGATAGACTAGATGCACTTTGTGAGTTCTCTCGTGAATGGTTCTGATATGTCATCATCTCCAAGTACCAATTATCAATTGCTAGCCGAGCAGCATCTTGAAGGATTAAACATCCTTTTGGATGTCACCAATAAGCTGACTCAACAGCAGGATCTTGCAGAGATTCTCGCGCTGGTCACAGATGCAGTGTGCGCAGCCCATCATTGTGACCGTGCCAGTTTGTTCCTCTACGACGAAGAGCAAGGCGATTTGTACACAGAAGTCGTTACGGAACTCGAAATTTCCGAGATTCGTCGAGGAATGGGTGAGAGCGTTGTCGGGTGGGTGGGAGAGCATCGCGAACTGCTCAATGTTTCCGACGCTTATGCGGAAGAGCGGTGGGACCGAACCGTCGATCAACAGACCGGATACCGAACGGAATCCATTCTTGCCTGTCCGATTCTGTCTGTTCGCAATGACAAATTGCTCGGTGTGCTACAGGTACTCAATAAGAATGCGGGACTCTTTACCGATCTGGATGAAAAACTGATTCAGGCGTTTGCCGCTCATGCCGGAGCCGCTATTGAGCGACAACAGTTGATCGAAGAAGTTCAAGAGAAAGCCCAGTTTCAATCGGCTATCGAATTGGGACGAGAAATTCAGACCAGTTTCTTACCAACCACAATGCCCAAAATTCCTCAGTATGAATTGGCGAGTTGGTGGGAACCGGCCGAATCAGTCAGTGGAGACTATTACGACTTTGTGAAACTTCCCGACAATCGACTCGGCATTATGGTGGCTGATGTCAGTGGGCACGGTGTGGGGCCGAGTTTGATTATGGCATCGTTTCGCGCCATGTTCCGAGTGTTGGCAAGGAATCGGTCCCGCGTGTCAAAACTGTTTCATCTCTTGTCCGAATCCATTTACCCGGATTTACACGATGGTCGTTTCATTACGGCGATCTTCGTGGCGATTTGTCCCTCCACTCATGAGTTGAGTTTTACTAATGCCGCTCACGCACCGGCTTTGTTTCTCGAACGAAAGACAGGGATCATTCACGATCTGGAGACCACCAGTTTGCCGATTGGAGCGATCCCCGACATGCCGGTCAAACCGGGAACTCTCAGAAATATTCATCCAGGTGATTTGGTCGTGCTGGCGACCGATGGTCTAATCGAGTTACGGAATCACAAAAATGAAATGTTTGGGGTCGAACGTCTGAAGTCAATCATCTTGGAAAATCAGGAACTACCGGCAGAAAAATTGCGGGATCTGATCCGCAATCGAGTTCGTGAGTTTCATCCCGACCCTCATCTTCCGGATGATATTACGCTGTTGTTGATCGAACGCAAATCTCGTTGAATCATCATGCGTTGTTTTTAGCAATGTTCGCGCCTAGAATCGGTGCATGACAAAGGCAATGTCGACATTCCGTAAACCGACTCCTCCTTCGGTGTTGGTGCTGGAAGAGACGCCCTTCTGGTCTGCGGAGTTAAGCCGACAATTTGTTGATCAGCCGGTGAGCATTCGGATGCGGACGAGAGTTCAGGATGTCGTACCACTGGTGGCCACGAAAACAACGAGTTTGTTGGTCGTTGGTTTGGAAATTGATCTCCCTGCGGTGTTGCGTTTGTTGGCAGTGCTTCGTCAGCAGTCGTACTCGGTCCGTACGATTGTTTTGCTCCCTGCGGAAAATTTGGAGCTGGAATGGACAATTCGTGAGTTGGGAGCAGTTGAAGTATTACTTGCTCCCGTTTTGCCAGACCGATTGAGTCACATCGTCATGAGATACCTGTTTCACGAAACCGATCAAGTCATAGATTCCCGAAACTCGGGATGATCCGCCTGAATAAGAATCGAGTTGATAGACAATGAATGAATCCGAACTTCTTTCTTCTTTGGAAGCTGTCAAAGATCCGGCATTTGGTCGGACCCTGAAAGAGCTACAAATGCTCGTCGGTGCGACTGAATCGGAGGGCCGGTGGACTCTGAAAATTCAGCTTCCTACCTATGCGTATTTATCGAAAGACGAACTGACCTCTGCGATTCAATCTACGATTGCGGAAAAATATCCTGAAGTGGGCGAAATCAATTTCGAATATTCCGTGAAAGTTCTCGGCAAAAACGCAGGCGGTTCCATTGGTCTGAAAGTTAAAAATGTGATCGCAGTGGGAAGTGGTAAAGGAGGTGTTGGGAAAAGCACTGTTGCCGCCACTCTTGCTTATGGTTTGAAAAGTTTTGGAGCGACCGTCGGCCTGATGGATGCCGATGTCTATGGTCCCAGTATCCCACATCTTGTAGGTGCCAAAGGCGAACCTGAAGTCGTCGAAAAAGAAAATCCCGACGGTCAAAAAGTGCAACGCTTGCAACCCATCATGGCCGATGGCATGCCGATGATGTCCATCGGGTTTATGATCCCCGAAGATCAGGCAGTGATCTGGCGTGGTCCGATGTTGCACAAGTTGCTCACACAGTTCATGCAACAAACGGATTGGGGTGATCTCGACTATTTGATCATCGACATGCCACCCGGAACGGGCGATGTGGCCATCACGCTCTCACAAATGGTGAGCCTGGCGGGAGCCGTCGTGGTTTGCACACCGCAAAAAGTGGCGCTACTGGATGCCGTCAAAGCGATTGGCATGTATCAACAGGTCAAAATCCCCGTCCTGGGAATTGTCGAAAATATGAGTGGCGAAATGTTTGGGCAGGGGGGAGCCGCCGGGAAAGCAAAAGAGCTATCGCTACCGTGTCTGGGAGAAATTCCCAGTGATCCCGTCATTCGGGAATACGGTGATGAGGGGCAAATCTCCAAATTGTTCAGTGAGGAGAATTCCGCTCGCGAATCATTGGAAAAGATGTGTGCAGAAATCACTCGGCAAATCGTGTTAAATTCTCTCGATGCTCCCAAAATGCCATCACTGGAAATTCTGTAATCGCTGTAATCTGCGAGAATCTTTGTTCAAGGCGTACAAACCTGCCAGATCGGACGTTGCGTTCGTCGCTGGTTGCGTATAATGGAAACCCTCCCGACTTGGCCACTACGACCGAAGGATGACCCACCATGTCCGTCTCCATTGTGCTGATTGAAGATGATCGCGAGATCTCTTCGACGATGACCGCTGTCTTGCAAAATGCCGGCTATACTGTTGATACCGCCCCGAATGGCGTCGATGGGCGTAAGTTGATCGAAGAAAAGAATCCCGACCTCGTCATCACAGATATGATGATGCCACGTATGGGTGGGTTTCCGGTGCTCGAATATTTGACAGAACTCGATTCACCGCCGCGCGTGATTATGATCACAGCAAACGAGGGAAGCCGTCACAAAGCGTATGCAGAGATGTTGGGAGTTTCGGATTACTTACGCAAGCCGTTTGCCATGGACGTGCTGTTAGAGACGATTGAGAAGGTCTTGTCTTCTAAAGAAGAAACGCCGTCTGCCAAAGGCTCGGACAAGTTACGCCGCAGCAAAAAATCTTGAGTTCACCGAGCATTTAGTAATATTCAACACCGAGGCTTCGTTCGATGCTTCGTGCTTCGGGCGACATGATTTTTTCAAACCACCATTTATCCACTTCCGTCGATTTTGACATATCAGTTCGTGATTGCAGCATCATGTCTTCGTGGCCTTTATCGACGCGGTTTTCATCGGCAAAGTCGTTACTGCGTTCTTGAGGGACAGGAAACATCGAATTGATGGTGTTGTGGCCCAGTTGACGAGAGTCGTTCATAGCTTGGCAGCCACAACTCAAACAACCGATAGTCAACGCAAAGAGTAGATACAAATTTTTCATGGGAGAATCCCGAACGGATTTGACAGGAGTGGGATTTTAAGTGGCAAAGGATTTGCCAAGGATGGGACTGAGATTGTAGGTCATCGCGGGAGACTGTCCAGATCATTCATCTCTTCAGAACCGTTCACTGACACCCCGTTGAAAATATTACAAGAAGTACCACTTCATGAATGTTCGCCAGCTACCAACTTTAGATTCTCCACTTGATTTGCTGGTGGTCGCACCGCACCCCGATGATGCTGAGATCAGTGTGGGAGGAATCATTGCAGCGTCGCGGGCAGAGGGATTACGGGTAGGAGTCGTTGATCTCACTTCTGGTGAACCAACACCTCATGGGACTCTTGAAGTACGCAAACAGGAAACTGATCGTGCGACTGAAATTCTCGATCTCACCTGGCGAGGTAATCTGGATTTGCCGAATCGGAGTTTGGAAAACACCTTAGACGCACGGCGTAATCTGGCGGAAGTGTTTCGTTTAACACGTCCGCAGATCATTCTTGCACCTTATTGGGAAGACTCGCATCCTGATCACGTGGTTGCATGCCGGTTGGTCGAAGATGCCCGCTTCTGGTCGAAGCTCAGTCGTTCAGACTTCGCTGGTGAGCCGTTTTTGCCACCGAAGCTGTACCATTTTTTGAGTGTTCATCTCCGCGTTCATCCTTCTCCCTCATTTGTTTATGACATCTCGGCGCACATCGAAACCAAGATGCAAGCAGTGCATGCGTTTGAAAGTCAGGTTTTGACGGGTCGCTCGACAGAATTTCCGACCGGGATTGACGATGTCAAAGATCGGGCCCGTTATTGGGGCTGGACGATCAATACCGCCTATGCAGAACCCTTGTACTCGCGTGAAGAAATCGGCGTTGGTTCTCTTAAAACATTTCTGTAACGCATGAACAACTCACACGTCACGGTCGAATTTCTGGGCATCGTCAGGCAAAAAGTCGGACTCGAGCAGGCTGAGTTTACGGCGTGTCGTCTCGATGACCTCTGGACTTTGGTGGGGGAAAAGTATCCGCAACTGGAAGGTGTTTGCGTCGAGCGGGGAGAGTTAAAGAACGGCTACCTCGCAAGTATTGATGGCAGACGTTTTACTCGTTCAGCCGATGAGACACTCTCTGCCGGCGATCATATCTTGCTGCTTTCTGCAGATGCAGGCGGTTAAAGTCGATTCGTTAAAGAGCTTCCATCATGAATGACGCCACTCCAGGATATTTCGGACGTTACTTGCTGGTCAATCTTTCGACTGGTCAGTCGGAATCAAAGCCACTGTCCGAATCCGTTTTGAGGAATTATATTGGTGGTGTTGGGTTGGGGACGTGGATTCTCCGCGCAGAGACAATCGGACAACATGTGGACCCATTGGCGCCGGAGGCTCCCTTGGTATTTACCTTTAGTCCGTTGGTGGGAAGCCCACTGACCACCTCTGCCAAGTTTGCCGTGGTCGCGAAATCACCACTCACACAGCGCATCAATGACTCTCTCGCGTCTTCACATTTTGCGATTGCCGGAAAAAAAACGGGACACGACGCGATTGTCATTGTGGGGCAATCAGAAAGTCCGAAAGTCCTACTGATCACAACTGACGGAATCGCTTTACACGACGCTGATTCTTATTGGGGAATGAATATTCCTTCCGCTGAAGATTCTCTCAAAGAGAGCATCGGAGCACAGTACCGTTATGCCGTGATTGGCCCCGCGGGTGAAAATCTCGTCCGCTACGCGACCATCTCTCATGATGGACGACACGCGGGGCGGGGCGGGCTCGGTGCCGTCATGGGTTCCAAATTTCTCAAAGCAATCGGCGTTGCGGGTGACGAGCGCATCCAGTTCGCGCATCCCAAAGAACTTGTTGCCCTTAGCAAGTCGGTCTCCCAAAAATCATTCGGTCCCGCGACAGAGAAGTATCGCGAACTCGGGACGGCAGGCAATTTGTTAGTTTTCAATCGACTGGGGACGTTACCCACTCGCAATTTTCAGGAAGGTGAGTTTGAGCAGGCAGTCGATCTCGCTCCCGAAACCTTGACGCTCAGTCGTGACAAAGCCCGGAAATCGTGCGCGGCATGTACCATCGGTTGCGAGCATCTGTATGCTCTTGAAAAAGGGGAAAAACCAGTCCGGTTGGAATACGAAAACCTCTTTGCTCTTGGTCCGATGTGCGGAGTGGGAGATGCCGAAGAAGTCCTTAAAGCCTCACAACTGTGCGATGAGTTGGGAATCGATACCATCTCGGCGGGAGGCACCATTGCGTTTGCGATGGAGTGTGCAGAGCGTGGACTGATTGATTGGAAGGGGTTCGAGTTCGGTCGAGGGGACACACTTTTATCTGCCTTGGAAAAAATCGGTCATCGTCGGGATGAGGGTGATTTGTTGGCAGAAGGATCTCGAATATTAGCAGAACAAATTGGGCAGGGAAGCATCGCGTTTGCACCGCAAGTGAAAGGGCTGGAACTCCCCGGATATGAACCGCGTGCTTTGCAATCCATGGCACTCGGTTTTGCCGTCGGATCTCGTGGAGCCGATCACAATCGTTCGGGAGCTTATCAAGCCGATTTCTCGGACTCCGTGGACCGCATGAACATCACCGAAGCCGATGTGTCGGCAGCCATTCAAACCGAAGACGAGGCTGCGATCATCGATTCTCTGATTCTTTGCAAGTTTCTCCGCGGTGTGTTCGAAGACAAGTATGCCGAGATGGCAGAGATGTTGTCGCTGGTGACCGGTTGGAATGTCGATGGTGAAGAGTTACAGCAGTCAGCCAAAAATATTGTCGAATTAAAAAAACGCTACAACATTGAGCAAGGCTGGACCCCTGCTGAAGATACTCTCCCCGAGCGATTTCTTTCCAGTTCGCTGCAAACCGGTGGCAGTAAGGGTGCGACTTTACCGCGAGAACGACTGGATCGGTTGATTCGTGCTTATAATCTTGGTCGCGGTTGGAGCGAAGAAGGATATCTTTCCTCCGACGTCTGCATGGATCAAAACGGTGTCGATCAAAACAACGTATAGATGAACGGTGCAGCCCCCGTGGTTGTCAGGAATGCCAATACTCCCACCATTCCCAGCACCAAAATGATGGGAAGCATCCACCAGATTTTATTTTCTTTGATGAACATCAAAAATTCAGTCGCGAGTCCCAGTTGCTTATCCTGGCTCAGTTCCTCGAAACTCTTTTCGCTATTCGTTTCATCTTGTTGTTCGGGCATGGCGATTCTGGCCTGATCAAATTATTGGGAATGTCTCTCGGAAGCGACTGACAATCTTGCTCTAGTATTGTCGAAAATAGCGTTCTTTACGAGAGGGAATTTCTTTCGGCTGCCAGTAACTGGTTTGGCTTCGGTTGATTGACAGTTGTAAGCGGTCACGTCCCATCATGCGAAAGACGAGCCCAATTGGCAGGAAAACCAATAGAAAGACAAGCAACATCAGGATCTCACCAACGACCAACCCAATTGGCATCAGGATAAGTGAGAGCCCCAGAAAAACTGGTTTGAGAACGCTTGGGACGGCCATTCCCAGAAGGGCGAACAAGGCACCAATTCCCAAACAGATACTGATGACAAATGTTGTGGCCCCCCACAGCCATGCCAGAAAAGGAAGCATGATCAGAGAAAACCAGCCGAACTGTTTTAGTTGACGGTTTTCGGGATTCCAGTTGAGTTGAACGAGTGCCATGATGATCTCTGAATGCTAATATTGCTTTGGTGTGTTGGTCAGTCGAGTTGGAATTGGGCAAGATGTTCTTGCTGCTGCGATTCATCGACATCCAGTTTTTGATTTTTCTTTTCCACGACATGTCGTCCCAAAACGAGTACATCCATACCCGTCATCTGGAAGCAGCGGAATGCATCTTCGGGCGTACAGACGATGGGTTCTCCACGAACATTGAAACTGGTATTGATGAGAACCGGGCAATCGGTTTGATCGTAAAACTTCGTCATCAGATTATGCAGAACCGGGTTTCGTTCATCATCGACAGTTTGAACTCTGGCAGAATAATCGACGTGTGTGACCGCGGGGACAGTCGAACGGCTGTAGTTTAACTTCTCGATTCCAAATGCCTGTTCATATTCTTCCCCGAGTTCCTTGTTCCGAATTTGCTCATGCACGGGAGCCACCATGAGCATGTACGGGCTTTCTTCCCCCTCGCGCATTTCAAAATATTTGTGGACGTGTTCTTGTAAGACAATCGGAGCGAAAGGACGGAATGATTCGCGATATTTAATTTTCAGATTCATGACCTGTTGCATTTCAGGACTGCGGGCATCACCGATGATGCTGCGTGATCCTAATGCTCGCGGTCCAAATTCCATACGTCCCTGAAACCAGCCGATGACGTTCTCATCGGCGATCAGTTTGGCGACGTGCTCGCACATTTCATCATCGGTCTCAAACCGGGTGGATTCAACGCCTTCCTTCTGAAGGAACGATGAAACTTCTTCGTCACTGAATTCAGGGCCTAGTCGTGAACCGTGTTGTGCATCTTTACCAACAATTTTGCGAGGCTTGTCGAGTAATTGGTGCCAGATGAATTGTGCCGTGCCGAGTGCTCCCCCTGCATCTCCCGCAGCCGGTTGTATCCAAACCTGATCGAATGGGCCTTCTCGCAAAATCACTCCATTACCGACACAGTTCAGAGCGACTCCCCCTGCCATCACCAGGTTTTTCATGCCGGTGACTTCATGGACGTGACATGCGGTTTTCAGCATGATTTCTTCCGTCACTGCCTGCACTGAGGCTGCGAGATCCATTTCTCGCTGTGACAGTTCGGACTCCGGTTCTCGTGGGGGCGCTTCAAACAAACGATGAAACTTCTCGTTTGTCATGGTGAGTCCCTGGCAATAATTGAAGTAACTCATGTCCATGCGGAACGAGCCATCTTCTTTCAGGTCCATCAGTTGTTCACGAATGCGGTCAGCAAACACGGGGCGACCATAGGGCGCCAAACCCATGACTTTGTATTCACCACTGTTGACCAGAAAACCTGTGTAATAAGTAAACGCGGAATACAACAAACCCAGCGAATGAGGAAATCGAATTTCCTGATCGAGCGTGATTTTGTTTCCTTCACCTCGGCCATAGCAAGTTGTTGACCATTCCCCCACGCCATCAAAGGTAATGATGGCGGCTTCTTCAAAAGGTGATGGGAAGAAAGCGCTGGCGGCATGAGACTCGTGATGATCGGTGAATACGAAACGTCCTTTGTAACGGTTTCGAAGACCTTTTCTCATCTCCCGAGGGAGATGCAATTTTTCCTTCAACCACAAAGGCATTGCTCGTCGGAATGAGCGATAGCCGAGAGGCGCAAACTTCAGATAGGTTTCGGTTAAGCGTTCAAATTTTGTGAACGGCTTATCATAGAAGCCGACGTAATCAAGATCTTCAGGAGAAAGACCGGCCTTGGAAAGACAGTAATCGATGGCGTTTTGTGGAAATCGATAATCATGTTTGACGCGCGTAAATCGCTCTTCCTGCGCAGCGGCAATGATTTCGCCATCGACGACCAATGCCGCTGCCGAATCGTGATAAAACGCCGAGATGCCAAGAATTGCCGTCATGAACGCGACTCGATTTCTATACCGATATCATATTGGACCTGTGGAACGAGTTACTCTCGAATCACAGGATTCTCATTGGTTTCAATTGTGATTTGTGTTTCGAGTCTATTATTTGAGGGAAGACCTGAAGAACTGGGTGCCAAATGTGAATTGAGAAAATCTCGCGATCTTTCAAACGCAAGCTTATGCCCAGCTTCATTCCAATGTGCATCGTACTCAAACGTCAAGCGGCTTTCGTTGGCTTGTTTCCACTTCACAAATGGAGAACTCAAATCGTGAAATGGGATGTCGAGACGTTCTGTGATTGAACGAATGGTCGGGCGGTAAGAGGACCGTAGCTCTAGGTTAGTGAGTTGGTGAGGAGGTGATTCCCCAAACTCATTCCGGTAAGGAACTCGAACCATCAACAATGGCACTTCTTTATTGCGACACTCTGATTGAATCTCAGAAAGTAAATATTCCATGACCGTGATTCGGGGATCATCCTGAATCATAGTGGGATCCTCTTTAGACTTCCCTTTTTGCTTGGTAAGTTTTGTCTCTTCCTTACGATGATTTGAGAGTCGCTTTTAATAATTGATCACGTAAGCGAGGTAGTTATAAAAGTAAGAGGTGTCTTTCAGTTTTTGTTTCAGACCGGAAGACCATCGCTCAGGGGGAGGAAGTGAAATATTGACTTCGCCCGTCTCTGAGAGATAAGCATGTGGTGCATTATCGGCTGTCTTTCTGACATTGTCATCAAAGTCGTTTCCAAAATGGAGAATCATCACCGCATCGTCATTCTTGAGATTAGCTTGCACGAATCGGTCAAAGACCATTTTTTGTTGCAATGTTCCATAGCCGGGTAGCGAGTAATTGATGACGTTCCAATTCGGGAATTCGGTCGCAATGTAGTCGCTGATTGATTTTCCCGGTTTGACACCCCATCCCCACCCATACGAATCTCCCAGAATATAGAGTGTTCGTTCTGTAGAGCTGTTTTGTTTGTGAGTGTGCCTGAATCCATGCTGATTGTAGGAAACCGGAATATTGAAATCGGTGGTGTGAAAAATCCCGGAAAACTTCGGCTTTCCGATAAAACCCAATTCGGGGTCGTGTTGGTGAAAAGAACCAGAGGGATTCACAAATTCTGGGGAATATCCAATGACGCGAAAGATGAGTTCCCCACAAACAAAACTCACCATGACGCCAAACGACAGCGCCAAAAGGATCAGCTTCAGTTTTCGGTTTCTCGGTTGTGAGGTTGTTTGAGTCTTTGTCCTGATTTCATTCACGAGAGCATCTCCACTGTTTCTTCTTCTCAACTGCTTTTATATCAGGCTGCTTTTTGCTGATTCTCATTGCTGGTATCGAAAATTCGCGGTCCCACCAATGATTGTGGTCCATTACCCCAGGCATGCGACGCGACCGCTTTTTGAATTTCGTCTGCAACTTCTAACGCAGCCACGGCCGTCCAGCCATTGACGAGAGGCGTCGAATTTGTTTTGACGCATTTGACGAAGTGGGTCAGTTCGGCGGTCAATGCGTCATCGTCAGAGACATCGGCATCAGTGACAGTGATGAATCGGCCAAACACGTCGTCTCGCAACTGCGCGATGTCAGCTCCGGGTTGAAAAGCCATTTCCACCGGAGAGACTCCAGCGAGAAGCTCTGCTCCGGGAGCATACTGTTTCACTTCACGAGTGGTGAAATCAACGGTCGTGCATCCGCTTTCCGAGAAAATTTGCATCGCACGACCGGCAGTTGGATTAATCCGGCTTGCGGAAACATCGGCGATGCAGCCGTTTTCAAATTCAAGCCGAGCTTGAACGGCATCTTCCTGTTTTCCAAACAAAGAGATCCCAAACGCTTGAACACTTTTCAGTTCAGACTGAACCAAACCCAAAATCAGGTCGAGGTCGTGGATCATCAGGTCGTGAACGATGCTGATGTCGGTTGAACGGAACGAAAACGAACTGAGTCGTTCGGATTTGATGTATTTAGGGTTTTGGCAGAGAGGTTCTGCGGCAACGGTGGCGGGATTGAATCGCTCCACATGGCCGACTTGCAGAGTGAGTCCTTTTTTGTCTGCCATCTCGGCGATTTGACGAGCATCACTGACATTACCAGCCAGCGGTTTTTCCATCATCATTGGAATGCCGTGAGACACACACTCTTTTGCAACTTCCAAATGAGCAAAGGTCGGTACCGCAATCGAGGCCGCTTCAATGTGTGGCAGCATTTCACGATAGTCGGCGTACCATTCACAACCCCAGCTCTCGGCGGCTTCACGGCCACGTTCTTCGGAAGAGTCGGCCACTCCAACCAGAATGACACCTTCTATTCCCGCAAGAATACGAGCGTGATGGCGTCCAAGCGCGCCCACTCCGATAACACCAACTTTGAGGTCGTTCATAATATTGTTTTTCAGTTTCAGGCGACATGCGAGGTCGGTGGGACAGACTGTTGTCTGTTCGCAGCCTCGATATTTTGGGCGAGTTGTTGATTCAAGTGATGTCCTGAACGCCAAGCTGTGATGTGACCTTTTAAGTCACATCCCAAAAGGGCAAAATCTCCGATGGCATCCAGAATTTTATGACGGACGCATTCATCGACGGCCCGCAACGTGTTTCCAATCACTCCGTCTTCACCGTAGACGAGTAGATCTTTCTCAGTCACACGTTGCCCATAACCGGCAGCCTTTAACGTCGCCACTTCAGATTCCAGGACGAATGTTCTGGCGAAGGCGATTTCCTGCAAGAATGTTTCTGGTGTGACGTTGACCGTGAATGTTTGTGGAGGAATGGGAGAACTATGACCGTAATCCAAGTGATAGGTAATCACCAAACCCTCGGACATGTGAGGGCGAATCTGGACACTGGCATCACCTCGCTCAGACTCTACTTCCAGAGCTTGTTCAATCCGTAAGGACGAGCGCAACGCCGACTGTTCCACAATTCCAGCCGCAAGTAACTCTTCGACAAACGGTCGACAGGAACCATCCACACCGGGAACTTCCGCCGCATCGATTTCGATCAGGCAGTTATCAATCTGTAATCCTGCCAATGCTGCCAAAACATGTTCGGTCAGTTCGACGCGAGCATTGCCGTTGACGAGAGACGTTCGACGATGAGTCGATTCCAAAAAAGCCAACGAGACCGGGACATCGGGCTGACCTTTCAGGTCAACACGATGAAAAACCACACCGGTATTTTCGGGAGCCGGATGAAATCGGAGGCTGACATCGACGCCGGAGAAAAGTCCGAATCCACAGATTTCGGCATTTCGCTTGAGTGTCTTTTGCCGTCGTTCGGCCATTGTCTTGTCCCGCATCTCGAACAGACAGGTAAATCGTTGGAAGATGATACGAGTCAACCGACAACGAAGAAAACTCCTTCGCTGCCGGTCAGGCTCGTCGTCAGCATAAGCCTCACCGTAAATCGGCAAGACGATAGATCAAATCATTATTGGGATGATGTCGCACCGGGAGCAGCAGCTGTTTTCTGATACTTCTTGTTCAGATATTCGAGCACTGCTTCGGTGATATCGTTTTCCGGGTTATGGTAAACGACTTGGCGATTCATCCCGTTGATGACGCCACGGGCATCATCTTCCTGACTCAGTTCAGTACGATTAAATCGCAGAACGAGCGTGTACTTGTAGTACTCGGCGTACATTTTGACGGCCGATTGCACTTCCATGTACACTTCTTTGTAAATTTGCGATTCCTTACGCAGGAAATCACGTTGCATCACTTTACGGCGAGCGTCAATCTCGGCCGCTTTGGAAGCAAGTTGCGCTTCTGCTTGAGCGTAACCAGGTGATGTTTCGGTCATCATCTGCAACTTCAAAGACAGCGCTTTGATTCCTTCGACATCGGCTTTGATGGTTTCTTCGGAACCGGCGATTTCGTTCTTCAGTCCTTCACGCAAGGCTTCAAACTTTTTGTATTGTTTGAAAACTTGTGCCATGTCAATCAAGGCGACTTTGTGAGGGTCTGATTGTGCCTCGGCACGAACCAATCCCATTCCACAGATCATCGCCACAGCAGCGGTAAATACGACGAGCTTCTTCACGATATGCACTCCTTTGCAAATGCCGTTCATTCGGCGTGTTTCACAAGTCCCTTTGTGACAGGGTCCCTTATCCACGGGGTCGGAGTTTTGGCAAAATCTGCCGATTGCGTCAATACGAGCCAACCCCCCGTAGCATCGTTTTTTGGGGAACTTTCTGAAATAATGCGGTTTCGGTTCGTTCAACACATTTGTTGAGCACCCGAGATTGCATTCGGATCCCGCCACTTTAGACTGGTTCTACAGAGTCATTGTCCGTTTTGCGAACATTTGCGGCCTGCGAGGCGTCTCGTTAATCGAGGTCTCGAAACCGACAATATTACTGAACTGATGGAAAGACGCTTTCATGCCACGTTACGACGCCCGACGCATCGAACCCAAATGGCAGGAATTCTGGGATCAAAATCAAACCTTTCGCGCACCAGGCGGTGTGCCTAAGGGACCGAAATATTACGCACTCGATATGTTCCCCTATCCGTCGGGCAGCGGCTTGCATGTCGGACACCCTGAAGGATACACGGCAACCGATATTGTCTCGCGCTACAAACGAATGAACGGCGTCAACGTGATGCACCCCATGGGCTGGGATGCCTTCGGTCTTCCCGCCGAACAATACGCCATCGAAACGGGAACACACCCTCGCGTTACCACTTACAAGAATATTGATACCTTCCGGCGCCAACTCAAAAGTCTCGGCTTCAGTTACGACTGGAGTCGAGAGATTGCAACCACCGACATCGAATACGTGCGTTGGACACAGTGGATCTTTCTCCAATTGTTTAATACCTGGTACGACCCGGAATTCGTCTGGACCGGACCCGATGGCAAAGAGCGGACCGGTAAAGGGCGACCAATAGACGAGCTTCCCATCCCCGATGATGTTCAGGGAGAGGATGCGATTCGCGCATTTCAAGACGATCACCGTCTTGCCTATCAGTCACACGCTCCCGTCAACTGGTGTCCCGCATTGGGAACCGTTCTCGCCAACGAAGAAGTGACCGCCGACGGTAAAAGTGATCGTGGAAACCACCCTGTCGAACGTCGGGCGTTGCGACAATGGATGTTGCGCATCACGTCTTACGCGGATCGACTTGGCAGCGAATTGGACGGTGTCGACTGGTCCGATTCGATCAAGTTATTGCAACGAAACTGGATCGGCAGAAGTATCGGAGCTGAGGTCGATTTCTATATTGGTGACGACTTCGATTCGTGGAAAAAGTCACGCTCTCAAAATGGCTTACCCAGTGCAGCCGATGATGATGTCTTGCGCGTCTACACGACCCGACCGGATACGTTGTTCGGTGCAACGTACATGGTCATCGCACCCGAGCATCCCTATGTCGAGAGATTAACAACCGACGACCACCAAGACGCTGTTGAAGAATACTGTCGCAAAGCGGGTCTCAAAAGTGACCTCGACCGAACCGATCTCGCCAAAGAGAAATCGGGCGTCTTCACGGGAAGCTATGCCGTCAATCCCGTCAATGGGGAAAAGATCCCGGTTTGGATCGCCGACTATGTTTTAGTGAGTTACGGCACCGGTGCCATCATGGCGGTTCCCGCTCATGACGAACGCGACCTCGAATTTGCACAACAATTCGATTTGCCAGTCATCGAAGTGGTCGAAACCCCCGATGATACTCCCAATCTTGGCTTCACGGGTGAAGGAACAGCCATCAACTCGGGCGAGTTTACCGGCACTCCAACTGCCGACTTCAAACGGAAAATTATCGAAAAACTTGATCAGGAAGGGATCGGTAAGAAAGCCGTCAACTTCAAGTTAAGAGACTGGCTCTTTTCCCGTCAACGATATTGGGGAGAGCCGTTCCCGATCTGGCACGAACTCGATGACGAAGGCAATCCCACGGGACGAATTGAAGCGGTTGATGAAACCGAACTTCCCGTCGAACTTCCCGACATGGAAGACTTCAAGCCGAAAGGGACACCCGAACCGCCGCTCTCATTCGCACCCGATGAGTGGCTGAATAAAACTGACGATGACGGCACACGCTGGAAACGTGAAACCAATAGCATGCCGCAATGGGCGGGAAGTTGCTGGTACTATCTTCGCTATTGCGATCCGCAAAACGGCGAGGCGTTCATTGATCCCGAGAAAGAGAAATACTGGTTGCCCGTCGATCTTTACATCGGTGGAGTCGAACACGCGGTGTTGCATTTGTTGTACTCGCGCTTCTGGCACAAGGTTCTCTTTGATTTGGGACACGTCACCTGTCCCGAGCCTTTCCAGAAACTTGTCAATCAGGGAATGATTCTCGGCGAGGCGGAGTTGTCTGGTTATCAGGATGGTTCTGGAAACTGGATCTCGGCTAAAGATGTTCCCGATGGATTTGATGGCAAGACCGTTTCAGTCTCGGCTGAGGATGTCGAGAAGAAAGGGGAATCTTTTGTATTAAAAGAGAATCCCGCAATCGTCGTTGATTCTCGCGCTCATAAAATGTCCAAGTCTCGTGGTAATGTGATCAACCCGGATGATGTGACCGCCGATTATGGTGCCGATTCTTTACGTCTTTATGAGATGTTTATGGGACCGCTCGAACAAACCAAGCCGTGGAGTATGTCGGGCGTCGAGGGAGTCTATCGCTTCCTCTCGCGTGTGTGGCGTATGGTTGTCGATGATCGTGCCGAAGAGGTGCAATTGAACGCAGCCGTTCAGGATGTTGAACCCAACGATGATCAGCTTCGTATTTTGCATAAGACGATCAAAGCCGTCACTGAAGATATCGAGAAGCTGTCTTTCAATACGGCCATCAGTCGCATGATGGAATTCACGAACGAATTGAGCGGCCATGATGTGCGGCCGAAGGCGATTCTCGAACCGTTTGTCTTGTTGTTGAGCCCGTTTGCGCCGCATTTGGCCGAAGAGTTATGGCAGTTGCTGGGTCACGACGAGTCCCTCGCTTATGCAGACTGGCCACAGCATGACGAATCCAAATTAGTAGAAACAGAAGTCGAAATTCCCGTTCAGATCAAAGGCAAAGTTCGTGGTCGAGTGAAGGTGTCTCCCGATGCCGATCAAGAGACCATGATTGCCGCCGCCAAAAGTGTGGTCGCCGACCAAATTGAAGGCAAAGAGATCATTAAAACAATCGCCGTCCCCGGGCGGATGGTCAATTTTGTAGTCAAAGGGTAATCCAACGTGTCCGAAAAACCAGTTGATGACGGCTCGATTAGGCTCGATCAATTGCTGAAAGTGAGCGGATTGGCTCAAACCGGTGGTCACGCCAAAATGGTGATCCAGGGGGGAGAGGTGGTTGTGAATGGCGAAATTGAGACCCGTCGTCGACGTAAGTTGTTTGCTGGTGACAAGATCGAGTATAATGGGGAAACTGTTGTCATCGACGAAGGGGATTCTGGGTCGGACCGTGCCGAGGAATCGAGTCCTGATCGGCCTTGAGTGAATTGCCCTGAAGTTCGATGATTGAAGGAATGATACGGAACTTCAGGAGGCCGCAAGGCGTCTTGTCAAAAGGATTATTGGCCGATGCCGTTA
Organism: Planctomycetota bacterium; assembly: GCA_030836185.1. GTDB lineage: Bacteria > Planctomycetota > Planctomycetia > Planctomycetales > Planctomycetaceae > JABURQ01. The sequence continues at coordinate 18,685 of JAURQH010000029.1, forward strand.
AAATCACTCCCTGTCGAAGAACCTACGCTCAACCTGACGCCGATGGTTGATATCGTCTTTTTGTTGATCATCTTCTTTATGGTCGGGACGCAGTTTGCAGAGATGGAGCGTTCCATCGATGTGCAATTGCCGACCGTCTCCAGTGTCACTCCTTTGACGGGAGTCCCCGATGCGAAAGTCGTCGATATTCATGCCGATGGCAAAATTGAATACGAAGGAGAAGAGCAGTCTTTAGAAACCTTGCAGGAGACGTTGAAGACTGCACAAGAAAACTATTCGGGGCAAGCGGTTGTGTTGCGAGGTGATCAGCGATGTGCGTATCAACAGATCATGAATGTGATCGCGGTCTGCAAACGGGCCAAGATTGCTTCAATTTCACTGGCCAACAAACCGGAACAAGAATAACAGTTTCATCACTATGAGTCTCAGTCTCGATACCGGATTAATGATCGTCGTTGGGCTGCTGTCACTGACAGCGGTTGCGGCGGTGGTGTTGCTGGTCACGATGATGCTGGGCCGCAAAGCGGTCGCTCATGCGACGGGTCTTTCCTTCATCGTCTCTGTCTTGGCGCATCTTGGTTTTGTTTGTGCCTGGTTTGCGTGGTATCTCTACGTTGAGTTGAATCCGTCAGCGAGCGCCGTTGCCGCGGCGGAGCTTCCCCAACAAGAGGAAGTTGTCGAAATTCGGGATGTATTCGATGCGGCGGATGATCGTGTCACAGCGGAATCTGCTGGCGAGAGCGCGTTGTCCGAAGTGACTGAAAACACGATGGTTCCCGAACTCGAACGATTCGTTCCCGATGTCGAAGTCGAAACATTTCCTCCTGTTGATCCACAACGTGATGTGGTGACCGCGGAAATGTCACCTCCTATTGATATTCCCGATGTTCGTAGCGAACCTGATTTGCCGGTCTCGGTTCCCGTGCCTGTCAAAGCGGGAGCGACTGGACCCATGACACAGGCTCAGATCCCGCTGGAAGTTGAAGCGCCTGTTCGACAAGCCCGGCCAGAAGTCAAAATTCCCGATACACCGTTGGAGCGAACGGTCACTCCGACCGTCGCGCAGCAGGACTCCGCGTTGGAGCGGTCTCAAAAAACGGGAGCCGTGAATCGAATCGACATTGATTCCAAACCGCTGCTCTCAGCCCCCAATTTGGTGGAAGATCCTGAAGCAATGTTGGAGAAAGCGGAAAATGATCTGACAATCAGCCAACTTGCCGGACCAACTCCCACGATTATTGACGATTCCAACTACGGAACCGAAGCCAACGCAGATTCTGACGACGGCAAGATCAGCGATTCCCTCGAAGAGAATATCACACGCACCAAATTGGCCGAGCCAATTGGTATTGAAGGAGGATCGATGCAGCGGGACCGTCCCAATTTCGCCCCGTCGATTCCCTTCCCTGATGTTGATGGGCTCATGGTGACGCCCACCGTTCCCGATCTTGGGTTACCGACAGTCGATACCAACGCCCCTAATTTGGTGAAACCCAATTTTGATTTCCCATTGGAACGGTCTGTCGAAACAGTTCCTGAGACTTACCGATTGCGTTCCATCGAACGTCGGGCCGATATTGCCCGTAAGTTTGGCGGAACGGAAGAAACCGAACGTGCGGTCGAGAATTCATTAGCGTGGCTGGCCTCTCATCAAAGTGCCGCCGGGTATTGGGATGCAGATCGATATGGGAGTGGTCGTGGACCGGAAACCGATGTGGCCGATTTGAATCTGACCGAAGAACGAAAAAAAACACGCCGCGAGTCGGGCATTCAAGCCGATAGTGGTGTGACCGCATTATCATTATTGGCGTTTCTTGCAGCAGGATACACCAATGAAGAAGGCCAGTATGCCGACAATGTTGATCGAGCGATTCGCTGGATGATCAAACAACAACGTGAAGATGGATATCTGGGAGGCAACGCCAGTTATTTTGCGGCGAATTACTGTCATGGTATGGCAACATACGCGATGGCGGAAGCATTGGGAATGCAAAGCAATCCTGCGGCTGCCACCGAATTGAAGGCAGCCGTTGAGGATGCCGTTAGCTATTCGCTGTTAATGCAAAATACGACGGACGGCGGTTGGCGTTATCGTGCGCAATCGGCTGAAGGGGATATGAGTATTTTCGGTTGGCAATTGATGGCCTTGAAATCTGCCGATATCGCCGGAATCACCATTCCTGAGACCGCCAAGAATCGGATGATTGGTTTTTTGCGAGATCGGTCGTTGGGTGAAGGAAAAGGATTAGCGGCCTACCGACCGGGTGAACCGGCAACGCATGCGATGACTGCCGAAGCACTCTTCTGCAAACAAATTCTCGGCATCCGACGCGGTAACCCCCAATCGACCGAAGCCGTCGAGTTTCTGCTTCGTAAACCACCAAAAATTTCAGACTGGAATCTCTATTACTGGTACTACGGAACTTTGGCCATGTACCAGTATGGGGGCGACGAATGGGACCGCTGGAATCTCTCAATGCGAGACACCTTGGTGTCCACTCAAAAACTCAAAGGGGATAACGCAGGAAGTTGGGATCCGGTCGGTCCGTGGGGACCGTATGGAGGGCGAGTTTATTCGACCGCACTGGCCACTTTATGCCTGGAAGTCTATTATCGCTTCTTGCCATTGTACGAACACGGCGGTCGCTTCGACGAGTGACAGTTTTATTCTTGGTCGTTCTGTTTTCTCTCACGCTCGCGAACTTCTCGTTCGCGCGTCGCTGCATCACGTCTTTCTTCGGGAGGACGATGCGGTCCTCGTTCTTCACGCAGTTCATTCACTTCGCGGCGTAACGTCCGAACTTCATTCCGCAAATCACCAACAAGCTCGAAGAGTTCACCCAATTCACCGCGAGGCTCGTCACCTTCTTTTTCGCCATGTTCGTGGTGTTCGAGAACTTCAGAGATTTCTTCCACTTCATGTTCAAGCCGTTCACGCACCTCACCGATTTCCTCCAACTCCCGCTCGGCTTCCTCCATTTCACGTCCGAGATTGTGAAGGTGTTTTTCCAGCTCCTCTTCCCGTTGACCGAGTTTCTCGTGTTCTCGTTCCAAGTTCTCACGATGTGCGTGCATTTCATCGGGGCTTGGTTCCCGCTCGGCAATGGCCGAGGTTCCCCACCACAACAGAGGGATCGACAGAAGAGATAGACAAATGGTGCATCGCATTAATGTTCTTCGCATGACATACCTTTTTTGGCAAGATCGTGTGGTGGAATCGACATCTGGGACTCGCGTCCGTCCTCCATTTAGCATACCCTGAAATGGATCGTACGTCGAACTTTTTCGAGTCTGCCATGCCACTCAATCGACTCTCCGAATGGGTCGCCATTCAACGAAACCCAAGCTCTGGTAGTGGGGCAGGGCGTGAAGAGTTAGTGCGGCTTGTTCTCAGATTGCAAAATTTTGGTTATCAGGTCCGATCATTCAAAGATCGCGACAAACTGTTGCAGGCATTGAACAATCCCGAGAAGCGATCTCGACTGAAATGTCTCGTCGCGGCTGGTGGAGACGGAACGGTTAACGATGTGCTCAATCGATACCCCAGTGTGCCGATCTCTTTGTTCCCGATGGGAACAGAAAATCTGCTCGCTAAATATCTGCAAATCACCGATTCGGGGGAACGGCTAGCCGAGATCATTCACGAGGGCAGGACGGAGAAATTTGACCTGTGTCAGGTGAATGGACGTAAGTTCCTGTTAATGGCCAGTTTTGGTATCGATGCCGAGGTTGTTCATCGCACTAGCCAAGCTCGGAAGGGAAACATCAGTAAACTCAATTACGTCCAACCTTTTTGGGATTCCGTTCGTAATTACGAGTACCCGGAAATACGCATTTTCGTTGATGATGCGGTGGAGCCGGTGGTCGGACGATTCGGCATCATTAGCAATATTCCGGCGTACGCCTTACAGTTGCCATTCGCAACAGCAGCGAGCCCGTTTGATGGCAGGCTCGATCTGCGATTATTCGAGAAAGGGTCACTCTGGTCGACGATGGAATATTTGTATTATGTCACGAATCGTTGGCACGAAGACCGGGACGATGTCACCTGTCTGAGTGGAAGTCGATTTCGTCTCGAAAGTGATGTGCCGGTTCCGATTCAGGTGGACGGGGATCCGGCAGGATTTACACCCGCATTGATCGAATTGAGTTCATCGGATGTCTCATTATTGGTACCCAAATATTTTTTATCTGATCAGTCGGAAAGGATTCCTCGATGACAGTTACTGATGTTCCCGTGGGGCAGTGGACTTGTGGAGTCCAGCAACCGTTATTGTTCATCTCCGGGCCGTGCGTTATGGAAGATGAAGAATTGGTCAAGCGAACCTCGGGGGAACTCGCCGAGATTGCCGAACGGTTGGGTGTCCAACTTGTCTACAAATCCAGTTTTGATAAAGCCAATCGAACCAGCATTCACTCGTATCGTGGCCCTGGTCTTGAACAAGGGTTAGATTGGCTGGCAGCCGTGAAAGAACGTACCGGCTTGCCCGTCACCACCGACGTTCACGAGCCGGAGCAAGCCCGCAGAGCGGCGGAAGTGTGCGATATCATTCAGATCCCCGCATTCCTGGCTCGCCAAACCGATCTGTTACAAGCCGCCGCGGAAGGAACCGCCAAGCATGGAGGTGTCGTGAACATCAAAAAACCGCAGTTTGTTGCTCCTGAGGATACCGAACATGCGGTGCAAAAATGTCGAGAGTCGGGGAACGACCGCGTCTTATTGACGGAACGGGGAACAACCTTTGGATACGGCAGGCTAGTCAACGATTTTCGCTGTGTCTCGATCATGCATGACATTGGAACGCCGGTCATTTACGATGCAACACACAGTGTTCAAACCCCCGGTGGAAAAACAACCGGCGGGCAACGTGAGATGGTGTGGCCCCTCTCACGAGCGGCAGTGGCGTGTGGCTGCGATGGTGTCTTTTTTGAAACACACCCCGATCCCGACAACGCCAAGAGTGATGGCCCCAACATGGTTCCTCTGTCACAAGCGGAACAATTGATGACACAATTGACTCAAGTGAGAGATCTCATTCTTTCTCTTCCGACCAACTCATAAATTATCTACGAATAATTCAGGTTCAACAGCATGACTTTTTCCGTTCGCCTTGGTTTGTTCTGGTCTCTTTCCGCCTGCTTGTTGGTCGGTTGTCCCTCACCTCCACCTTCGAGTGGAACGGGAGGAAGTTCAGAGACATCGAGTACTGCTGAGGAACAGCGCTGTGCTGACAGCCTGAAGAATGCTTTTAATTCACTCGATCCGCATCGTCTGGAAATTGACGCTGATCTCGAAGCGACAGCCAATGAGCTTAACAACTGGCTTTCATCATGCGGTCAATCGGAATGGGACGATGAGAAGGCCTTAAAGAGATTAAACAAAATACTTAGCGACGAGCAGATGGCCACGATTCAGGCCGAGCGATTTGGAAGTCGCGATGTCGCCCATGTGCGAACTTCGATTTTGTTGCGTCAAATCGCAGAACAAGCAGCAGAAGACGCAGATTCAGATCTCGAACGCGCTGTCAGCCTGTTTCGGTACGTGACTCGTACGATAATCCAGCAGCCCGACAACCAAAACATCCCGCTCACTTTGTATCAAGTCTTTCTCTTCGGTCGAGCCACAGCCGAGCACCAGGCGTGGGCCTTCACTGAACTACTGCATCAGTTACGGATTGATGCGGTCGTACTAACGCCGCAACAACAAGGGGACAAGAAATGGATCGTCGCGGTTTGCCTCGAAGAGGGGAATTATCTCTTCGATTTTTCTTTGTTGACGCCTGTGCCGTCCAAATCTTCGACATCTTGGCGGATTGACACTCCTGCCACTCTCCAGGAAGTCATCAAGAGTCCCAAACTTCTCACTGTTCTTCAGGAACTGGGAAGTCAAGTGCCTTCAGCGACCGAGTTAACAACTCCTCATGTACTGGTCCCCTATAGTGCAACATTCTGGTCGATGCGAATGCGTTCTCTCAACCAGACACAGTCTGGGTTGGCCGCGGTGTTGGCCGACCCTTTACTCGATGGTGAGTATGGAATGGGGGCTCTCGCTCGAATTGCCAAGAGCTCCGAAAATTGGGTGCTATCCAATTTGACACTCTGGGAGTTCTCTGAAGAACAGGAAACCAAATATTGGTCGATTCGCAAAAACTCCTCGCAAGAGCAGGCGTTAATTGCTCGCATGATGCCATTTCTCGCTCCGTTGGAAGTTCAGGTGAATAAGGAAAAGCAGGAGGTGAATATTACGAAAGAAGGAAAGAAACAGTGGGCAACACGACTCACCCAGCTTCAGGGAGAGTTTCCGAAAGCCATCAGAAACTACGGCGGTTTACGAGTGGGTAGCAAGAACACGCGAAACTTAATATTGGCTCAAGATATCGATCCGTCGATTCAAGCAATTTTACCAGTGATCATACAAAGAGAAGATGCTGCCGCCGAAGATGCCCATTTTTGGGTGGCGGCTTCGCAATACGACCTCGGAGAATGGACCGATGCTCGTAGTACTTATCAGGATTACCTGAATCGGTATGACGCAGCTCGATGGACCGATTCCGTTCATCTTATACTGGCCCAGATCGCAATGTCTGAAGAGGATTTTGAAACGGCACGAAACCACTTGAGCAGCATCTTGAAAACTTCCTCGCTCAAAAAGGCGGCAATGTTTCTGGAGTCGCAGATTTCGGAATCATCCACAAGCGAGCCAACTAAAAAAGAAGAGTCCAAAGCACCGAAGGAAGAGACTGAGATAAAATCGGAATCGAAAGAAGAATCAAAAACAGCGAAGCCCGGCGATTCTTAATTAAGCGACAGAAATTCTAAACACGATCACTTGCAACAGTCTTTGAAGACCGACACACTTCGTGGATCGATTCTTCATTTTTCGAGAGACTGATATGTCTGTGATTCTTCGTCGATATTGGTTTTTGCTCGGCCTCTTGGTCATGATCCCAATGGGGCTGGGGGTTGGTTACACCATCACCGGGGGCTTTGTCCCGTTTTGGTTGAGAACTGTTAATCCACGCTGGATCACAGCAGTCGTCCTGTTCTTGATGACATTTACGCTCGACTCTCGTCAGTTTTTGGTATCACTCAAAAAGCCCAGTCCTGTCTTGTTTGCAGGACTTGTCAACCTGGGCATGCTTCCGGTCATTGCCTGTGGATTGGCACCGTTACAACTGACGCTCGACTTTCAAGTCGGGTTGATGATCGCGGCCACAGTTCCTTGTACGTTAGCAGCCGCCTCGGTCTGGACGCGTAAGGCGGGTGGCAACGACGCTGTTTCTCTTCTGGTCACACTTACGACCAATTCTCTCTGCGTGATCGTCACACCCTTCTGGTTGGCACAATCCACGGCGCAGGCTGTCGAATTTAATCTTTGGTACATGACTCTTCGATTGGTGCAAGCGGTTTTGATTCCCACAATTCTCGGCCAACTGTTGCGACTCATCCCCGCAAATGCTCGATTTGCAACCGAACGAAAAATCCCTATCGGAGTTCTTGCACAAGGGATGATTCTGATATTAGTGTTCACGGCATCGATGAATGCGGGTTTACAACTCGCCAGTGGAGAAGCAGAAATCGGAGCGGCTGCATTATTGTTGGTCTGGAGTTGTTGTTTGGGTCTCCACCTGACCGGAGCAGCCGTCGGATGGTGGGGAAGTGGCCTTTTAAAGCTTCCACTTGCCGACCGAAAAGCGGTTTTGTTTGCTGCGAGTCAGAAAACATTACCAATAGGCGTGTTATTGGCAACCGACCCAAGCATGTTTGGTAATGCAGGAGTTCCTTTTGCGATATTCCCGATGCTGATGTATCACACCACACAACTTGTAGTCGACACCTTGATTGCACATCGCCTATCGTTGGTGACCGAAGAGAGCACCAATTGAGACGAGCCTATCGCTCGAACATTCCATAAAAAACGCCACAAGAATATTTCATCTTGTGGCGTCCGCTTATTGAAGAGTGTTCGTTATCAGAACTTGGGAACGACGATTGTCTTATTGTCGTATTGAGGATTTCGGTAGACATCGACGAATGTCATCCCGAATCCTAAGCGAAGTTCGTACTGAGCCCGTCCAGCCCAAGGCGTATTCGTATGAGTTGTCACCACTTCCCGTAGAAGATTTTGGGCTTCTTTTCCTTGAAGCTCCAATTCGGCAAGATACTCAGCACGTGTCATTTTCAGTCCAAACTCTTTATTTAAGCGAGCATACTGCTCCTCATCAGGAATAATCATTTTGGGAACACGTCGGGCATCCCAACGGTTGGAGGGAGCGTCCTTGTTCTTTCTTTTTGGCTCCGGGTTGGTGGCAACATGCTGATCAATGGCCAACAAAAATTGGAACAAACGAATTTTGAAGGTGACCAGTTGGGCATAAGCCAAGTCGTAATTGGCACGCCAACGCATCGAAGCTTCTGTGTCGCGAAGCGGTTTGATTTTCTCCAACATGGCCATCGCCTGGTTAACCAGCCCCATTGACTTAATGGCCTTGGGAACTTGTTTGGCGGCTTCCGACTGGAACGGGCCGACTTCCATCGGGTACCAATTTTCTTTGATGTTCAACTGACCGTCGAGGTAAGGGTTGAGCCGTTCGATGACGTCAAAAACGATTCGCCGGAACTCTTCGCGATCTCGATTTTGTATATAGGAGCGACGATCACCGAGAAATGGCTGATATTCTTTCATATCAAGAAACTCGTACTTCCGATCCTCGATCTGGCGAGGATTCACCAAGTTCTCTTCTTCACCGGGAAGAATAAAGAAGATGCCGCCTGATTCGCGTGCCATGCGCACTTGTGCGTAAGGTCCGAATCCGGCTGATTGAGTATCCCAGCGGCTGTGCAAGCCATCCCATTGCAAACATTCCACCATAGGAGTCTCTGGGCCACGTCGAACTTGTAACCAGTGTGTTGTCTTAAACTCTGGATGGACCCATCGGACTCGGGCATACGGATATCCAAACATCGATTCACGGCCCATGAAGTAAGCCGGGACGCGACCCTGTTTCAGTTTCGAGACGGTCGCTTCCAGAAGCTGAGCGTTATCCCCATCGTCCCCCGATTCATCGGAAACGACAATCAAAACCAGTCGGCGCCCTTGTCGCCGAGCTTGCCCAATAAATTCGTCGACCGTGGCATTAATCGACTGACACATATTTTCCTTACCTGATCGATCGATGGGAATTTTTCCGATGGAGGCTTTGACTTCTTCAATGTCGGAAGTTGGCTTGGTGTGTTGGTGGATCGTTTCACCGAAGGAAAGGATGGAGGTCAGAATGTGTTCATCTGAGGCCCGTTTCTTAAGTTCTTCATCCTTCTTAGTCAGAATTCCGAGTTCTTCGTACACTTTGTAGAAGTTTTCGGCGATTTCTTTTTGATCGTCTTTCATACTGCCCGATTCATCGAACAGCCAAACCGCCATGATCTTTTCTTTACGCATCATACGGATCAACTCAGCCGTGATTCGTCCCATGGCGGCACCATAGCCTTCAACGGCCGCACCAGTTTCTCCGGTTACTTCGCCTTCACCGAAGTCTTTACCGATCGTCTCATCGCTGGGGAGTGTCACTTCAGTCAGCGAGACCTCAATTTGTGGATCTTCGAGTGTCTCGGCTTGCTCGACTTTGCTGGTCGTCACAACCGGTCCTGCCGAAGAGCCAATTTCACCGGTCACGGCTCCACCGGGTTGCGTGTTGAATGTTTCGGAAACCTGCGTGTCCATTTCGAGTTCTTTCGTGAACTCTTCCTGGGTTCGCTCAGGCTCGAAGACCGTTTCCAAATCCAACTGAGTGGCGGGGTCAATCACGGTCAACTTGATGAGGAAGAGGCCCGCGAGAACAACTACGTGCGCACCTAAAGAAACACCCAATGCGGGCAAATCGCTGGTTTTCATCGAACATAATCTCCATGAGATTGCCGAACGGCTCATCTCGGGGGAAGGGAAATAATTTCACAAATTGCGGAAACAAAATTGGATAAATAAGTCAGGCCAGAGAGTAAATACGACCCGCAGTCCTCACCTGTTTCTTCGTTCGTCGTTCTTTACAGTTTTGGACGCTTCTTGGGTTGTTCAGGACGTTCACGATTGCGGCGTCGCTCAATTTCATCAGCGAGCAACAATCGGGCTTCGTCATTATCGCCATTCCGCGTCATCACATTCCCATTCTTGGAAATCGCCGCTTCTTCCCACCCCCAACCCATTGGCTGAGACAACTCTGCTTTCGCAAGATCGGCCCATGGGGTTCCGGGGTGTTCATCCATGACTCGTGTCAGATACGATTCGGCTTCTTTGGCCATCTTTCTGACAGAGGGAGTCGCATTTTTCAAATCGGTCGAAGGACGCAAGTACCAGAAGTTGGAACGTGGGTCTTCGAAAGGTCTTAAGTTTGTTCTCATTTCGGCCAGCATTTGGCCGTATCCGTACGCACGAACTTTTAGTGCCATTGCACGGCCCATTGCCAAGTCGAACGCAGCACGCCAACGTGGCTCGACAATTTTGTCGCGTTCTTTGCTGCCAGCATCCAGCAAGGCAACCAAACTACTGATTTTGTAGTCCAACACGGAGGTTGGTTTTTGAGCCTCAAAGATTTCATTTCGTAGCGTGTTGTCGTCTTTCGCGTCGAAGGAAAGCGTCGGCATACTAAGTCGTTCGATGCGCAAAGCGCGAGTCGCATCGATCAATGAAGCGATCGCTTTGTTATCGCGAATGGTTTGATCCAATTCTCGAATTGGGCTGTAGTCGGGCTGGTAGGCTCGCATGATTTCATAGTCATACTTCACTGCCCGACCATTCTCCTGAGCCACTAAAAACAGGCCACCCGTTTCCGCACACAAGCGATTGAGGGGATAAGGACCGAAGCTGGAAGACATATTGTTCAAGCCGCGTCGGTTGGTCAGTCCCCAGAAATCGATATCGAGCAGTTCGGGATAGAAAGATTCAGGGCCAGCATCAACTGGCAGATAGTCGGTGAATGACTTGCCATCTTCTTCCCAAGTATATTGGACGTACGCTTTTTCTTTACCGAAGATTGCTGCGTTGCCAACACAGTGAACCTTGATGCCCACTCGTGCCAATTGAGAGATGACGTTTTCCATTTTGTCGAAGTCGTCACCACGCTCATCAGTCACGATGATGTACATCACGTTTCGGCGTTCTTTGGTGCGAAAATTCCCCCATTTACGGGTGATGTCTTCTAGTGCTGTGAAGACCATTTCCTTGCCGCTTTCATCGGCTGGAATTTCGCGAATCTTATCAGTCAAAGGTGTGACATCACTGGTCGGTTCTTTCGCGAGAAAGACGGTCTTTTCACCGAAAGTTGCTGCCGCGGTGAGCAATCGGTCACTCTCGCCAATTCCTTTGAGTCCAACTTGTTCGTAGACATTGTGAAAGCGGTCGGCGATGGCATCGCGACGTTCTTTCACCGAGCCGGACGCATCGAATAACCAGACGACTAATGTTTCTTTGTCTTGGACGGCGTTCGTAATTTCAAACGCGAGACGATCCATGGCGCCTTCGGTTCCACCGGTATGCTCAGTGGTTCCCTGTGTTTCCATAACCGCGGTCATTTGATCCCGAGAAGGTTGTGTCATCAAATCCTGAATTTGAATGTCTGGATTGATCTGCGAATCTTCGATACGACGTTCGATTTCTTGGGGTTCCGATTCTCCGTTCTTCATGGCTGCCTGAAGAGAAGGACTGCGTTGATTCATGTCAGAGTTATTGCCCAAGTTGTCTTGAACAGTCGAGTCGAACTTGTAGGTTTCGATTTCCAATTCTTCGACGGGGGTGCTGACAATGTCTTCGGTCAGTACCATTTGGGTCACACGCGTGATGCTTCCCAAGGCCAGAAGGATCGCGAGATGCGCAACGAGGCTTACGGCCCAAGCGGGCGCTTCTTGCAAACTCGCCATGAGGCCATCTTTCGAGACCTCTTCAAGCATCTCTTGAGTTTCAGCGACCACGGAATCGGATTCCGAAACACTTTCGAATTCTACAAAGTGTTCGTTGGGAGCTTCATCAAAGACCGGTGTTCGATCGGGCAATATAGTCGAACTCACAGTGGGACTCCTTCTCGTCGGTTGAAAAGACCGCGCTTGATACCTGATTGCGTTGTGTACGCAGTGATCAGAAAATCTCTGAATATGTAGTTCTAAAGTATATCATCGGCGATTCGCAATCACAATGTTTTTCACTTCTGGAGCGACTATCGCCCAGGTTAGTCAAGAACTGCTACAAATCGTCAATTTTTGGATGCTGAGGGAACACTACTTCTCCCGTATTAAATTAACGCATAAAAATTCATAACGTGTATTAAGATATGAGGTTATGGATATTTTGAGTAAGTCTCTATGTTGTTAATCAGACTTCAATAGATTACCCAAAGTGGGGCTTAATTCATTCGTATTGATTTTTGAGAATTTTGGAAATGTCGAGATTCTCTGCGAGAACGTATAAAACGCTGTATCGTTAATGATAGTAAGTGGTTAAGTTAAATTGACTACTCATTCGCCGTTTTCATTCACTGTTGAGACCAGAGGATTCACCACATGGGACATCGATGTTGTTTTCTTTCAGTTGTACTCATTTTTGGAATCGTATTGCACGGTCCGTTGTTGCTGCCTGCTGAAGAAACCGAGTCCTTCTCAGAGTCAGCCCACCAAAATCATCATGACCATTTCACGCGCATGATGGAGTGGTTCAGCCAGCAGTCATCGCCCTACTCGAATGATGCTCTTGATGGCTTGGAATGGTTATTGGAAACCGGGATCGAACAGGGGTGGTATGCGGAATTGATGCCTTTAACCGATCATCCTGAACTGAAAAAAGGCCTTCAAACTGCGCTGCAAAAAAAAGTACAGTCGGCCCGTATCCTGGGTTTGGCAGCAGAGCAGAAGCCTGAAGAGTCGCTGGGGTTGTTTGTCGATCATTTGAAAACGGTTCGTATCCGGCAACCGAATGACACGTTGGCTCTGGCATATGCGCTCTCAGCACAATTTCAAATCAATGAAGATTACACGGCTGCTCGTGAAGTTTACCGTCGTACGATTGATGCTTTTTTTCTGAACGAGCAAGTACGCACGATTTGTGAACGCCGTCGGGCCAAATTGTTGTTGGCGGGTGGAGAGGCTCCCGCGTTGATGGCAGGCGATCAATCACTTTCCGACTTGCGGGGCAAGTACGTCCTGATTGACTTCTGGGCCACCAATTGTGCTCCGTGTTTGATTGACCTTCCTCATCTTCGTTCGGTCTCGCGACGATACTCGGGCGACAAATTTCAAATTCTGGGAATCAGTTTTGATACCGAACCATCGATTGTGAAAGAGTTCAAACAACGACATCGGATCGATTGGGCCACGCCGTTGTTAGAGAACTCCAGCCCCGAGGCTCGCGAGCAATATCGCGTGATTACAATTCCCTCCACCTTTGTCGTCGACCCGGCAGGGAGAATTGTCCTGGTGGACGGTCAGGCGCGTGATGTTCAACTTTTGCTCGAACAGAAACTGGACAAGAAATAGAAACTACTTCTGAGTCGGCAAATCAACGTGAGCCTCTTTGATAATTGTGTGCATTTTGGCGATGACTTTGGGATGTCCCGAGGCAATGTTGTTTTGTTCGTAGGGGTCTTTGCCTAAGTCGAACAATTGCATTGCCTTTCCTTTTTCGCGATAGGCTTTCCAATCCCCCACACGGACAGCCTGTGAAAAGATCTGTTGTTTGGCTCCCTTGCAGAACTCAAAATACAGATATTCGTGTTCTTCTTGGGTCGATGTTTCTCCTTTCAGAGTCGGCAAAAATGAAATTCCGTCGTTCTGTTTGGGGATCGGTTGACCGAGCAGACTGGCCATTGTTGGCAAGAGATCTTGAAAACCACTGACATGCTCGGATGTGCTTCCCGGTTTGATCACGCCCGGCCAACGAGCCAGCATGGGCGAACGAATGCCACCTTCGTGCATGTCCCGTTTATAACCTCTCAGGTTGCCGGTCGAGTTCCAGAAGGCGGGATCGTGCCCACCTTCTTTGTGTGCACCGTTGTCGCTGGCAAACATGATGAGCGTGTTATCGTCGATGCCCAATGTTTGGAGCAATTGAAGAGTCTTTCCCACTTCGTTATCAAGATGTTCCATCATGGCGGCGAAGCCGGCAATCGGATTGACGACATCGGGGCATGGTTCGCCAGCCGCCCCGTACTTCCCAATTTTGTTGTCAAACTGTGGGAGTCTCTTGCGCCATTTCTCATGCAGTTCTTGAGGTGCGTGCATGGCGGCATGTGGAATCGCCGTGGGGATGTAGCAAAAGAAAGGTTTGTTGGTTTTCGCATTTGAGGCAATGAATTCGCGTGCGTGTTTCAAGATGGGTTGGTGAATATAGGTCCCCGACTCTAAGGGAACTTCCTTGCCGTTATGCACGACGGTAGTCGGATAATAAGTGTGAGCAATCGATTGACTCTTCCAGCCGTAATATTCGTCAAAGCCGTGAGTGAGGGGATTCGCGTTTCCTTCCAGATGTGTTTGGCCGAGGCCCCATTTGCCGAAAGCGCCTGTCGCGTAACCTGCGGCTTTGAAGAGTTCTGGAAGAACTATCATTTTAGGATCGAGCGGAGCCCCAGTTTCACCCCCGAGGTTCCCTCGGACATGACAATGCCCCGAATGCTGGCCCGTCATCAAGACGGCACGTGACGGCGTACATACCGTGTTGCCCGAGTAATGGGCGGTGAATTTCATGCCTTCCGAAGCGAGCCGGTCGATGTTGGGTGTTTCGAATTTCTGTTGGCCGTAGCAGGAGAGATCACCGTAACCGAGATCGTCGGCCAGAATGTAGATGACGTTTGGTTTTTCGGCACTGGCAGATGCGATCATGCAGCAGACAAATATGACGCAAGCACCCAGAAGACGTTTCATGAAAGTCGCTTTCCAATGACAAATGGTGTGTACCAATAGATAACCCCATCGTACTCTCGCGAGCACGATGGGGTCAACTGATTCCTGAGAAGTCAAAGAGACTTGTATGACTTGGTGAACTTCAGCGGTTCTGACCCTTGGGTGTCTCCCAGCATGTAGAAATCGAGCTTGCTGCCATTCAGGACAACCTGTGCCAGCATGACATCGTCATCAATGGCCCAAACACCTTACACGGAACTGGAATCTCCGTTGGAAGGTTTGTAGGACCAGGTAAAATCTCCATTGGCTTGAAGATCCATGCCAAAAGTGTCTCCCCCCCGTTTGGCGGTCCAATTCTGATCGCTTTGGCGTCGCGAGTGGCGTAAGCATCAATGAATTTCTGAGCAGACTCCCAGAACGGTTTTTCTTCATTTTCTGGTCTGGGTTCTCGGTGACAGCCCTTAACAGTTTTAGACCGAGGAGAGAGTCCATCCACAAAAAAGTTCGATGATTGGATTTTTGAATTCATGGCAAGTCGTGGCGAGAGGCCGATTAGGGCTGACATTTTTTGCCGAAACGTGGTATCACATATGCAATAAATGTCGCATTGATCGGCCATTGGAAGGCAGAATTTTATGGGTGTCCCCGTCTCTCAAATGTGGACCGTTGCCAGCTATGTGCTCAAGCAACGAATTCGAGGTCGTAAGCATTATCCATTGGTGTTGATGCTGGAGCCTTTGTTTCGTTGCAACCTTGCCTGTGCGGGTTGTGGAAAGATTCAATTCCCGGCTGATATCCTCAAGAAGAATCTTTCACCCGAAGAATGCTTCACAGCCGTTGATGAATGTGGCGCACCGATTGTCTCCATCCCCGGCGGTGAGCCACTGCTGCATCCGCAGATTCACGAAATTGTGGATGGACTGATCGCCCGCAAGAAATACATTTATCTCTGCACAAACGCGATTCTCCTTGAACAGCATCTCGATAAATTCAAACCCTCAAAATATCTGACATTTTCCATCCACATGGATGGTCCCCGAGAAGAGCATGATGAAGCCGTCTGTCGGGAAGGAGTCTTTGATGTTGCCATCTCGGCGATCAAGGCTGCCGTCGAGCGGGGCTTCCGCGTCACCACCAACACCACATTGTTTAACACAGCCGACCCTTCCAAAGTTCGTGAGATGTTTGATATCCTCACCGAGTTGGGGGTTGAAGGGATGATGTTGTCTCCCGGTTACCAATATGAGAAGGCCCCCGATCAGGAACACTTTCTGTTACGTGATCAAACTATCGGCCTGTTTCGACGTACGTTTGCCAACGCCAAAAAGAGGTGGCATTTTAATCAATCGCCCCTGTTTCTGGAGTTCCTTAAAGGGCGTTGGGATCTCGAATGCACTCCGTGGGGAAACCCCACGTACAACGTCTTCGGTTGGCAGAAACCGTGCTACCTGGTGGATGAAGGACATGTCGAAACTTTTCAGGAACTGATCGAAACAACCGAATGGGAAAACTATGGTCGCGCCAGCGGCAATTCCAAATGTCAAAATTGTATGGTCCACAGCGGCTATGAGCCTTCTGCCGTCAATGACACATTTGGCAGCCTGCGTGGATTCTTGAAGACGGCACAATTGACGATGTTTGGGTCGAAGACGATGCCCGGAGATGAAACGGCTCCGTTGGCTCCACGCTCACGAACATCGCCGGCAGAATCAGAACTTGTTTCGTTGGAAACAAATTTCTCTCAACCTGAAGAATCACCGACCGAGTCCAACGTGGCGAGCTGATCGTTTCAGATTTTTCTCGATATCGAATCTGTTTCTGTGTCCGATTGCTGCTAGAATAATCACTGTGGCAATTCATGTTTCAGGTTATCGAGCAAGCAGCTAATCATGGCGCGTTGCGATCAAGGATATCTCTGCGAAGTTTGCGGAGAAGAAGTCGAAAACATTACAGACAGCGATCTCTATATGAGATTTGTGCTGGGTGAAATTGACGCCCGTCATCTGATGAATGCTCCAGAACGCCATTTGCGGTGCAACCCGACTCAGTCGCAGTTCATCGTCGATGAGAAGTTCCCACCAGTTGCCGTTGAAGGACCATTCAATAAAGTGGAGCTCGATGCCGAGTATGTCGAGCAGCAGGAAATATTGATGACTCGCGCATGGCGAAGATTACAGGAAGTCCGGTCACTGGGGATTCCGATCAGCGAATATCCGTTACCGGAAGTTCTGGAACAAAAAACAAGGAAAAACGAGGCCGAGGCATGAATTCAATCTGGCCTCAATCGCAAGAAACCATTCAGCTTCTGGCCGATGCCGAACAGGGGAACGACGAAGCTCGAAATCAGTTGATGGAACGTCATCGAGATTCTCTTCGTCAGATGGTCAATATGCGAATGGATCGCAAGTTAAAAACCCGCATTGATGCTTCCGACATCGTGCAGGATGTCTTGATTGAAGCCAATCGACGATTGGATGATTTTATTTCAGCCGACGGCATGCCGTTCCATTTGTGGTTAAGGCAGCTCGCCAAAGATCGCATCATCGACATGCATCGCCGGCATCGGCGTGCCAGCAAACGCTCTGTCGATAAAGAACAGCGATTGAACGTCGGTGGTTTTGGTGATCGATCATCACTCGAACTGGCCGCACAATTGCGAGACCCCGAACTCACGCCCGCAGCAGCCACTTTACGAAACGAATTGGAAGAACGATTTCGAGCCGCCGTTGAAGAACTCAATGAAGATGACCGTGACATTATCTTGATGAGGAATTTTGAGCATTTAAGTAACACCGAGGTTGCCGAAGCCCTGAATCTTTCTCAGCCGGCTGCCGGAATGCGATACTTGCGTGCTCTAAAACGGCTACGCAAGGTCTTGGGCGACGCGGAAATCGGCGACGATGAGATTGTCGATTCTGAAGGATGATGTTCTTTCCCGAAGTCGGCTGAGGACTTCGATCTTTGCCAATAAATACTGAGTATCGTTTTCAATATGACAAGCCTCGCTCGCTTGCACGAGCGGCTCAAAATTCATCTCCCTGGAAACCTTCCTGGCGAAACATGACAGAACCTCCTTCGATCTCCTCCCTTGACGACCGTGAGGAACAGCTTGCTGTTCTCGTCGATTTTGCATTGCAGCAATGGCAACTTGGGCACCGCCCTGATATTGATTCATTGACGAAAGCATGCCCGCACCTTGCTCAAGAATTACGAGAATTGCTTGCGACGGCAGAACTTGCCGAAGAGTTTGTCTCTGAAAAAACGATCCCGTCAGCGATTCAGACGAGTTACGAGTTCTCAAATCCGCCTTCTTCAGTGGGTGACTATGAACTACTGGAAGAAATTGGCCGGGGCGGAATGGGCATTGTCTACAAAGCTCGCCAGAAGACTCTCGACCGTTCGGTAGCCCTCAAGATGATTCTCGGCGGGATGGCCGCAACCGATCAGGATCAACAACGGTTTCGACAAGAGGCGGAAGCCGTTGCTAAACTTGATCACCCGCACATTGTCCCCGTTCATGATGTGGGAGAGACGGAGGGACAATTGTATTTCAGTATGAAATACATCGCTGGCCAGACACTTTCACAACTTTTGCAAGCAGGAGCTTTGCCCGTCAATGACGCCATTCGCATGATGATCTCGTTGTGCGATGCCATCGCAGAAGCTCACAAGCATGGCATCGTCCATCGTGATCTGAAACCCTCCAACATTTTGCTCGACGCGGAGAGAAAGCCATACATCACGGATTTCGGACTCGCCAAGCAATTGGAATCTCAACATCTGACGCTGACCGAAACGGGAGCCATTCTGGGAACACCCGGTTACCTGTCTCCCGAACAAGCGTCTGCCGGCAGACTAGAAGTTTCCAAGCCGAGCGACATCTATAGCCTTGGGGCGTTACTGTACGCCATGCTGACCGGTTCACCTCCGTTTGAAGGGGCCACTCCCGTTCAGACCATCATGAAAGTCTTGGAGCAGGATCCGATTCCTCCTCGCGTCATCAATCCTGAAGTCGATCCCGATTTGCAACTGATCGTTATGAAGTGTTTGCAGAAGCCTCAAGAACTTCGCTATCACACTGTCGAAGCGTTGCGCAAAGATCTTCTGGCCTGGCTCAATCATGATCCCATCTCTGCACGTTCCTCCCGCTTTCGGGACATCATGAATCGTGCGTTTCGTGAATCACCGAATGCCGTCATTTTGGAAAACTGGGGGTTGTTGTGGATGTGGCATTCGTTGGTGTTGATTGTGCTGTGCGTCATCACAAACGTCATGCAGTTTCAAGGGATCAAAAATCGTATTCCGTATGTGCTGTTGTGGACCGTGGGGGTCGGAGTTTGGGCCGCGTGTTTTTGGACTTTACGTCGGCGATCGGGTCCGATCACATTTGTCGAACGACAAATTGCCCATGTCTGGGCGGGAAGCATGGTCGCCAGCACGATGTTATTTGCGGTCGAGTTGATGATCGGGATGGATGTTCTTGCGCTCTCACCAGTCTTGGGGCTAATTAGCGGGATGGTCTTTCTGATCAAGGCGGGGATGTTGTCGGGACAGTTTTATCTGGAAGCGGCGGCTTTGTTTATCGTAGGGATCGTAATGGCGTGGTTAGAGACAACCCAACTTCCACAAGTCGGAATTCTACTGTTTGGTCTGGTTTCGGGAGGATGCTTTTTCTTTCCCGGTTGGCAGTATCACAAACAACGGGTGAGACGTATCCAATAATCTACGGTCAGATCCAGGGCTGCACAATTTCGAGAATTTCATCTGACTCCAATGTTTCGTGAGCAACCAGATGATCGGCTAACGTGGCAATGATTTGCCAATAATCGTCTCGGCTAAGTAAACGATAGAGTTCGACCGAAACTTGCTCCAGATACTGCAACCGTTTTTGCTCGTCAGCCAGAAATGTTCTGGCTGATTCCCAGGCGAGTTTCCAGTCGCTCGACCATTCTGCAACTGCCGCAGGATGGTAAGGTTCACCAGAATGGATCATTTCCGCCACTGGTCCTGCGAGTGAAATCAAAACATTCTTTTCATGAAACTCCTTCTCGGTGAATTGGCCTGCTGGCCACTCGATCTGCACGTCGGCATATCGCTGAGGACCGTCATCCCAATCCGGGTCAACGGTCATCGAATGCACACGGGCTCCGACATGCAAGGCCATAAAAGCATGTCCGGATTCGTGATAAGCGGAGAGATCGGACACTGATTTGGTTATTTCTCGTTCAGGATTGCCTTTATTTTTGACCAGTTTAGAACTTCTCAGCGAACGACCCAACTTCCACTTCCCTTAAATCCAAAAATCCGCATAATTTACGGCTTCGCACGGAAGCGATTCTCTTTCATAGATATTCACGGACCGAATTTTGTCTTCATTCTCTTCATGTCAACCCGATCAAATCTCATTTCACCTCCGTCTTTGGAAACAGACCGGGCGCAGCGAGCATGTGCATCTGATCGGAATCGCCGGAACGGGAATGCGTGCGTTGGCGGAATACCTGCATGAAACAGGATGTTCGATCAGCGGCTCTGACAGTGGGACATGTCCTCAATCATTCGCCGACAAAGGTTGGTCGGTTCAACAAGGACATTCGGCAGAAGAAATTGACGACACGACGGATTTGGTCATTTTCAGTCCCGCCATCCCGGAAGATAATCCGGCACGAATCGCGACTGTTGAGCGTGGCTTGCCCATCCTCAGTTATATCGATGTTCTGGCAGCGATGTCGGAAGAAGCCGAAACATTTTGTGTCGCCGGGACGCATGGAAAAAGCACGACTGCAGCAATGTTGGCACATTTGATGGATGACGCGAATGATCGCTGCGGAGCGGTCATCGGTGCTGAATCGATATTGCGAGCAGCAAGTGGATGGTGTGGAGACAGTGATCGGCTCGTTCTAGAAAGTTGCGAATATCGAAAACACTTCCTACAACTCAATGCCAATCATGCCATCATTACTGGCATCGAACGCGATCATCTCGATTGTTACCCCGAATTGAGTGATTCGATTGAGGCATTTGCAGAATTCACAGCCAAGATCCCAAAAGATGGAAAGCTGATCATTCCGAGTGATTCGGAAGCGGTCTGGCAGACCATTCGGCAGACACCCGCCCACGTCATTACATTTGGAGTTGATTGCCCGGCAGACTGGCAAGCGAAAGAACTTCGTATCGATTCCAGCGGCACCAGTTTTCAACTTTTTCATCACGCAAAACACTGGGGGCAAGTGAAACTCAGTATTCCAGGACGGCACAACATCGCCAATGCTTTAGCGGCAATCGCTTTGGCGGCAGAGTTGGGGACGCCCGTGAGTCGCCTGATTGATCGAGCGAGTACGTTTGCCGGTATCGGGCGACGGTTGGAAGTGATTGCCCAGAATGAGAAATATGTCTTGTTAGACGATTACGCCCACCATCCTACGGCAGTCAGAACAGTTTTGGAGACAATTCGCCAGACGTATCCAAATCGCCGCATTCGTTGTCTGTTTCAGCCTCACCAGATTTCTCGCACAGAAAAGCTGTTTGACGATTTTGTGGAAAGTTTACAACTGGCGGATGATCTGATCATTCCCCCCGTCTTTGCAGCCCGAGAAGGGGACCAAATGCGGGCAGTCGAGTGTTCTTTGCATTTGGCGGCAGAATGTCATTCTCGGGGAGTTCCCGCTTTGGCGGTAGGGTCTCTTGACCAGATCGTCTCGACTATGGAGACTACAGCATCTATTGGTGATATTATTTTGACCGTTGGTGCTGGCGATATTCATCGGATACATCATGAGCTCATTGGACGACTTTTCCGACATTCTGAAAGTGGACGAACCGCTGGCTGACTATACTTGGCTGAAAGTCGGGGGACCTGCCCAGTATTTGGCGGATCCACAGTCTGTCGAACAACTTCAATCTTTGGTGACTCGCTGTCACGAGTTGGATGTCCCCGTACGTTTATTGGGCGGAGGCTCGAATCTTCTAGTCCGGGATGATGGTGTCTCGGGTGTTGTCATTCAATTGTCGGCTCCTTGTTTCTCTGAGATCTCCTTGGAAGGAACAGTTGTCACTGCCAGCGGGGGAGCGTTGCTGAGCAACCTCATTTCTGAAAGTGTCAAAGCCGGTTTGGGTGGTCTGGAAGTTCTCACGGGAATTCCGGGAACGGTGGGAGGGGCATTGCACGGAAATGCGGGAGGCCGTGGTGGCGATATCGGGCCACTCGTGAAATCCGTCATCGTCCTCACAGCCAAAGGAGAAATCTTCACTCGGAAAGAAGACGAACTCTCTTTTGAATATCGTAAGAGCAGTGTCAATGAGTTGGTTGTGTTGAAGGCAGAATTCGAGCTCCAAGAAGTCGATACCGATGAATTGACGCAACGGATTCGTAAACTGTGGATCACAAAACGTTCGACGCAGCCCTTGTCTCATCAATCGGCGGGTTGCATTTTCAAAAATCCACGCGGTTTAAGCGCCGGTGCGTTGATCGAACAGGCTGGCCTTAAAGGAACTCAGGTGGGAGGGGCAGAGATCAGTGATCGCCATGCGAACTTTATTGTCACGAATGAGAAGGCAACCGCCGACGATGTGCTCCGGCTCATCGAATTGATTCAGACAAAGGTTTCAGATCGATTTGGTGTCGATCTGGAGACAGAAATCAACATCTGGTAGACTTCGCAGAATTACGGAACTGACTCGACGCGCAAGGAGGCCCGTCCATGACCGAATCATCTTCTCTTTTCACGACTCCATTGCGAGTATTATTACTTGCCGGAGGCCCTTCGGCAGAACGCGAAATCAGTTTTGCTTCGGGAGCCGCGGTCGCCTCGGCGCTGAGAAGTCGCGGTCATGTTGTCACCGAGTATGATCCCAAAGACGGTTCGCTCGACGGTCTCGATCCTGATCAATTTGATGTCGCTTTTATCGCCCTGCATGGCACATTTGGTGAAGATGGCCAAGTTCAGCATTTGCTCGAAGAACTTGGTTTACCGTTTACGGGAAGCCATTCGAAAGCGAGTCGCGTGGCCATCCGCAAAATAGCCACCAAAGAATCATTAACCGCCCATTCTTTACCGACTCCTGATTTCACCCCCATCCATCCGAGCGAATCGGCAGAAGCCATCCGCAAGAAAGCCGCCACATTCGGCTACCCTTTGGTGATCAAACCGAATGCCGAAGGCAGCAGCTTGGGTGTCACAATTGTTCCCAGTTCACTCGAACTTCCCGCTGCTCTTGCACGGTGTTTTCATTATGGTCCCGAAGGGCTCATGGAAAACTGCATCAACGGCCAAGAATGGACGGTCGGGTTGATCGATGAAGTGGTTCTTCCACCCGTGCAAATTGTCTCGGCCCGAGAGTTTTACGATTTCGAAGCCAAATACGCCTCGGACGAAACACAGTATCTGTTCGAGACCGAGACACCAACGGTGGTGTTAGAGACCATGCAGCAAATTGCCATCGAGGCATGTTCGGCAATCGGAACGCAAGGAATTGTTCGTGTCGACTTTCGACTTGATCGATTCGGACAACCCTGGGTCTTGGAATTGAATACGATTCCCGGCATGACGTCACATAGCCTGATTCCAAAAGCAGCTGCTCGAATGGGGATCGACTTTGAAGAAGTGTGCGAACGAGCATTGCAATCGGCTCTAAACCATCATCATGCCGAAGTACGACCTGCTGCCTGATATTCTGGACCAACTCAGGCGGCGTGTTTGCTATCATCCAGGCCTTCGGATTTTTCAGGTCCGATTTTCTTCGTTCCCTTACCGGCCTTGGCTTTAAGATCGAACAAGCCGAAGATTTCCGATGCATTCATACTGAGTGACTCTGTCGAGGTGTCTCCGTCACCGAGAATCGCTTTGAAGAGTTCACGTTTTTGTTGCAGAACCAGATCAATCCGCTCTTCGACGGTGTCCTTACATATATACTTTGTCACGATCACAGGACTCTTCTGTCCGATGCGGTGAGCGCGGTTAATCGCCTGATCTTCAACAGCGGGGTTCCACCAGCGATCATACAAGAAGACGTATCCAGCAAATTGAAGATTCAATCCGACGGCTCCGGTTCCGTAACTCATCAGTAGCAAGTTGGAGCTGGGATCATTTTCGAACTGATCGAGAATCGGTTCTCGTTTCTTGGTGGGAACGCCGCCGTGATAAATCAGCGTCCCGGCTTCGGGCACGCGCTTCGTCATTTCGTCTTTGATCCAGTCGAGAGTTTTTGTCCATTGACTGAACAGGATGGCTTTGCCTCCCGAGGCGGCGATTTCTTCCATCTCGGCTGCCAAACGATCCATTTTGGCCGATTCACCCGTCAGTGGGTCGTAGTTGGAGATTTGTTTGAGACGCAGAACCAATTCAAAGACGTGTTGAATGGAAATCGATTCTCCCATGTCGTTCAATTGGATGACGCCTTCTTTTTCAGCCGTCTTGTAAGCATGTTCCTGAGCAGGTAAGAGCTCCAGATGTTCGTCACGATCCAAGCGAGGGGGAAGGTCGGTCATGACCAAATCTTTGGTTCGTCGTAAAACATACACTTCCGAGAGTTTCTGCAACTGCCTTAAATCGGGAGTTCCTCTCGGTGGGACAATCTCCATAAATTCAAACAGCGACACCATCTCTTCCGGGCGGTTCTCTATTGGTGTCCCGGTCAGTGCCCAACTTCGTTTTCGACTGATGTCTTTGGTCACTTCGGAGGTTCGCGAATTGCGGTTTTTGATGCGTTGTGCTTCGTCGAGGATGAGGAGATCGAATTCGGGGCGATCATCTTCGTGCATGTTGTCGAAGTCGCGGACCATCGATTCGTAGTTGCAAATCAAAATCGGATTGCCGGGCATTTTCCACAACATATTGCGACGGTTCGTATCTCCCTCAACCGTCACGATGGGAAGTTCTTCCGCCCACAGTTTGAACTCGCGTTGCCAGTTCGGAATCAGAGGTTTCGGACAAGCCAACAACACACGACGCACGCGGCCGCTGCGCAACAGCAGTCGTAAAGCGGTGATGGTCTGCATCGTCTTGCCGAGTCCCATTTCATCGGCCAGCAAGGCAGACTTCTGAGCAAACAGCCAAGCGATCCCTTCATATTGATAAGGGAACGGCTCAAACGGCATGATCAGTTCTTGACCCGACAACCAAGTTTGCAGCGGTGGTTGCAGGACATAGAAAAGTCGGTCTTCCAGCGACAGAGCATCTTCGGGCGCCTTGAGTCGCGTCGGTTTTTTCTTGGACGCGTCACCCTTGGCTTTGGGGGGCTTCAGAGTTTTTAGTTTTGGCTTGTCGTCATCGTCCTCTTTTTTGGGAGGAAGAAACTCCATGCCGTCAGGGAAAGTCAGGCGAAACACTTTCACCTTCTGCCAATGTGGTTTCCACGCAGGTACAAACGGTGCCTTACCAAGCATGGGGACAGATTGTGTTTCGACGGATGGCCAGCGGTGCAACGCCGCATTCATACCAGCCATGTGGAGGTCAGTCGGAATACCGAGCGGAACCTGAGCACAGTCGGGGTTCGAGAGAATCTCGTCGGGACGCGAATCGGATTGTCCGAACTCGTCGGTCACCTGACTCCCCCCGGATTGAGAACTTCTTGGAGAGCTTCTCGGACGCGCTCAAATGGTTCTTCGAGATCGGCTTGTTCTGTCAACAAATGAGATCGCTTGAGAATTGATCCGCGATCAGTCTCGTGAGCATGATGCAATCGCAAATGTTGCCGACCGAGCGTGAGTGGTTCTTCCTCCGGTCCACCGACCAGAACGGGAACTTTGGATTCGACCGACAAACAGGCAACCGGTTTGTCGATCAACTCTCGCAGACCGAGCAAGTCATCATCTTCGACAAGCAAGACGTCGGGTTTGACATCGGCACGTTCGAAGAGTGTCTTGCCAATTAACTCGGTCATCACGAACGGCTTGAGTGTTGGACCGTAAAGAATTTTTTGTGTGGAATTCGGGCGAACCGGAGTCGTACATTGAAACTCCAGTGGACGACCGAGGTGGTTGGTGATCAATAACCCACCGACGAAACAGTCGTTCGATTGTTCGATGGTGGTTAAGAAACCGAGGCGAAGTGTTTCCCGCGAAGCTGTCACAGAGTGGGCTCTCCTTCGGCAGAAAATCAAGAAATGGCTGTCGATGGAAACATCTGTTCGACAGCTTGGGAATATGGGGTAACCCCCAAAAGTTAATCGTCCGCTCGTCCGCAGGACTTGAACGATGAGGCAAGATCCCCGGCTGTTCGGAAAGAATCGTCTCGCCGGGAACCTCCCAATCGGTAAATTGAATCGATTTGAGGAAAAATCGGCAGAATTCTGAAAATCCTGTTCCCATAGATAGATCCTAAAACTCCGGTTCGGTGAAATAGATTGAGAAATTCGTTACCCTGAAGAGTTCCCCAATTTCTCATTCGTTCAGAAACATCTGAGCACCATCGACGGAGAAACAACTTTGGATATCAGCGTGCCCACAATGACCTGGAATGGCGAAACCGCTCTTCTGCCGATTCGTTCTGACTCAACCCCTTGGAACGATATTGTTTCACTGCGCGAAAGTCGCGGCGAAGAAGTCTTTCTTCGCAAGATGACCAAAGCCTTAAAGAAAAACTTACTTCGGCTCCCCAAGAAGACTCGCCAGCAATGGGCTACTGAATCGCTCACTCTCGAACCTTGGGAAGAACTGTCGGCAGGCGACGAAGCACTCCGAGACTTTTGGTTGTCCTGTCAGAAACAACCCAACTCTGATGAAACGATTGCCGCGTTTCAGGCGTGGATAGAATCGCGAACTGACGGTCAAAAGTATTCACTCTGGGAGACCTGGCATCTCTTGTCAGCATTGATTTTGTCTGGTGCTCAGTTAGCCGATGCGATTTTCTGGCAGGTTTGGAATCTTGGGGCTGAAGCCTTTCTGCAAATTCGTTCGGAACTCGACGCCCCCGACGGTGCGGAAGGAGAACTGGATGAATTTCTGATCGCGGGTGTCGAAATACGTTGGTTGGCTCTAGCCGTCTATCCTGAAATCGAAGAAGCCTCTCAACTACCAAAACAAGCACGCAAAGCCTTGTCGGATTGGAGTGAAGGTTTTTTCCCGGTCATTGGTAATCCCGATGCCGAAGACCTGCATCGCTTACCGTGCATTTGGCGTTCGCTCGCACGAACCTCGTTGCTCTGTACCGAATTGAAAGAAAACTATTTTCGTAAGTCCGATCAGAAAGAGTTACGCAAATTACTCACCACGACATGCCGATTAGCGGGTGCGGAAGGTAGTTTGCTAATCAGCATCGACAGACTGCCTTGGAGCTTTCTGCATGAATTGAGTCAGCAAGTCGCCACGAAGAAACAGTCTGGTTTGGTCGATTTGCTCAAAACTTACGCCTCTCCCAGCAAAGCCGGTAAAGCGAAACACAGCAAAAAGCAAAACCTCCCGAATGGCAAACCTTGTCATCAACTTGATGATTGTGCCTGGTCGGTGTTACGAACCGATTGGACGGCCGAAGCCGATTGTTGCAGCGTCCTACACCAAGACAGTTCAGTCCATCTCAATGCCCGCACACCCAAGTTGGACTTACTGACGGGCGCGTGGGAACTTGAGATTGAAGTGAACGGCAAAGCCGTTCCGATCAACGGGGATTGGGAAGCGACCTGTTGGCATACTGATTCCGATGGAGATTATCTCGAACTTCAACAATCACTCGCTGACGACATCACGGTTGACCGTCAGATTTTTCTCTCTCGGAAGGATCACTTTCTGTATTTCGCGGAAGTGGTTCATGTTCCCGATGATGCTGCGTTGACGGTACGTTCGAATCTCCCTTTTACGGAAGGGCTTAATCTCGCTCAGGACAAGTACACGCGGGAGTGGCAAATTAAACAAAAGAAAAAACTGGCCGCACGCCTCTTCCCGGTCGCCTTCGATCAGGAAGTTGTCAATAAGACGGACGGCCGCATTTCTGCTTCTGATACAGGAGTCACTATCGAACGGTCCTCCACGGGTAGTCAGTATTTGCCAATGGTGATTGATTGGCATCCGCATCACATTGCAGCACCGGCAGAATGGCGCAAACTCAGCATCACGCAAGCTCGCAATGCGACTCCTTCGTTTCAGGCAGGCGGCTATCGTTTGCGGTTGGCCGAACAACATCTCTTCATGTATCGGTCAATGGTCAAGCCGTATTCTCCCCGCGCAATTTTAGGAGAACACACCTTGAACGAATCACTGATCGGTAAGTTTGATTCCGAAGGCGATGTCTTGCCTTTACTGGTTGTGGAAGAGTAAACAGGTTGGATAAACGGCTTGAGTGGCCATAGCAAGTTGGCCTGGGGTTTCCCGAACACTCAACCGCCGTTTCAAGATGTCAAGATTTGGAGATTCGGGGACACACCTTGACCGAATCTTGACCAAATGTTGAATCAAATCTTCCCGAATCTTGATTCCAAATCATGTGTACTCTTGAGCAAGTCGTTGGCAGCGTTCACCTTGTGTCGATCTTCATTTTGTGAAGGCGTGTCACTTTTTGACGGTGCGCATTTTCCACGTCACGCGAGATCGCTCTCTTTCTCACGTTGCAGCGGTCGTCATTGATGAACAATGAATGACACTCGAACCAGCCCCAACTGCTTGCGCAGTAGGGCTATGTTGACGTTGTCATGACATTCTAATTGCCAAAGATCAATTCGCCCTCAGGCGAACCACGAACGCTAACTCTGGTACATCGTGTTTGGCAAGATGAGTTTGAGCGACCATTATTTTGACGCAAAGCCGCCAAGAGGCGAAGAAACGCAAAGGGTTCATTCTCTTCTTGGGTGGCACTGGCGGCTTGCCCGCCAGTGAGATGGGAGGGAACCATATTTAATTCACCGCAAAGTTCGCATAGCCCGATCTGCGCCAGCAGTCGGGATGGAGGCAAGTGTCATTCGACGTGCAATGAAACTCTCGAATCAGACGAATAAAATTATAACAGGGTGGCGGTGGGTGCTCCGTGAAACGGAAGCCCCCGGTGATTGATCGTTTGCACTATTGATTTCACCGATGATCATCTTACATGCCCACGCGAGCAAAATCATACCGCCACTAAGTTTCCTGACGATAGACGAGAATACTCTGATCGCCAGAGTGTGAGCCAAAACGATGCATGTCATGGTCAACATACATCGCACCACACTCACAGCTAAAGTCATCATTCTGCGTAGCGGGCATCAGGATTCCGCACTTTACGCAACGGTAAAGAATATTATCCGAACGAGACCAGTGATTCTCTTGGCTTGAACAATACGGGCCGCATCCAACAAAAACAAAACCCGAAACTGTTAGGTCAAAATCAGGCTCGATAATGTCTTTATCGCTCATTTCTATCGCCTTGTCACTTTGAGACTTCACCCTCTAAAACGGTCCCAACCTCGGTGGTAGCGGGTCCATCGTGAAGACGCTCGCGTCGAATGCGTCTTTTAACATCTGCTGTTTCAGGTCTGCATGGTCGGCGGAATTCCACAAGTTGGTGAACTCGTGCGGGTCGGTTTCCAGGTCATACAGTTCCCCTTCCTCGATGCCGTGATAGACACAGATTTTGTAGCGGTCAGTCCGCAACATCGAGCCGTAACTGCGAGGGTGTGTCCACGAGTTGTAATACTCGCAGAAGACCGAGTCCCGTATGGTCCCTTTCTCCGACTGTCCTGTCAGTTGCGGCACGAGAGAATACCCCTGCATACCGGCAGGAATATCGATGCCTGCGGCATCACACAAAGTGGGGGCCAAGTCCAGTAATTCGGTGAGATCGTCAACGACCTCGCCTTTGGAAAATTGATCGGGATAACGCATGACGAGTGGAATCCTGATCGCACCTTCATAAAAGTGCGGGCCTTTGAAGTAGAGGCCGTGGTCACCCAGCATCTCGCCGTGATCCGACATGAAAATCACCAATGTGTCGCGGGCTTGATCGGTTTCTGCCAAGGCGGCCAACATTCGCCCCACTTGATCATCGACCAATTCAATCATGGCATAATAGGCGGCGGTGACGGCACGTCGATCATCATCGGTCATCCCGCCGACATGGAATTCCCCCGGAGAGTTGTGAGCCCATTCGTGATCGAGTTGTTGGTAGGGCGTTTTGTCGTCGAGTTCTCCCGGTTGATAACTGGGCAACGGCATGTCGTCGGGATGGTAACGTGCCAGATATTCGGGAGGTGGATCGAACGGATGATGGGGGTCAAACGGATTCCAACTGAAGAACCACGGCTCATCACGATGTCGCTTGATGAAATCGACGGCTACTTCGGTACACCAGGTCGTTTGATGTAATGCTGCCGGGACACCGTCTTTCACGTACCCGGTCGTCGGTCCGTTATAGATTTCTTCCCAACTTGTTCCTTTGGCCTTGAGCCATTGGGAATAGGCGTTCTCTTCCCAATCGGGCGGTGGATGATGGGACCACTGGAACTCGGAATATCCGTCGTCTCCACGAACTTCCACCTTACCATCACTGCACGATGCCAGATGAAGTTTTCCCGACAGGCCACACACATAGCCTGCATCGGCAAAAATCCGACTGATGAGCGTTTCTCGCTCCGGCAATGTTTGACCGTTTTGGCGACAACCGGTGGTTCGCGGATAACGCCCCGTCAAAAACGACGCACGACTCGGCGAACAGACGGTGCTTTGACAAAACGCATTCGTGAACGCGACGCCGTCATTGACCAAAGAGTCAACGTGCGGCGTGCGCACCGATGTGTTGCCGAGAGCCGCGATGGTGTCCCAGCGTTGTTGATCAGTACAGAGCCACAGAATATTCGGGCGCGTTGTCATGTCTGAAATTCCAGTTTGATTTCATCAATCCGGGTCGTAGCCGAGATTCGGTGACAACCAGCGTTCTGTGTCTTGCAAGCTCATGCCGGTTCGCTTGGCATAGCTCTCCACCTGATCTCGCGTGATCTTATCGACCGAGAAATAGCGGCTTTCCGGGTGGGCAAAGTAGAGCCCACTGACGGATGCCATTGGGAACATCGCCATGTGTTCGGTCAATGTGATACCGGTGGATTTCTCTGCGTCCAGTAACTCCCAGAGGAGTTGCTTAGGTGTGTGGTCGGGACAAGCTGGATAGCCAAAGGCGGGGCGAATGCCACGATACTTCTCGGCGATCAAATCGTCTTGCGCGAGATCTTCTTGTTGGCCGAAACCCCAATCGAGACGTGCTTGATGATGCAGGTATTCGGCGAACGCTTCCGCAAAACGGTCGGCTAAGGCTTTGACCATGATGGCAGAATAGTCGTCGTGATCGGCTTCATATTTCTGGACAATTTCATCGGTCCCGAATCCGGTCGAGACGGCGAATGCTCCCAGATAATCGGTTCGCCCGGAATCAACCGGGGCAATGTAATCCGCCAAAGAGCGAAACTCGCTTTGCCCTTTCCGTTCCCATTGCTGGCGTAACATCGGGAAGCGATACAATTCGTCTTGAGTTCCCGGCGTATAAAGAACGACATCATCGCCGTCGGAATTTGCGGGAAAGAAACCGTAGACCGCCTTGGCCGTGAGTAACTTTTCATCCACGATTTTCTTCAGCATCGCTTGTGCATCGTCGTAGAGCTTCTTGGCTTCTTCGCCGACAAAATCATCTTCGAAAATCTTGGGATACTTCCCTTTCAGCTCCCACGCCATGAAGAATGGCGACCAGTCGATGTAATCGACCAACTCGCTCAAAGGCAAATCATCAATGACTTTCGTGCCGGTAAAAGCCGGTTCGGGAACATCAACATTGTTCCAATCAGTCGCAAAGCGACGTTCCAGCGCCTCAGCGTAAGAGACCAGCTTTTTATCTTTTCGATCTGAGAAGGCATCGCGCTCTTTTTGTTGACGTTCCTGCACCTCGGCAATGAAGGTCTCTTTAGCATCTTTGTCGATGAGCTTCTCGACAATCGGGACACTGGTTGACGCATCGCGAACATGGACAACCGGTTGATTGTACTCGGTCGCAATTTTCACCGACGTATGTTTGCTGCTTGTCGTCGCGCCGCCGATGAGCAACGGTTGCGTCATCCCGCGACGTTTCATTTCGCGAGCAACGATCACCATTTCATCGAGAGACGGCGTGATCAATCCCGAAAGACCGATGATTTCGGCTCCTTCTTCGACCGCTTTGTCGAGGATCGTGTCGCAAGGCTGCATCACACCCAAGTCGATGACATCGAAGCTGTTACAGCGCAATACCACGCCGACAATATTTTTGCCGATGTCGTGAACGTCACCTTTCACCGTTGCGATCAGTACCTTACCGCGGGAGGTGGATTGATCACCCAGCTCTGCCTTTTCGGCTTCCATATAAGGTGTGAGCCAGGCGACCGATTTTTTCATCACGCGAGCACTTTTGACAACCTGCGGCAGGAACATTTTTCCTTCGCCGAACAGTTGGCCGACAACTCCCATCCCGTCCATGAGCGGGCCTTGGATGACTTCCAAAGGGCGTCCATATTTTTGACGTGCTTCTTCGGTATCTTCGTCGATGTGATCGAGGATTCCTTTGAGGATCGCATGAGCGAGTCGCTCTTCCACTGTGCCGTCTCGCCAGGAGACTTTGTTCGGGTCCTCTTGCGTGTCCTTGGCTTTCACGGTTTCTGCGAAATCGATCAATCGTTCGGTCGCATCTTCACGACGATTGAGGAGCACGTCTTCAATATGGACTAACAACTCGGGTTCGATCTCTTCGTAGACTTCGAGTTGACCGGCGTTAACGATGCCCATATCGAGGCCGGCTTGAATCGCGTGATATAAAAACGCCGCATTCATCGCCTCACGGACAACATTGTTCCCCCGGAATGAGAACGAGACATTGCTGACGCCGCCCGATGTGAGTGCTCCCGGACATTCTGCTTTGATTCGTTTGACGGCATCGAAGAATTCGACCGCGTAATTGGAATGTTCTTCCATTCCCGTGCCGACGGTGAGGATGTTCGGATCGAAGATGATGTCTTGTGGCGCGAAATTGGCTTCATCAGTGAGGAGCTTGTACGCACGTTTGCAAATCGAAACTTTCTGATCGGCTTCGACCGCCTGACCTTCTTCATCGAATGCCATCACCACAACCGCCGCACCATATTGATGAGCCAAGCGGGCGTGATATAGGAACTGCTCCTCGCCTTCTTTCAGGCTGATGGAGTTAACAATCGGCTTGCCTTGCACGCATTTCAGTCCCGCTTCGATCACGTCCCATTTGGAGGAATCAATCATGACGGGAACTGTGGCGATATCGGGTTCGGAGGCAATCAAGTTGAGAAACTTGGCCATTGCCGCTTCACTGTCGATCATCCCTTCGTCCATATTGACGTCGATGATGTTGGCCCCGTTTTCGACTTGGTCGCAGGCGACCGAGAGGGCTTGTTCGTATTGTTCCTCTTTGATGAGACGCGCAAATCGACGCGAACCGGTCACGTTGGTTCGCTCACCCACCATGATAAAAGTGGACTCAGGACGAATCGTGACGGTTTCCAGACCGCTGTAGCGTGCGAACGAAGTTGGTTTCGATTTTCCGTGCGGCGACATGCCTTCAACGGCTTCACCGATTGCTTTTAAGTGAGCCGGTGTGCTGCCGCAACAACCGCCGACAAAGTTGAGCCAACCCTGTTCGGCAAAGTCACGCAGATGATCGGCCATTTCGGTCGGCGTCATATCGAACTCACCCATTTCGTTGGGGAGCCCTGCATTCGGATAGCAACTGACATAGCGGTCGGTTCGATTGGCGACATCTTCGATGTACGGTCGCATTTTTGTCGGACCGAGGCCGCAATTTAACCCAACACTCATCATCGGAAAGTGGCCGATGGAGTTCACAAACGATTCGAGAGTTTGTGCCTGAAGCGTGCGTCCGCCATCAAAGACGGTCCCCGAGACCATGACCGGTAGCGTCATGCCTTCTTTGTTGAAGACATTTTGGATCGCAAACAAGCACGCCTTCATGTTGGCCGTGTCAAAGGAGGTCTCGGGCAGAAGAATATCGACGCCCCCTTCAATCAATCCATAAATCTGTTCGGTATAAGCGGCGACCACCTGGTCCCACGTCGCGCCGCGGAGGGAAGGGTCGTTGTCATCGATGGTTTGCGTGAGCGAGACATTCATCGGGCCGATGCTGCCCGCCACGAATCGAGGTTTGTTAGGGTTCTTGTCGGTGTATTCCTGCGCCGCCTTTTTCGCAAGTTGAACGGCGGTCCGATTCACTTCGCGTGTGTACTCGGCAAGCTGATATTCGCCCATCGAAATGGAGTTTGCGTTGAAGGTATCGGTCTCGATGATGTCCGAACCGGCATCGAGATATTGACGATGGATTTTGTCGATAATCTGAGGTTGCGTGAGCACGAGAATATCGTTGCTATTGCGCAAATCAGCAGGATGATCGGCGAATTTCTCACCCCGATAATCTTCTTCGGTCAGTTTCTCGGCGAAGATCAGCGAGCCCATCGCCCCATCAAGAACAAGAATGCGGTCGTTGAGCAGTTCTTCGAGTTGTTTTTGTGTGTCAGAAAGGGGCAATTTGGGCATGGAAATCAATCAGTTCTGTCGGTTCAATCTCGGTATCTGGCGTGACCACATCCTCAAATGGTGGCCGGATGAATGTCGAGAGCATCCAGGATTCGTTCGCAGGCTTCCGACTTATTGAGGACATAAAAGTGAATGCCGGGAACTCCTTGGTCCATCAACTCACGACACTGGGCAATCGCGTGTTCAACCCCGATCTCAAACTGGGCTTCTTGATCATCCTGAACGGCTTCCAATTTTTCGGCCAGCCTGTTTGGGATGACGGCTCCGCACATGGATGTAATTCGTTTGATGCGTGCGAATTCTGTGATCGGCATGATGCCGGGAACAATGGGGATCTCGATTTGCGCGTCTTGGCAGTTGTCTCTAAACTTAAAGAAGCTTTGATTATTAAAAAAGAGTTGCGTGAAAACGGCGTCGGCCCCGCTGTCCACTTTGCGTTTCAAGTTGACCAGATCGGTTTGGGCGTCCGTCGCTTCGGGATGCTTTTCAGGATAACCGGCGACTCCGATGCCGAACTCGTCTCCAAAGTTCTCCCGAATCAAAGTGACCAACTCATTCGCATAAGTCAGACCACCTTCGGTGGCTTCGAATTTGTCCGCTCCATCGGGGGCATCTCCTCGCAAAGCCATGATATTCTGGACACCGCGAGCCTTGGCCCGGTTCAGCCACTCGAGGAGATCCGTACGCGTCGAACCAACACAAGTGAAGTGAGCCGTTGCACTTTGCTCGAACTCATTGACCAGCCGCCCACACCATTCCAGCGTCTTTTCCTGAGTCGATCCTCCCGCTCCATAAGTGCAGGAAATAAAGGCAGGTTGGTAGCGAGTCAGCCGACTCAGATTGCTCGCGAGTGCGTTTTCTCCCGCCTCGGTTTTGGGAGGAAAGATCTCAATAGAAAGCCCAAATGGTTTGGTGTGAAAGATTTCGGGAATTTTCATATGCGACAAGCCTTGGCTTCCATCGACAATTTCTATCAGTTTCAAAAGTCGAACCGGGTGTCTCAGTATTGAGAGTTCACCGCGAATTCCTTATCTTAGTCCAGAAGTGAAGCGTTCGACAGGTCATGAGGACTACTTGTTCGTCCTGTTTTAGAGATAATCTCCTGTCATAATCGTTTTTCTGAGGATTCTGGTTATCACAACCTGCTGACTACGGTTTATTACCTCGTAGCATATTGATGAAGTCACTCATCTGTCACGATCCACTAAATCTCACTATTCAATAGCAGTCACAGTCCAACAGAAGGAAATCGCATGTCGACCACGACACCTCTCCCTTACAAAGTCAAAGATCTTGAATTGGCGGCACTAGGCCGCAAAGAGATCGAACTCGCCGAGATCGAGATGCCCGGCCTGATGGCTCTTCGCGAAAAGTATGGAGAATCCAAGCCTCTCAAAGGAGCACGCATTGCCGGTTGTCTGCATATGACCATCCAGACAGCCGTCCTGATTGAAACACTGATTGAGCTGGGAGCCGAAGTTCGCTGGTCGAGCTGCAACATTTTCTCCACACAAAATCATGCTGCTGCTGCAATGGCTGCCGCCGGGGTCCCCGTCTTTGCATGGAAGGGGATGTCAGAAGACGAATTCTGGTGGTGCATCGAACAGACATTGGTCTGGCCCGATGGTCAATGTCTCAACATGATTCTCGACGACGGTGGAGACTTGACCGCCTTAGTTCATGACAAGCATCCCGAAATGCTGGAAGAGATCAAAGGTCTCTCGGAAGAAACAACCACGGGAATCAAAACACTCCGCAAGCTCATCAAAGATGGCAAGTTGGGTGTTCCCGCGATCAACGTCAACGACTCTGTCACTAAAAGTAAGTTCGACAACTTGTATGGATGTCGCGAGTCACTCGCCGATGGTATCAAGCGTGCGACCGACGTGATGGTGGCCGGTAAAGTTGTTGTTGTCGCCGGTTACGGCGATGTCGGAAAAGGTTGTGCCGATGCCATGAAGGGCTTGGGAGCCCGTGTGATTGTCACCGAGATTGATCCCATCTGTGCCTTGCAAGCTTCCATGGAAGGTTTCCAAGTCACCAATATGTCCGAAGCCTCCGCTTTGGGAGACATCTTTGTCACCACCACCGGTAACAAAGACATCATTCGTCCCGAGCACTTTGAAAAGATGCGGCACAACGCCATTGTCTGCAATATCGGACACTTCGACACCGAAATCGATGTGGCGTTTCTCAATAATACAGAGAGCATCACACTCGATCGGATCAAAGACGAGAACAACGAAGGTGGTCCCGTCGATAAGTACACCTTCGCCAACGGCAAGTCGATCCTGCTATTGGCTGAAGGCCGTTTGGTCAACCTCGGCTGTGCGACCGGTCATCCGTCATTCGTGATGTCGAACAGTTTCACAAACCAGGTGATGGCACAAATTGAATTGTGGGAGAACTCCGACAAGTACGAGAATGATCTTTACATGTTGCCGAAGCAACTCGACGAAGAAGTGGCTCGCTTGCACCTCGAAAAGATCGGCATCGTGCTCGAAGAACTGACCAAAGACCAAGCCGACTACATCGGCGTTTCAGTCGAAGGCCCTTACAAGCCAGAGCATTACCGCTATTGATTTTCGGAGTTATCAAACGATTAAAATCCAACCTTCGAGCCATACGGCTCGAAGGTTTTTTTGTCGGTTGTTAACCTGAAAATGAGCCGCCAGCGCAAGCTGACCGGGAAGATTGATTCACAAGCCATCTAATCGTCACACAACGGTCCTCACAGAGGACCCTACAAAAATAACATTGAAATTTATGAGCAAACTCATCATCGGTTGCGGATACCTGGGAAAACGAGTCGCCCGTCAATGGCTTGAAAACGGCGACGAGGCTTACGCCCTCACCCGTTCTGAAGAAACCGCCGAACAATTCCATCAGCAGGGAATTCATCCCATCATTGGTGATGTAATGCAACCGGAAACATTATCCTTCCCGGCAGACTTCACCACTTGTCTGTATGCCATCGGTCTCGACCGTTCCGCAGGCTTCTCGCAACGAGAGGTTTATGTCGAAGGGTTAAGCAATGTTCTCACCGCAGAGACGTTCCAACCGGAAAGACTCATCTACATTTCCAGTACCAGTGTCTACGGACAAACGGACGGCGGACTGATTAATGAAGAGTCTTCGACAGAACCAGTACGCGATAACGGAGTCGTCTGCCTGGATGCCGAAACCCTGGTTCGCGATCAGATCAAAACGCCGTGGAACATCTTACGACTTTCCGGCATCTACGGCCCCGGTCGATTACTAGCTCGGAAAGAAAAATTGGAAGCACGCGAACCGATGCGCGGCAACCCGGACGGTTACCTCAATCTGATCCATGTGGAGGACGCCGTTCAAGCAGTTCTCAAATGTGAAACCAATGCCGATGCCGTCAATGAGTTGTTTTTGATTTCCGACAATCGTCCTATATTACGTCGTGAATATTACAGCTTATTGGCTGAACAATTCGGGACACCAGAGCCAGTGTTTTATGATGTCGATGCCGACAACTTGGCGAAACAATGCGATAACCGCAAAGCCCGCAAGATGCTGGGCTTTGCGCCGAAATATGGATCAATTGAGGAAGGTGTTCCGGCGAGTTTGTAAGAGTAACTTGTTGACATATTTACAGTTTGTGCTTGATATTCTGAGTGAATTTGGAAAACTTAACCTCTTATCTGATAGTTGAGCATCACACTGAGTATAAAAAATGCGAGCAACAACCAAACAAATTGCTGATCTTAGTTTTTGGCTTGTGGGGCCACTAGTGCTTCGTCGAACAATCACAGGCTGCGGTAGACCAACAATACCGAACGAATCCACCAGACGTTAAACTACCAGACGCCTGAGGAATTCGAGAAAGACTACGCAGCCAGGCTGGCTGCGTGAATGAAAGATTTGTTCTCCGTTATTGTTGGTCTACCGCA
>JAURQH010000030.1 GCA_030836185.1 Planctomycetota bacterium
TAAGGCCACCTTGGCCTTGAAAGCGGGAGAGAATGAACGGCGTTTTCGTGCCATGATTTTCCTCGGTCAATTGAATCCTGAATGGGCTCCATTTTTACCGATCAAAACGCAAATATTCTCTCTTAACCCGTGGTCCAAATAATGGGGTCCACTTCAGTGTATCTTTTGTCAGCGGGGGATGTATTAGGGATCTACATTGAAAATGTTCTCGGTAGCGAAGAGGAATCGCCTCCAGTTCATTTTCCTGAAGACGGCGATGATCCGCCTGCTGTCGGCTTCCCAATTCCAATTCGTGATGATGGTACGATTAGCTTGCCATTCGTCAATGATATCTATGTCGAAGGTAAAACCCTCGATGAAGTTGATCGACTGATTGAGAATGAATACACGGTTAAGCAAAATATTCTGACTCTGGAAGATGGGCAAGTCTCTGCGAAAATCATCGTAACCTTGATCCGTAAACGACAGTTTAGAGTTCTTGTTGTACGCGAGGAAGCAGGAGGGGTAGAAGATGTGAGTAAGCGTGGGCGTGGGGACAATATTGACCTTGATGCCTATGAGAATGATGTCTTACACGCATTAAATGAAACGGGAGGAATGCCCGGTACTGATGCGAAGAATGAGATTGTAATATATCGTGGAATGTTTGAATCTGGTTTTCACCGTGATCAAATATTGGCACAAGTTGCTGCTGGTCGTGATCCTTGTTTTTGTTCACCACCCATCCCTGAAGATCCGAATGTTGTCAGGATCCCACTACGATATCATCCCTCACAACCTCCACGGTTTGATCAAGAAGACATTGTGTTGCAAACCGGCGACATTTTGATGATTGAATCTCGGGACCGGGAGAAGTATTACACGGGTGGTGCGTTGCAAGGTGGTGAATATCTTCTTCCTAGAGATGAGGACTTGGATATTCTCGGTGCCATTGCAAAGGCCGGAGGATTTGTCGGATCTGCGGGTGCAGGAGTCTCTTCGATCGGATCAGGTTCGGGTAGCCCAACAGTTGCTGCCGGAAAGCCGCCTTCGCAAGCCATCATCCTGCGTAAGCTGTGTAACGGTGGGCAAATGGCAATCCGAGTTGATCTGAATCGAGCTTTAGTTGACCCAAGTCAGAGAATTCTGATTCAACCTGAAGACACCATTATTGTTCAATACACCATTATTGAAGAACTTTACAACGCGTCATTGAACCTCTTGCAATTCAATTTCTTATTCAATGGATTTGCGGGCGGTGGATTTTAAGATTCCATCAAAAATATGACGCTGCATGTTGAATCATGAAAGGTTTCGGTTACTAAGACACGCTTGAGTTTGCGACACTTACTGGTCGAAACCGGTATCCGATTCCTCTCACAGTTTCGATTAACCCTGATTGGTTGCCGAGCTTCTGGCGCAATGCACGGATATGAACATCAATTGTGCGTTCTAATGCATTCGCATCTTCGCCGCGAGAAGTATCCATCAATTCATGACGAGAGAACGGTCGACCGGGTTGTCTAACGAATGTCCAGAGCAATCGGAACTCAGTGGGTGTAAGCAATAATTCCTCATCGCTGCATTTGGCAACGTGATTGACGCGGTCAACTTCAACACCATGTGCGACAATGATTTCAGATTCTGAATCGGTATCGGAGCCGCGCCGTAGAAGCGCCTTGATGCGATGTACGAGAGGTTTGACCTTGAACGGCTTTGTCACATAATCGTCGGCACCCATGTTGAATCCAACGATTTCATCGACATCTTCACTACGAGCCGTCAGCATCAAAACGCGAATGCCCTGTGTACGGGAATCGCTTCTTATTTGTCGACACACTTCGAGTCCATCCATGACTGGCAACATGAGATCGAGAACGACCAAATCAGGTTGATTTAATTGCGCACGTTGAAGTCCTTCTTTACCGTCACTTGCGGTGAGGACTTCATAACCCTCTTTTGTGAGGTTATAGGTCAGGACTTCTGCCAGATCGCGCTCGTCTTCAACGATGAGTATTTTTTGCTTGGGCATGGCAAATGATTCCTCTAATGAGTGATGTGAAACGCGATATATAATTACAAACATTCATGTTTCAGAATGTGTTTCCAGGTTCATTCGATGCCGAACAATTTCGCCTTCGACAAGATATACAACATCCTCCGCAATGTTTGTGGCATGGTCGGCGATTCGTTCGATATGGCGTGAAGAAGAAAAGAGATGAAGTCCAGCTTCAACGTGATGGTTGTTTGTTTGCATCAATTCTGTCAGTTCAAGAATGATTCCCCGATTCATTTCATCGATTCTGGAATCTTCTTGAATGACTTGTTGAGCAAGTTGACTATCCAATTCGACGTATGAATCAATGCTGTGATGTAGCATTTCCAGGGTATTTTTTGCCATTTCCTGTAATCGAGCAGGGACGTTCATGCTTTCGATGTTCATTAAACTACAGGCTCGTTCCGCGATGTTGACCGCGAGATCTGCGACTCTTTCAAGTTCACCCGTGATTTTCATGACGGTCGTGATGCGTCGCAAATCAATCGCAACAGGCTGATGTAAAGCGAGGATTTTGAGGCAGTCTTCCTCGATCTTCACATCCATGCGGTCGATGAATTTGTCGCGTTCAAGTAAGTCGGTTCCAAGTTCGGCACTCGGTTGTGATAAACCCTGCACGGCGATGTAAATCATTTCCTCGACATTGGCACACATCGAAAGGATATCCCGATGCAAGTTTTCAAGGTCGCGAATTAAATGTATGGACATGTTTTGATTTCCCCAGTATGCGCAGATGTGGAACTTGAAGTCGTCATCTGAATTGTTATCCAAACCGCCCGGTGATGTAGTCTTCAGTTTGTTTTTCTGTTGGGTTTGTGAAGAGTTCCTTCGTCGGGCCAACTTCAATCAACCGTCCTTGGTAAAAGAACGCTGTGTATTGGCTGACACGCGCGGCTTGTTGCATGTTATGTGTGACAATGACGATTGTGTACTGTTTGCGTAACTCGAAAATCAAGTCTTCAATTCTCGCTGTTGAGGCGGGGTCGAGAGCGGAGGCAGGTTCGTCCATCAGAATCACTTCAGGATTCGTTGCCAGCGTGCGGGCAATGCAGAGGCGCTGTTGTTGTCCGCCTGAAAGTGCCATTGCAGAATCGCTGAGGCGATCTTTGACTTCATCCCATAATGCGGCTTGCTGGAGTGATCGTTCTACGATTTCAGTCAGCTTCGATTTGCTGGTCGTTCCAGAAAGTCGTGGTCCGAATGCGATGTTGTCGAAAATTGATTTCGGAAACGGCGTCGACTTTTGGAACACCATCCCTACACGACTGCGAAGTGCAACAACATCAATTGTGGGGTCGTAAATATTCTGGTTTTCGAGTTTAATTGTTCCTTCGACCCGTGTCCCATCAATGATGTCATTCATGCGGTTCAGTGTTCTAAGAAATGTTGACTTTCCACATCCTGAAGGGCCAATTAGAGCCATTACTGACTTCTCGGGAACGGTCAAGTTGACGTTGAACAATGCCTGGACATCACCGTAGTAAAAATTGACGTCTCGGACGTCAATCATCGTGGAAGCGTTTTTATTGTCTGGCTTCGAGCGATCAAAATTGCTGCCGCTGACTAATGATCGTTTCGGTGATGCGTTTGTTGACTCGTCATTGTTGGCAGTCTCCTCTAGCGGGGCAGACTGTTTGAGGCCCGGAGAATCTGATTCTGGTTTTGTGGAGTTTTGCGAAGGTTGATTCATGATATCACCACTGAATTTTATTTTGGAATCGCATGCGGATGTAAACAGCAGTGGCGTTCATCAGCAGTAAAACACCAAGCAACACAACGATCCCTGCGGAGGTCACATATTCCTGAAACTCTACTTTTGCAAATTTGACCCAATTATAAATTTGCATGGGCATACATGTGTATTTGCTGAAAGGAACTTCAAGCAAGCTTCCCGGGTTCGTCAAAATATCTCCCATACCGTCAATGCCACCCGGTGTTGCCGTGATAAAGGATGCGGCCCCGACCATTAAAAGTGGTGCGGTTTCCCCGATAGCTCTGGAGAGTGAAAGAATCACTCCCGTGGCAATGCCGGGAAGTGCGGCTGGAAGGACCTGACTACGAATTGTTTGCCATTCAGTCGCCCCCAAAGCTAAAGACGCATGACGTAGAGAAGGGGGGACTGACCGTAACGATTCCTGGGAAGATATGATCACAACAGGCAAAATCAAAAGGCTCAATGTCATCGCGCCTGTAATCAGCGTTGGGCCAAAGGGAAGAGGAATTGAAAGGTCTGTGATCAGAAGTGAAATTGTCATCACGGATTGTTGTTCACCGGGG
Organism: Planctomycetota bacterium; assembly: GCA_030836185.1. Classification (GTDB taxonomy): domain Bacteria; phylum Planctomycetota; class Planctomycetia; order Planctomycetales; family Planctomycetaceae; genus JABURQ01. The sequence goes on from JAURQH010000030.1 coordinate 4,313, forward strand.
AACATATCAAACATTCGTGCGAAAACGGTCAGGCCGAGAATTCCATACACAATGGAGGGGACTCCGGCAAGATTCGATAGATTAACTTGAATGAAAGTCGTCAATCGATTTTTGCGAGAATATTCTTCAAGGTACAATGCTGCTCCGACCCCAATGGGAATCGAAAATAAGCCAGTCAATAAAATAAGCCATAGGCTTCCCCATAAAGCGGCTTTGATTCCGGCGTCCTCAGGTTTTCGAGAATGGTGACTGGTGAGAAAATCAACATCAACCCAGCCCCATGCTTTGGAGATCACGCTAAACAACAGCACGCACAGTACGACTAGAGCCAATAAGACCGCACTGAGACAAAACAGTTCAAAGAGTTTACTGGTTCGATGGCGTGAATTGATTTTGGAATTGAATTCTCCTCGATTGTTGCTCATTGATATTCCTCTCGAAACCGTTTCAAGACCCATTGAGAGAGAATATTCATTGCCAATGTGGCGAGAAACAAAGTGAAGGCAACGGCATACAGACTTTTGTATTCGATGGAGCCAACGGGAGTGTCGCCAGAGCTAACATTCACAATATAGGCGGTCATTGTTTGTGAAGGTTCAAATGGATTCAGTGAGTTGCTTGTGTAGAGACCGGCAGCAATCGTGACAGCCATTGTCTCACCGACTGCTCTTGAAATTGCCAACAGAAATGAAGCGATAATGCCCGACAAGGCCGCTGGTACCACAATTTTCGTGGAGACATCGAAACGTGTTCCCCCCAAGGCGTATCCCGCTTCACGCAAACTGCGGGGGACGGACCGTAGCACATCTTCACTCAACGAAGAGACCATGGGAATGATCATGATTCCTACGACAATTCCTGCACTGGCCGCATTGAATATCTTAACTTCAAAACCGAGTAGGTCTGAAAAGATGGGCCGCAAAATGTAGGGGGTGATAAAGATGAGGGCAAAATATCCATAAACAACAGTCGGAATTCCTGCAAGGACTTCCAGAGTTGGTTTGATCATATTTCGTGTGCGAGGTGCAGCATACTCGGAGAGATATACAGCACCGGCAAGGCCGATGGGTAATCCGATAAGTGCAGCGATCCCCGTGATTTTGAGGGTTCCAATCAATAACGGCAGAATTCCAAAATGGCGATCCTGTGCGTATTGTGGGGTCCATTTTGTATCTGTGACGAAGTCCCAGATGGAAACTTCCTGAAAGAAGGCAGTCGCTTTACTGTTCGGCGAGTAAACCGCGTTCGTCAATAGAACGTACAATATTCCGATTGTCGTGAGAATTGAGAGTAACGCACACAGCAGTAAAACGAACTTAATCAGTTGCTCGCGGGTACGCGTCCACGTTCGCCGGAATTCGAGCGAACGGTCTGTTGATGGTGGAGATGGTGATGACGACAAGGAATCGCCTTATTGATGATGAGGTTAATCGGGAGACTCTTTTCGGCATTAGTGCCGAAAAGAGATCATCCCGAGTAATTGTGATGTGTTATACATCGAAAGTGACTACTCTTCAGTATCAGCTTTAGCGTCTTCCGTTGATTCTCCACCGCTCTTTGCGGCTTCAACGCGAGCTTTCATTTCTTCAACGATGCTCTCTTTGAGAGAAACATATCCGACTTCTTTGACATATTCTTGGCCACTCTGCAGGTAGAAGTCGATAAACTCAGCAACTTCTGGTCGTGCGAGTGCTTTGTTGCTCACATAGATGAACAGCGGGCGTGACAGCGGTGTATAGTCACCACTTTCCACAGTTTCATCAGTGGGAACCACGGCATCTTCAATTTTGTCGGATGGCGAAACTCCGATGGCGGTCAGCTTCTCTTTGTTTTCGATGTAATAAGCGTAACCGAAGTAGCCCAGAGCATATTTGCTTTCGGCAATCCCCAGGACCAGGATGTTGTCGTCTGAAGACGCGGTGTAATCACTACGGCTACCTTCTTCTCCACAAATTTCTTCGACGAAGTAGTCGTAAGTTCCTGAGTCTGTGTCAGGTCCATACAGGTTGATTTCGTGATCAGGCCAGCTTGGGTCGAGATCGCTCCATTTTGTGATTTTGCTGTCTTTTTCCCAGATCGCTTTCAACTGAGCGACAGTGAGAGCTTTACACCAGTCATTCTCGGGATTGACCATGACGGTTAAGCCATCAATCGCTACGGAAAGTTCGATGAAGTCAATTCCGTTTTCTTTGCACAGTTTGCCCTCTTCTTCTTTAATTGGACGTGAGGCATCGCTAATGGCGGTTTCCCCACGAGCAAATGATTTGAATCCACCACCTGTACCTGAGGAGTTCACAATCACGCTTACATCGGGATGTAATTTTTGAAATTCTTCAGCAACTGCTGAACTGACAGGGAACACTGTGCTTGAGCCGTCGATGGCGATCTCACCACTCAAGCCGTTGTTAGAACCCGAACTGCTGGTTCCAGCATTTTCTTCTTCAACCGTGCAGCCAGAATAGGTAAGGGGAATTAAAAGTCCCAAGGCCAGTAGAGACACAAAATTACATGTCGTTTTCGTTTTGTTCATTGTTTAACAAGTCCTGTCTGAATGATTTGGGTGTGAGAACTTGTCGAGGGCTCTCCTGAATTCATGGCTGAGGATCATAGGGGTGAATTGTTAAGATCGGGCTCTTCATAATGTTAAGCAATTGTTAATCTTTCAACCTGCGGGATAAAATCATAGTCTGTGATCAAACAAAAAGTGAGTGTTGCAAACAGTTTAGGTTGGTCGATATGCTGTAAAACACGCATTTCGAGGAGCCATACATGACGATTTTTCACAAAATTATCAATCGTGAAATCCCTGCCGATATTGTCTACGAAGATGACTTATGTCTCGCTTTTAGAGATATTAACGCACAGGCCCCGACCCACGTCCTGATCATTCCTAAAGAGCAAATCGTCTCATTGGATGAACTGGATTCAGATCATCAGCTTCTGATGGGACATCTTCTGCTCAAAGTCCGTGAAGTTGCCAAAAGCTTGGGGCTCTCTGGCGGATATCGAATTGCCGTAAATTGTGGGGAGGATGGTGGCCAATCAGTCGATCATCTTCATATCCATCTGTTTGGGGGAAGAAAGTTGAACTGGCCACCCGGTTAAAAATTTGGTCCTTTGAGTGATTGTTACGTCAATCGTTGAAATGTAAGTTGATCTTCCAATATGGCCAATGAGAATCTTCTGACAACCGTCTTTGCTCCAGATTGGAGGGCTGGGAATTCTTACCAGCATCATTTGGGAGAGTCGCTCCAGAAACTGGGAGTTCAAGTCGAGTATCTCAGTCATTATCGACGTGTGTTTCCATTGATGCGAGGCATGAAATCGTTCCCTGACAAGAGCATCCTGCATTTGCATTGGCCCGAAGCCTATCTGGGGAATCCAGGCCAAAAACTGTATGCCTTTCGTCAAGCAAGATTCGTGTATGATCTGACACTCGCGTGTCGGTCACGTGCATTAGTGGTTACGGCACACAACATCTATCCCCACAATTACCCACGTACCGAACTTCTCAAGCAAAATCTCAAGGCGATGTATGACAGGGCGGATACAATCATCGCACACTCAGATACAGCGGTTAAGGAACTCTCTGCGGAGTTTCAAATCGACAGTGAGAAAATTCGAGTGATTCGGCATGGAGAAGTACCGGAACTTATCCGTAATTGCCCACAAGGAAAGATGCGGCATCCCAACTAGAATGGTCTCTTGAGAGGCCGATATGTTTGATGTTCGGAGCAGTCAGTCCCTATAAAGGGATCGAGGAAGTCATCAAGTTTTGGAATCAACATCAACCCGCGTATCAACTTGTCATTGTGGGACGCCCTGATTCTTCTCAATACGGTGCTTCCTTAAGAAGTATTGCCGGAACGAATGAGAACATCACATTTCGACTCGAATTTGTGACCAGCGAAGAGTTACAACAATGGTTGTCTCTCGCCGATTGTTGCCTTTATAACTATCGACAGATACTGACTTCGGGGTCGATTCATCCTCCTCGCGCTCTCGGGATTCCCGTTTTGCTGCCGGAGAGGCTCACCAGTATTGAGTTGGGAGAGCCAAACTCACGCGTGCTACGGTTCTCGTGCATGGACTCGTTGGAAAGTCAGTTAAAACGCGCGCTGGAACTGGATGTTGATTATCATTCCGCCCGCCCTTGGCGAGAAGAACATGATTGGGCCAGTATTGCCGAGAAAACGATGGACATCTATCGGCATGTGACGCAAACAAGCCAATAACGGATATGAAAATCAAAAAAATGTGCAACATACAATACCAAACTGATGAGTTAGGTGGTCTGAAATGTGCGGTGTGACAGGGTTTGTCAGTCAGCAGATTGCCATAGATGAAAGCGACTCACGCCTCACCGAAATGTTGCGCCGAATCATTCATCGTGGCCCTGATGCTGAGGGGCGACTGGTTAAGGCTGAACTTGGTCTCTATGCAGGGATGCGTCGTTTGTCAGTCATTGATTTGGCAAGCGGAGATCAGCCGATCTGGAACGAAGATCAAACAATTGCTGTTCTTTTTAATGGAGAAATCTACAACTATCGAGAGTTGCGTTCCGAGCTGATCAAACGGGGCCATCAGTTTCGGACAGAATCTGACACCGAAGTTCTTGTGCATTTGTATGAAGAATACGGCTGTGCGATGTTTCAGAAACTACGTAGAATGTTCGCGATTTCATTGTTTGATTTTCGTCAATCACGAATGATACTGGTACGCGATCATTTTGGTCAAAAGCCTTTGTATTATCACGCTTCCGACGGGTTCTTTGCTTGGTCATCGGAATTGAAATCGTTGTTGGTGCATCCTGAAGTATCTCGAGAGCAAGACCCTCTTGCATTTGAAGAATATTTGGTCTGGTTGAAAGTGGGCCCTGGACGAACCCACTTCAAAAATATTATGAAGCTGAAGCCCGCCAACTACCTTACTTATGATTTGAAGATTGGGAGAGTTTCTGATCCCGTTCGATATTGGCGATATCCTGATTGCCCTCAAGTGTCCATGAGCGAGTCGGATGCGGTTGACCGGCTTGATGAGTTATTGCATGACTCGATGAAGATGAATCTGCGCATGGATGTCCCAATGGGGCTATTACTCTCAGGCGGTTTGGATAGTCGAACGATTGCCTACTATGCCGACCAGAATCTCAATCAGAATGTGCGTACCTATACGGCGGGGTTTCATGCGGACGAAGAGAGCGAGCTCGAAGCGGCCGCACAAACGGCGAAGGACATCAACTCTTCTGGGCATACAGAGGTCATGGTTTCTGAAAATATATTTCGAGAGAGTTTGGAGAGTGTGGCTTGGCATCTTGATGAACCCGTTGGAGATCCTGCCGCATTTGCAGTCATGGCGGTCTGCAAGCGCGAGTGAAGACGTGACTGTTCTCTTAGGAGGTGAGGGGGCAGACGAGTTATTTGCAGGGTATGAGGGTTCTTATCAAGGTGGACGTGAGACGCTGGCCCGCACTGCACTCTATCGAAAAATGATGTTGTGGTTGGTGAAGCCTCCCGAACGATATCCTCATTCGAAATTTAATCGATTTATGTATGCGGCGGGAATGACACCGGGGCCACGTATTGCGTCAGTCTTGTCGAATGGATTTCCGGGAGATTTGCGGACTCCAAGAGGGTTGACTACAGCACAGTTAAATGGCATTCCTGAAATGTGTCGCCGTTTGGCGCATGACCTTTACACGTCGCATCCTGATGTGTTGATGGAGTTGACATCGTTTGATATCGAGTGGCATTTAGCGGAGTCGCTGTTGCAAAAATCGGATAAAATGAGCATGTCGGCCTCTGTGGAACTTCGTTGTCCATTTTTGGATGTGGAGTTGGCCAAGTTTGCGGCGAGCTTACCGTCTCATCTTAAAATCGCACAAAACGGTACCGGAAAGTATATTTTGCGCAAAACGATGGGGCGAAAATTTCCCAATGAGATGTCTCGCCCCAAGAAAGGCTTCCCGATTCCACTGAATGAGTGGTTAAAAGGCAGTCTTCGGCCGATGATTGAAGATCTTGTTTTGTCTGAATCGGCACATAATCGTCAAGCATTAGATACGAAATTATTGCGAAGAGCTTGGGACGACTTTGTTGCGGGGAACTGGGGGGGAACATACATTTTCTATTCACTTCTGTTAGATGTAATCTGGTATTCGCAAGTCGTGCAATGTGAAGCATCAAGCTAATTTGAAAAGGGCATGTTGTGGGAATCTCTCAGATTGAGATGAAATATCGGGAGCGTTTTTATCTCTCTGAGCGACAATCGCAGAGGGCGAGACGAATCTTCCCCAATGGTGTCACGCACGATGCCCGTCATCACGAGCCCTTTCCAGTGTGTGTCACAGAAGTTGATGGTTGTTACAAAACGACTCTTGAGGGGCATCGCCTTATTGATTTCTGGATGGGGCATGGTTCGCTCATCTTGGGGCACGGGCATCCAAATGTTGTGAAAGCAGTTCAAGACCAGATTCTCAAAGGGACGCACTACTCAGCATCGCATGAGTTGGAGGCAGAGTGGGGGCAGTTGGTCGTTGAGTTAGTTCCATCTGCGGAAAAAGTCCGTTTTACAAATAGTGGAACGGAGGCGACACTGATGGCCTTGCGGTTGGCTCGCATTGCGACGGGGCGTTCCAAGGTGCTCAAGCTGGCTGGTCATTTTCATGGCTGGCACGACCAGTTGATTCCTGCTGCCGATGGAACTCCAGCAGATGGCAACTGGCGACAACCAGGAATTTCTGCATCTGTCCATGATGATCTTGTTGTCGTTCCTCCCAATGATATTTCTGCGGTGGAGCGAGCGATTGCCGAGCATGAACCTGCCTGTGTCATTCTTGAACCGACGGGAGGACGCTGGGGGGCGGTGCCGATTCGAGGAGAGTATTTAAGACAACTCCGTGAGTTGACGAATCGCTTTGGAGTCTTGTTAGTATTCGACGAAGTCATTACCGGGTTCCGCGTCAGTCCGGGTGGTGCTCAACAGGAATATGAAGTCACTCCCGATCTGACAACATTGGCGAAGATTCTCGCGGGAGGATTGCCGGGAGGTTGTTTAGCGGGTCGAGCTGACTTGCTTGAATACCTGGAGTACGAGCATCCCAGCGGTCTCAAGATGAAACATCCTGGAACCTACAATGGAAATCCTCTATCTGCGGCAGTGGGGATTGCCGCTCTTCGAGAAATTCAAAGCGGAAGTGCCTGTGAGGTCGCCAATGAATCTGCTCGATATTTCCGGGAACAATTGAATCGGATGTTTTCTGAAAAAGGCGTGAACTGGGTTGCCTATGGAGACTTTTCTCTCACAAAGATTCTCCCCAATTATCGGGGGGTTATGCCTGAAAGTGATCATTTTCTGCCTTATAAAAATGAGCATCGACTGATTGATCAACCGATTTCTCGTGAATTGACACGCTCCTTTCGGTCAGCAACGCTGATAAACGGTGTGGATCTGATGGGCTGGGGAGCGATTATGTCCGCGGTGCATTCAAAAGAAGTGCTGGATTCGTCAGTGACTGGCATTTCAGAGGCCATCGATATGTTGCAGCAGGAAAAAATGATCTCTTGAGTGCGAGTATACGTTCCTGTTGATAGCATCTGGTTTCTGCTTCTGAATCGATAGACAACAGCCCAGGACTGGAAAAATGTCAGACATCATTGAGTGTCCACGCTGTGGAAGCACCATCGATTATCAGAGGGGGGCTGTCCCCACAAAATGTCCGACTTGCCATTTGCAAACGGAAGTTGACAAGATCACGTCGCATCTAGAACTAGATGTTGATTACAAGATTGACTCCCCACCTTATGAATCAAAGGCGGAAATTCTCGAAGCTACCAACGACCGATTGATGCTTTCTATTCCCTCCGGTGGGAAACGTGCTAACTCGTTAGGTTGTTTCGGAGTAATTTGGTTGTTGATCACTGGAGCGGTTTCCGGAGGATTTGGTTTTGCCAAATTGTACGGAGAAGGAGACGACGTCCCGATCTTCATCTTTGGGGTGCTGGGAGCTTTCTGGTTGATCGGCTTGGTGATGTTGTACTTCGCGATTAAAATGAAATACACGCGGGGGTACTTGTTTCTTTCTCGTGATCGGGCCGTCCATCAGAGCATCTTCTTCTCTCGCAAAAAGACGGTCGAGATTCCACTCGATTCAAAAACTCAGGCTCGATTAGTCGAGGCCTATCAGGAAAATAATACTCCCGTTTATCGAGTAGAGGTCGAGACCGATGGGCAAAAGATTTCTTTCGGAATAGGACTCTCGAAAGAGATGAAGGAGTGGTATGTCGAGACAGCAAATACGTTTATCGCTTGGAGTTGCGGAAAGCAGGAAGGCAGTTCAGCGGCAACTCGTGATATGTTCGGTAATGCCGATCTCGGTTTTGTGTGTCCTGCTTGTGGGACGACTTTGCTCGATGAAAGCTCTGAGTCGTGTTCTGAATGCGGAGTTCTCTGGGAGAAAAACTCTGGGAAAATTGTCTCGGCACAAATTCGTGAAGTCATCACGCCAGAGGAAATTGCATCTGATTCCTTTCTGTCGATCTCAAGGCGAAGCACAGGTGAATGGTTGCTGAAATATTCTCTCCGAAATTTGGCCGATAACAGTTCGGGCGGGGGGTGTTTGCTGGTGTTTGGTCTATTGTGGGAGACTTTCATCTCATTTTTTACGTTTTCAGTTGCGACATTCGGTGATGTCATGGGGATCGTCATGTTGCTATTTACGCTTCCATTTCATTTAGTGGGAGTGGGTCTCATTCTTTTTTCACTCTTTGCGTTATTTGGCGGTTTTCGCTTAACAATAGGCACAGATCGAAGTCGGGCAAAATGGTGTTTGGGGCCTGTGGGCTATACGATGAGTTTTTCCACCTCTTCTATAACGGAAGTCCTGATTAAACATGGTGGAGCACTCTCAAATTTAAAAAACAATTCAAACAGTTCCTCACGAACATCCAAATCGAAAGGCGTCTCATGTATCCTAATCGCTGCTGGAAAGCGGATTCCGGTGACCAGTGATGCTTCACATCGTGAATCTCGCGAAGCGGCTGGGTTGATTCGATACTGTCTTCATGACTTGGGGCATCGTCTACAGGATGAGTGAGACACTCCCCAAGGAAAAAGCAGATATCATCAACGGCCCACTGCCGCGCGTGATTTTCTATCTGGCATTGCCCATTCTTCTGGAAAACTTTCTGGCGTTTCTGGTTGGTTTTTACGATGTCATCCTCGCGGGGCGACTTTCTGAACACGCTACCAAAGCCATCGGGATTACTTCATACGTCGGTTGGCTGGCCTCGATGTTGTTTGGTCTTGTCGGGACGGGAACAACAGCGCTGATTGCCAGGCATTATGGAGAGAAAAAATATACCGACGCCAATATATTTCTGAATCGCTCTCTTTCTCTGGCGGGTGTTATTGGAGTTATTATTGCCGTTGCGTTTTATGTCGCAGCGCCAACACTGGCTCACCTGCTCAATATGCAGGGAGAAGCGTACGTGATCGCGGTACGCTATTTACGATTTGATTCACTTGGTCATCTGTTTTCCGGGATGACATTTATAGGGGCCGCAGCTCTGCGTGGTGCGGGAAACATGCGGATGCCAATGTACATTCTCGGTTTTATGAATCTGGTGAACATTGTCGTCTCAACCGTCTTGGTTTATGGCTTGGGACAAAATGTCGGTCTCGCAGAAGATTGGGTTACAACGTGGGGCGTTGACGGAATTGTGGCGGGGACGGTCTCGGCAAAAATATGTGGAAGCCTGGCGATGGTCGCGTGTCTCATCCGGGGAAGCGGCTCACTCAAATGGGACAGTTCCAAGTTTGGGTTGATGGATGAATATGTCAGCCGAATTTTGAGGATTGGAAGCCTTGCTGTCATCGACAACGGAATTGTCTGGATTGGACAATTTTTCTTTTTAATAATTATCTCGCGTTTGGAAGCGAATCCAGGTGAATCATATGTTTTTGCAGCCCACGTCATCGGGATTCGTGTTGAAGCAATCTCGTTCCTGCCTGCGTTTGCCTGGGGATTGGCAGCCTCAACAGCCGTGGGACAAGCATTGGGAGCCATGAAGCCAGAGCGTGCCAGACAGGCAGGAGTCGTGGCCTTAAAGCAATGCTCCGTTTTCATGATACTTTTGACGATTGTGTTTTTCTTTGGCGCGGATGAAATCTATCGGATGATGAGCGACGAACCCAAAGTGTCGGCAGTTGGAGTACCTGCTTTTCGTTTTATGGCACTCTTTCAGTTGCCTTTGGCGGCGGCCATCATTTTCAGTACATCCCTGCGTGGTGCCGGTGATACTCGCTCTCCGATGATCATCTCTTTTGTGGGGGTGGTTTTCGTTCGTTTGCCAGTTGCGTATTTCTGTGGAGTGGTTCTCGGATGGGGACTTCTGGGCGCCTGGGTGGGGATGTTTTCAGATGTCTGCCTCAAAGCGGGACTCTACACATATCGATATTTATGGGGCAAATGGACAGATTTGAAGATCTGACATGGTTTAGTTCATTTCTTCGAGCTGCTTGATTTCCCCGCCAAATTCTTCATAATTATGTTTGTAGGGAGTAAAACGCTGCCTCCAATTACGGTGGGGCCTTGTGAACCGGGTCAGGTCGTAACTGAAGCAGCCCTAAGCATTCCGTCTCAGGTGTATGCGGAGGTAGCGTTTTACTCCCTTTTTCGTGCGCAATTTTGTCGGAGAATTCGCGTGAATTCTTGGTGCATTCTCTACGCTCAACACATGATTCGTCTATGATGGGGGTTCGCGGGAGATACCCATCATGATTTTATTACACACAGAAAACGGTGATACGCGATGACGGAAACGTCGCATTATACGGTTCTTGCTCGACGGTTTCGGCCACAAGAGTTTGGAGATGTTGTTGGGCAGCAACACATCGCCCAAGCGTTGCAAAACGCAATTCGTGGCGGGCGCGTGGCTCATGCTTACTTGTTTACAGGTGCCCGTGGAGTAGGCAAAACATCGACGGCACGTATTCTTGCGAAGACATTGAACTGCCCTCAGGCAAAAGACGCGGTTCCTTGCAATCAGTGTGAAGTCTGCACCAGCATTTCTTCTGGACATGATGTGGATGTTTTGGAAATCGACGGAGCGTCGAATCGTCGGATTGACGATATTCGAGACATTCGAGCCAATGTCAGCGTCAAATCGATGCGGTCAAAATACAAAGTCTACATCATCGATGAAGTTCACATGTTGACGACCGAGGCCTTCAACGCACTGCTCAAAACGCTGGAAGAGCCGCCACCTAATGTGAAATTCGTGTTTTGTACGACCGAGCCTCAAAAAGTCCCCGACACAATTCTCTCGCGCTGTCAGCGTTTTGATTTTTCATCCATTGAAACTTCGAGTATCACGGAACGTCTTCGACAAATTGCCGAAGCGGAAGGGTACACGGTCGATGAGGAAGCTCTTGATTTAGTCGCGCGTCGAGCAGCCGGGTCGATGCGTGATAGTCAGTCTCTGTTCGATCAATTGTTGGCATTTGGGGACAGTAATTTGTCCGCGGATGATGTGCACCGCTTACTGGGAACGGCGGGAGACGATCAGTTGATCACTGTGTATGACGCCATCGTCTCTCGAAAGCCTGCTCAACTTCTTGAGAAGTTAGACGAAACATTAAGCTCTGGAGTTCAGCTCACTGAATTCTTTAACCAGATTCTTACCTACACACGCGATTTGATGATCGTTGCTTCTGGAGCAGAAAAAGTATCTCTTCAAGCCGTTTTTAACTCTCAGAGATCAGTGTTGCAAAAACAAGCTGATCACTGGGGACTGGTAACGATCGTGACTGCCATGCAAATTCTTGCGGAGGCGAAAACTCAGATGGGACGGTCAATTAACTTTCGCCCCATTTCGGAGTTAGCGTTGATTCGGTTATGTCATCTTGGCGATCTCAAAACCTTGGCGGTTGCTTTGAAGGCTTTGGAAAAGGGTCAACCTTTGATGATTGGCCAGACGAACAGCGTCGCTTTAAATACCCAATCAGATATCTCCAATACCTCTGTCGGGGCTCAAAAAAAAAGTCCCGTAACTGATGAATCTGACAGTCCTGCGAACATTGATGCCTCAGAAGAGTGCATGGTTCTCGATTTATCTGATGAAAATCGACGAGAGTTCATCGCGCAAATGATTGCGAAAATCGAAGATAAGGTGAAATTGCACCTTTCCTCGAGCGTCGAATCTGCAATTATCGAGCCAAATCAACTGGAAATCTTCTTTCCGGTGAACTATGATCTTTCCAGGCGATACTGTGAGAAGCCAGAAAACCTTCGTTTGATAGAAAATACGGCTTCTGAGTTGGCAGGGCGACCTATACACATACGCATTAGTGTTGGCCGTGATTCGAAGCCAGAAGAACCATTAAGAAATGAGGAGAAGCCGAAGCCAGAACAGTCTCCGCGAGTAATCGCGGCTGATTTCAGTTCTGTGAATGATCCTCTGGTTCATCAGGCAGTCGAGTTATTCAAGGCGAATTTGGTCAAAGTTCAGCCGATGGGAAAACCTTCGGAAAATCAGGAGAGTTAGGCTGTGTTCAAATCACTCGGAAATATTGCCAATATGGTGAAGCAAGCGCAGGAGATGAAATCTCGTATGGGCGAGATGGAAGCTAAGCTTGTCGAAGTTCGAGTGAAAGGGGCGGCTGGTGGTGGCATGGTTGGTGTTGAAGCGAACGGTCAGCAAAAAATTCTTGCGGTACGCATTGACGAAAAACTGCTGAATGTTGATGACCGAGAGATGCTTGAAGATCTCGTCGCCGCTGCAACCAATGATGCTCTGAATCTTGCAAAGCAAGCAGCCGCAGAACAGATGGCAGAAATTACCGGCGGTATGGATCTGCCTGGTATGGAACAAATGATGGAGCAACTGAACCCCACAGATACAAATCCCTCCCCATAAAGTGACACACCTCAGTGGTCACCCGAGGATGACGGCTGTACTTTCTCTCCACACAACGCTAGCCGCGATATTGATTACGGAATGGACTATGAGCAAGGATGGTTTCGAAGTCACTCACCCATTTGGGGCTGCGTTCGCCCGATTGATTGATCGTTTTTCAAAATTACCAGGAATCGGCAAGAAGTCGGCAGAACGACTGGCAAGTCATGTCTTGATGTCGAATCAGAACGAGGCTGATGAACTCGTCCAAGCGATTCTCGATGTCAAACGTCTCGTCATGCGTTGTGAGGTCTGCTTCAATTTAAGTGAAGAAGATAAGTGTCCGATTTGTCGTGACACCCGGCGAGATCACACTCAAATTTGTGTGGTTGAACAGCCGAGAGATGTGACCGCGATGGAAGGTGCCGGAGTGTTTGCGGGGGTGTATCACGTTCTGCATGGTCGAATTTCTCCACTGGATGGTATTGGACCTGAAAATTTGACTTTGAATGCGTTGTTGAAGCGAGTACGGCAGGATGAAGTTCAAGAAGTGGTGATGGCGACCAACCCCAATACCGAAGGTGACGGAACGGCCTTGTTCATCACGAATTTATTACAAAATGAACCGGTGAAAATCACACGTCTTGCACGTGGAATCGCGACCGGTAGTGTCCTCGAATTTGCGAACCGTGAAATGCTCGCGGATGCGATGCGCGGTCGCCAAAATATTTGAGTTGTTCTAGCGGCTTTAGACGTAAACCTGTTTCTGACTTAATTAGAATACTTGAAAGACTTAATCATGCATTTGAATCTGTCTCCACAGATGAAGATGTCACAGGAGCACGTAATGTCTCCGAACATGATTAAGTCGATGGAAATTCTTCAGCTCAACTCCATGGCGTTACAGGAGAGACTGGATCAGGAGCTAGAAGACAACCCGTTACTCGATGACGACAATTCGGGAGAAGATAACTCCAACGATGAGGATCATGAGCGATCTGGCGACAACGAATTAGATACGGAAATCTATCACGAAAAAGAGATGGTCGTTGAAGACAACGACAATAATGAAGACGATTTCGAGCGACTTGTCGAAATGGCTTCCGAATGGCCCGAAGATAATGTGATGACAGCAGGTGCTCCCTCGTCGAATTCAATGAGTGATATGCGCGAGCGGCAGGATGACATGATGGCCAACGCGGTCGGTCATGCTCAGTCAATCCAGGAATCACTTGTCGAACAACTTGGTTTCTTCGATTTGCCTAAGGTGGTTCGAGACTTTGCTGAATATGTGATCTATAACCTGGATGATGATGGACGCTTACAGACAAATCTACCCGAGATGGTTCAGGTGTTCCCCGCAGAACTCTCCCTCGAAGATGCTGAGTCGGCCTTACGCATTGTTCAGAAACTTGACCCACCCGGGATTGGTGCTCGCGACTTGAAAGAGTGTTGGTTGTTGCAGGTTCCTCCAAAACATCCGATGCGTGATGTTTTGATAACTTTGATTTCATCTCACCTTGAAGATCTTGCCCATCGCCGATTGCCTCAAATTCAAAGAAAAACGGGTTATTCTGTTGAAACGATCAAAGACGCGATTGAAGAAATGAAGGCGTTCAACGCATTTCCCGGTCGTACTCGAAAATCGGAACCCGTCCAAAAAGTAACCGCCGACATGGTGGTTGAGAAGAACGAGGCAGGGAAGTATGTCGTACAATTGCTGGATGAGTATGTTCCCACTTTGAGGATCAGCCCTAAGTATGCCGAGATGCTGAAGAATGGAGCCGATGATGGCACACGTGAGTTTATTAAAAACAAGCTGGAATCGGCGAAGTGGTTGATTGAAGCCATCGAACAGCGATTTAGCACCATGAAAAAAGTCGCTCAAACAATCGTTGATTTTCAAGTCGATTTTCTTGATAACGGCCCGGAATATATTCAACCACTTAAAATGCAGCAGGTTGCCGATGTGGTCGGCGTACATGTGACGACTGTTTCTCGTGCTGTGAATGATAAGTGGATTCAGACACCCCGTGGGCTCTTTTCGCTCAAGCGATTTTTCGGCGGTGGAACTCAAACGGCAGATGGTGAAGAGGTCGCTCTCGATATTGTGCGATTGAAACTTAAAGATATCATTGCAAACGAAAATAAGGACTCGCCGTTAAGCGATGATGCTTTAGTCAAAGAGTTGAAAAAACAAGGTTATCCTTTGGCACGTCGCACAGTGACCAAGTATCGAAAAATGATGAGTATCCCTTCTTCGCGGCACCGGAAATCTTTCTGAGCGTTGGAATGTCTGTTGATTCATGCGGGAAATTAGTGCCCAAGTCCATTTTCTTCTTCTCGCTGCAATTTTCGTACTTCTGGTGGGAAACGATCCCAGGCAATACGAAGTGCATCAAGGACTTCTGTTTGACTCAGATCATACAGCCAAATCGAATAGCCAGCCTTAGCGATGGGCTCAATTTCTCGAAAGTCACGAAACGGATCTGAGTCTCGGTGGTATGTTCCTTGAAGACGCGTGGTGGAGATTGCGAAGACATCAAAGTTGTTCAGTTCATGACGTTCAATAATCGCAAAGTGAGCTGTCTCGATACCATACGCATTTGGTTCTGCGGTTCCAAAATATTCCAGCAGCAAATTATGGTAGTCCCCTTGATCGAGTACCTTTTTGAGTGCAGGAAGATCCTGGCCCCAATCAATGTTTGAGTCTGACAGATAATAGTGACCTTCTTCCGCTCCTCCGATGGCTGGAGTGAAATAGGATAGATAGTGTGGCTGAATTGTGGCAGATGCGATGATTTGTCCTGAAACCAAAATAATCGAAAGTCCTGCCAACACTCTCGGCCGCGATTTTCCCCATTGCCAAAGACCATCTAGTGAAATCAAAATGGTCAGCGGAAGAACAGGCAATAAATATCGATAGCCGATATTGACCTTCGCCAAACAGAACAATATCCAAAGGACGGTCCAGGCAAGCATCCAAATCGTTCTGGTCTGACGCGGTGCGGTGTTCTCCGAGTCGACTTGACGAACATGCCAATAGAACACGCCAAAAAGTGTCAGTGTCAGGAGACATTCGGCAGGTGTGCCTTTAAAAAACCAGGCGAGCGGAAAATACCAAGGCCAGCCGTACTGAGATTTATGCCCTATAAGGTATGCAGGGTGTCCTTTTTTATTGTGTAGCCAGCGAGCGACGACGGCAGAAAAGACGGTAGGCCTTTTGAATTTCGTGTGAGCTTTCTCCATCAACTTTTTGGCATTAGCTCCACTCCCAAAAATTTTTACCCAGGGAGAGTCATCAGGTGTTTCTGCGACGGGTACATTCTTGAGAGGTCCGCTGAAAGAGAACCAATCGGTCGCCCAGAGGGTCGTTAATGAAACGAACAACAAAAAAGATATTTGAAGACCGCATCTCCATGACACATTCCAAAATCGAAGGAGACGGGTTCCCGTTGTTGTGGGCCAGTTCTGAAACAGCAATAGTGTCAGAACGACTGGGAAAAGATAAATTCCTGAATATTTGGAGCTGATTGCCAGTCCAATTGAGATTGCCACCAAAACAAAACGTATTTTAGAGGGTTGGACAATCCACCATGAAATTGTGGCGAGACTGATCATTGAAAATAGTACGAAGCATGTGTCGGTCGTAGCAATCGCACTGTACGCGATCCATGAAGGAGAAAATGCGAGCATTCCTCCGCCAGTCGCTGCGGCAAGTAAACCGTGTCGTCTCAGCAACCACACATAAACAATCAAAATTACGGGAACGCCGATCAGGAGGGAATTCAATCGTCGGGCCACTTGGTTCAATGCAGGATCTGAAATATGGCCCTTCCAGACGTCTGTGCGTTCTTGACGAGGTGCCATCATCGCGGCGGGGATTGTCGTGAGTTGGATCGGGAGTGATCCCACGCCGCTTTCACTGATTCTCGGGTCGAGACGGCCATCGTGAACTGTTTGCAATGCACAATTCAGATAAAATGTTTCGTCGAATGTCAGACTCCACGATTTCTGTGCAATATTTGTTTGGAACAAAAACGCCGTCACAAGGAAGGCTGCGATGCCGAATGTAGACAGAGTATTCTTCGGCATCCCTCAGGCACCAGTTCTGGTTGGAAAGCGAATTGAATAGATTAATAGCTGAATAGCGAGTGTATCGCAGGCACGAGTGAGTTCTCAAGCGGTCTCGAAACAGAGCATCATGTACCAAAGAAATTACCCCACAAGGGGACGAACTAAATCCCGTAAGTCACAATGATACCAATAGTTTACAGAATCAACCAGATCCGAAATGTGCATATTCTGTGCAAAATCCTTCAGATGACCGTCTTCAACGCATCATCGACGCATGGCCGGCTCTGATTGATGCTGTCAGGAATGAACTGTATCGACTGGCGACCGAAGCCGAGCAACCGACCAAATGAAACCCGTCAGACTGGGAGGTGACCAGAGAGGGGGGGAGGCTACGAATTCCCTGCCTGTACCCTCCCGAAATGCACGCGATTCACTGCGGCTTCGGGAGTGGTTATTGTAGGTAGGCTGTGAGGTTTGATCCCACCCCAGTTGTATATACGGACGAAATTTTGTAAGTCTCATTGAGATAGGGGAATATGGCTATTGTTTGCTGCATTTGTATGTGCAGATTTGTTACAGAATTGCAGCAGAGATACTTACACATTTCGGGGGGGCGATTGGATACAAACGCCGATCAAATCTCTGGAGAGTAGAGTTAATCGCGACCCTCCCGGATATCAAACAAAAAGAAAAAGGTGGGAGCTATAGCCTGGCTGAATGCATCTCCGCGATTACGACTGTTTGCAGGTCTTGTTAATCATGACCTGTTTTCAAAATGGTGCTTGACTGATCATGTGGTAAGCGACTGTGATTGAGAAATATCCCGGAAACATTGTTTGACCCGCATTTCCCAGATAGAAACTAGATCCGGGCATTCCCAATGTCGGTCTGAGTCTGTGAAAACAAAGGTGTGATGCTTACCAGCCGCTCATGGATGGGAGATTGCGATGGGTGAACGCAAAAAGGACGCTTTACGGCTCGATTTTGACGGTCAGATTCGCCTTGAATTCCACGGAGCCAACGTCACCAGTGACGCCGGGTTGCTGCCCTATCGAGAACTCGACGAAGTGTTGGGATTGACTGCCATGGTGGAGGATCTGGCTCTGCAAGATCCCCGCACCGGTCAGAATACACAACACTCGCTCAAAGCATTGTTGCGGCAATCTGTTTACAGTCGTCTCGCCGGTTACGAAGATACCAATGATGCCGAACGGCTGTGCGTCGATCCTGCGATGCGGAGAGTCGTCGGGGGACGGGCGACCGAAAAAACCGCTGCGTCCACCAGCCAGGTGGGTCGCTTTGAAACCGAGGTGCTCGCTGATCCCGAGAACCTGGTCGAGATCATGGATCTGTCGGGACGCTGGATCGATCAAGTGCGGCAACGGAAGCCGCTCACTGAAATCATTCTCGACATGGACAGTTCGGTCAGTCCCACACACGGTCGACAGGAGGGGACGGCCTACAACGGGCATTACGAATGCACCTGCTACCATCCGCTATTTTGTTTCAACCAGTTCGGCGATCTGGAAGGCGCGTTGTTACGGGAAGGCCAAGTGCACAGTGCGGACCACTGGCGGAACGTGCTGGAACCGATTGTGAAGCGATACCGTACCACGCGGAAGCGGTTGTTCCGGGGAGACGCCGGTTTTGCCAAGCCGGAGATTTACGAATACCTCGAACAGCAGGATTATCAGTACGCCATCCGTCTACCTGCCAACCACATTCTACACAGTGAGATCGCCTTCTTGCTCAAGCGTCCGGTGGGACGACCACCGAGAAAACCTGTCGTCCGCTTCACCTCTTTCGAGTATCGGGCGGCAACCTGGGACAAGCTCAGACGAGTGGTGGCCAAGGTGGAATGGCATCGAGGGGAACTGTATCCCCGCGTGGGATTCATCGTCACCAACCTGACAGACTGGGACGGTGACGTGGTCCGGTTCTACAACCAGCGAGGGACCGCCGAGCAATGGATCAAGGAGGGGAAGTACGCACTCAAGTGGACACGGTTGTCGTGTCACCGCTTCATTGCCAATCAAGTACGATTGCAACTGTTCGCCTTGGCCTACAATCTGGCCAATTTCCTGCGGCGGCTGATTCTACCGAAGCGTGTCCGGCATTGGTCGCTGACAACACTGCGTGAGAAGTTGATCAAGATCGGAGCGAAGATCGTGCGTCACGCCCGTTATGTGACATTTCAGATGGCCGAGGTGGCGATCCCTCGTCAGTTGTTTCGGGAGATCCTGCGACGAATTGAGCGATTGAAACAAAAACCGTTGTCGCTGGATTCAGGATGACGCGATGACTGACCAGAGAAACTGAAAATCAACACCTTGCAGCGATCAGCGTCCGCGCGGAGTCACAATTTTGGCGAAAAAACGACTTTCAAGGCGAACAGAACAGGCCGTGAAGCGGCGAATTATGTCGAAATGGATCGAACCACCGGTTACGATGACTACGAAGAAACAAGGCGGCCTTCGTCAGTGCCGCCGAATAATCCATCTGGGGAATCTCGGTTCAACACCACTGTCAAACAGAGAGCATTCCATAAAAATGTTTCAGACTCGCAGTCCGCAAACTGTGCTGCTGCCCCTGTTGCTGATTGCCGTCAGCGCTGCAGCAAACGCCGCCGACAACATCGTCGAAGAACCTACGGTAGTAGCGATCCACGCGAAGTATCTCCATAGCCTGTTTCTCATGTCGGATGGTTCGCTATGGGGAGCAGGTTCGAACCTGACAGGAGCATTGGGCGGGAACGGTTTCGTTCGCCCAACGCCATGGATCATCATCAACGATGTGTCAGCGGCTTCTGCGGGGAAATTACACAGTCTATTTCTCAAGAAAGACGGGTCCGTCTGGGCTGTCGGTTGGGTCGGATCCGGGGCATTAGGCGATGGATTCAGCGTCGATCTCGAAAAGAAACCTGCAGACTTGTACGACCAGAAAAAAGGCGAAGGTATCCAACGCGTCACCCCGGTCCGCGTCATGGAAGGGGGAGCAGCCATTTCTGCAGGATGGGGGCACAGCCTATTTCTCAAGCAAGACGGTTCTGTCTGGGCATCTGGAGAGAATGAAGACGGAAGACTGGGGGACGGCACAACGAGCGACAAATCCAGTTCTGTGCCCATCATGCAAGAAGTGGCGGCCATTTCCGCAGGCTTTGGACACAGCCTGTTTCTGAAGAAAGACGGATCGGCATGGGCGACAGGCCTAAACGATCAAGGACAACTCGGAGACGGAACGACGACAAATCGGACCAAGCCAGTGCAAGTGATGACGGACGTAGCCGCGATTTCAGCTGGCGGCAACCATAGCTTGTTTCTCAAAAAAGACGGAACGGTTTGGGCATCGGGACAGAACGACGACGGAAGATTGGGTGATGGGACAAAGACAAATCAACGCAAACCTGTTCCCGTCCTGACGAAAGTCACAGCCATTTCTGCCGGTGATGTGCACAGCCTATTTTTGAAGAATGATGGATCGGCGTGGGGAACTGGCGATAACCGTTTCGGTCAGTTGGGCGATGCATTATGGGATCTCTACCCGGCAGACAGACATGTCATCTCACCTTTCCAGGTTATCGCTGGTGTGTCTTCTGTATGCGCCGGGGACAGTTACAGCCTGTTTCTGATGCGAGACGGATCCGTCCGGGCGTCGGGACACAATATGTTCAACAATCTGGGCTTCAAAGGTCCCAGCACATTTCAGCCGACTAAGATTTCCTTTCGCAGACAAACCCCATCAGAAATCAAAGAAGCGGAAAAGGCACGCGATGAGATCCCCGTTGATCCCGAGAAGCAATTGCCAACCTTGACCAGACCGCCGTGCACTGCGTTTGAAGCAACCGGCGTACAGGTCGCTGATCAGTCCACTCAGATTGCCGTCTCCATCCTGGACGCAGAAAAGGGAGGCATCTACGTCGTCAACACCGATGGCACTGGAAAGCGGCGATTGACAACGGGCAGCAGCGACATGCTTCCTCGATGGTCGCCGAATGGAAAACAGATCGCATTTCTGGCGTTGCGAGAACAGGATCACGAGTTCGCCGCAGAACATGATCTCGCATTCCACTGGTTTCTGTACGTCATGGACGCCGACGGCCAGAATCAGCGTCGGGTGACCGAGACGCCAATTGGCATGATGTTCCAGTGGTCGCCGGATGGAAGCAGATTTGTATTCCAGTCCTCCTGCGACGATGGGAAAAACAAAGCAAAGGATGGCACGGTCTCATCGGCAATCTACTTCATTAAGGCGGACGGGACGCAGCAGAAACGGATGACACCCGTTGAGAACAATGATGGCTCTCCATCCTGGTCGCCTGACGGCAAGCAGATCGCTTTCTGCTCGAA
>JAURQH010000031.1 GCA_030836185.1 Planctomycetota bacterium
AAGTGGAACGCACCTTCGCCTGGTTGAAGTATCTGCGGCGATTGGGGATGCGTTGGGAGTATCATGCTTTTTTGTTTGAAGGGTTCTGGCAACTCGGCTGCGTGTTCACTATTCTCAAAGGGTTATAGGACAAGCTCTAGTACACTATTTCGAGTTTGGCATGAAGGATCATTTCAAACCTTTGCGTCTTTGCGCCTCTGCGTGACAATTCTTTTGAAACAGCCTGCGTATATCGCCAGCTTCTCAAATCACAAAGCCAGCGTCTCGCAGTTTCTCACGCATGGTCTCATCTTGTAGTAGTTGTTTGAATGCTTTGACGGACGGACGTTCCAGTCGGCTCATCGGAATGACGAAATCGTATTGTTCGTCACGGTACGGCACAAACTTTAAGCCGTGCGCTTTGGCCACTGTATCGATGGCAATGCCCCAATCGGCCCGACCTTGTAACACGGCTGCCGCAACAGCATTGTGCGACTTGGCCTGAACCGCGTAGCCGGGTGGTTTTGTGCCAGCGAGTAATTGATCGATCAAGATTCGCGTGCCACTGCCGGCATTGCGATTGATCATCAGGCATTCAGGGTCGGTTGTTGCCGTCGAGAGACAGTCTTCCAACGATTTGCCTCTGAAATGTTCATCGTCTGGTCGAAAGACCAAGCCCTGTCGTCTGCCGTAGCCGGTCGTGAGTGTCAGCCCCTCTGTTAAAAATGGCTGATTGTATTGTCCCGTGTTTTGATCGAGCAGATGGACACCGGCAATATCACATTCTCCTCGTGACGCGGCGACAAGTCCGCCTTGAGAGCCGACATGTAAGACTTTGCAGGTGAAACCTTTCTGGGCGAGTTCAGAGAGCAGCAGGTCGAGGCCGACACAGTGACTGCCGATGACGACCAGGTCTGCCGGGCGGACATCGTGACTCAATAGATGGACTTCGACTTCGCTATCGGCCTTCAATTGTTCGGTCTGTTGATCGATGACGATAAATCCGTCAGCGCGACTGAAAGTCGTCACTGAACCAGATCCTTTTCCCATCGGATATGCGGCGAGTCCCGATTCGCTCTGCATTAAACCAACCAGTAGAAACTCGGTACGCCCTCGTTCAGAATTGACTTTGAGGGGCAAGCGGGCTGCGACTCGTTCTCTCGGCTGGATGGATTGGCCGGCAAACGCACGAATCACGGGAGCTACGAACTCGTGGAAGGTGAAGATCGCCGACGTGGGAAAGCCCGGAAGTATCACCACCGGTTTACCCTCGGAAACCGCCAGACAAATTGGCTTCCCCGGCTTGAGGGCCACGCCATGGGCGACGATGCCGGGATCGGTCAATTCGCTGACGACTCGATAAGACAAATCGCCGGCCCCTTTGGAGGTTCCTCCCGAGAGCAAAATCAGGTCGCATCCAAACGCCGTTTTGAGAATGTCTCTTAGCTCTTGCACATCATCTCGGACGACTCCCAGTATCTTCGGACAACCGCCCAATTCGGTGACAGAGGCCGACAGAATGGCCGCGTTGGAATCATACACATAGCCCGCGGGAAGTTCTGCACCCGGTGGAACAATCTCGTCACCGGTAGAGATGATGGCAACCGTCGGTCTTCGCCAGACCGTCACATTGGTCATCCCGATGGCCGCCAGCACACCGATTTCCCGAGAGGTAAGAACGGTTCCCAATCGTAAAACGGTTTCTCCTCTGGCAATGTCGAGACCGGCATATGAAATCGCTTGACCGGGAGAGACGGCACGTTCAACGATCAACTCATTGGCGGCTTCGTCGTAATCGGTATGTTCGACCATGACGATAGCATCGGCACCACGGGGGACCATGCCACCCGTTGCGATGGGTGTGACTGTTCCCGTTTCGACAGAAAGTTGAGGTTCAATGCCGGGAGACAGAATTTCGTTATTCACGCTGAGGCGGACCGGGTTTTCTTCATCGGCTCCATAGGTGTCGGCGGCTCGAACAGCGAAACCATCGACGTTGGAACGATCAAAGCTGGTGACATCGATGTCGGCGATCACATCTGTCGCCAGAACTCGTCCCAACGCATCCATGAGCGAGACCGTTTCGGTTCCCAAAGGAGCGAGATTCAAATGAGCGTGGAACTTGGCCGTCGCTTCATCGCGCCCGATCACTTCGAGAAACTGGCTTTGTCGCAAAGCATTCATTTTGTCGGAGTGATTCATTGGTCAGCTTCCTGACCAAAAGGAAGATCATATAAGTGAACCATCACGGTTGCCCTTTCTGGATAGCCTTCCTGTTCTTCCGGGATGAGCACAAAACCATCCGCGCGACTCGTGGATGACAAAATCGAGGCTCCACTCGTGGCGATGGGGATGACTGCTCCTTCTTCGATTTTCACGCGGCAGTAATCGAGACGACCGATGGCAGAAACGATCTTCTTTGCGAGCGGAAATTGCCGAGTAATATATGGCAACTCCGAAGACTGACCACCCAGTTGACGAATGGCACATCCCGCTAATAAGTCGTACGCACACAAGCACGACACCGGGTTACCGGGCAACAGGAAGACAAGTGCATCTCCCACAATACCAATACCCGCAGGACTCGCGGGCCGCATCGCAATGCCGTGATATTTCAGTTCACCCAATTCATCGACAAGCGACGGTGCATGATCTTCGGCACCGACACTCGATCCTCCCGAAACGAGAATGACATCGGCTCCCGGCTCGGTCAGCCCTTTGGCGATTGCCTCTCGGTCATCGGCCAGTTGTCGCCGACTCTCGATCTCTCCCTGATCCCGTTTGATGAGAGCCTGCAACATGGGTGAATTAGAATCGTATATGGTATGAGGTGGCTTCTCTTTGCCGATGGGGTAGAGTTCGTTACCCGTAATCAATAGGCGCACTTTGGGTTTACGAATAACACTAACGGCAGCAGCACCGATGGATGCCAGAAGTCCCACATCCTGCGGCCTGAGATGGCGGCCTCTTCGTAACACGACCGATCCCGCTTTGATATCTTCACCGATCGCACCAACATTCTTGCCGGGAGGGACGCTTCCCGAGATCTCGACGGTGTCTGATTTCTCTTCGGTCAGTTCTGCGGGCAACACCGCATCGGCTCCGTCAGGAACAGGAGCCCCCGTCATGATGCGAACCGCTTCGCCCGATTTTATATCTCCCTCAAATGGCTCACCGGGAAATGACTGGCCGATAATCTTCAATGGCAAGGGGCCGTAATCGCTCGCTCCGTTGGTTTCTTCTCCTTTGAGAGCATAGCCGTCCATGGCCGAACGTCGAAACGGCGGCACACTTTCCCTTGCGGTAATGTCTTCTGACAGAATTCGTCCGCAGGCATCATTGAGCGAGATCGTTTCCACAGGGAGCAGTTCGATGTGCGTGAGGAGCCAATCGAGGACCGCATCAAGCCGGGCCCGTTTTTCAAACCCTCGCATCCGAACATCGTGAAAATTCATGGGATGATTGTATTAAAAATATCAGGATGAGTGTGAGTGAAACTCGACGAGCAATCAATCGTACACCTTGTCTACTCGCTTTTGTCGGGGCCAGTTCGAGCGTACCTTAATAAGCTTCACACATCGATCCAGTCACGAAAAGTCTCTTCATCGACATTGCGACCACTGACGACGACCACGATGTCTCCCTCTCCTGAAAGGTCAGCTTCACCGCTCAACAACGCGGCTGTCGCGATGGCTCCTGAAGGTTCGGTTTGTAAGCCGTGATTGTCGTAGAGCCATTTCATCGCTTCGCGTGTCTTCAAGTCGGGGACACTGATGCACGAATGGACTTTCTCTTTCAAAATCGGCCAATTGTATTCGCCGACATCGTAAGAGAGCAGACCATCACAGATACTGGTGGGATGATCCACGCGGATACGTTCTTTCGCAACGAGTGATTGTTTGAAATCATCCGCCTGCTCCGGTTCGACTCCAATGATGTTGGCATCTGAAAAATGATGAGCCACCACCAATGCCTGTCCCGCCATCAATCCACCACCGCTCACCTGACAAAAGTAATGTGAGATGCTGCGCCCTTGTGATTCCAGATCGCGAACCACTTCCAATGCGCCGACGCCGTTGCCGGCAATGACATAAGGATCATTGTAAGGTGATGCCTGGACGCCTTGCTCTTCCTCGGCGATTTGTTTCGTGAGTTGATCACGCAGACCAGTCTCGTGATCGGTACTGATGTCGTACGTGCGAATCTCGGCTCCGAAGGAGCGAGTCCGCTCAAATTTGATTTTGGGAGCCGTCTCCGGCATCACAATAATCACTCGTTTTCCAAATCTCATACCGGCATACGAGATTCCCGAGGCGAAATTGCCCGAAGAATGTGCGGCAACCGGTCGGTCTCCAATTTCTTCCGCATGATGGGCCATCCAGTTGAGCGCACCGAGCAATTTGAATGAACCAACAGGAGTCCAGCCGTAATCTTTGATCCAGACTTGCCGCGATGCGGGTAATCCCAGCTCTTTTTCGAGAGCATAGGAACGAATGACGGGAGAGGGTGAGACGTGAGGGCGCACGAGTGGCTCGGCTGCGAGGACATCGTCGTAGGTAGCAGTGGTGATTGTCATGGGTCAATCATATTCGTAACTTGAGTGAAGGTGCGATACCAAATCTGTTTTTTGAAGAACTTTCGGATTCTCAGTAGTTTCCTGTGAACCGCCGTCAATGATTATGCGTCTTGACGTACAAGCAGAGACATTCTCTCTTCCATCAATCAAGCACAATTAGAAATCCAGCGACCATGTTTTTCAATCTGTCACAATTCAAATCGAGTCGACTAACCTCGGCCCCACATCGCGAGACATTGCACGAGCGATATTGCGCGGAGGCTCTCGATTGAATGTGACGTACGAAAACGGTGTTTTCACACCCGGCGTCGCAACACGTGACGGCGGGTTTTTTCGTGCCCGAATTTTGACAACAAGTTCAGATACGCCGGTGTCGTCTAATGGCAAGGATACTTGTCTTTCAAGCAGGAGATGGCGGGTTCGATTCCCCCCACCGGTATTTTTCAGTTTGCGAAGATCGAAAGACAGTCATCGTCGAATGAGTCTTCGTATTTCATAACTCTAACGGCTTGGTAGGCAACTGGCAGACCACTTCGGCTCAGACCCGGAGATGCTGTGGGTTCGAATCCCACTCAAGCCAATAATTATGAATAATACAACACGGTTTCGTAGCTCAGCAGGTAGAGCTTCCGTCTCTTAAACGGATGCGCGTCGGTTCGAATCCGACCGGAACCACTTAAAATAATATGACCGTCGGCGGATTGGTGACCGCAACGAACTGTAACCTCGTGGCTGAAAAGCCTTGTCTGTTCGAATCAGACCCGGCGGACTCGAACCGAATGAAAAATTGGGTGTCTGCTTTTGTGAATAATGTCCGTGAAACGGACCAAATTGCGTGAAACAGGCATCAAATAATGGCTCCTGGAAAGATGAAGAATTATTCATCCCAAGAGATCTCATGAAATCACGTAATGATTTCCGACACAATATATAGGAGGTAAACCCCTTTCAGGAAACTGGTCTCCCACAATTGAGTCAGATGGGTATGATGTCATAACCATCGCGGCTCATGGACGAGATACGGCTCCAAAGGAGAGGACGACGATGACTGCAGTCTTAGAACGACCTACCCTGGTTCTCAACCGGAACTGGCAACCTGTTGGTGTGGCCTCGGTCGCACGTACGCTCGTCAAGGTCTGGAACGATCACGCCGTGATTGTCGACCCCGCTGACTACCAAACGTATTCGTGGGATGATTGGACATCACTGGCTCCCGCTGAGGGAGAAAAGGTGATCCGCACTCAAAAGCTGGAGTTGCGAATTCCCGAAGTGGTGATCATGACACGGTACGACAAGGTTCCCAGTTATGTGGTTACCTTCAGCCGTCGGAATCTGTTCAAGCGCGATGGTTATATGTGCCAGTATTGCCATAAGCGTCCCGGCAGTGAAGAGCTGACGATTGACCACGTGTTGCCGCGATCACAAGGTGGTGTCTCATCTTGGGAAAACTGTGTTCTGGCTTGTGTGAAGTGTAATTCTCGCAAGGCCGACCGGACTCCCGATCAAGCCCAGATGCCTCTGGCGAAGGAACCCTTCCGTCCATCGTGGCAACCGATGTTCGCCGCTCGCGGCGTTCGTATCGATAGTTGGACCCGCTTCATGAGCGAAGCGTGGTGGAATGTTGAGTTGGAAGAATAGGTTTCTTCCTGAATCTGGTAAGCCCTCAGCCGGCGGAGTCATTGCTCCGTCGGCTGTTTTTATGGGTCGCTTCGTTTTTACATAATTGTTAATTCGACCGCTTCTCTCAAACCCTCATGAGCGTCGCGTGTCGGAATGAACTCGTGCCCGACGAACCCGTCATATTCGATGTCTGCGAGAGTTTTTAGGATCGGTTGATATTGAATTTCTTGAGTCGCATCGAGTTCCGCACGTCCGGGGTTACCGGCTGTGTGAAT
This sequence comes from Planctomycetota bacterium, assembly GCA_030836185.1. GTDB lineage: Bacteria > Planctomycetota > Planctomycetia > Planctomycetales > Planctomycetaceae > JABURQ01. Next base: position 6,451 of record JAURQH010000031.1, read on the forward strand.
ATGCCCGATGTAATCCTTGTGTTGGTGTAGCCGACGAGTCACATCACCATCCATAATTTGGACGTGATAGATGTCGAATAACAATTTCATGCGTGGGGAGCCCACTTTCTTGATGATGTCGATGCAATATTCCGTATGGTCTCCCTGATAGCCGGGGTGTCCTTTCATCGGGTGCGAGTCATCGCGCGTGTTTAACATTTCAATGCACACGTTGATGTTCTTTTTCTCAGCAAGCGGCATGATCTTCTTGAAGAACTCGACACAGTTTTTCGCGCCTTCGTCGGGATCGATCCCTTCGGTCATGCCGGTAAAACTGATCACGCTTTTGAAACCGAAGTCGGCACACTGATTGATCCGTTCCGTCAGTATCTCTTCGCATTGCGTCCAGTTCTTTTTGTGATTGGGGCCGACTTTGAATCCATGAGAGCTGGCGATGGCACATTCCAGCCCCAGTTTCTTCAGCATGGGCCAATATTCTGGTGAGACCAGTTCGACACTCTTGCAGCCGAGTTGTTTGGCGTACTGGGCCAATTGAGGAATCGTGAAGGTGTCTTTGTAGCACCAGTGCACAATCGATTGTTTCAAACGGCCTTTGAGGGCACGTTGTTGCAAGTCGTCAGTCGCAAAAGCCTCACTCGCTGATAACCCTGCGAGTCCGGCTGCAGAAGCCGCCACCGTGGAACGAAACAGATCGCGGCGGGAAACAGATGAGTCGAGTGGATTCATGATGAGTTCCTTGGTGATATGTATAAAAAAAATGTGTTCAGATCAGAAATGAGACCAGAAAGTTTTTCAGTCCCCACAATATCACAAACAAATGAGCGACCAGAATCAATGTATGTTGCATCTGAAAGCTGGTTTTGACCGTTTTGTGACGAAAAAACTGTTGTCCCAGAACGGCTCCCGGCCAGCCGCCGAACATCGAGAGTCGATGAAGTGTCCGTTCTGAAATTCTCCGCCCTTCACGCCGAGCTTGTCTCTTGTCCCATCCGTAGCATAAGAATGCAAAGAGGCTCAGAATGAGCGTCGCCCAGAAGTAAATTCTGGTGAGCCACTTTGGCCAATCGGAATCACTCCACAGATCGTACCCGATCACCAGGATGGCAACACCCAACCAAACGATTGAGAATAACCACAACCAACGGCGTATTTTTTCACGCCATGAATCAACAAATTTGGGAGACATTCTATTCCGCCGGTCGATCTGTCCGATCATTGCTGGAGAGATCTGGTGAGTGCAGTTGAAAAAGAAATCAGAATAGTTGCGATTTCATCTTGGCTGAGAGTTCCAACAACTGTAATATCTTCGCCAACATAAGCGCTCGCTCCATTCTAGCACAAACGATGAGAGCGAGATATCCATGACACAGCAATTCACAACTATGACACACGTGACGATTGCCCCTGCTTCTCACGGGCTGGGACTTTATGCGGCTCAGAATTTCTCAACCGGCGATCACCTCGGCTGGATGGAAGGCTTCATCATTCGAGATTCGGAATATTCTTCCGACTACTGCATTGATTTGGGAGACGATTATTGCCTCGAACCGGATGGGACATTTCGCTACCTGAACCATTCTTGTGAGCCGAATTGTGAGTTGTACATGATCGAAGAGACCGAGGAACACGGCCCTCTCGTATTGCCTCGCATCTCTGTGGAAACGCTGCGGGAAATCAATATTGGTGAACAAATTACCATCGATTATGGTTGGCCCGCCGAAAATGCGATTCCTTGCGGCTGTGGAGCGAAAACATGCCGCGGTTGGGTCGTCTCGGCGGACGAATTACATCTCGTGAAAGATTTCAAAGGCTCCCGCAAAACGGCGGTGTAGGTGAGTCGCGTCGAGATTCTTGACCATCCAGCACTCTTGTGATTGACACATTGAGTCAAAACCGGGAAGTTATACATCCACCGGGTGTGTTCGCCCCGTGATTGATGTCTGATGACTGCGAAGGACCGCCATGACTGATGCTGCGACACCACTTCTCGAAATCAACGGCCTGACAACTCGTTTCCGTACGGATGACGAAACGGTAACGGCGGTCGATGATTTGAGTCTGACCATTCGCGAGGGGCAGACACTCGGCTTGGTGGGCGAATCCGGCTCGGGGAAGTCGGTCACTTCCTATAGTATCATGCGTTTGTTGCCTGCCTCTTCGGGGAGCATTGACGCGGGCGAGATTTCTTTGTTTGGTAAAGATCTCGTTCAATTGCCGATGTCCGACATGAGAAATGTACGGGGCAAATCGATCAGCATGATCTTTCAGGAGCCGGGTACTTCGCTGAACCCGGTCTTCAAAGTCGGCAAACAGGTGATGGAGCCGATGATTCTTCATCAAGGCTACACCGAAGAAGCTGCCCGCAAACGGGCGATTGAACTTTTTGACGAAGTGGGGATTCCCGAGCCCGAACGTCGCGTCGATAGTTTTCCGCATGAGATGTCGGGCGGACAAAAACAGCGTGTCATGATTGCGATGGCTTTGAGCTGTAATCCCAAACTGTTGATCGCCGATGAACCGACCACCGCGCTCGATGTCACAATCCAAATGCAGATTCTGGACTTGATTCGCAACTTACGAGACGAGCGGGGAATGTCGATTTTGTTTATCACACACGATTTAGGTGTGATTGCCGAGATCGCCGACGAAGTGGCCGTGATGTTTCAAGGCAAGCTGGTCGAACAAAACACGATTGAAGAGATATTCACGAATCCTCAGCATCCTTATACCAAAGGACTGCTCGCCTGCCGACCGAAACTCGATACTGAAATGAAACGCCTGCCGACGGTCGGTGATTTCATGGAAGCCGACAAGCAACCCGATGGCAGCTTTGAAATCATCGAAAAACCGATGACTGACAAGCGGCTCGCCGAATTGATGAACCGAGGGCGCGGTCGGTATCTACATACCAAAAGTGAGATTGTCACTTTGGGTTATAAGCCGGAAGAATTAACCCTGCATGAAGACGACAAGTTCGTGGAAGAGGGAGCCTCTCCGCTGCTGACTGTCGATCAGTTTCAAGTCTATTATCCGATCAAGTCTGGCATTCTACGCAAGACGACCGACTATGTTCGTGCAGTCGATGATGTCAGCTTTCACGTGCATAAGGGGCAGACCCTGGGGCTCGTGGGAGAGTCGGGCTGCGGAAAGACAACGGCAGGCCGGGCGATTCTCAAGCTGATCCCCATCACGGGCGGAACGGTCACTTACGAGGGACAAGACATCACTCCGATGAGTCGGAAAGAATTTCTTCCCTTCCGTCGCAAGATGCAAATCATCTTTCAGGATCCGTATAACTCGTTGAATCCTCGCATGACTGTAGAGACGATGCTGATGGAAGCCATGCGGGTTCACAAATTGGGAGACAACAATCCCGACCGTCGCAATCGTGCCGCCCAACTCCTCGAAGAAGTGGGCCTGTTGAGCGAACACCTGCTGCGATATCCACATGAGTTCTCCGGTGGTCAACGACAACGGCTTTGCATCGCTCGCGCCTTGGCGGTTGAACCCGAATTTATCATCTGTGATGAATCGGTCTCAGCACTCGATGTCTCAGTGCAGGCACAAGTGTTAAATCTACTCAAGGACTTGCAGGAAGATCGAGGGCTTACTTACATCTTCATCAGTCACGATTTAAGTGTTGTCAAATTCATGTCCGACATGATGGCCGTGATGCAGGCGGGGAAGATTGTTGAATTCGGGCCTTCGGAAGAAATTTATCGCTCGCCACAAAACGAGTACACCGAAAGGCTAATTGAATCGATTCCTAAGGACTCGATTGAGAATATCCGCAAACGCCAACATGACCGGAAAGAGGCTCTGGCCAAACGACTTACAGCAGATGCTTCTCGATAAAACTCAGGCGTGTTTTGTGATCGTGCGCACACTTTTGTTGACGACTTCTCCATAACCCTCTAAAATAGAAGTATCAAACAGTTCGTGTTCGAGAGTCGTATTAATTGGTATGAGACACATCTTGCGACAATTTGGCATCGCATTTCTGACCATCGCGATGGTTGTGTCTCCCGTTGTGGCCGGAGTTGCCGAGAGCTGCAGTTGCTCGTCGGGTACTTCGAGTTGCTGCGATACGACAGTTGGTTCTTCTTGTTGTGTATCTTCTGGCCCTCTTGCGGAACAGGCCAGTTGTTGTGCATCAAAGATGAAATTAACGACCACTTCGAGTTACTGCCAGCAGTCACTTTTGAGTCGCGTCAGCAATAACAATGAAGGCTCGACGGATCCGTGTGAGTCTTGCAGTTCTTGCCAGAGAACCACTCCTGCCGAACAACCTCTTTCACAAGGTCAATACGACGAGACATTGCAACAACTCGTCAATGCGACCAGCTTACCAAGTCTTGATGTCGTTCCTGTCATCACTTGGTGTTCTCACGATGAAGTACAGCGACCCAGTTCTGAAAGACCGGCTCGCGTTTTATTCTCCGTTTGGCTGAATTAACGGCATCGCTCCCCTTCAGGCTATTGAAGGGATATTTGCTGATGCGTTATTTCAAGTTCAAATTTTCAGGAGAATAATATGTTAACTAAAATTGCTTTAACTCTGGCTGCATCCGTCATGTTCACAGGCGGAGCACTCATTGCCAACTACGACGCCTGCTGTTGTGGTGCAGAGTGTGAATGTGCTGTCTGTGTCTGTGCAGAAACTGGTTGTGATTGTGATGGTTCCTGCTGTGCAGGTGGCTGTTGCAATACGGGTTGCTGTGACAAATAAGTCTGCCATGACTTTTTGATGTCTTGAATGGTCCCTTTCGACACAGTCTGTCGGAAGGGGTTTTTTTTGCGCGATTTCTGGGAGTTAGGGCCAGATATTGTCTCGTTTATCACACATATTCATGTTAATTTAGGGGCTTCACACAATTTCACTTGGATACGATGAGGAGTCCACACGATGAAGCAACTGATGATTTGCCTGGGACTGGCTGTCGCCATGTCTGTCTCGACCACTTCTATTGAAGCACAAAACTGTTGGACAAATATGTTCAATGGCAAAGATCTGACCGGCTGGACACAGAGAAATGGTACCGCGACTTATGTTGTCGAAAACGGCACGATCAAGGGAACAACCACCGAAGGCAGTCCCAACTCGTTCCTCTGTTCTGACAAGCTCTACAGTGACTTTGAACTTCAGTTCGAGGTGATGGTGCATGACAGTTTGAACTCGGGATGTCAGATTCGCTCACAAACCAAAGACACTCCCACCGGACGTGTCAACGGACCGCAAGTCGAGATTGAAGCAGGACCAGCGGAAGCCGGTTATGTGTACGGAGAAGCGACCGGAGGCGGCTGGCTCACTCCCGCAGATCGCCTTAAGAAAACCGACGCCATGAAGAATGGTGAGTGGAATCATTTTCGCATCAAAGCGGTCGGGCCACACATTCAGACCTGGATCAATGGTCAACAAATCGAAGATCTGCATCTGATCGAAGACTTGAAGAAGAATCCCAAGCTCGAAGGTGAAGCGTTCATGAAGCAATACAAAGAAGGCTTCATCGGACTGCAAGTTCACGGCATCAAAAAGGGAGACGGCCCCTATTGGGTCAAATGGCGGAACATCAAAATCCGAGAGTTATAAGCACTTATTGTGAACCAACGAAAAACGGGGAGCCGACCAATCATCGGTTCCCCGTTCTTTATGCGCTCGTCAATTCAATTAAACCGTTCCCAACCTGCGGCGTTGTTCTTCAATAATCGAATGAACTTTATGCGGGTCGGGAATTCCTTTGGCGATGATTTCGATGTCGGCTTGACCACCGCTGGAGATATTGACGGTTCCGACGTTCATGATCCGTTGAAAGAATGATTGCTGAATTTGGACATTGCGAACATCAGAATGCCAAAGTTCATTGGTCGATTTTGATAAAATTCCTCGTTCAATCGTCGTTCCCTCATTGGTGACAATCAAAGTGGTCCCCTTTGTTTTCAGCCACCATTGCGCAAATATAATCAAAGCAATACCCGAGGCAATCATCGTGAACGGGCCACCAAATGGGATTGCCGCAAACCCACCAATGAGCAGGATCAGCGTCAGTAGAAAACCAGCGGGCTGATTTTTGAACATCGCAGGGTGCTCGCGAAAGAGTTCGACTTCTTGAGCCGGTTGGTTAGAGGAGGCAGAAGAATCGTTCATGTCAAGATGTCCATGCTGAAAAGAGTAGATCCGAATATTCTTAGCATGCAACGAAACAGGTCAGGTGTCAAAGCGCCATTGGAGAAACTTCTCCACAATCCGACTTGTCGAGTTCAGGCCATGAATGCTTGAAAACAGGGTTTTCAACTGGTATTCTGCGTTTCCACAATTCCTACAATCATTCAACGAGCGAAGCGAAATACTATGTACAAAATCACTTTGGTGACCGGTGACGGTGTTGGCCCCGAAATCGCGGAAGCCACTAAAAAATGTCTGGATGCGACCGGCGTCAAACTCGATTGGGATATCCAGGACTGTGGAATTGAAGTGATTGAAGCCGAGGGGGGAGTTCCTCCTCGCGTTCTCGAATCGATCAAAGCGAACGATTGTGCGATCAAAGCCCCGATTACGACACCCATCGGCAAAGGTTTCCGCAGCGTCAATGTCTACCTTCGTCAGGAACTGGGCCTCTATGCCTGTGTTCGTCCTTGCAAGCTCTACAAGGGAGTCCGCTCGTACTTTTCTGGTAGTAATGTCGACATTGTTTTGATTCGCGAGAACACAGAAGACCTTTACGCGGGTGTTGAGTTCAAAGCCGGCGAACCGAGTACCAGCGAGCTGATCGGCAAAATTAACGAATTTGCCACTGGACGAAAAATCTCCACAGGTCTCGACACCACCGGAGTCAGCATCAAGCCGATGTCTTACGAAGGAACGCGTGACATCGCCAATTACGCATTCAATTATGCGATGACTCGCAAGCGTCAGAGCGTCACATCAGTCTGCAAGGCGAACATCATGAAGTTCACCGACGGCCTGTGGTACGACGAGACACGCGCTGTGGCATTGGCCTACGACGCCAAGTTTGAATGGCCCGACCTCGCAGATGGAGTTTCTGCTGATCCCGTTCTTGCCGGAAAAGTTGAGAGTTCTAATGGAGCGGTCGAATACAATGAACGACTTATCGACAATATGTGCATGCAACTGGTGCAGAAGCCAGAATTGTACGATGTTATTGTGACCTCGAACCTGTACGGCGACATTCTGAGTGACCTATGTGCCGGACTTGTCGGCGGTCTCGGTGTCGCACCGGGAGCCAACATCGGCCATGAAGGGGCCGTCTTTGAGGCGACACACGGCTCGGCTCCGAAGTACAAAGGACAAAACAAGGTCAACCCAACGGCATTAATCCTCTCTGGCAAGTTGATGCTCGAACATTTAGGTGAGCATGAAGCCGCCGACAAACTGGAACGAGCGGTTGCCGCCATTATCGAAGAAGGCAAAGATGTCACTTACGATATGAAAGATGATCGCAACGATCCCACTGCTGTCGGAACTCAGGAGATGGCCGAAGCGATTTGCCAGAAAATGGGCGAACTTGGATAATTTCCTTTCGAGGAAACAATCTCTGCTACAATTTGAAGCCGTGATGAATAAGGGAGCGCTCCCTGAATTTGTCGCGGCTTCATTGTGTTTAAGACTCACGGAGATCTTCATGACAGGCTTTATCGACCTTGATTCCGTTCCGACCATTGAGCCGATTCCCGGCTGCAAAATGCGGACTCCTTTCGGCGAAAACCTCATGCTCTCTTATTTGGAGTTTGAAGAGGGGGCCGAAATTCCGCTGCACGATCATCCTCATGAACAGGGAGGCATTCTTGTCTCGGGAAAAATGGAGTTACAAATTGGCTCAGAAACTCGGCAGGTTGAACCAGGTGGCATGTACCTGATTCCTCCCAATGTACCTCACCGTGCGAAAGCCATCGGTGGGCCGGCGGTTGTGCTTGACTGTTTTAGCCCCGTGCGGGAGGATTATGCAGAGATGGTCAACAAGTACATTCCCACAAAGGATGATGTATGACTCGTTTATTGATCTTGGCAGTTCTGGCTCTGAATCTGATCTCCGCCGAGTCATTTGCGGCGGAAACAACTGTCCGTCGGGATATTGAATACGCGACCGTCGATGATCATCGGCTATTGCTCGACTTGTACCTTCCCGACCGCGAAGGGCCGCATCCCGTCATTGTGTGGGTACATGGAGGGGCTTGGCGAGCAGGTTCCAAAAAAAGTATGCCTCTCGATGAATTAGTTAATATTGGCTATGCCGTCGCGAGTGTTGACTATCGACTTTCACCAGTGGCTCCGTTTCCTGCACAGGTTCACGACATCAAAGCCGCAATTCGTTTTTTGAGAGCCAAGTCAGAAGAGTACGGCTTGAACACAGAACGGATTGCCATCGCAGGTGCTTCGGCAGGCGGGCATCTTGCCGCACTTGTCGGGGTCACGAATGGCAGTGATTATCATGAAGGCAACGTCGGCGAGCACCTCGATCAAGCTTCTGACGTGGCGGCCATTATTGATATGTACGGTCCCACCAACTTCTTGACGATCCTCAAACAATCGACACCGCACGGCTTGGGAGTTCGCATTCCCGCGTTGCAATTGTTGTTAAGGAAACAGCCAACAGATGATCCCGTTTTTGCCAAGCTTGCCAGTCCGGTTTACCACATCGACTCGGCTGACCCTCCCTTGCTACTCATTCATGGTGTTCAGGATCCTCAAGTCCCTATTTCGCAATCACTCGAACTCCACGGACACTATCAACACGTGGGGCGTTCAGTTCATCTTCATCTGATCTATGATGGTGTGCACGGCGGGCCAAGTTTTACCGATCCCACACGCATCAAATTGATGGACACGTTTTTATCACCCATTTTTTTTGCAACTGAGAAATAATACGGATACTCATGGCAACGGACGCCTTTCTCTCCATTATCTCTGGCAAACAGCGAGGTTTGCTCGCTGCTTGTCTGCGAGGAGTTCTGCATCCAGTTTCCTACGCCTATGGATTTGTCGTGCGTGTGAGGAACGCTCTTTTCGATTCAGGTCTCAAAAAGTCATATGCTGTTCCGGTCAAAGTGATCTCGATTGGTAATCTGACAACCGGAGGGACCGGGAAAACACCAGTCGTTGCAGAGATCGCGAATCGACTGACAAAACAGGGCGTGAAAACCGGACTTCTCAGTCGAGGCTATCGCTCTCTCTCAACAGGGGAGAACGACGAGAAGATGGTACTCGATCGACTTTGCCCCGGAATCTCACATTGGCAAAACCCCGACCGTGTTGCCGGTGCACTTCAGGCCAAGGCAGAAGATCCAGAGCTGAAGGCATTGGTTCTCGATGATGCTTTCCAACACCGAAGAATTCAACGCGATCTTGATCTCGTTTTGATAGATGCGACCAATCCTTGGGGTTACGGCTATCAATTGCCACGCGGGTTGTTGCGTGAATCGAAGGCGGCACTCAAGCGAGCGGATTTGATTGTTGTCACTCGTGCCGACCTGGTTGAGGCGGATGAGTTATCGACTCTGAAACAGCAAATCAAAAACATCGTCCCGGAAGTGCCTCTCGTCATCTCTCGATTTGTCGCGTCAGGCTGGCTGACCTTGGATGGTCGTGAATTACCATTGGAAGACATTACGTCTTCACCCCTGACTGCTTGCTGTGGGATCGGAAATCCTGAGAACTTTCGGAACACTCTGACCGCAGTAAATTGCTTTGTGAAATCGTTCCTGGCGTTCCCCGATCACCATCATTACGACGAAAATGACATTAAGGCATTGGGCGGTGTTCTCAAGCAAGACCAAACCGACACGCTAGTGATGACGCTCAAAGATCTGGTCAAGTTCCCGGCAGACGCTCTTCCCGGCATCACGGTTGCCGCACTGCTGATCGAATGGGACATTCTTGAAGGAGAAGAATTGCTTGACGAGCTACTAAGCATAGCCGGTGCAGAATTGCAATAAAAAACCGACCTGTTCCACAAGAGTGAATCAGGTCGGTGAGTGAATGCTCAACATCAACTGTTCTATGAAATCTCTTTCTTATGAGAAGAGTTGAGGAATTGGTAGGCCGTTACGAACAATCATGATTGGTCGACCTGTGGCTGTGTGATATTCTTTCTCATAATTGATGCCCATCGCGTGATACAACGAGGCGGCTGCATCATCGGGTGTGAGTCCATCGTTGAGCGGACCAGTTGCTTTATCATCCGATTCACCGATGACTTGGCCACCCTGAATCCCACCACCCGCCATCAGCATGAACATGCAGCGAGGGTAGTGATCGCGGCCAGGGCTTGGATCACGATCATTGATTTTTGGAGTACGACCAAATTCACCCGTCACAATAACGGCTGTCGTTTCCAGTAAACCACGTTCTTCTAAACCGACCAGTAACGCCGAGACGGCTTCGTCCAGTGGGGGAAGTTGTCGATCTTTCAACCGCTCCCAGTTCGTGTTGTGGGTGTCCCATCCACCGTAGGTGAGAGTCACAAAACGTGTCCCCGCTTCGACCAGACGGAGAGCCAGCAAAGCGGAACCACCTAACTGAGATTTTCCGAATTTGTCACTGAACGAATCCGATTCTTGAGAGATATCGAACGCTTTTTTGGCGGTTGGCGATGTCATGACGTTGTACGCCTTTTGCCCAAACTCATCGAGCCCTTCAATCAACTGACTCGACTTTTCAAATCCCTTGAATGCCACATCAAGGTTTCCGAGCAATTGCTCACGCCGACGAGCTTCATTCAAGGCATTTTCGCTATCAATCGAAACTCCTCGAACCGTAAACCGTTGACCAACCTTGGGATTCGCTGCGGTGTTCAGTGGGTTATATTTCACACCCAAAAAACCACCCGCCATATTTGTCCGAGGAACGGCTACAAACGGAGGTAAATCAGTCGGGGCAGAAAGCTCGTTTGTGACCACAGATCCAATGGATGGATACTGCAATGATGGGAGAGGGCGATTCCCCGACATCACATATTCTTGCCCCAATGCGTGAGCCGCGAGAGTGTGCGAAATACCTCGTAAAATGGCAAATTTGTCAGCACACTGAGCAAGCTTGGGAAGGTGCTCCGAGAACTCGATTCCCGGCACATTGGTTTTGATCGGGTTGAATTCACCGCGATATTCTTTAGGAGCGTTCGGTTTGAGATCGAACGTGTCCATGTGCGATGGTCCACCAGTCAGATTGATAAAGATGGCCGATGTTGCCTTGCCGGGCAAAACTTTGCCGTTGGCTGAGGCGAATGCTTCTGCTCGTAGCATGCCGGCGAGTGTGAGACCGGTCGTGCCAAGAACACCCATTTTGACTGCATCGCGGCGAGTCATTCCATCACAGGTTCGAGATTGACGCATTATCGAATTCCTTCAATTGGGAAATATGTTTTGAATCTGTCTGCTGATAAGTCAATCAGTGATTGACGATAAATTCTTTCGTATTAATCAATGCCCACATCAAGCCTTCCAGGCCGTTTCGCAAATCATCACTGGATGTGAGGTAGGCCGAGGCGGTTTCCAATTCATCCGACTTGGGATAACGACTGAGAGTTCGCAGATAGGCATCGGTCACAATTTTTGCAGCATCGAACTTAGGTTCTTCCTTGTTCGCCACTTTTGGCTCGTTGAGACCTAATACCTCTTTCTGTTTGTCGATCTGCTTTTGCATTTGAGCAATCATCTTTCGACCCGCTTCAATTTTCGGACTGTCTGGAGAACTTTTCCGCAACTGAGCCAGTTTTGCTTTGTACCTCTTCAGTTTCTGCTCGTTTGCTTCAAGTCTTTTGAGATGCTGATCCGAACTATTCGAGTCAGGGCGTTTCGATGGAGCATACTTGCGATAAGTCTGCTCGATCCAGCCTTTGTTGTCTTCGAACAGCCTCTTGGTTTCACTATCGTTTCGTAGATAGATCGTTTGCAACAAACTGGCTTCCATCGAACGGTCGCAATCGCAGTTGGACTCGCGTGTCGATCGACCGAAGATGTCTAATGCGTAGTTAGTTCGTGTGTAGCTGTAACCCGAGATCGAGCGATCTTGAATGTTATGCACGAATTCTTCGTTATTCGCATCATTGGCGGCTGCCATTTTCAACGCATCAATGGTCACTTCTGCCGGCAATCTTCTGGGGATGGCGCGAGAGAAGTTCCGCTCATCAAGATGATTGGTATCATTCGGCTTCCAACTTCGTTGGTAAGTGGCCGAGTTTGCGATGGTGCGGTGTAACCATTTCATGTCGAAGCCGCGGTTCACAAATTCTGCGGACAACCAATCCAATAACTCGGCATTGCTGGGTGGATTGGCGAGATTCAAGTCGTCGGGAGGTTCCACAATCCCGACATTGAAATAGCTGGCCCAGACACGATTCACGAAGGCTTTGGCAAAGTAAGGATTTTCATCTGCGCTTAACCATTGCATCAAAGCAATGCGAGGATCGGGAGCGTCTTCCAGATTGACTTCTTCATCTCCCAATAGTTTTGCAGTGGAGGGATAAAGTCGCGCTAAGCTTTGATTTTTGCGTTTGGCATTGCTTTTTGCGTTGGCAGGAATTGGGCGAACATAGGTTTCCTGAATCGGAACGACCTTCCCTTGCCGGGCAAGTTTCGTCAATTCTCGCCTCTGTTCGCCTCCGCGGAGTTTATCGACACCCAGATCCTTCATCATCTGGTTATATTCGCGAGAAGTCTCCGGGTTGCGACCAAACTGTACACGTGTGAAAAATTTCGTGAACTGGTTGTAATCGTCTTGCGTCCATTGATCGAATGGGTGCTTATGGCATTGAGCACATTGAATTCGAATCCCCATGAAGGAATACGCAAACGCGAGAGCTTTTTCTTCAGGCTGTCGCAAATTTCGACGAGCCCAGAAGTAAGGCATTGATTCTCGATCAGAAAAATGATGTTCATCTTCTTTGAAAATCATTTGTGTCAAAGTCTCGGAGAACTCGCGGTAAGTCTCATCACCTTGACGAGAATTGGCTGTGACGATTCCGGCCACCATTTCGTCATAAGGCGTGTTGCTTTCGACACGTGAGTAGATCCATTCATACCACTGTTTGCCGGGGGCATTTTGGCTGGGCAGAGTATTTCGTAATTCATATTGGTTGTTGCCGGTGAAGTCACACAGTTTCGTGGCCCACCACGCGGCATACGCGGGACGTTCGAGGAGTTCGTCGATCTTCGTTGCCCGTTTATTGGAAGACGAATCAGCGAGAAACTGTTTCACCTCCGCTGGAGTCGGCAGAGTGCCGGTCATATCGAGAGTCACACGACGCAAAAATTCTTCGTCCGTGCAGACATCACTGGGGACGACGCCTAGTTTGGAAAGTTTGTTGACGACCAACTCATCAACCTTTGTTGGTGTCGCGATGGATGGGTAGTTTGGTCCGACCTTATCAGTCATCGGTTGTAACACGGGGATTGGAACTACGCCGTTATCGTAAAAAATGACGACATGCGAGTCGCCCGGTTCGTTGGAAGTTACAACACCTTCGCCATCAACCATAGCGATTTGTTCGTTATTGCTTTGAAAGCGACATAAAGGAGTCACATCTTCACGACTGCCATCACTCCATGTGACGACCGCTTTCAACTGAACCATTTCTCCTTGCTTGTGGAAAAGGATTTCTTTCGGTTCGACGTCGAGTTTGACGAAGTCGGCATGTTGTTCGGAATCGTATGGCTTGGCACCCTCTTTGACCCAATTGAGGAAGACGCGATATTCCCAACTGTCGGGATCGAGACGTTTCCCCCCCTCGTGAGGCTCCACCAATGTTGGCTTTTGGATGGCATAACTGTCTGTCGGTACGTCGGTATCAATCCGCTCAGACAAGCCTTCGTGATCCATTTTGAAATCGTATCCGAAGAGCGAGAGTCGGAATCCTCCCTGTCCCTGAAACGATCCGTGACAGGCACGACCATTACAGCCGAGGCGGCTCAATAATGGAACCACATGACGGCGAAACTCGGGTGTCTCTGTCGTGTCAACGGGTTGATACCGCTTAGAAGCAGGAGGAGAGATTTCATCGGCGTGTGCGATGGAAGTGATCACAAGTGCCGCAGGAATCAAAAGAGTGAGCCATCGTTTCATGTTAGTACCTTTCCGGGAGAGCGTCTGTGTCGCGGTCAAGCGACGCACATCTTATTCTTGGTTGTCTGTTATTGTGATTTGGTTTTTTGTGTCGATGTCGGCGTGGTTTTGGAAGTTTGTAATCGGCGATATTTCGCCAGTTCTTTTTCGAGATATTCCTGACGGTCTGAGCGAATTTTCGTGATCTGTCCTTGAACACGATCGAGTCGCACTTGCGCCCGTTTTTGATCAAGAACCAATTGCTTCTCTCTCAAATTCAGTCTCTGTGTCAGCAGTTTTTCCATTTCGCTGATCAGCTTCTCGTCGGACGACATTGTCATGCGGGCGCCGAGTAGCTTGATGCGAGAATCCACTTTCCACAGTGACAATTGAATTTTATAGTCATCCGACGAACGTTTGCGTATGCGTTCCAGTCGCTGATTGAAGAGAGCGATTTGTCGAATCGCCTTCTCGTATTCGGACGCCATCTCTTGATCGAGTTTTTTCAGTAACTCGGCAAGTTCTGAATGATGTTGGCGAGCAAACTTCAAGGCAGAAGCTTCCTGAGCTTTGGTCAATTTTTCATCGGCCTCGGCAACGGAAACGCCGATCAGCATGACCAAAGTCACTGCGAGACAAACGAATTGTTTCCAGAATGAATTCACAGGATTCAGTTCTCTTTCATTTCGACAGGTTCATGCATTATATCCCCCATTGCCTCTTCCGCATTCTCCAGCGAAACCGCGACAATCATCCAACCCGGAATGTCGGGAGTGGATTCGTCATTCAGGTCGAATGTTTCCAGATCAAACAAAATCTCATCCGTCAGAGCTTCCTCTTGATCGTTGCCTGCCCAACCAGCGATCAAGCCAGCCGCATCTTCAGCTTGGGTTGCACCGATGTTCGGCTGAGTGTTGGTGTCTTGACTGTTCAGCAACATGAACAGCCATCCAAGGGCGATCATTGTTGAACCGACCGCAATCCATGATCGAATTGATGTTTGTGCAGGACGAGCAAATTCAGACTGTCGGGTCACAGGCGATTGTTCAACAGTCACAGCGTCGTTCAATTGGAGGGCCATTTCCGACATCGCAGCGACCGCTTCACAAGCGGCCAGATCGTCAGCTAGAACTTCTTCGAAAGCTTCCGATTGTGCCTCAGGAAGTTCCCCGGAGACGTATTGAAACGCGAACCAGTTCAGTTCGTCGTCCAGTGCCGACATCGATGGTGAATTGTGTTGGTTGTTCATGACTCGCGTTCGCGAAGTTGTAGGGTCAAAGTCTTTAATGCCGCTCGCATTCGTGTGAGCACAGTCCCCAGCGGCAGTTCCAATTGTTCGGCAATCGTTGCAAAAGTGATTTCGTCCCGAAGTCGCAGCTTCAAAATTGTTTGCTGTTCGGGTGGAAGTTTCTGTATCAAATCCCGAAGTTGTTCCACCGATTCCTGGCGAATCAATGTTTCCTCCAGACTCAGTGTTTCGTTGCCTGTTTGCCAAACCGGTTGACGAAGAAGTTTCTCTTCCCGTCGGCTTCGACGACGAATCCCGCGGGCTTCATTCAGGGCCACTTTGAATAGCCACCCTTTGAAGGTTGTCCGATTGGCCGTTTCCCCTTGCTCGATGAGTTTCACAAACGTCATCTGCAAAGCTTCGGCAGCCAAATCAGCATCCCGCAGCACACCTCTCAGAAAAGCCCGAAGTTCGTCAGAGTGTTCGGCATAGAGAGCTTCAAGTTCCTCTCTCGTCAGCCGGTCAGATTTCTCTGCAGTCACGGGGTCTCTCCATCGAGACGCATAATAAAGATGTTTTCACCGTGACGATTATTTTCCGAATCTGTACCAAAAGGCAAAAAGAATCGAAAATTCTTCCAAGAGATATCTTGTTGAGAGCTTATGGCAGGTTAATTTGCAGGTTTAAGCTGCTTTTCTCGCGTGATGATCCAGCCATTAATCCGGTCCAACGTCCATCCTTGCTGCTGTGGATCGACATTTGACTTCGTCAGCGCGCCTGGGGTGAGCAGTTTCTCTTGTTTCTTGAGGATCACTGGGGAAACAGGGCCGCTCTCTGTTGTCAGGATATAACAGGCGTTCCCGACCGCTTTGAGTGCCGAGGGATCTCGAACGGTGACAATTTCGAGCTTTCCGAGTTCTTGCCAATCTTCTTCATTCTGATCTGTCTGTTTCTCGCTCGCCATCACTCGTCCTCGTTCGTCGATGCCGACAATTACGATCTCGTCGGGAATCGTGATTGGACCTGCGATGATGAGATCAAGATGGTTTATCGCCAGTTGCAATTGTCGGTTTGCACCAATCTTAAGACTACCGTATCGCGTCAATCGGCTCTCGCCTTCTTCTTTCACGACGAGAAAATAGTTGGGATCGAGGGCAATATCGAGTAATCGTGCGGTCGTCTCATATTGCTCCTGCTTCATGGAGAGGGACGTCTTGGCCAGTCGCACACCAGCGGGGACGTCATCGTCGTAAGCTTCGACAAATTGTAATTCAGTCGCCAGATAGCCGATGGAGTCGTAATTCAGGTTGTTTTGCTGAACAAGCTTTCGTGCCCGTCGCAATGATACCAAGATCGGATCCTCTTCGGTCTTCTCGGGAGCAATGTTGGACTGACGCGGCGATTCGGTTCCTTTCTTCTGGTCGAGGCGATCCTGTCCGAAATTCTCGGTCAAGCCGCCAAATTGCTGGCGAATCGTCAGCATGTTACGAATCATCTCCGGTGGCAGATCGCGAGTTTCTTCTAACCAGAACTCCAATTGGTCTTCCGTGATTTTCGGCATGACTTGCTTAATGATCGCCGCGTTCTCTTTCCGTCTTTGTGGTGAGAGTAAAGGGACGGGATCGAGTCCATCGGCGGGGGGCAGTTCCGTAGGGACTTTGGCTTCCAACGGCAGAAGTGGTTGAGCCTCGGAATCGGCGATCAAATGCAGCAGATGATCGGGTTGCATTCCCTCTTCGAGCAACGCGTGTTCGGGCTGCCCAGTGAGTGGTTGATCTTCCAAAAATGGGGATTCCGGCTCTGTGATCGATTCCAGATTGACCGAGCCACTGGCAAGTTTCTGATTCTGTTCGCTACGCTTACGTGCGTTCTGAAGATCGTTCACCACGACGATGCTCGTCACAGCCAGCAAACAAACAACAATTAATGCAACGCTTATTCGGGTTCGCATCCGAGCCTCCCAGCGGTTGATTCTTCCTGAAATCCAGTCTCTGAACGTACCCAAAGTGATGGAGAAGAGCAAGATGAGTGCAGTCTGGAAAGAGACAGGGACTTGTGTTTCAGCGACTTGGCGCATTGCCGAGAGCCTCGCACAATAGATGACTCATAAAGAACGAGACATCAAAGGCATCCTGTGCAAACTCTCATCGGAATAGACGAAGCCGGTTTCGGGCCCAATCTGGGTCCGTTGATTATTTCGGCCACTGTCTGGGAGATCGATGCCAACTATCAACCTGATGATCTCTGGGACTCGCTCGCCTCTGTGATCTCTCAAACCCGCAAGGTCACCGCCGATCAGATTCATGTGGCCGATTCGAAAGAGGTCCATCAATCGTCCAAAGGGATCGGGCCGCTGGAACGCTCGGTGCGTGTGCTGTTGGAAGCGAGCGGTCATTCGCTGGCAGATTGGAATTCACTATCCCGCCATCTCGATCCTCATTGGGGAACAGAGACCGGTGAACCTTGGTTTGATGAAGCCAAACTCAAGCTGCCGATTGATACTTGTGAAATAATCTCTCAACAACTTGCCAAATCTGTTCAGGATTGTTGGGGCGCAACTGGCATCAAACTGCGCACGATTCGTTCACGCATCGTCCCGGCCCGCGAATTTAATCAATATATTGACGAGTGGGATAGTAAGTCATTGTTGCTGTCACGTCTCAGCTTGCAATTGCTCGATGGCTTGTGGAATCGTTCCGAGCCAACACTCATCGTCTGTGACAAACATGGTGCCCGAAACCGTTATGATGATTTGATCGATGAAATTTGTGACGGTGATTTTATCTTTCGCATGGAGGAAGGTAAGGCAATTAGTCGTTACAAAGTCGGAGAGAGTGAATTACGGTTTCAGATGAAAGCCGAGTCGCATTTCCCGGTGGCGGTCTCTTCGATGATTGCCAAATATCTGCGTGAGACTTCGATGGAACTTTTCAACCAATATTGGACGTCTCGCTTCCCGGAACTCAAACCGACCAAAGGCTATCCGCAGGACGCCAAACGCTTCCGTCAAGAGATCGAAAGTGAGTGTCAATCGCTGGGATTGTCAGAGGCGGACTGGTGGCGATGCCGGTGAATGGTTCGGATTTCAAAATCATCCTTCAACCCCATCTTCTCACCTCACATACCTCGGTGAACGCTCCTCAAACTGCACTCGCAATTTTTTGAAAACCTCGGGATGCTTGTCGGCGACGTTGATCGTTTCCAGCGGATCGGTCTCGTGATCGTAGAGTTCCACCGCTTCTGGCTTCTTCTTGTTTGGAGGATAGATCGTAAGGCGGTAACGATCTGTTCGCATCGTTTGTCCACCCCGATACGCACTGAATGCGGCGGTCTTTCCGGGGTGCTGGGGATTGTCGAGGACTGGACGAAGCGAGAGTCCATCGAGCGTTAAACCCTTCTTGGGGAGTTGGCAATAGTCGGTGAGAGTCGGGTACAGGTCGACAGATTCGACAATCGCGTCGGTTAATTGACCGGGTGAGTTCATGTTCGGCGTGCGGACAATCAATGCACTGCGGACGGCTCGTTCAAGGTTAGTGTGTTTCCCCCAGATATTATGGTCGCCGAGGTGCCAACCGTGATCTCCCCAGACGACAATGATGGTATTGTCGGCGAGGCCCAGTGTTTCCAGTTCGTCGAGGACTTTACCAATCTGGGCGTCCACATAACTCACGCAGGCATAATAGGCATGTCGCAAATTCCGATGATGGGCGGGATCATTGCGGCTGCCATCAGGATGTTTGTAGTTGCCGAACATTTCTCCGCTGCCGTGCCAACTTTGTGGGGCGGTCCCTTTCGGTTTGTCGGGATTCAGAGAGAGTTCAATCTCGGCGGGATCATAAAGATCGAAATACTTCTTCGGAGCACAGAACGGCAAGTGAGGTTTGAAGAAACCAACCGAGAGTAAAAACGGCTGATCGTAGTTCTTCATGCGTCGCAGTGTCTCGATAGCCGAGTTGGCGATCAAGCCGTCGGGATAACCTTCGTCTTCAACATCCATCGCTTCAAACGGCGGCGATTGACCACGTTTCCGGCCTTCACCGCTCGCATATCCGAAGAATGCTGGCCAGCCGTGCGTCCATTGACCGGCGGGAAGCCCCACTTCATCCCAACTGAACGGCATTTCGAGTCGTCCGTCTCCTTGCATCTCATACGAATAGATTCTGCCGTCGGGATAATGACTGATCTTGCCGGTGCAAACGGTGTGATAGCCGTTGTCACGAAAGACTTGAGGAAACGCGGTTGCTCTCTCTTCCTGATCGGCCTTGAGCAAATTTCGAATCGCATCGTTCGATTGATGAACCGGCAGGGTCGGGCGGTGTCCCGTCAATAAAGCATAGCGCGATGCACCGCACGTCGGGACTTGCACGTAATGTCGTTTGAAGATGCGTGCCGATGCGGCGAAACGATCCAGATGAGGTGATTTGATGTGAGACTCACCATAACAACCAAGTTCCGGTCGCAAGTCATCGACGGCAATGAAGAGCACATTCGGTCGATCTGCGGCAGAGCTTATCGAGGGCAAAAAAGTGAGGGTCGATACAATCAAAAGCAGTTTGAATAAAATTTTCATAACGACGTCATAGCTTGAATTTCAAATGGTCGTAGAAGGCTCGGATTTTGTGTTCATCGTTTTCCTCTGCGCCGCCGCGTCACTGCGTGAGTGTATTTAGCGCTGGCGGCTCAAAATGATGAACGCTCGCCGTGACTATTCCTGTTCCAGAAATCGTACACAAACGCACGCAGTCACTTTGATTTCTTGTCCCGTAGGTTCGGGAAGGCCTGTGTCCTGATTCACTTTGAACACGACAATGTTGTCACTGTCTTGATGGGCGGCGAGGAGCCATTTGCCATCGGGAGTCAGATTGAAGTTACGAGGGATTTTCCCACCACTGGAAACAATCCCCACTTTTTCCAGCATGCCGGTGTTCTGATCAATCTTGAAGACGGCGATCGAGTTCGGTCCACGGTTCGAGACATAAACGAATTTTCCGTTGGGGTGGACTCTCACTTCGGCAGTCGAGTTTCCTTCCAGTGGTGTGTTATCAGGGACAGTTGAGATGGTTTGCAAGGGATTCAGGATGCCGCGTTCCGCATCGAATTCGTGTGCCGTGACTGAAAGGAGAATCTCATTGTTGTGATAAGCGTACTTGCCTGAAGGATGAAAGGCGAAGTGTCGCGGCCCACCACCCAATGGTGTTTTGACAAACGGACTTTCATTCGGCTTGAGCGAACCCGTATTCGGATCAAATCGATAGATCAGGACTTTATCGAGACCCAGGTCTGCCGCCACGGCAAAGTTATTTCCAGGATCGGTGTTGATGGAATGGGCGTGTGGCCCAGCTTGACGACGGGGATTGACGCTGGAGCCCTCATGTTGAATAAACGAACTCGCTTTGACTAGCGATCCGTCTTCTTTAAGCGGCAAGCAGACGACGCTTCCACCGCCATAGTTGGCTGCGAGAACATTCTTGCCGGTCGGATCAACAATCAAATGGCATGGTCCCGCACCGCCGGTCGATTGACCGTTGATCTTCGAGAGTTCTCCGGTTTTGGGATTGAGGTCATACCCGACAACTCCGCCTACAGGCTTGCCGTCGGTGTCGCTGACTTCACTGACGGCGTAGAGATGTTTGCCGTCGGGATGAATGGCGAGGAAAGACGGGTTCTTTGTTTCGGCAGCCACCGTTGCTTCCGAGAGTTTACCAGTCGATGTGTCAAATTCCGCTCGGTAAATCCCTTTGCTATCTGCTCGGGTGTAAGTCCCGAAATAGACCCAAAGTTTCTCTCCGGCTACGGCAGTTGAGGCAACAGTCATCAGGCAGATCCCGGTGAAAAGGGACAAGAATGTTTTGTAGTTCAGCATCGTGTTTCTCCAGAATAAGGTCTCTTGTATTTAACAGCCCAGAGGGAGGCGACTCAAGTGGCGATTTTCAATTTGTCACGATCTGCGATAGAGCCCATAAAACTGCTTGATTCACAACCTCTAGCAGTTCACTATCGACAGATAGATACCGGTACGCTTTTCACACACAATTGAGAACACCCATGACAGAGACCATCAATTCCGAAAATCAGACTCCCAATGATAACAGTTTTAACCGACGTGCTTTCTTGACGGCTGCTCTCACCGGAGTCGCAGGCACCGCACTCGCTCGTGATTATGGTCCCGGAGCAGCTCCGGTTCACTACCCCGATCCCGACATCGTCTCGCTCGATGAGCGTTTCGATAAACTCAAGCTCGGCAACACTCCCATTCAGAGGATTCATACCGGAACGCTGTGGGCAGAAGGACCTGCCTGGAATGGTGTCGGTCGCTACCTCTTGTGGAGCGACATCCCCAATAACTGTCAGATGCGATATCTCGAAGAAGATAATCATACCAGTGTTTTTCGTAGTCCTTCAGGCAACAGTAATGGTAATACGTTCGATTATCAGGGACGACAAATCTCCTGTCAGCATGGACCGAGACGAGTCGTTCGTTACGAATATGACGGCAGTGTGACCGTGCTCGCTGATAAGTTTGAAGGTAAAGAGTTCAACGCTCCCAACGATGCGGTTGTCCATCCCGGTGATGGTTCGGTCTGGTTCACCGATCCCGGCTACGGCGGTCTGATGAACTACGAAGGAAACCGCTTGAAGACCGGTTCGGTACAACCCAATCAAAAAGAAGCCGTTTACCGGATCGATGCCGAGACCGGTAAGATCACCAAACTGACAGACGAGATTTTCAAACCGAATGGTTTGTGCTTCTCGAAGGACTACAAAAAACTGTACGTGGCCGATACTGGTTCGTCTCATTACCCGGAGGCGGAGAAGGAAATCAAGGTTTGGGATATCGTCGATGGTAGCAAACTTAAAAACGGACGTACGTTTGCTTCCATGAAAATGGAACTTGATGGCGAAGTGGTCGCCGGTCAAGCTGACGGCATTCGTTGTGACACCGAGGGCAACATCTGGTCGTCTGCCGGTTGGGTGGGTGAAGGGTATGATGGTGTGCATATCTTTGCTGGCGAAGATGGAGCACGCATCGGACAAATTCGCCTGCCGGAAATCTGCTCGAATGTTTGCTTCGGCGGGACGAAACGGAATCGATTGTTTATGACGGCCAGTCAATCTGTCTATAGTGTCTACACTGAAACGCAGGGAGCCCATATTAGTTAAGGATGACAACAATTATCGTGCAAAGCGATAAATCGACAACATAATCTTTGGCCGGTAGAACCGGCCCTACAAAACTGCGCTAGCTCCGCGGAGGGGTTTAATCCCATCATATTCGCCATAGATCTGTTGGTCTGGTCTCTGGGGAAAACTGCGATGATCCTCGAAACGCCCTCGACATTCCCGAACACTGAATCGCCGTTTCAAGATTTGAAGATTTGGAGATTCGGGGACACACCTTGATCGAATCTTGACCGAATGTTGAATCAAATCTTCCCGAATCTTGATTCCGAATCTTGTGTACTCTTGAGCAAGTTGTTGGCACCGTTCACCTTGTGTCGATCTTCATTTTGTGAAGACGTGTGGTTTTTTGTGGTTGCGCATTTTCCACGTGACGCGAGATCGCCCCCGATTTCACGTTGCAGTGGTCGTCATTGTTGAGCACGCTATGAGACAAAAACCGACAAAGGAATCCTTGGCCGGTGGAACCGGCCCTACAAAATCTGCGCTCGTACCTAGGCTGTGATGACGTTCAAATTGCCAAAGATCGAATCGCTGTCAGGCGAACCACGAACGGTAACTCTGGTAGATCGAGTTTGGCAAGACGAGTTTTGATCGCTGCATTCTTTGACGCCAACTCGCAGAGGGGCATAAGAAACGCAAAGGGTTCATTCTCTTCTTGGGTGGCACTGGCGGCTTGTCCGCCAGTGAGAAAAACACTCACGCAGCGGCGCAGAGAATAACGCAGAAAAAATAAGCGGGAAAAACTCGGGCGACAGGATGATTCATCATGCGGTTACGAATGGTGTTCACCTCATGCCTCATACAATTCAACGATCATAGAAACATCTTGTGATTCCATCACCGGGCCGCTGTTGGACGGAAGTTTAGATATTGACTTATGGAGTGACGTTGAACTCGGAAAATTCGGATTTCTGAAATATCTCAAAGATTTCTAGTGACCAATTCTCCCGGTCTTCGTTCTCTTTCTGTTAGTGGACCATCATCTCCGCCAAAAAGGCGGTGATCTGTTTGGTAGACCCCCAATCCCCTCTGGAGATGTACTCGTGAATTTGAAGAAAATGTCCCGTGTTGCAGTCGTGACCACACTTGTGTTGGGTGTGACAACCATTGTTTATTCTTTTCCAAGATTGCCGAGAGAAATTGCTCTCTGGATGCAGCCCCCCATTGATCCCCCTGAGTCTTCTCTTGGGTTCCTGAGCAACGGTCCCAACAGTAACGCCGGCGCACTGTTTCCAGCGGCTGAAGATTTCAGTATTACAGATTCATCCACACCAACTCAGTTGGGATGGCAAGGTTTCTATTCGTATGATACCCCTGCTGGTGATCTCACGCCGCGCTGGTTTCAAATTCGCATTTGAAAAACAGCCCCCAATGGACTACCTAAGACGCAGATTTACACTCTGAATCGATACGTATCAGTGAGCAACTCAGGGACAACCAATGCCTATGGTGAACCCATCTATTTCTACAATACGACACTCCCAAATGTGTCCACATTGGTTCCTGGCAATTACTGGGTGTCGATTGTGGAAAATGATCCTGAGACCGACCTTGCTTGGTGGTAGTCCGATTCAGATAACACTGATATTAATCCCGATCTGAATCATCAGATCGCGTTCCGAAATGATGTGAACTCCCCGTGGCAGTTCTTTTACGAAGCCCATGCTGCTGCGTTCTTGGTCAAAGGCAATGTCAAATAAGCCGTCTCTCAAAGGGGTTCCGTGATAGAAGGGAACCCCTTTGTGCTGGTTTATTTTTGAAGGTTTTGTGACTGCTCTTTAGGCGATCTCATTTTTCAACGAAAGGCATCGCAATGAAGTCAATCTACACTTTACGAATTCTCGCCATGTTGGCGATTTGTTCTGTCATCACTATCGAAAACACAGTCTTGGCGAATGGGGCATGCGACAATGCATGCTTCAATAGCTTGGTGAACTGCCGAAACACTGCCAATCAAGACTATAATCGATGTGTCAATGCGTTGAACCCACGCACAACAGCAGGCATTAACGCGTGTGCAAATTTATTGAACCAAACCCGGCAGGTCTGCAATTCGCTGGCAAATTCCTGCTTGGGGTTGTGTGAAACTCAAGAGATATTTTTAGAGGACGCTCGTGAATTGGTCAGAGAACATATCGAGTGTGGCCGTGAGGGTGATTGACGGTTTTGTATACGGCACATGTTTTTGCAGTTAAGCGATGAAGGGGAGTCATCCGAGATCAGATTCTGTCATGTTGGCAGAACTGTTGCCCCTCGTAATGTGAAGGAGAAGGATTTATGAAAGTTGTTTTATTGTCGCGGATTGCCGCGATGGCATTTACTCTTGCCGCGTTGGTTTGGCAGCCGACTGTAGAGGCGGCTCCGAGTGGTTGCGACCGCATCTGTGATCGCCAGAAATCGAATTGCTACTACAATGCCAGACTTCGTCGTTTGGCACACATCGAGAACTGCAAAGAAGTTCGTGGTGGCTCTTGCCCTGCATCTCGAAGGGAATTTTTCCGAGAATTACAGATTGATGAGCAAATTATCTGTAATCATCAGTACTTCGAATGCCACTTCGGCTGTCGTCTTTAGTTGACCGACAGTCTATTTGAAACCGATGATACACTCGGCCTCTTCAACTGAGGTCGAGTGTTTTTTTGCTATGATATCGCATAAGCAATTGGGGATATTCTCGTGCGGTCAACAATATTTAGCCCGGGGATCTTTCAGTCACGGCATCTTGGTAACGATTGAATCCGTACGGCTGTCATCCTCGTTCGTCAATCAGGATTCTTTCATATTACACTGGTGGGACGTGAGTTGAACATGAGAGAGATGGGTGGCCCATCTACTTAAAATTGTCATTGTCCCAACTGTTCGCGAACACTCTCGCTTATCCTATCTTGTTAGGCTCTCAAGCCCCACAAAATAACCTGCGGCGGCCCAGCGTTCGAACCACTCCTGCAGATGTTCCTGCATTTCGTTCCCCCAATGTTCGGCAGCGCGGTCGAGAATTGAGCCTATCGATTCGTCTGTGCAATTCACCAATTCTTGGAGGATGCAATATTCGGCTTCGGAGACAGCAACACGCCGTACCACATATTGGCGGCGTGTCATCACCAATCTGGTGAGTGTGGGAGCGGGCAGGGGGGGGGATTCGTGTTTCTTACGGACAGCCGTTGCGTATTCGTGTATCGGAAAGCGGAATTCATCCAGTCGCAGACAGGGAGCGGGTACGAGTCGGCACATCGTAAATTGTTCGGGCGTAAGTGACTGCAAGTTCTCGGAGGTCAAAGCTTCAATCTTTTCCGTTCCCGGGCCATTAAAGATTTCGCTGTAGTGCCATTCCAGGCGAGCAAGATCAATCAGGAAATCGGCCCACCCCAATTCGCCAGCATCGGATGGCTTTGTCTGTTCGAGGAAACTGGGGAACTGTCGGCCAAGGTCAGATAGTGTGTAACTGGTCGAGGAGAATTGATGCAGATAAGAGAATGCAAACGAGTCAAACGTATCTGCCCCCAAAGCGTGTTTCACGGCCGGGAATTCTTCCCCCAGACATTCTATCAGTCGTGCATAGTACGCATTGCCGTAGACTTCAATTTTGGAAATTGAGTCGAGCTGACTCGACGCGGGTACGACTGATTCGATTTCTTCAGGGGTGAGCGTGATGTGGTCCTGTGCGCCGAGAATTCCTGCCGAGACACCATTTGGGTGTGTGATGACCGACTGTAACCAGGTCTGTAAAGACTGTAATGATCGTGAAGTCTGCTCGTTCATTCCGCTTCTGACCCCACATAATAGTTGATGGGATGCGGGACGGAGTTTGTTTGATCGGTGGCGGTTTGATCGGAAGTGTTCAGCTCCTCGACTTCCTTCTCAGCGAGAAAATCACGAGCTTTCAGTACCTCGGCGTGCATCTCGTCGAACGAGGGGATGTTGGCATCCCATTCGAGCAATGTGGAGACGCCGCCCGTTAATTCGTGAGCTTTTTTGTACAAGGCCCACACTTCGTCAATCACTCGGCCATCGTGTGTATCGATGCAATGTGTTCCACAATTGAGATGGCCGGCCAAATGAAACTGCACGACTCGTTCATGTGGCAGCGATTGAAGAAACTCGTACGGATCGAACTCGTGATTGTACGCGGAGACATAGACGTTATTCACATCGAGTAGCAAACCGCAATCGGCCTCTTCTGACATGCGGGAGATGAACTCCCACTCGCTCATCGTTGAATCCTGAAACGTGATGTAACTGCTTGGGTTTTCGAGAACCAGCGGACGTTCCAACACTTCCTGGACTGTCTTGATGCGTTGGACGATGTGCGAAAGTGATTCTTCATTGAAGGGGATCGGTAGCAGATCGTGTGAATTTTTCCCGGCGACACCGGTCCAGCAAACGTGATCAGAGACCCAAACTGCGTTGATCTCTCCCGCCAGTTTTTTCAATTTCAGCAGGTAATCGTGGTTAAGAGGGTCGGTGCTTCCAATGGATAAGGACACGCCGTGCATGACGACCGGGTAACGCTCTGCGACCTGATCGAGAATGTCGCGGGGCCGTCCCTGCGAATCCATAAAGTTTTCTGAGATGATCTCGAACCAATCGACGTTAGGCCAAGTTTCAAGGATGTGACTGAAATGCACATGGCGCAGTCCGACTCCCAGCCCAAGATTGGGGAAACCGAGTCGTGTTTCGGATGGCATGGTCATTACTCCTCGAGTCACACAGAAAACGGGACCGCGGCTGTTAACAGAGTGTTCAGCCTTGGTCCCGTGTCGATTCACAGTCCCGTGTCGATTCACAGTCCCGTGTCGATTCACAATTGTGAGACCAGGCTGATCAGCTCGCCTTGGCGGGAGCTTCACCAAACGCTTTTTCCGCTTCGGTCCATTTGGCTTCCATGTTCTCACGCGCGGTTTCCCAGGCGTTGTCCATTAAGGGGACTGCACAGTGACCGTGCGTTTTACATTCGTTGGCAAGCGGGTTCTCACCACATCCGCCTTGTCCTTTACACTCATTCATGCCAGCACAACCATGATGCCAGGCTTCGGTGGCACAGGTTCCTTGTCCGCGGCAGTCGTGACCTGCTGACTTGCAGTCATTCAAACCACGGCAGGCGTGAGCGGCCACTTCCATGGTTTCTCCGTCACCGCCTGCGTCGGTTGTGGAACTTCCTTCACCTCCACCGGTCGGTGTTTCGGAGGTTGTGCCATCACATCCGATGGTTGTTCCTGCGACGAGTCCCCCCAGTGCTGCCACTGACCATTTACTGAAATCTCTACGAT
Source organism: Planctomycetota bacterium (assembly GCA_030836185.1). GTDB lineage: Bacteria > Planctomycetota > Planctomycetia > Planctomycetales > Planctomycetaceae > JABURQ01. The sequence continues at coordinate 34,181 of JAURQH010000031.1, forward strand.
TCAAACTGTTGCGTTTCATGGATTGTCCTTCTTGAAATGTTCGATTGAGCCTGAATTGTACTCACTGAATATGGAATTATCACTTTCTGAAAATGGAGATCCGTATCTCAGCTTACAACTGACGCAAAACCATCGTCTTATTCATTATGGCGGTCGCCCTTGGAAACGTCCACTGTGACGTATCTCGCATTTAGGTATGGGGATACGTTGTTTTTGGTTCCTTTCGTCGATTCTCAGAATTTCAATATTTAGGTTCAGCCGAGTGTCAAAATATGCCGATTTTAATGATTGTAGCAAACCTCGCGCAGAGGTTCTGCGATCAATGGAAACCTGAAAAAGGGGCGCGCGATGACGCGGCTGCTCGTAAAAACTAGCTTGATGATACTTCTTGGCTCAACTTTGCTGGCTCCTCAGCAAAGTTCGGCACAATCATCTGATGTCATTGGAAATCGCCGTGCCAGCAAAATGTCGGTCATGAATGTGCCTACCGCTGCGCCTGCGGAGAAACTTTCAAAAAACAGAAGTGTCAAGAATGCTGCTGTCGAGCAGAATCCGATCTACATCACGGTGATTGGGCAAGTTGCTCAACCTGGCGTGTATGAATTTCCAAACCATCATCCCAATCTTGAGCAATTGATCAGCCAACATGCGGGTGGACTCACTCCCTACAGTCGCAAAGAATTTTTCGTCTTTCGCGAAGGGCATTCGATGATGCAACTCTTTCATGAGCGTCATTCGCTGTTCCAGTTCGAGGATGGTGATATTTTGCTGGCAGAGACACCCGCGAAATATTACGAAGCTATGGGGCAGGGCGTTTCGGGGCCTTCCCTTTACGATCTCCATCCACAAACACAGATTGTTCTGGTCAATGTGATTGATCGTCCGGTATTGTTTTCTGTGAATCCGAAAGATGCACGTTTAGTGAGATTGTTGGAAGTCTTGCAACAAGACGCTTCTGCGATGGTTGGTATCAATCCACCGATTGAGCCACCCCACGCAAAATATATCCCCGCCAATGCGGGGATCACGCCGAATACCATTATTTCTGGTTCGATCTTGAAGTTTGATCCACGGGCCATCAAAAGGCACACGCTTCCCGATCTTCCCCAAGCCATTCGTATTGTGATCTCCGACAAAGTTAAGGTGGCCTCGAATGAACTGACCGTCCCGTCGATTGAGCATCCTTCACCCATTGAGAAATCATTCTCAACGCAGGGGGCAAAGCGGGATACTTGGTCGTTACCAAGTGTTTCGACCGAAGATCCGGTTGAAGTTCCCGGTGATAATAAGAAATCGGAAGACAAAAAATCTTTCAAATCAAAGGGCGCACCATTCCATGATGCGTTCCATGTTTTTGACGAAAACGGTTCGATGGGGCCATCAGACAATGAACCAGTGAGGGCTGCCAAAAAACAAGATAAAAATCAGGCGGGAAATGTATTGTCTTCTCAGCAAACAGCGTATTTTGTGAGCTTTCTCATCATTATTTCGCTCTTCGGCACCGCTTGGTTCATTCGTCAAAGACAATCACAGAAAGGAGCCAAACGGTTCTTTTCGGCAGAATCACGATACCAATCGTACGCGACACAAACTTTGTCCATGCCTCTCTCTATGGACTCACAAGACATTCCTGACGCATCGGATACGGTTGCCGAAGAAGTCGCCGAAGAAACTGTGGAGTCTGTCGAAGGAGCCTCTGCAGACGCTGAGGTGCAACAGTTGTCGTCACCTGCTGAAGCTGATGTTCCCACACAATCTAGTGAAGAAGAGGTCGAAGAGAAGAAGGTTACAAGAGATGAACTGGTTGATTCAGACGTGATTGAGCCTGTTGGGAATTCTGCTGTCGCAGAGGATGATCTCTCTGAACCTTTACCACAGATTACCTTGGAAGAACTTCTGGCCGAGACGGTTGAATTCGCAGATTCGCAATCCGTTGATGAGCCATCGGGCCAAACTAATACCGACGAACGGGTCGGTCGTCAACGTCCACTTTTCGTTCCCGAGTCGATTATGGACAACCCTTTGATGCGTGAATTGCTCAAAGAGCAAGCGAGTGATTATCTGCAAAAGACTTCACAAAATCATGATGCCGCTTCTTCAAGAGAGAAAGCCGAACTTCCTGTTTCGAAGGAGCCTTTCATCGAGCCGAAGCCTGCTTCCAAGAAGACGTTTCGTCTCGATCAAGCACACGGCAACGCTCCGCAGCCACTCTTTCCGATTGTCTGGCAGCATCAAGCTGATGTCAAAAATGAAGATGCGAAAATTAATCGGTATCAGTCATCAGATGTGAGTCCCGAAGGAAGTTCAACTGATCGGGTCGATTCAGAAACATCTGCTGTGTCTGGCCCGCACATGAAAATGCAGGATCCGGCTCAGCCACGCGATGAAGAGGAAGCCGAATTGTTTGATCGCGTGTTTCGTGCAGTGATGCGAGAACGACAGAAGAATCAGTCATGATCTGCGGTCGAGTTCTTTGAATTGATTATCAGATTGGGAAAACACGACATTGTTGACAAACGTGTTGCGAAAAACGCCTTGCCCATCATGTTTCTGGCAAACATCGCGAAACTCATTCAGCCGAGGATAGCACTTGTCGGTCTGTTCCGAGTCGAATAGGAACCATTTTCCCCAATGGATTCTTGCTCCTTGTGATTCAGCGAGATACTTTGCCAGGAATGTTACGAGTTGAAAGAATCGTTCTCGTGGTTCGACATAAGTAATCAGACTGATGGAATACCACTCCTTGTGATCTCCCGAACTCATTGAGATCATCGTCTCGTCTGCCAGAATACGACGGAAACAAATTGGGTAATGGTGCGTATAGGAATTCTTGATCTCAGTGAGGGATTGCTCCAAACCAATCTTGCGAAGCATGCTTCTTTCAGTATCTGAAAAATGGACTTCTTCTCCATCGGCGAATTTCAGGACTTTCGTGATCCACTCGACAGCTTCGTGAAGATGTTCTCGGATCACGAACAGCTCCAGTTCGAGATGCCGAAACATTTCATGCTCCATCGTTAAAATTCGATCACTTCGGTCAGTGACGGCCCCCAATCGCGGTACAAATAGTGGTATCAATCGACGATAGAGGAATCGCACCATTTTCCGTGATTTCATCCAGCGTGCAGAGAACAGAATTCCCAAATGGATTCCTACATCAAAAAACAGGAACCAGTAAATTTGGTAAATGGGAGCAAACAGAGATCGTTTTGTGCGTTTGGAGACAGTTCGTTCCTGGCAAAAATAACTCCATCGATGAGGCAAGAGAAAGAACTGTTGTAAAGGAGAGTCTTTTTCGCGAGCCAGTGCTGCTGAAAGTGTTGTGCACGAAGTCCATTTTTCTGTCACCATGTACTGTGGGATGCACGGTAAAACGACTTCCACAATAATTCCCAGACAGCCGAGCGAACATCGAGCGGCTTCGAGGTCGGGGCCTTGCGTTATTCGAGATAAACTGGCCGTATCGCTTTGGTTTTGATAACTAATCAGTGAGACTTCTTTCACGTAGTGTGAAAGGCTGTTTTTCCCCGAGCCATGAGTTCCTGTTGAGATGGCTCCCGCAATTGTCTGTTCGGTGATGAGCCCGAGAGAAGGCAATGTCAGTCCAGCTTTGTTCAAAATGTCGATCAGCCGTTTGATTTGACAACCTGCACCGACTCGTACAAGCGATTCACCCGCCTCTTCAAAAATATTAACCTCGTTCATTTGCTCCAAATCAATCAACGTCGATTTTGTTTCAATGAGCGGGCTCCATGAGTGGCTCGATGCAATCACTCGAACTTGACGAGGACGTTGCTCATTGAGGTACTCAATAATTTGTTCAGAGGTTTTGGGAGAGAGAATGTTTGCTGGTTCAAAGCGGATGTTTCGACCAAAATTCTCGACCACCATTGTGATTCTCCGTTCATGCCAGGATCAAAAACCTCAAGGGCTCCCTCTCACGGACGAAGATTCTGCTCAATGATCACGCAATTTCTTCAAATCACAGAAAAAAATCAGCTTACTCAAAGCGACACCAAATGGCGTCGAGGTAGCGTGTTTCCGGGGCGTGACTTCCCACCGGATGGTCGGCAGCAGCGCCGCTGCGATGAAAGACTCGCATCTCTCGTGGAGCGCGTTGCAGGGCTTTTTCATCGGAACTTTTGGGAAGCGGTTTTCCCGCCTGCATGGAAGAAGCGCAGACGAGTTTGAGAAAATCGTCCGTGCCCAACAATCCCGAGCATGTGCATGTCAGCATGAACCCGCCGGGAGCAACTAATTGCATGGCGAGCCGGTTCATGTCGAAATGTGTTTTTCGACCATCGTCCAATTCATTGCGATTGTGAATGAGCTTTGGGGGGTCGAGGACTACGACATCGAATTTTTTACCCGCTGCGACCATGTCTCGCATCCAGGGGAAAATGTCGGCGTGAGTGAATTTGATATTCGCCTTATTCATGTTGGCATTTTTGCGTGCCAAGCGAATGGCCGATTCATCGAGGTCAACGGCTGTGACCGATTTTGCTCCTGCTGTGGCGGCGTGAACGGAGAAGCCACCCGAGTAGCAACACAAATCGAGAACATGTTTACCTTTTGAGAGCTCTGCCAGCCTCACCCGATTTTCACGTTGATCGCAAAAGAAACCGGTTTTGTGTCCTTCTTCAAATTCGATGCGAAAAGAGACACCATGCTCGCGGATGTTGACAGCCTCAGGGCAGCCTGAACTGCGATGGGGGAGAATGCTGAAGCCTTCCTGTTTCATCGTTTCGGGCGCACAACGGATCACATGATGGGAGGTGTTGATGCGCTCGTGCAAATGTTGAAGGATCGGTTCGCACCGCTGCAACATGCCGGCAATAAAGACTTCCGCAGAGAGCACGTCTCCATAGCGGTCAATCATTAACCCCGGCAGACCATCGGCTTCGGCATGGATAAGACGATAGGCATCGGTGTTGCCGCTCAATTGTAAGAAACGATTGCGATAGTCGACTGCTTTTCCGAGCGTGCTGGCCCAAAAGTCGGCTGGAAACTCGGGAGTGTAGGCCAGAGTTCTGATGCGTCGCTCTGACTTAGGATTATAGAGCCCCCAACCAGACAGCCGCTTGTCTTCCAACGATAATCGGATCAGATCGCCCATACCGGGATCGCCGTTGAGTTTGCGAATCTGTTTGCGATAGATAAAAGGGAGAAGATATTTGCCGCGCACTTCGGCAGTCGCCTCGACAAATTCTGTCGAAGTTTCCAGAGAGCGTGAAGGGATTCCCGAGCTGATTCTGGGGCGACGTTGAGAGGAGCGTTTGGGTTTCATGAGAGGCATCATAGAGCGGCCCTCTGCGATTGGAAATGGTGGGGGACTGTGGATTCCGGGGCTCGGGCGACTTTTCGACTGGGAAACATCGGCAAATCCTGAAAAATCGCGAATTCTTCAGGCGACTTGAAGCGATTCGAACGTATAAAAAAAGACAACACAGCTTTGCTGTTGTGTGATGAGATTTATTCTCCTCAGACAGTCTAAACGCCTTCCGACATTCCCACTGCAGGCGGATGTCGTTAAGGTGAAAGAATCTTCGACAATTGACTCTGTTTCAACGAGATTACGCATGAAATATTTGACACCGACCTTGGTTTTTCTGACGGCATGTTGGTTCATCGTCTCGGCATCAGGATGCTCCGATTCCAAGCCTCAGAATTCGCCAAGTGGCGACGATATCAGTCTTCCTGGTGAAGCTGAGGAAGAACACGACCATGATCACGGCGATGAGGAGAAGGAAAAGGATGGGCTCGGTTACGAACTGAATCGTGAGTCTGAGAACGTGATTGGTCCGTGGTTGTTTTATGTGGTTGAGGAAGAAAATGAAGCTCCTTGGGGAGTTCTTGCCGTCACCGCTCGCGATCCTCAAAATCCTTCCGAAGAAGATCTCAAAGCTCAGATTGTTCAACCCACTAAAGCGGGTGGGAAGATCGAAAATGGTCGTTCGCGTGCCGCGCTGACAAATCTGCAATTGGAGTTTACCAAAGATGGTGCGTTCCTGATTTTTGCCGGAGAACTGAAAGAGGGTGTGGTATTTGGGAACATTCTCACGGGAGACGGGCGGTGCATTCCGGCCCGAATGATTCGTCCGAAGCAGCAGTTGACCGAAGAACCACAGCCGAATCTGGTGGAGGGAGTCTATGCCCTGACCGAGATAATAAAGTCGGGAGCGAAGTGGGATGAGCTGGTCAAGTTCATTGAAGAGCATCCTGAATCACCGTTGGCCGTCAATGCTTTGTATTCAATGGGAAGTCAGCTTGGTCCTCGTGAAGTGACCCGTGAGAAAGTGGAACAACTTTTCGAACTGAGCAGTCAAACTTTGACGCTTTGGGGAAATCGGCTTAAGCAGTATGCGAGGTTGAATACATTGGTGGCCGTCGTGAATATTTATCGGTATCCCGATCTGTTTGAAGAAATTCGACAATCCTTAGTGGGGGAATTTCCCGAGCCGATGTGGGAGCAACAAACTCAATTCGTCCTCAAAACATTGGAAGCGGAATTGAAGAATGTCGAGAAGGTGGAGCAACTCCGAAGTTCGACCGAAGACTCACGTGAAGAAATACTGGCCGCGTTAAATCAAGCCAAGCAGGATGATCGCTTTAACTTCAACTTCTTGCGTGCAACGGCAGAAGCTCTTGAAGAGTTGGACGAAAAAAAACAGGCTCTCGAGTGGTATCTCGATTTTATGGCCATCCCCGGATTCGAATCGTTCTATCTGAATCAGTTTCAAATGTTTGCCAGAGAAATGTCTCCGACCTCTGAGAAGTTAGAATCAGTGTGGGTTCAACTGCATGAAAATAAAGACGGCCTTTCTGATGCCTTGGAAGCAAGTTATCAGAAACTGCTCGATTATTATGAAACTCCCGAACTGAAAATTCCTGAAGAAAATGGGAAGAGTGTCCTGGTAGAATTGTTCACGGGGACTGCCTGTCCGCCATGTGTTGCTGCTGACTTGGCATTTTCGAAGTTGCATCAGGAACTGCCCTCAGACCGAGTGGTCTTTTTACAGTATCATGTCCACTCACCGGCTCCCGATCCATTAACGGGAGAGGGGACGTCTGGTCGCTATCATTATTATGGAGCAAAGGGGACTCCCACGACTCTCGTGAATGGTCGTATGCTCGAGGGTGTCGCGGGGCCGGCCTCTTTAGTGACATCGAGTCTTCTCCGTTTGAACGACGAAATTGCCGAACAACTTACCATTGATTCACCGCTTGAGATCAGTGCCGAAGTGAAGCCTGGAAAATCCGATCTGGCGACGTTCAAAGCCTCAGTCAAAGCGGATGAACTCTCGGAGCGTTGGAGATTGAATGTGGTCCTGGCCGAAGAAAAAGTGAAGTTCACAGGGCAAAATCAGGTTCCGATTCATACAATGGTGGTTCGCCAGGTCATTACGCCTTCACAGGGCGAATCTCCCCAAGGTGACGCTCTGTCTGTCGAAGGGACGATTGATTTGAAAGCGTTGACGACCACGCTGAATGAGGGCATTGCGAAGGTCGAAAAACAGTATGGAGCAAAACTCCCAGAAGCGCCGCTCGATTTCAAAAATCTACACCTGATTGTATTTGTCCAAGATCATCGTAACCAGCGAGTTCGTCAGGTGATTTCGATCCCGGTTACCGAACTTTCTTCCTCCAAGGGGTCGTCAGCCGCTCCCTGATTCTTATCATCGTTGTGGGGCGAGTGATTGACGAAGTAGATGCCCAAGGCAATGCCGAGGGCTGCGAGCAACATCCAGGGCGACATGCGGTCATTTCGCATCCAGACACCGGCGGCGACTCCCGAAAGCGGCGTGATGAACGCGAAGACCGAGATTTGTGATGCGGAATAGGTTTGCATCAATCTTGCTTGAATCACAAAGCAGAAGCCTGCGACGAAGATCCCTTGATACAACACACCCACCCAACTCGGCCATGTTGTTTCCGTCCACTGAATCTCCTCAAACGCGAAGCTCCAGAGAAAAAACAGGACCGTCCCAATGACAGATTGCCAGAAAATCAGCGTGCCCGGTTTGACGATTCGGAGTGCGGATTTCGTCGCCAGAATTTTGACACCCAGAAAGAACGCGCTCAAACAGAGGATCAGATCACCGGTTAACGTGGGGATGTCGCGCACGACCTGCGTGCTATGTGATCGATCCGTGGCGGTAATCAACAACACAACACTGGCTCCCGCCAATGTTACGCCGATGCTTTTCCGAATGGTCAGCCGGTCGGCTCGGGTGATAAAATGTTCGATCCCGATCACCCAAAATACGAACGTGTTGATGTAAAGGCTGCCGTGAGATGCTGTGGAGAGTTCGACACCCGCGTTAAAAAGTGAAATTTGAACAAACAGCAGAACGCCGATCACCAGACACGGCCAGATCTCGACTCTTTTGAGGCGAAGATCGCTGCCTTCCCAGCGACACCAACCGACCATCACGATGGCGCCAATCAAAAAACGCAGCCCCGCCACAAACACCGGGGGCATCTCATCGACCGAATAGCGCACGGCGACCGAATTGAATCCCCATAGCGTGGCAATTAACGATGCCAACATGACCGCGGTGAGCGTCAGGTTGTGCGATTCGTCGTTTTTGTCTGTCATGATCCCGAAATTTTCTGAAAAAACGAAGGCTCAAAGAATCATAGCGGTTACGGCGTGAGTTTCCTTCTTTCAGAAGGTTCACATTGTCTTCTCGGGTAAAAAACTTCTTGACCATCTCAGTGTTCGACGATACTGCACTAGCACGATAGTACACATGCTCGAAAATTAAGTTCACACATGCATTTCCTCATTGACGCACACAATGGCATTGCGATCTATGATCAGATCGCCCGGCAAATGAAGTTTGCCGTGGCTCGCGGTGTGCTCAGATCGGGAGAACTTGTTCCCTCTGTCCGAGAACTCTCTAAGCAATTAGCCGTCAATCCGAACACGGTTGCCCGCGCTTATCGCGATTTACAAAACGACGGCGTTCTCAATACGGTTCGCGGCACCGGTCTCGAAATTACTGCCGACGCGAAGTCGCTCTGCCAATCTGATCGCGAATCGCTGATACGCGAACGACTCGCATCGGTGCTGCACGAAGCGCGTCAAAGTGGTCTCTCTGCGACTGCCATCAAACAATACGTCAACGATTTGCTCCAACAACTCTCCCAATCTGAAGGGGATTCCCCATGAAACCTGTCTTTTCAATTCGCAACGTCACCAAGAAATTCGGCAAACAGATTGCAGTCGATGATCTCTCCCTCGAAGCAACGCCGGGGCAGGTTATTGCCTTGCTGGGAGACAACGGGGCGGGTAAATCGACCTCCATTAAAATTCTCCTCGGCTTACTTCGTGCCGATTCGGGAGACGCCGAAGTGCTCGGCATGGACTCACGTCGTCAGAGTCAGGAAATTCGTCGTCGCATCGGATATGTCCCCGACAAACCGGCCCTCTACGACTGGATGACGGTGACCGAAATCGGTTGGTTTGCCTCCGGTTTCTATCCGTATGGGTACATGGAAAACTATGCCGAGATGGTCAGAGAGTTCAAACTTCCCGAGACGCAAAAGATCAAGAATCTCTCTCGCGGGATGCAGGCCAAGGTCTCACTTGCTTTGGCAATGGCCCACAAGCCGGAGCTTTTGATTCTTGACGAACCGACCTCGGGGCTCGATGCCGTGGTGAGGCGGGAGTTTCTGGAAAGCATGGTCGATGTGGCCGCCGAGGGACGGACCGTCCTGCTGGCCAGTCATCAGATTCATGAAGTCGAACGGGTGGCCGATACGGTCGCCATCATGCGACAATCGGAGCTGCTCACGTTTGATCGGCTGGAAGTGCTCAAGAATGAAGTGCGAGAACTGGTCATCACTCATAGTTCTGAAGAAACATTCGAGTTTCCGTTTCCCGAAAAACGGATTGCCACTCGTCACGATGGCCGACAGAGCGTACATCTCGTGCGCGATTTAACTCCCTCCCAGATGGCAACACTCGAAAATCACGAACAGACAGTCCACCTCGAACAGAGGACACCTTCACTGGAAGAAATCTTTGTCGGCTATATGTCGGGAGAAATTCGTAAAGAGAATGAGAAAGCTCCTGCAACCGAACCGGAGATCTCGGCATGAACGCTTACGCTCAAGCCAAGCATATTTTCTGGAAAGAATATCGAACTCAGCGATCGATCTGGCTGGGGATCACTTTGATCATCGTTGTGCTGCAATCACTTGTTTATGCGATGATGCCGCAGAATGCGAATGATCCTCTCGAAACTCTGATGAGTATTGGGGCAATTCTGACGACGTTCTATGCATTGGCGAGCGCGGGAGTCTTGTTTGCGGGTGAGCGAGAGGAAGAAACTGATTGTTGGTTGATGATTTTGCCGACTTCAAAAAGTTCTTTGTTCGGCGGGAAACTTTTCTGGCTGTTGTGTAGTTGGTTATTGGCACTCGGGGTGACCAGCTTGACCGGCTATCTGCCCTATTGGAGAACAGAACTGGTTTCCCAGGAATTGTGGAAATTTTTTCTCAGCATGCTGCGTTACGGCGGTTCGATGTTTGCTTGGGGGCTTTTCTTCTCACTTGTCTGCCGACGAGTCTACACCGCGATTGCGTACGCAACCGTGGCTTTTCTATTGAGTGGAGCGATGATTCAATTCATGGCGGGGATCATGGATTTACTCACGGTGATTGCCTTGTCGAGTAGTGTATTCGTCGGACGACGTTGGCTCTCGCAGGATCGCGTGATCGCGTTACCTCAGTTTGCGATCTGGGCGGACAAATTTAATCTCGAACGCGCATTGGCGAGTTCGATCGAAAGTTCTCCCGGCTGGCGCATGTTTCGTCGGCAACTCTGGCTCGAATGGCGCAATGCACGGTGGTTGGCGTTGGGAGCCTTTTGCGGGCTTTTTGTGATTGTTTTTACCGTTCATTGGGCAGATTCCACTTTTCCTTCCACGACTCACCATGTCCTGATTTTTGCTCTTCTTCCCTTACTGGTCGGTCCCTGCACTTATCGTGGTGAACAAGATCGGCAAGCGTATCGTTTTCAATCGAATGTCGGAGCTTCTCCGCTGGCGATTTGGTCATCGAAACATCTCGTGTGGGGGTTAATGCTGGCACTGATCGCATTGCCGTTTGTCTCGCCTTTTTTCTTTACGGCCCAATTCGGGCGCATGAATTCTCGTTGGGAGATATTCCGTCAAGAATTATTCCAAATGCTGCCTTTGCCCGAAGACGCACTTCCCTATCTTCTTCAAGACATGTATCACCAGTCTGCCTGGAAGACCGTCTCGCTCTGGTTGGCGACAATGGCATTCATGTACGCCATTGGGCATCTCTGTTCGTTGCTGGTCAAACGATCTGTTTCCTGCCTGTTGGTGGCTATGGCGGCGGGGACCATCCTCTCTTATCACTTGTACGCTACGCTGATGCTGAATGTTCCTCTCTTCATTGCGGTCGGTATGCCGGTCACGGCGATGATGATCTTCAGTGCCTGGAGAACGTCCGGTTGGTTGGGGGAGAAGAATGATGCGAAAGACTGGCTGCAAACATTCGGTTTGTTTGCGTTGCTGATGCTTGTCTGCGGTTCGAGTTGGACGATGTGGCGCATGTACGAGATCACCTATCAGCCCTTCTTCACGGGGCTGATGGCATTGTTGCCAGTGACGGGGTTATTGACAGTCTCTGTCGGTGGATTTTTTCTGATGATCTTGATCGGTCTCGTTACGCTGGTCGTTTGTCGCAAACGAATGACAGCTTCGCGACTGTTTGTGGGGGTGTGTTGTTTTCATGTCCTCTGCACCAGTTTGTGCATGAGTTCCTTCGCAGCGAAAATCAAACCACCAGTTCGTGAGACGATTGCCATGTTCACCCCCTCGCAAGAGGCCTTGGAGACCGGCCAGAAATATCGCGAGTTGGAACTTTTGGTCACAGAGGAGATGCCACAAAAACGAAATGAAGACGAGAGTGTCCCGACTTATTTATATCGTTTATGGAATGGCCAACGTGAAGTTTCGGAGGCACAACAAGCGTGGTTGGAGGAAAACGAGCAGACTCTGAAACGTCTCGTCGTAAACACCCAACGTCCTGATTGTGCGCCCGATGATCTATTCGATGTAAATGACTGGGCCGATCACAAGCTGCTGCAACCTGGCAAACTGCAGCGACTCTATTCTCTCCTCAGGCTCAAAGCTCTCGTTTTAGAGAAACAGGGAGACCTCAACGCGGCGTGGGATATTCATCACGCGATTATGAACTTCCATCGACATATGAGCCGACATCAATTGCCACAAATCCGTAGTTGGAATTTGATTTATTGCCGACAATATCTTCATCAGGATTTTGTCCGTTGGGTCAATCACGCCAAACAGTCTACAACACTCCTCACCATCGGTGCTGATCACTGTGGAACTGTGCTGGCAGAGTTCGGCAGCCTCTCTGATTCATTTCAGTTACAAACGACACATCTGCAATGGGCGGTTGATGACAATATGCTGGGGACTTGGGGTGGAGACGATTACGCTCAGAACGATTGGACAATTTATCTCAATCAACTCATCCATTCCAAGTGGCCGATGGAACGATCACGGGCAATATTGATGGCTCGGGAAATCGCAGATCGAGAAACCAAACTCGCCGGTTATCTTGTTAATTCTCATCACTATCAAGTTCAAGTCGAGATTTCTGCTGACGACATTCTCCCATACGATTCTTTGCAAAAGCTGGGTGTCTTTGGTTATGTCTCCGATTATGCCATCGAGGAGAGCGATGATTTCTGGCGACTGGCGGCCTCGACACCTGTGATACAGGCGAGTCAAACCGGTCGAGTGATGGGATTGCCGACTGCCATTGAACGACCTTCAAATGTATTGCATGAAGAACTCGAATGGCTCCGTTATCAAAAACTGGTCTTCTTAAGTATGGCGTTGCGAGTCGCCGAGTTGGAAGGTCAGAATAATGTCGATTCCCTCCAAGAGCTTATTGCGTTGAAACCTACCAGCGCGAAGGTGGCAATCGTACTCAACATCGGGGAACAGCTTTTCGGTGAGCAAACACATCAGCCGCATTCACTTGAAGAAGGTCAGGAATGGAAAAGCCTCTTGTTCTACTTTGATCCGGTGGCCAGTGGTTATCTGGATATGAAAATCATCAAGGCATTTATGAATCGGAAGTCGTAGTCGTTTTCCTCTACAAGCAACAAACTTCCTGAACAAAAAGAGAATCGGTTGTTGACTCTGTGAGTGCGAGGGAAGATCGTGAGGTTTTCACTTCCCGGAGTGTCGCTCATGCAGTTTCGTTTTGCAGTCTCGATTGTCTGTCTTCTTTTCACTTTCTCTCCGTCGTGTCGGGCTGAAGTTTCCAACACCTCGTGCGATCTGTTGATTGTGGGTGGCACGGAATCGGGATGGGCGGCTGCGATTCAAGCCGCTCGTATGGACGTTGGGAAAATTATCATTGTTCACGATGGCGAGTGGCTGGGGGGCCAATACACCGAGCAGGCGTTGGCGTGTGTGGATGAAAATAAGGGGACCGGCAAAGTCGGCTGGGGTGTCGATTGGCATCCGATGAAACGCTCTTTTCATCGCTCGGGCTTATTCAAAGAATTGATGGATCGGATCGAAGAATTCAATACGCAAAAGTATGGTTCGCCGATGCCGGGGCTTCCCTATCATGGGCCGTCAACCTTTCGTCCGGCAGAAGCTGAAGCGATCTTCCGAGACATGCTGCAACCTTATCTCGACTCGGGACAGGTGACATTCATCACTCAGCAATACCCGGTTCGCGCGGATGTTGATCGATCGGAAGACCATCCGCGACTCACGGGATTGTGGTTTGCCAAAGTAGGCGAAACAGAACCGGGCCTGCATGTCGAAGCAAAGATGATAATCGATGCGTCCGATTGGGGGGAAGCGATTCAGGTTTCGGGAGCCGCGTTCGAATATGGCCCCGATCCTCCCGAGCGGTATGGTGAGCCGAGCGCTCCCGTCGATGCTCCGGTGAACGAGATGAATCCGATCACTTGGGCGATGATTGTGGCCGAGTCTAAGGGAGAAACTCCCATCGAGAAACCTCGTAATTTTGACGACCGGAACTATCCTCGGGCCACACATTTCAGTCAGCAAGAATTTCGCAATTTGAAATGGGATGTCAAGAATCCGGGAATGGGAGCGATTGCTCATTGGCCCGACGCGGGGACAGAATCGAAACGTCAATTGAGTGTCTATTCGGTGAGGCGAATTGTTGACGGTTATTCGAGCGCCGACGGAAAGACATCCATTCTGCTCAATTACATGAATGGGCAGGATTATCCCCTGGAACGACTTCCTCAACGTGTGATCGATCAACTGGAGGCGACCGAGACCGGGGCTTCGACCAAGAATCTGGTCGTGATGACTCGTGAACAACGAGAGATTGTTTTTGAGGATGCCAGGCAGCATTCCTTGGGAGTGCTGTATCACTTGCAGAATTTCGTTCATGCCAGAGCGAACGACAAAACGAACTCCTTCCGCAATTTTCATTTGAGTGACGAATTCGGGACGGCTGACAATTTACCTCCCAAATCGTATATTCGTGAGGGACTTCGGCTAAAAGCGATGTACATGATGCGGGAACAGGATGGTCGTAATCGAGACGGTGAGACCAAGACAAATGCGAAGCCAAGATTTGCCCACGTGATGTATCCTGATGGTCTGTTTGCGTGGCAGTTTCATTACGATTTTCATCGGACGGGCAGGACCTATCTTCTCAATGAAGGAAATTCGGGGCCGTGGATCGATTATCACAAACCGAATCGACACACAAAATTTCTCAGTGATCGCAGCGTGTTCCCACTACGAAGTTTAATCCCTGAAAAAATGGATGGCTTGCTTGGAGCACAGGGAAACGTCGGATTCAGTAGTATTGTGAGTGCGGCGATTCGCTTGCACGATCAACGGGTTCATATCGGACAAGCCGCCGGTGCGACGGCGGCAGTCTCGTTGCAAACCAACGAACAGCCCCGAGTTTTTCCGTATCAACGTGAACGACTGGAGGCGATTCGGTCAGGGTTATGTGGTGAGAGTGAGACGTCTGTGCCGGTGTTACTCTGGCCGTTTCGTGATTTGAGTTCCAGTGATTCGGCTTTCGTGGCA
Organism: Planctomycetota bacterium; assembly: GCA_030836185.1. Taxonomy (GTDB): domain Bacteria; phylum Planctomycetota; class Planctomycetia; order Planctomycetales; family Planctomycetaceae; genus JABURQ01. Next base: position 49,291 of record JAURQH010000031.1, read on the forward strand.
GTGAACCGATTGGCCGCATTGGGGCTGTTGCCGATTGGTCCGCGCGAGGTTGATTTTAACAGCCATGAGCCAGCCGAGGAAAAATGGATGCAAGAAGTGATTGAGAGAAGTCAACTTGATATCGAGATCCCAAATCGCACGACAACCCGCGGAGACTTCTGCGAACTGGTTTGGACTCGTCTTCAGGAGCAAGGCTGGGGGCAATGGGAGTTTCTGAGGCAGACGGCAACTGACGCGGATGGAGATGGTATTCTCGATCAAGATGATGCACTACTCTTCACGCCGAATGAGCCAATCGAGTTTCGTATTGAACGAGAGCCATTAACTCCAAAAACAGACGGCGTGCCGGGAAACGTCGTCGTCGAGTTGGTTTTGGCTATTGATTTTTGCGGAGCCAACATCAAACCGACGAACGGGTTTCAACAGGACCGGGGTGAAGTGTTCGATCGTTCGCGAGGATATGGATGGAGTGGTGATATGACCGCCAATCAGCGTAAACGAGGCGTTGTCAAAGGGCCGCATGATTCGTTTGTGTTCACGCGACAACAGGATCGTTGGGAATGCGCCCTCAAGCCGGGAGAGTATGTGGTTGAGTTTTGTGTGGGAGATTCGGATCACGAACAATTGAAGCAAGCGGTGATGGTGGAAGGCAAGCAGGTCATCAATAAAGAAACGACAGCAAAAGGCCAGTTTCGGGAAGGTCGAGTTGTTGTTGAAGTGACCGATGGTCTGTTGACCATCGATATCGGTTCGGGAGAAAACGGCTCGAATACCTGTCTCAACTGGTTACGGGTGATCAAAAAGTAATCATCAGGGCCAATGGGCGTCGAGCCAATCGATGATGCGCCAGTCCATCCAACGACGGTCGGGATCGTGGTTTCTTTGGCCGAGAAAGCCGAGGTGTCCGCCAGCTGACGGCATGATCAGAGAGGTGGTTGAGGAGTAATGCGCTTCGCGAAAGGTCTCTGCCGGGATGAGCGGATCGTCTTCGGCAGCGAGAATCATCGTCGGTCGGTCGATACGTTGCAGATCGTGAATGGCACTCGATGTCTCATAATACTCTTGGACAGAATCGAACCCTCCCAGCGGTGCCGTGACCCTGGCATCAAATTCGTAGAGCGACGGCAGCCTCTCGGCGGGATCGCTGAGGTGAGGAAGTTCGCGGGCGATGGCGGGATAGGTGTCTGATCGTTTCCAGAGGAACTTGGCAAAATGTCGGTCATAAAATCGGTTACGGGAATCGCGAATACGTTCCGAGCTATGGATCAAATTAATGGCGGGACAAATCGCGGCGACCGACATCAACTTGCTGGGGATTTCGCTTTTTAGATTTGAGATCAACTTGAGAATCAGATTTCCGCTCAAGGAAAACCCGACTGCGGAGAGAGGAGAACCGGGAGCGAGAGCTTCGATTGTATTCAATCCGGCCAAGGCATCATGAATTCTGCCCGCGTGATAAGGGCGGTCGGCAAGACCGGCGGCAGCACCGACTCCACGATGGTCGAGCCGAAATGTCCGCCAACCGCGGGCGTGCATTTTTGCGGCTGTTCGCAGCATGTAATTACTCTGATGACAGCCGGCAAGTCCATGCAACAGCATGACGACTGGATCACCCGTCTGCCATTCGTCGGGACACGACTCGACGAGCACAATTTGATCGCCGTCATCGAGTTTCACCCGATGAGATTCTTTGACCGGCAACGGGACGTCACCCCGAAAGAGAACCGGGGCGATGGTTTGCCAGTCACCACCTCGCACCATGGAGTGCGGTTTGAAAGGCGGGATCTCAAGTGGAGCGGTGGGAGGTTGTGATCCGCAACTGCTCACTATTTCTCCACAATCCAGATGTTCTGAAAGCGGACGGGGTCGCCATGATTTTGCAGAAACAATGCGCCTGGCTTGGCATCGTTTTGCCCGCCGCCGGGTGTTGGTTCGATTTCGAGGTTCTTATGAATCACGACGCCATTGTGTCGAATTGTGACAACGGCTGGTTTGGTTTTGTTCCCGGAATCATCAAACCTGGCAGCCGTGAAATCGACGTCGTAAGTTTGCCAGGAGAGAGGGGGGAGGCACATATTGATGTTGGGGCGGGCATTCTTGTAGATGCCTCCACATTCATTGTCGAGCCCTTCGAGTCCGAATGAATCGAGCACCTGACATTCGTATTGATCACCCAGATACATGCCGCTGTTGCCGCGGGCTTGTCCCAGATGATCGGGCATGAACGGAGAGCGAAATTCGAGGTGTAGGTGAAAGTCATTGAACTTCTTCTTGGTCCGACCACCGATTCCAAGGAGATTGTTCTCTTCGATTTTCATGCCAGTCCAGTGATCGACATTCTCGCCGTTAAACAAAACGAGAGCATTTTCGGGAGCCTTGGCTCCAAGAGTGGGAGAACGTCGGAAGACTTTGTACAGATGGAAAGAGTGACCTTCGTCGGTCTTTCCCGTCAACACGCCTTTACGAATCTGTCCTTTGAATTGTTCGCCTGTGATTGAAACGATTCCATCAGGTCCGGTGATCGCTTGGAGTTTCTGTTTGGATTTGCCATCCCAGCCCGCTCCCGGAAGTCCTCCTGTCAGCAAGACGATCTCGAAGTTGCCCTTTCCGCGTGCGATCACGTTCGCGCCGAAAGCTTCGTCGCCAGCCATTGTTCCCTGATACTCTCCTTGAACGAGAAACTCTGGGCCACCTTCTTCAGGGGTAAGGTAGGCAACTTTCCCTTTAGGATCGGCAGCCGATGCTTGAGAAGTTGGCAGAAAGAAAGCAAGAATAACAACGGAGAGAAATAGCTTGCGCATGTGGATTGTCATTGTGGCACCTGAATGTCTGTGGAAGTCAGAAATGTCTCAATTTGACTTCATACATTACTCGCTTTGCGATGAAGATGCTACAAGTGTTCGGGGACGCCGACTAAGATTCACCATAGATTTGACGATAGGCGATGGTGAATTGTTCGACGTTCATGGAGCCAGAGAGGTCAATCCCCGCCTCTTCAAATTTTGGCTTTAACCGACGGCTGCGAGCCCACTCATCGGGGGTCAAGCTGCCGTTTTTGTCGGCATCCATTTGCTGAAAGAAGAGTTGTGCCGTCTTTGTCAGAGGGTCTTTGTCCTCGGACTTCTCGGGAGGTTTGGATGTCTTTTTGATCTCTTTTGTAAGCTGTTTATCAGGTTTGTCATAAGCCACTGGTGTCGGCGATTTGGGATCATCAGCACGAGGTGAGGATGTCTGCGGTGGGGAGGAAGCGGCAGGAGAGGGGGCACCAATGGAAGCGAGGTAACCTTCGATTTCTTCTTTGCTCGGAGGATTGCTTAATTCTCGCGGTGTCAGAAAACCATCTTGATTGATGTCATAGACGGGGAAGTGATATTTTTCTTCCGGTTTCCATTTTCGCCATTCATACAATCCAATCTGTCCGTCCTGATCGCTGTCTCCGTCCGCAAAGCGGGAGGGGATATCCACGGTGATTTTCGGCCATTTCTTGGGAGAGTAGGTCGCACTCTTCGATGATTTTTTGGAGTCTTCGCGGCGTGGCTCTTCTTTACGAGGCTCTGGTTTCTTTGAGCCTTGTTCTTTTTTGGATCGTTCTTCGTCCCGTTTTTTACGCATCTGCTCCATGATACGAGGCATCTCGCGAATGAAGTCTTCCTTGGAGATGCCGCGATCAACAGAAAAATCAGCATTGGCAAAGGCTTCTCGCACAGAACTCGGCATGCGACGGACCTCATCGCTATCCAGTTTGCCGTCTTTGTTGCGGTCCAGATAGCCAAAAAATCGCTCTGAACTATTGCTGTCTTGAGCAACTGCGAGGCTTGTAACAATGAATGCGACGACCAATAATGCGCATAGGATGTGGTGAAATGTATAGTTATTCATTGGCCTGTTTCCGATCTTTCTACGTAACTTTATTCCCACTCAGGGGTTTGAAACTTGTGACATTTGTCGGGGGTAAGCTGTTTGTCTGGCCCGCGAGCAAATGCGATAACCGGTATAACCGCTGTACTTTATGGCGAATCATCAGAAAGAATCAATCTGACAACTCCCCACAAACCCTAACAGATCATGTGGGGTTCATACTGAAGGATACATCATAAGCCGTTAAACACCCAATCGTGTCAAAAGTTTTGCAGAAATCGGGGTTCCCAACTCCCTGAGGGGCGGGTCATGATGGAGAGGGCGAGTCCCATGATTCGCTTTTCGATTGTAAGTCCCCTGTTCACAATAATTTCAGCGTTTTGAGAATCACTATGGAAGCTTTCATCACACACCACTTTTCAGGTTCCGGGCTCACTATGAATTCACAATGGAAGTCTCGCACCGGATTCGTTGGAATTCTGACGCTGTTTTGCTTGGGTCTGATTGTTTCTTTCTCTTCCAGTCCCTTGCAGGCTCAGCCTCCCGGTAGTGGTCGCCCAAGTTTTCGCGGCTTCAGCCCCGGTTTAATGGGAGCTTTGCTGCGAGAGGAAACTCAGAAAGAGCTTAAGCTCAGCGATGACCAAGTGGATAAGGCTTTGGATATTGCCGACAAATATCGTCCGCAACGTGAAGACATGCAGCCATTCATGGACAGAATGCGTGATGCGAAGACCGACGAAGAGCGAACAAAAATTCGCGACGAGATGAAGAGTATGATGGAGAAGAAAGCCAAGAAGTCGGATGAGGAGATCAAAAAGCTGATTGGAAAAGATAAGGTTGAACGTCTCGGCCAACTTTCTGTTCAGTTTGAGGGACATCGAGCATTGTTGTCTCCAGACATCATGAAGAAGTTGAACCTCAGCGATTCTCAGCAAGAGAAAATTCTCAAAATCATGGAAGAACGCTCAGAAGCGCGACGGGATCTGGGTTTTCGCGCCTCGGATGAAGAACGTCTGGCATTTGATCGCGAATGGAATGCAAAAATCTTTGCCGTCTTGACTCCCGAACAACGTCAAATGTGGCAACAAATCGTTGGCTCGGTTGTTGTTGATAATGGAACGCCCGGCTCAAAATCGGCAAAATTTAATGGAGCAACGGGATCTCTTGCGGGGAAACAGCAGGATGCGAAAACCGACATCAACAGTGAGATGATTCGTCCCGATGGGCCGGGTGAAGGTCCTCTGGCTTCGTTTGGTAACGTGGCCGAAGCTGAGCCCGTCGCGCGACCTTACGATGATCAGCCATTACAGGCTCCTGCTGCGAGTGAATCAGAAAAGAGAACTGAAACAACATCCCCCGAACCAGAAGAGGCAACAAAGACTGCAACGGAACTTCCCAAACAGGATGGAAGTGTCGGGTTTGGCGGGTTGGAACAATCCGAAACGAAAAAGGTCTCCTTCAATTTTCGATATGCACCGTGGGCTGATGTTCTGAAAATGTTTTCGGAATTGGCTGGCCTCACCATCGACTTGAACGTCACTCCTCCGGGGACTTTCAATTATTATGACGCCAAAGAGTATACGCCGTTGGAAGCGCTCGATGTCCTGAATGGATACTTGCTGCAGAAGGGATATCTGCTTGTGCGACGTAACCAGTTTTTGGTGGTATTGAATATTGATGAAGGAATTCCGCCCAATCTGATTCCCAATGTTGCACTCGATGAACTCAAAAATCGTGGCAAAAACGAGATTATGCGCATTCGAGTCCCTTTGGCGGGAATCGAAGCCGATCAGGCCGCGCGAGAAGTCGAGGCATTATTAGGGCCGCAAGGTAATGTTGTTCCGCTGCGAACTTCCAATTCGTTATTGATCACGGACATTGGTGACAATCTGATGGCGATTGCTCAATTATTAGAAAGTGTGACGACTGAAGAAGACCCAAAGGAAGTGATTTTTCAGCAGTTTACTCTGAAAAACATGGCGGCCAGTGATGGAGAATCGATGGTTCGAGAGCAATTTGGTATCTCGAAAGTCTTGCCAAACGTGGCGGCGTTTACCGGCTCTGATAGTCGTCGTTCTTCGAGTTCGCAAACTGCACCGGCCAATACCAGCGGATTGAACATTACATCAGACAATCGTACGAATAGTCTGTTGGTTACGGCTCCTCGTGCCACGATGAAGCTGATCGAAGATTTGATTAAAGCCATCGATGTTGGAGATGGGACGATTACTCAGACGGGCGACACAGGTGAGCCTTATCTGAAGGTCTACTTGGTTCAAAATGCCGATGCACGCGAAATTACGAAAACAATTAATGCGTTGCGACCTGGAGTCGTGGTCAATGAGGATGGGAAATCGCGTCGGGTTCATATTGTGGCGACTGAAACTGAACATGAAGAGATTGGTCAGATGATCAAAGAACTCGATGGGGAAGGAGGAGATACCGCAGTTTCTGTACTGTATCTCAGCCGTCTCGATCCCATTGGTGCGGCGGCTACTTTGGATTCCCTGTTCATTGGGGATGGTGATCTTGCACCTATTATTCAAGCGGATGCGTTTGGCCGTCGACTACTGATTCGTGGTACTCACGAACAATTGACTCAGGTGAAAGCTGTTTTAGCGCAACTTGGCGAAGATGGAACCGAGAAGGCATCAGAAAGTGGCCCTGTCATTTCGATACCTCTGGGAGGACGAAACGCGGCTGACATGTTGCGACTGCTTCAACAAAACTGGGAAGCACAGCAGCCCAACCCGATTCGAATCGTCGTTCCCGGTGCGAGGAATCCTGTGAAAGGCGAGTATGTGCCGTCAAAACCGGGCAATGAAGATGAAACTTCCGAAGATGTTTCCGATAAGCGTCCTGCCGACAAAGCCGATTCTTTTACCGCGCAAATGTATCGAGAACTGGAAGTGTTGGTTCGTCAGAAGGAAGGATCGAGTGTCGATCAGGTTTTGCAGGAAATGGATGAGGAGCTTCAAGAGGTTATCAATAATCAAGAACCAGTTCTTGATTTGACACCCGCCAGTCAGCGACCCGCGGAACCAGATGCTCCCAAGGCTGATTTGGTCGATGAGCTTGATCGTCGATTGGGAAATGTGATGGAGCCTCAGGTGTCTGACGAGAAATCCTCCGACCCTGTGTTTGTAACGATTCAGGGTGACAATCTTGTCATTGGGTCTGATGATTCTGAGGCGATCAACAAATTGAAAGATCTGGTTCAGGCGATTGGGATGGCAATGCCTCCTGAGAAAAACTGGACGTTGTTTTATCTTCAATCGACGGATGCCACGGAAGTCGCTTATATGCTCGAACAATTGATTCCCGATTCCAGTGTCTCGTCTTCCTCCAGTGGGAATGATGGTTCAATCATGGGAAGCCTGATGGGGTTGGGTCAGCAAATGGCCGATGTTTCAGGTTTAAGCTCCGCAGTCGAAAACTCAACCTCTTTGCGTATCATCCCGGAAACACGTTTGAACGCTTTGTTCGTGACGGGACCAAATTATCTGGTCGCTGAAGTGGAGCAGTTTTTGAAAGTTCTGGATGCTTCAGAATTGCCGGATTCATTGCGAGATCGATTACCACGACAAATTCCCGTTGAGCATGCTGACGTGAATGAGGTCTACAATATTGTGAGTGATGTTTATAAGGACTATCTCAGTTCCGGTCGATCGCAAAATGGAAATAATGCGGTGAATCCATTTGCTGCCATGATGGGTGGTCAAAATACAAATACCGCCCCCCAGCTTGCCAAGTTGACATTGGGAGTCGATGAGCGAACCAGTCAATTGATTGTGTCGGCAGGTGATTCGTTGTTCCGCGAAATTGAGCAGTTGGTAGGTTCGGTTGATCAGTCTGCTAAAGATGCGAATAAAACAGTCCGCGTTGTTCGTTTGGAATCAGCCGATCCGATTCTGGTTCAACAAACCCTACAGTCCTTATTGCCAAAGGTAAAAGTTTCAGCGACGGGAACAGAGCGTAAAGCCAACAATAGTAAGAATGATCAGGGGGAGCGAGACCGAGGGAAAGACGATGCCGAACGCCAAGCGGATCAAATGCGCAAAATGATGGAACAACGTATGCGCGAACGAATGCAGCAAGGGGGTGGAGGTGGCCAAGATGCCGGTGCTCGATCCCGACTCTTCTCTCCAGGTGGTAGTGGTCAAAGAGGCGGGGCACGTGGAGGCCGCTAGCATTCCAGAATGACTCCGAAGAATTTCCGCTCACTCGAATAATGAACGTGGCAGACTCATGCAGATTGATCAATTACTCCTCAAGAAAGGCTTGATTTCTGAGCAACAGCTCGATCTCGCGCAATCTCATCGCAACGGGCATCGCCTCGACCAACAATTGATCGAAATGGGAGTTCTCTCGGAAGAGGATGCTTTGCAAACCTGGGCTGAAACACTCGGAATGGAGTATGTTGATCTCCAGAAGACAGAGATTGACCTGGAGCTTCTGCGCGAATTTCCGATGACTGTCATCTATCGGCACTCGGTGTTACCGTTTCGCCAAAACGGGGACTTGGTTTATGTGGCGACCGGTGATCCATTTGATCTCGAATCGCTGGATGAACTGTCGGCGATCAGTGGTCGAGAACTAAAGCCGGTTCTCGCACGCAAGTCGGATGTCGTCGAGATGATCAAAACTCATCTTGGGGTTGGTGGTGATACCATCAATCAGTTGGTGTCTCAACGTCAACAGGAGAATGGCGTCGAGCTACTGGAAGAAATTGACGAAGATATCGGAGAGATGGCTGGGGAAGCATTAGCCGCTTCTGTGATTCGACTCGTGAATGAATTATTGATTGAAGCCATCGATCAAGAGTCGAGTGACGTTCATATCGAACCGCATGAAAAAGGGTTGACGGTTCGCTTTCGAGTAGACGGGTTACTTCGAGTTCAGCCTGTCCCTCCTGAAATTAACCACTTTGCTTCGGCGATCATCACCCGCTTGAAAATTATGTCGCATCTGAATATCGCCGAAAAGCGATTGCCGCAAGATGGGCGTATCAAGTTGCGAGTGAAAGGTCGCGAAATTGACGTTCGTGTGTCGATCATCCCCATGATTTTCGGGGAAGGTATCGTCATGCGTTTGCTTGATAAAGAACGGATGGTGTTCAATCTCGCCAATGTTGGTATGCCTGCCGAAATTAGCACGCCGTTCAAAAATCTGATTAGTCAGCCTCACGGGATTGTTCTCGTCACAGGGCCTACGGGAAGTGGTAAATCGAGTACGTTATACAGTGCGTTGAATGAGATCAAAGATCCCAAAACAAAAATTATCACGGTCGAAGATCCTGTTGAATTTCAATCGACGGGTATCAGCCAGATTCAGGTTCATTCACGAATCGGCTTAACCTTTGCAGCCGGCTTACGAAGTATTTTGCGACACGACCCGGATGTGATTCTGATCGGTGAAATTCGAGACGGTGAAACGGCTCAGTCCGCGATTCAAGCCTCTCTGACGGGGCACCTTGTCTTCAGTACGTTGCACACCAATGATGCTCCTGGCTCGATGACACGACTGATTGATATGGGAGTTGAGCCTTATCTAGTGGCCAGTACGGTCGAGGGAGTTCTCGCACAACGTCTTTTGCGAAAACTGTGTCCCAAATGCAAAGTTCTCAATGAATGTCCGGTCGAAGATTATCCCCACGACTTTCCCGCAGGTCAGGTCAAAGAGATCTATAAAGAGGTTGGTTGTCGTGATTGTCGTGAGATTGGGTATTCTGGACGGACGGGGATTTTTGAATTGATGCAAATGGACGAAGAGATCCGTCACATGACGGTGAATAACGCCAGTACCGGTGCAATCCGTAGTCATGCTTTGAAAAATGGAATGGTGTCGTTGCGTCAATCCGGTTGGAAAAAAGTTCTTGAAGGCGTGACCAGCATCGATGAAGTCTTACGGATCAGTAAAGGAGAGTATTCCTGATGCGTCCTCGCGAATGCCACAAACTGCGCATTCTTATGGTCTCAGAGGTCTTTTAGTCAAAACGAATCATGCCCGAATTTCAGTACGAAGCCCGACTCGCCTCGGGTCAACAAACCAGCGGAGTATTAACTGCTGCCAACGAACAGGATGCTCTGGGCATTCTTTCAAGTCGGCAGTTGTTTCCGCTGCGCGTGATGATGAGTGAAGAATCGGTCAAAGCGGCGGCGAAATCGCAGAAGCGAGTCAGCAATAAATTGTTGACCGGTTTCTACACAAAACTGGCAGACTTATTGACGGCTGGTGTCCCTCTATTACGTTCTTTGCAATTGATCATCGAACAGACCTCTCATTCCGGTTTGAAGACGATCATCCAAGACATCAATGACCAGGTAGCCGACGGAACTCGTTTGGCCGAAGCGATGGCCAAACACCCCAAAACTTTCAACGACCTTGTTTTGAGTATGGTTCGCGCGGGTGAAGAGGGGGGATTTCTTGAAGATGTGTTGAAGCGGGTTGCCTCGTTTAATGAGCACCAGGAAGAGCTGAAAAGTCGAGTGGTCGGGGCCATGATTTATCCCTCGTTTCTGTGTCTGGCCGGTGCTTCGATTGTCACCGTAATGATGGTCGTATTTGTTCCAAAATTTGCTCCCATCTTTTCCCGCATGCAGGATCGTGGTGAGCTCCCCATGGCCACCACGACGTTACTGGGGCTGAGTGAGTTTCTGCAGTCTTACTGGTTGATCGCCATCATGGCATTGGTGGGAATTGGAGTTGCAGCACAGCGTTGGTTGGACACTGACGAGGGGCGAGAAAAATTTGACATGTTTCGGCTGAAGGCTTGGGGGATCGGTATCATTGTTAAAAATCTGGCCATTGCCAGGTTCTGCCGTATTTTAGGAACTTTGCTGCACAACGGCGTGCCGATTTTGCAATCGTTACGGATTGCCAAAGACGCGACCGGAAATCGGGTTTTATCCACGGCGATTGGAGAAGCTGCCGACAATGTTTCCAGTGGAAAGTCGTTGGCCGAGCCGTTGCGAGCATCGGGACAATTTCCCAAAGAGATTATGGAGATGATCTCTGTGGGAGAAGAAGCCAATAATCTGGAACAGGTACTCATTAATATTTCCGACAATCTCGAACGCCAAACCAACCGTCAACTCGACATGTTGGTGAGAATGGTAGAGCCTTTGATGCTGCTGCTGATGGCTGTGATTGTTGTGTATATTATTTTTGCATTGCTGTACCCCGTGCTGATGATGTCGGGACTATCTTGATTTGGAATTGCTATGTTTGGTCGTTTGAAACTGAAATATGATCAATATCGTGAACGTCGCCAGTATGAAGACTGGTTGTCGAACGGTGAGGTTGTGTATCAACAGAATCTGAAGGGGGAGAGCAATGGTCCCCACGGCGTCTTTGATACTCTACAGTTTCGCAATGGTCTCCAATGGCATGTGAATGATCCTGGTTCCGCTGCTTATATTTTTCAGGAGATGTTTATTCGCGGGGAGTACGACTTCCCTGAGCTTTGCGGGGCTAAAACGATTTTGGATATCGGGTCAAACATTGGTCTGTTTTCCTGTTTCGCGTCTCTGAAAAATTCAAATTCCCAAATTCATTCGTTCGAACCAGATTTGGCAAACTACAAGGTGCTGGAAAAGAATCTTGAACAACTGGAAGCCAGCGTTCAGTTGAATCATGCGGCAGTGGCTTCAGTCGCCGGAGAGTTGGAGTTCTTTTCGGCTGAGTTTGGTGGCTGGTCCTCTGCCTTTGGAGTGTTGGGAGCAGAAAATGCGGAGTCTTACAAAGTCCCCGCCATTGTTCTGTCTGATTACCTGCAACAGCATTGCATCGAATGTATTGACTTTATGAAAATTGATGTTGAAGGGAGTGAGTACGACATTTTGATCGGTGACGATCAACTTTGGGAGACGGAGATCAAATGTTTGGTCGTCGAGATTGATCGAACTCCCCGTGATGAGCGTTATGCAGGCGTGGATTTACACGCCTATTTAAAAGAAAAATTCGAATCTATTGAGTGTGCATCGCCCGATGCACCTTATCCCGTTTATTCTTGTCGTCAGTCAAAACTGGCTGTCAAACATTGAAACACTTATCAATTACGGAGCTTAGAGATGCACATTCGGAAGTCAAATAAACAGCAACAAAGTCGTCGCGGTGGTTTTACCTTGCTCGAACTGTTGATCGTGCTGGGAATTATTCTCGCAATTGCCGCGATGGTGGTTCCGAACCTTCTCGGTCGGCAACAGGAAGCCAACATTAAGCAGACGAGAATCAATATCGCCAACTTTGATCAGGCGACCAAGCAATATGCGGCCAGTCACAACGCCGAGTTTCCGCAAGGTGGTCAAACGGATGTCGTTCAGATGTTGATGTCGGGTGAGTCTTCTGAAGGGCAAGTGATCCAGCCTTATCTGGAAGCCGTTCCCAAAGATGCTTGGGGGATTCCATTGTTTTACGAGTACCCCAATACGAAAAACTCCGGGGGAGTCGATAAACCGGCAATTTGGTCGTCTGGACCTGACAAACAAAATCAGGATGGTGGTGGAGATGATATCACCAACTGGTCACAAACCGGTCTTTGATACCACTATGTCGATTTTGCAGGGCGTTTATTGAGAGGTTCTGATGAGAAAGGTGAGTTCTGAGTCTCGGTCATCTCGATCCGGCTTCACTTTGTTTGAACTGTTACTGGTTCTCGGAGTGATGCTGCTGATTGCGGGGATCGTTTGGCCCAGAATGCTCGCCTTCTATCAGACTTCTGCTCTGAAAGATCACGGTCGTCGCGTTCATGACACGATCTCAGCAACGCGAATTGCCGCCATCGATCACGGGATTGCTTATCAGTTCTTTTATGAGCCGGAAGGCCGTCATTATTTAATGGTGCCGAGTGAGGAAACACCTGTTTCGGGAAATACGGAAGACTCAGGCGAAACATTTGTGTTGCCGGCTCGGGCTGGGCAGGTTCCTGAAGAGTTTGTGTTTAAAGCGTCCAAAGGCGAGGAAGCAGGAAGTGTTAGCCTTTCTCCCGAAGTGCTGAAGGATGTTCCTGAAGACCTCGATCTTTCGAGCGTCAATTGGTCGATCCCTGTCGTGTTTTATCCCGATGGCAGTGGCAGCGATATTCGATTTGAATTGGAAGACGATCAGTCTCAATATGTTTCGTTCTCAGTAAGATCGCTGACGGGGACCGCGTCTCTCTCCACCATCGCGAGGAGATCGCGATGAAACAGAACACGATACGCCGAAATAAGTCCGTATCTCGGTCGGCGTTTACACTCTTGGAAGTAGTGATTGCCGTGGCGATATTGCTCGGCTCGATCACAGCACTATTTCAATTGTTGACTCTTGGTCATCGATCATTGACGCAAGCACAGTTTCGGACTGATGCGGTATTGCTGGCAGATTTGAAGATGAACGAAGCCGTCGCTGGCATTATCACACTTCAATCGACCTCGGAAGATGAGTCTGAAGACTATCCGGGATGGTTGTGGTCATTATCTGTGGACGATGCGGGTGTCGATGACTTATTGCAGGTCACTGTGACGGTGCGGCGAGAGGCAACTTCAGTGGCTGCCGAACATGAGTATTCTGCAACACGATTCATTCGCGACCCACAAATCTTTCTGGATGCAGCCTTGGGAGAAGAATCATGAAACGATTCGGATTCCAAGCTCGCAAGGTCAGCCGTCGAGGGATCAGTCTGCTCGAATTGCTCATTGCGTTAGGGTTGGGGATATTACTCATTGGCTCAGTGGGGGCGACATTAATTATCATCTTGCGGACGGAAGCGGCTGGCCGACAAAAGATGGAACGCGCACAACTTGTGCGAGCACTTTATTTGAGAATGAGCGATGACCTGCGGGCGGTCACGTTTCTCGAAGAGTTTGCCACCAACGAAGAGTCGAGCGATCAGTCTGCGGCAGAATCTGTCGATCAGGATGATATTGAATCGGAATTGGGAATTGAAGACAGCGAAGAATTTCTGTCTCCTTCAGAAGCCATTATGGAGAAAACAAACGGACTCTACGGCGATGAATCGTCGCTCGTGATATTTATTCATCGTCCCGCACGTTTGCCGGCTCGAATTGCCACACAGTCGTCACTCTCTGAAGAGGATGAAGTGATCGATTCCGTGACGGATAGTGGTCTACGAACCGTCTCCTGGTATCTCAATGGAAGCTCTTCCATCGGCTCGTTAGTTGGCGAATCGGACATTTCATCAAGTTTGGTTGATAACCTGAGGTTTGATGACTCTGGCTCGGGCGGTCTTTCTCGGTTGGAGCAAGATGCGTTGGAAGTGAATTTCTCCGACGATGTGACCGACATCCTCGGGATTCAGGCAGAGTTATTAGCGCCTGAAATACAAATGGTCCAGTTTCGTTACTTTGATGGTGCAGATTGGGTGTCGCAGTGGGATTCTGCGATTCAGGAACGTCTGCCGAGTGCTGTGGAAGTCACGCTGACTTTTGAAGAAGTGGACGCTCAGGCAAATCGTCTTCTGTTTGGAGAAGAACCGATTGGAGCAGAGAAGAATACGATGCGATTTGTGGTCGCGTTGTCGATGGCTCCTCCGCCATTAACGGAGGTGGAGTTATGAAAAATCCAGATCGATCAGGCGGCACAATTCATCCTCGGCAAGGTTCCGCATTGCTGGCGGTTTTAGTGATCGTGGCCATGTTGTCACTGGCCGCTTATTCGTACTCGGAAGTGATGCTCTCAGAATATGAAGCGGCGATTCGAACGGGTCGTATGACCGAGTCTCGTTTATTAGCCGATTCGGGTGTGGAGTGGACGTTGTCAGTTCTCAGCTTGATGAGTTCGGAAGAACCGCTCGATTTATTCAATAACCCGGAACAGTTTCACAAAGTTCTCGTTCAATCAGCGACTGAAGAACGACCAGCGGGCTATTTTTCAGTCGTGGCTCCGGTGACCGATGCGTCCTCCGAAACGGGCGTTCGCTTCGGATTACGCAATGAGTCGGCGAAAATAAATCTGAATGCCTTGGCCAATAGTGGTCTCACAGAAGACGAGCTTCGCTTTTTTCTGATGCAAATCCCCGCGATGACAGAATCGGTGGCAGATGCAATTCTGGATTGGATTGATGCTGACACTGAAGTTCGTCCTTATGGTGCGGAATCGGAAGTTTATGCCAATTTCTCATCTCCCCGCACTCCCAAGAACGCGCCTTTACTTTCTCTCGACGAACTGTTGGGAGTCGATGGCGTGACGGCAGAATTACTGTACGGTGAGGACACGAACCGCAATGGTTTGCTTGACTCGAATGAAGATGATGCAGGAGCTTCGGAGCCATTTGATAACGCGGATGGTGTCCTTGATGCCGGTTGGTCAGACTATTTAACAGTGACATCCCGCGAGAATAATTTGCGGCTTGATGATAGTCCCAAGATCCCGCTGAATACAAACACGCTGACAGATCTTTACGATCAACTAGATGAGGAGTTTGGTGAAGAGGTGGCGACATTCGTGGTGGCCTATCGTATTTATGGTCCATCCAATCGCGATGAGTTTGATGTGACTCCTGTAGGTTTGTCGGGGGGAGATTCGACAGAACTTTCTCTCGATGATCAACAACTTCTGGATGAACTGGCCGAAGGAATCGCAGACTCTATTGAAAATGGAGGTTCGGTGACTCGAAACGGCATGGACCTTTCCAAGGGGGGAAGTTTTGAAATTCGCTCTCTCTATGATTTGATTGGTGCTGAAGTGATTGCCGACATGGATGGTGGAGAGCAAACGCTCATTAGTCCCTGGAGTAGCGATGCGGGTTCGTTACTGACGGCGTTTCCTATTATGGACGAGGCGTTTGGAGTTTTTGAAAACCCGACAATTGAGGGACGAATTAACATTAACGAAGCGAGATTCGAAACGTTAATGGGAATTCCGACAATGTCCGAGGAGACGGCGTCCGCCATTGTTTCCGCATCCGGTCAGATGTCGGTTGGAAATCCGAACCCGGATTTGGTGGCAACACGATCAACCAATAGCTGGATTCTGGCTGAAGGGATTGTTGACCTGGAAACGATGAGGCAGCTCGATCCTTTCATCACGGCAGGAGGCGATATTCTGACAGCACAAGTCGTCGGGTATTTTGGCAGAACAGGAATTTCTACGAGACTGAAGGTGACGATTGATGCGTCCGTTTTTCCTCCCAAACTTCTCTCAATCAGTGACTATTCGCGATTAGGGCCTGGATATTCGATTTACGACTGGCAACAGGAGCTGAATGAGTGAGTCGGATATCGATTATACCGATTAAGAACGGAGCAAATCCCTGTTCCACTCTGATCGGCGATACCTAACAGTCAGTTCGGTGTTAAAATAGAGTAACCGTTTCTCTTACGAGACAGCAACTTATGGCAGATACCTTAATTCTTAACTGGTCACGACAGGGCGTGATTGCCGTTTCGGCATCAACGAGTGGTCAGTCTGTGCGCGTCCGTAATACCGACGAATTGACTTGGCCCGATACGGCAACTCCTCAAAAGGCTCCCAAAGCGGCCGGTGAGTCTCTCAAGGCATTCCTGCGGCAAGCGGGAATGCAAGCCGATTCTGCGCTGGTTTGTTTGCCCCGAGAACAAGCCGTGATTCGGTCGCTCGATGTTCCTAATGTCCCCGAAGAAGAGCTGGCTGAACTTGTTCATTTGCAAGCCGCTACGAAATCGTCACAACCTATCGACCAATTGATGATCGATTTTTTACCACAACCGGTTCGGTCGGATCGTGAATTGGGTTCAGTGTTGGCGGCGACATTGTCGCGTTCGACGGGTGATGCGATCCGCAAGACATTGGAGGCCGCCGACCTCGAACTTTCAGGAATCGGACTTTCCAGTGTTGGTTTGGCGGAAATGAGTCACGGGTTTCATCCGGTTAAGTCAGGGCAGGTGCTGGTTGCAGCTTGTCTACAGGATTCTCGTCTGGAAGTCGCATTGGCACGCGATAACGTCCTTCAGATGTTGCAGACTTCGACATTGGCAGAAGTGACCAGTGAAGGGGTTGCCGCTGAGTTGAGAAGAATGATGATTGCCGCGCAGCAGTCGATGGGGGAGTTTACAGCCGGGCATACCGTCTTGTTTGTATCGCCGGAAGCGATGGCAACTCTTGCCGATTTGCGTTCTTTAGCGGTGGATGATTTGACGATTCTGACGTTGGACGATTTGCCACAAGTTAAACTTGCCGGGCCGCTTCCCGAGTCGTTAGATTCCTCTCGATTAGTGGCCCCACTGGGGTTGTTGCTGAATCGTTCGCACAAAACTTTTCCCGGGATCGATTTTCAATATCCTCGAAAGAAGCTGATTGCTAAAGATGATTCGCGTCGAAAGATGGCGATTTATGCCGCCGGTGCAGTGACTCTGCTTTCGTTGGGATACTATCAATTTCATTCTTATTCTCGCAATCTCGATGCTCAAATCTCTCAGTTGCAACTCGATGAATCGACTTTGAAGTCGGGGTTAGCGGTGGGAAAACCGGTGCTGGAATCTGATGAACAATTGCAGGAGTGGCTGGCTCGTGATGTTCACATGTTGCAAGAACTTGATCTCGTGCAGCAGACCCTCCCTGGAACTCAGACGACGTATTTGAACGATTTTCAGTTTGATGTGGCTTTGGGAAAAAGTTTGGCCAAAGCCCGAGCAGAAGGACAAGCCACGGATCGGAATGTGGTGGAAGAAGTCTATGGAGAGTTCAATGCGGCTGGTTTTCATGTTACTCCGGCAGCGATTAAAAATGGACGCAGAGATTCTGAATACCCCGTCGAATTTGAGTTGAACTTGGAACGTTCTGTTGAACCGCAAAAAACAACGAACGCTCCTCGTTCGTAGGTTGAATTGATTATGAATCAACGTGAGAAAAAACTAGCAATCTTCTTCGGAATTGTGATCCTCTATTGGTGGGGGAAACCAATTTTCGAGCGAACATTTGTCGAACCGATTGATCTCAAAAAAACCGAAGTCCAAACGCTGCTCGATTCTGTCGACACTCTTGAAATCCGCGATATGCGGCTACTCGCCGCAAAAACACGAGTCGTGAATGCAACGCGGATGGCACTTCCGCCGGAGGAGCTTGTCGCCCAACGTCTGTATCAGGAATGGGTGACCGAATTGGCACATATTTATCAGTTTCAGGATCTGGAAGTGAAGCCAGAAGGTCGCTCTTCTCGCGGTAAGGTTTACACTTCGGTTCGCGTCGGCTTAACGGCTGAGGCCAGTTACGAGCAAATCTGCCGGTTTTTAGCGGCCTTTGAAAACGCCGCCATTCTTCACCGAGTCTCGGGACTGCATTTGGAATGTAATGAGCATCGTGGAAATCCGTTGGTCGAAATTTCTTTGTCTGCTGAAGCTTTGGCACTTCCCGACAGTCCGATGCGGGAAACGATTTTTCCTCGTTTTCGATTGAATCAGGTCGTGAGTGAGACGGCAGTCTCTTTCTCTCCCAAAGAAACGAAAGGATTCCCGAAAGATCAAGCATTTCTGGTCCGAATCGGGGGTGAGTTAATTCAGGTTCTTCCCAAAGCTACCAATAAATGGACACTCAAACGTGGCTTCGAGGGAACCATCCCAGTCAATCACGAGCCCGGTGAAGAAGTCGAACTCTTCTCCTTGCGGACTGATCGCCCCCTCATTTCTGAACAGGAAATGCAGCGTATTATTGCTGAGAATTTCTTTGTGAAGCCTGCTCCTCCCGTGGAGTATGAGCCTCGTTGGAATTCAGTCGGTAATCAGGTTGCCTTGCGTGGTCGTCCATTCAAGTTGCAACTGAAAGCGGAAGGGTTTGCACCTGAAACCTCGCCACGTAAGTATTCGATTGAGGGGAAGATTCCAGCAGGCTTGGCGTTGGATGAACGCACGGGGGAGATTAAATGGGAACCTGACACGACAGTTGAGATGGGGGAGTATCCGTTAGAGCTTGCCGTTCATGTTGAAGGTGAATCGGAACCACGATTTGAGGAGAAGGTTCTTCTGACCGTTCGCGACCCCAACTTGTCTCCCGAGATTTCAGAAGTGGAGCCACAGGTTGTGCTCCCCGGTGCCGAATACAAGTTGAAATTGGAAGCCATCGATATTGAAACAGCGCCGGAAGAACTTACCTTTTCTGTTCAGGGTGAGCTTCCCGTCGGTGCCAGCTTTAATGGTGAATCCGGTGTGTTGACCTGGACGCCACCCGTGGTCGCACTTCCTGAAGAGTTTGAAATCAGTTTTACGGTGACTGACAAAGGTGAACCGGCTGAAAGTTCGAACCGAAAAATCAAGTTCAACATTATTGAAGACTTTACTCGTGATACGGTTCTGACCGGCATTGTCAAACCTGACGACGACATGAAAGCGATGTTCTATAATCGAGCGGAAAATATCAGCACCACCCTGAGAGAAGGGGATGATTTTGAACTCTCTGGTGTCAAAGGAATGGTCATGATGATAGGTCGTGATTTTATACTCTGGCAATCGGGTGACTCATTATGGCAATTAAAGCTGGGACAGACTCTCTCTGATCGTAGCCAAGCTCAAATTCCCGGAACGGAGTAAATCGGGTACTGGTGGATACTTCGTAACTAATGGAATGCTATGGGGATAGATCTACGCTCGTCTCCTGAAGAGTTTTGTGATTCTCGCTTTGAATCGCTCTTCCTGCTCATCTGGCTGTCAAGATATGCCGATAATAAGAGTAAGAACGGTTGTAACGACTCCCCCGTCCGCTGACCGTTGCATATCGTTTACCCCCCCCCCTCATGTCGGAAAGGGATATCCGTGTGGAATTCAGCTCATTATCGATCTCGTAGATGGCTGCGCGGCCTGTTCGCAGGCGGTCTTTGCGTCTGTGGATTAGGTGTGGCATTGGCCGGTCCGTTTGATGTTGTTAAATTTCCCATTCAACGTGCGCAGACTCCAACAACTGTTGGCAACTCAGAGATCAACCTTCCTGCGAAACCGCTCCGTTTGAATTATCAGAATTCGAGTTGGGAAAAAGTTCTCAATAATTTGGCCGATGAGAGTGGTTCTACTTTAGTGATGAAAGATACGCCCACGGGGCGTTTCTCACGTCGTGATGGTAATCAATATGCTCTCGATGAAGCGGTTCGAGTCTTAAATTATTCGCTCGAAAAAGAAGGCTTTCGACTGATCAAACAGGATGACTATTTGATTGTCATCAAGCTAGAAGACGTTCGCACTCGCTATGAACGATCGACAGTTGCACAACCAACTGCAAAATATCCAACTAAAAAACAAGGGGCAATAGAGCCGGGTGAGATGTATCGATGGAGTTCAACTTTAATCAGTCCGAATGGAAAAATCACTCCGGATGGCAATCAGAAGGAGGAAGTGCCTCAAGAAATACATCAGCTCAGTCATCAAGTCCCTTTGGGGGAATTGGAAAAATCGCTACCTTATCAGCCCGTGATTAATATTAAAACAAGCCTTAATACCAGACATCCGGCATTGGATGTTGCACGGATATTCTATGAAAGTTTTGGAAAGAAAGCACAACTCGTTCGTACAGGACCGGATGGGCTTCCTTCTTTTCTTCTCACACAACATAAGACGATCGAAGACTCAGATATTCTCTTAGCTATCGGTATCGACTCGGATGAGAATCGACTGGTTTTGGAGGGACCTGAAGCAGCGACTCGAGAAGCTAAACAAGCAATTGAGTTGATTCAACGATCAGTTGATAATTCTGATGAGGTTTTAAAGATTGTTCCTTCGTCGGTTGATGTGAGTAAATTAGCGAAAACGCTCGAACCTTCGATGAACCGACTTTTGGCAATGCATGCTCAGCAAGCCGCCCAAGAACAAGGGATTGAACAAGGGATTGATCCCACTCAGATCAAGGCTGATGGAAATCCACTCGGTGCCGAACTCCGCAGCGATGTGACCGTGCAAGCCATGCCCGATCTGGGTGTGTTGATATTGAGTGGTAATGAAAAAGACGTTGAGGCGGTGATGGCGGTGATTGAAGAAATCGAGAAACTCTCGGTGGGAACCGCACCCGCGATTCAATTGCTGATTTTACAGCATGTCGATGCGACGCAGCTTTCTGCGCTGATGGCGAGTGTGTACGAAGATTTGACCGCCCGGAAACCGGGTGCTGCTACTGAGACACCTCAGGGGGCGGCAGAACGATCCAAGGTGACGTTTATTCCCGTAACAAAACCCAACGCCTTGATTATTCTGGCTCCTGAGGCAGACATTCCGTCGATTCTCGAATTGGCTGAAGAGCTGGATCAACCCGTTGATCCACTGACTGAGTTCGAAGTGTTTGCATTGAAGAGTGCCATCGCCACGCAAGTCGCCGAGTTGGTGACCAACTTCTTTGCTGATCGTGAAAGTCTCGGCGGGACAGTGACAGCGTTTGCAGATGTCCGATCAAACTCATTGATTGTACGTGCTCGTCCTCGCGATCTCGAAGAAGCCTCGGCACTCATTCGTAAGATAGACCGTGATGCGTCGGGAGCGATGAATCAATTGAAAGTGATCCCGCTCAAGAATTCCGTCGCACAAGAGCTAGCCGATGTGATTAACTCGGCGTTTCAGTCTTTGCAATTACCGCAAGGTCAAGACAGTCAGCTTGGTGGTGCCGGAGCCTTCAATCTTGGGGGGACTGGTGAAAGCAGTACGCAATTACGCGAAATCAAGTCGTTGGCGGTTGAGTTCTTGGCGTCCTCCGGTGGGAAAGACGAACTCATTCGCTCTGGGATACTTGCCGACATTCGTGTCACTGCGGATTCTCGCATCAATAGCCTGATTGTTACGGCTCCCGGACGCAGTATGAAACTGATGCTGGCATTGATTGAGCGACTCGATCAGATTCCTTCGAGCATCGCCGAAATCAAGGTCTTTACGTTACGCAACAGTGATGCGACGCAGGCGGTAGATTTGTTGAATTCCCTGTTCGCTCAAACAACAACGGGTGGGGGTGGTGGAGGATTTAACAACAATTCGACACAATCTTCACAAGGCTTGCAAATTGCCGGTGCGACCGATGTGAGTAATACACTTGTATCACTACGGTTTTCGGCCGATGTTCGCACAAATAGTGTGGTGGCCGTTGGTGGTGCTGATTCACTGAAGGTGGTGGAAGCCATTTTGTTGCGACTTGATGAAGATGATTTGCGTCAACGTCAAACGACCGTGATTAAATTAAAAAACAGTCCTGCTGCTGATGTCTCGGAAGCCGTCAACCAGTTTCTCGACTCTCAACGAGAATTGGCCGAAGCGCAACCCGACTTGATCAGTAATATCGAACTACTCGAACAAGAGATCATTGTGGTGCCGGAAGCGGTGACGAACAGCCTTCTTGTCAGTGCGACTCCTCGATACTTCAACATCATCCAAAATATGGTCGCTCGACTTGATGAGGCTCCACCTCAAGTGATTATTCAAGCCTTGCTGGTTGAAGTTGAACTTGAGAATACCGATGAGTTTGGTATTGAATTGGGTCTACAAGAATCCATCTTGTTCGACCGCAGTGTTACGGACGCCATGACGGGTGCTCTCTCTCCCGGTTTTCTGTTTAACTCGGTCAACTTGGGGAACGCCAACAATGGCAATCCCAATACCGTTGGCGGTCAAGGATTGAGCAATTTTGGTGTGGGACGTTCCAACAATGATTTAGGATTTGGTGGATTGGTGCTTTCGGCAAGTTCCGAGAATATCAGTGTTTTGATTCGTGCATTAGCGGCTCGCAGGAACGTGCAAGTTCTGAGTCGTCCACAGATTCGGACACTCGATAACCAGGAAGCCAGTATTCAAGTTGGGCAACAGGTTCCGATTGTGGGTGGTGTCAATGTCACGCAACTGGGGAACGCGAATCCATTAATTGAGCAACAGGATGTGGGGCTGATCTTGACGGTTCGTCCACGCATCAATCCTGATGGGACGATTGTGATGGAAACGGCGGCTGTCAAAAGTCAGTTGGATGGTGCGGGGGTTCCCGTTTTCATCAATGATGATGGGAGTACGATTGAATCTCCCATTATTGATATTACCTCTGCGAATACGACAGTCTCTGTCCCCAATGGCCATACGATTGTCATGGGGGGCATCATTACTGAGTCGGATGAAACAATCGAACGTAAAGTTCCTTGGTTGGGTGATGTCCCCATCGTGGGTCGTGCCTTCCGATTTGATTCCACGAACTCGACTCGTAGTGAATTGCTGATCTTTCTGACTCCGCGTGTCATCCTGAACGATGCGGATTCTGAATTTATCAAACAGGTCGAGACAGAACGTACGCATATGATTGAGGAACAGGCCGAGGAGGTTCACGGACCAATCTTTGGTGTTCCGCCAACCATGAATGGCATGCAACCGATGCAGGGGCCAGTTCAACTTCCCGATGGTAGCTTTATCAATCCGGCGAGTTTTGAGTCTTCATCGCGAGGTGTACCGAATCAGTCCGACTTAAATACTTACCGACGCACTCCGGGAGTTCGGCCAGCAAGCGGGACGAGCAACAAAGAGGAGAAACCTTCGGGAGTTCGACGCCTTTGGCCATTCCGCTAGTTTTCATCTTTTTGTTTGAACCATTCACTGTCTTTGATCTGTCCAAGTCTTTATTGCATTGCAACGATCTATGTTCAACAAACTACAGACATTCTGTTACCTGAGCTTCGTGCTGGCAGTGATGTCCGGGTGTTCGTCGATGCCGAGGTTGTTCAGTGAAAAAGTGAAGTTTACGTCGGCCACGAACCCTGCCACGGAAGTCATTTGTTTGTGGGAGCCAAGTGAAGGCAAGACACCTGATGGGAAACCGGCACGCGGGTTCGAAGGAACATTGTTGTTTTTTGATGCGGATCGAACGAGTCCGATGGGTGTGCATGGCGAGCTGACCGTTTCTGTTCATGATGATTATGGTCCTCGTGAATCCTGGAATCGACCGATTTCCGAATTTACCTTCTCGACCGAGGAGTGGGATCAATTTATCAGTCACAGCACATTCGGTACGTCCTATCGTATTTTCATTCCCTACACACGCAAACATCCGTTCCAGGTGAAAACGTCTCTTTCTGTCAAGTTCGTACCAGCATCGGGTGGCTCGGAATTCCATTCCAGAATGTCACACGTCGTGTTGCCGGGACCATTAAGGGAAGGGATCAACCCCGATCTGAATGCCAACGTAGAACTTCGTGATCGGTCACCTGAAAACTTGCAACGGTTTGTCGCCGAGTCATTAACGGCAGAACAGAAGAAGCCGCGGATCGATACCATTCATTCCTGGAATCCTGGCCAGTCGTCTTTGGCGAATTCGGACGCGAATGGGGTTCAGTTAAGCAATCATCAAGTCACTCAAGGACAATCAACGGGGGAAATTCTGCGATTATCCGAGAGTGCAACAGGGGCCGATGCGGCGTCTTGGGGGAGTACTCCGCCGGCCCTTTATTCAACAACTGAAGAAACTCTGAAGCCTGCCGAAGAACCGGCACGTCGTCGGTTTAAGCTCGCTCCATAGGTTAAGAAGCAAAGATCAATCGCTATAAGCCGTAAACTTTGTGGGACGATTCTCTAAAACCGAGGATTCCTCTTTCCGAGTCGCAGATTTGCCGGGTAAACTTTCAGTAACGCATTTCGTTTTCTGAAAGTCTGTTATGAAGATACGTCTGTCATCACCCTTCGTGGCTTGTTCCGTCTGTTTACTGTCTCTATTGCATCAAGGTGTGGCGTCCGCACAACAGACTGATGCGGGAGACACTGGTGGACAGGCGGCATCTGATTTCTCGCTTGCACGTCCTGAATTGACGACCGATATCAATGAGCTGACGGAGCAGATAGGAACGGGATTCGTTGGTACTAACGAGCAGGAAGAACTTTTCTTTGGTGCTTCGCAAGCGGGCGAAAATGCTAACAATCGAAGTAATCGAAATTTCAACACTCGCTCTCAATCGAACAATGTTAATCAAGGGCAAACGCAGCCCATGTATCGCACATTCGGCTCCAATAATGTGCCCTATCGTTCTCCGCACAAAATTGCGTTTGCAGTGCCTGAGTCCAATGGCCGGGTGATGAATCTCATAGTCGAGCAGCGAGTTCGCAAGCTGTCGGTCAACTTGCCACAGTTTCGCAATGTGGTCTTCGCGTTACCCGAGTCGCGGACCGTTATTTTGAAAGGCTTTGTTCCTTCAGAGTCCGATAAGCATCTTGCTCAGGTTTACATGAAAATGGAACCGGGAGTTGATAAGGTCATCAACCAACTACAAGTAGGAGTTCCTACTCCGATTCCTCCGGCACCTGCTTTGCCGAGTGCGACTCAACCTTAGAAGGTGAGTGGTTGGCTGCGACATCGAGTCCGATCATTTTCATCAATTCGAGAGCGTTACTTTTCTTGACGACTCCTGAACGCAGATGATAATCGAAGGACATCTTGCCATCTTGAAGGTGATCTTCAAAATGAACATTGGTCGCTTGCCCTTCCAGCGTGTCCACAATTTGTGTCAAAGCGAGGTCGTGCGTTGTGACCAATCCTAATGTGTTTCTGGCGACGAGAGATCTCAAAACGCCTTCCGCGCCGAGTCGACGATCATGAGAGTTTGTGCCGGGAAGAATTTCGTCGATGAGGTAAAAGAGTTCTCGTGGTTCATTGGTCAGGTCGACAATCTGTTTGAGTCGGGTGACTACCGCGTAGAACAACGACTTTCCTTCGCGTAAGGAATCGGAGACTCTCATCGCAGCACCAATTTGCATGACAGAGAGCTTGAGAGAATCCGCGTGGACCGAGCAGCCAGCATAGGACAGCACAAGGTTTGAGCCAACCGTTCGTAACAGCGTACTTTTTCCCGACATATTCGAACCACTGACGAGTAAGAGTTTCTGCTTTGCGTCAAGTGAGAGTGAGTTGGGAATACATTGATCACGTTCTAGCAGCGGATGTTTCATATTCTCGCCTGAGAAACTCGGTCCTGCCGTTTCAATCACCGGAAATGTGTTCTGAGGAAACTCAAAATGGTGACCGGCAAAAGACAACATCGCCTCCCACTCACCGATGGAAAGCAGCCAGTCCGAAATGTGAGGACCAAATCGGTGTTTCCAACGAATGATGCGGTAGGTGATATGGAAGTGCATCCCGAACAAGATTGCCAGAGGAGCGAGGAATTGATTGCGGGCACAGTTACTGAGGAGGTTGACGCTTCGCAGTAATTGGTTGAGTCGAACGGAAGGGGGTTTGCCTTCGACATTGAGCCTGTCTTGAATCTGTTTTAATGCGGGTGAATTGTGGGGTTGAGATTCGATCAGCTTCAATACCGAAACGGCGACTGGTAGGCCGTCTCGCATGTGCTCGGCTGCCATGAATTCGGCTTGCAGGCTCGGTTTATAAATTAATAAAATCAGAATTTGTGTGGTCAATACCGCGATGAACGGGCTGAGTGGCGTGATTCCTGTGTAGGCTCCGTAAAGCAATCCCAGTGAAGATATCGACAATGCTGTAATCAATATCATTAGCCAGAATGGTTTTTGATCACTGGCTTTCTCAGCCCAAGTCTGTAATAAATTCTGATCGGCGGTCTCTTTGAGCGGCGGTTGCAGAACGTCCAGCTCTTCTCTCAACTTGACGTTTTCAGAGAGTTCCTGAATTGCCTGTTGTCGAGCGATGATTTGATCTTGTTCAGCCGGAGCACGAAACCATTCCGCAATACGGTCTTCTCCCAGCCGGGTCTGGCAGCGAGTGATTAACTCAAACAGCGAGCCTGGGCCAAACAGATCGAGATCATTGGCATAGGGATGATCGGGATCCCGGTATCGCTCTCCGTCAGAACCGGTCTCTTGCCAACGCCCCTTTAATCGGTCGAGAGCGCGTTGATAATGTTTGACGGATCTTTCGACCTGTTCCGTGCGATCACGCAATTTGAGATGAGCCACGACCAACAGGACAAACAGTCCCAACGGGATGGCGATGGAATATTCGGGAATGTTGTCCCCGGCATAAAATCGCCAGATCAAAGCCAGAAAGCTAAAAAACGCCAATCCGCGAACCGTGGAGATACGCTGATCCCAGCGTCCCAGCTTTTGCAGGCGTTGCTGTCTTTTTCGCAGATGTTCGCGGTAAATATCAGCGGGCTGTGATGCTTCCATGTCAATCAATCGTGAGTATAAGTGAGAGGGCTATAGTCTGGCAGCGGTTGATCGCGCATTCAAGGAAACAAGGTCTCGAAATTTGCCGACTGCGGTGATACTTTGGGTTCTCACCCTTCTTCTGGAAAGTTCAAACAACTATGGCTCACGTCAACGAAGTTGCCAAACGCATCATTTCCAATATTGAACAGGTTATTCTCGGGAAACGTGCTGAATTGATTCAGGTGATGGTGGCCTGGTTCTCTGAGGGACATATTTTGCTGGAAGATGTGCCGGGAGTCGCTAAAACGATGCTGGCACGTTCACTGGCACAAAGTCTCGGTGGTGATTTCAAACGAGTGCAATGTACTCCCGACTTGCTTCCGGGGGATATCACGGGTTCCTCGATTTTTAATCCAAAAGATTCGGAGTTCGAGTTTCGCCCCGGTCCGATTTTTACACAGATCCTGTTGGCAGATGAAATCAATCGGACGACACCGCGAACGCAGGCCGCCTTATTGGAAGCAATGGCCGAACGGCGAGTGAGTGTGGATGGTGTGACTTATGAACTCGAACCCCCATTTTTGGTGATTGCCACACAAAACCCTGTGGACCACGAAGGGACATTTCCTCTTCCCGAAGCGCAGCTCGATCGTTTCTTAGTCCGTTTGAGTTTGGGCTATCCCGGCAAAGAAGAAGAAATTCGTATGTTGGAACTCCTTCGGGAGTCGCATCCAATTGATGCACTTGAACCGGTGGTTTCATTAGAAGATGTTCTCGATTGTCAGAGACAGGTTCGTGCCGTTCATGTGGACCCTAAAGTTGCAGATTATATTGTGAATATCATTCGGGAATCGCGTGAGCATGATGATGTTGCCCTTGGCGGATCTCCGCGAGCTTCGATTGCCTTGTATCGAACAGGGCAGGCGTTGGCGGCCATTCGCGGTCGTGATTTTGTAACGCCCGACGATATCAAACGGGTTGCCTCTTCTGTACTGATACACCGCATGATCGTGAAGCCCGAGAGCCGTCTGCGAAAAATTACCAGTGAGTTGATCGTTGAAGAATTGTTAGAAGAAGTGTCCGTTCCCGCGATGCGAACTCAGGCATAAAAATGCGTAAATGGTTTTTTGGAGCAATTCTGTTACTGATTGCCGGGATCGTTTTCCAGCTTGGCTTGTTGATGTACGCCATGTACGTCTTCCTGGGATTACTTGTCGTCAGTCGTTATCTGGCGCGACAATGGACTGACAGCTTGGTCGTGACTCGTGAGGCAAACAAATCGACCGCCGAAATCGGCGACAAAGTTGCTATCGTGGTGAATCTGTTCAACAAGGGACGTACGCGTATCACCTGGGTGTTGGTGGAAGACTCCGTTCCTCGTTACGCTCTGCTTTCTAAGCCCGCTCGTATTAAATTAAACGGAAAGCGAACGCAGTTACTCTCCATCAAAGGAGGTGGGCGGGACAGCTTGCTCTATCAAATCACATTTCATACGCACGGCTATTACCAGATTGGCCCAACGCTTGTCGAATCGGGGGACTTGTTTGGTTTGCATCGACATTACCGAATTGCGACGGAGCCGATCTACATTCTCGTTTATCCCAAAGTGGTTCCACTGTTGGGGTATGATGTCTCTTCTCGACGACCAGTGGGTGAGATTGTCTTGCAGCATCGACTCTTTGAAGATCCCACTCGTATTGCCGGGGTGCGTCCCTATCAGGCCGGTGACCCGATGAATCGAGTTCATTGGAAAGCGACCGCTCGGACGGGGGAGTTGCATTCACGAGTGTTTGAATCTTCGTCTCTGGCCGGTGCGACTATTCTCCTGGATTATCACCAACAAAGTTATCCCGCGCGCGGCGAAACATATCGATCCGAGCTGGCAGTGACTTTGGCGGTTTCGCTGACAAACGCCATTTGTCTTCTAGGGCAACAGGTGGGAATGTTGTCCAATGCACGAGACGCAGCCGACCGTATTCGTGAGGAAGGTTACAAACTCGAGTTTCGAACTCGGGAAGACGCCCATCAAGATTTCGGGATGCTTCCTGAAAACACACGATTGCGTCCGGTTCGCATTGAGACAGCACGCGGCCCGGAACAATTCTCCCAGATCCTTGAGGCGTGTGCCCGTTTCGAGCTTTCGGATGGTTTGACGTTTCCGCAACTTGTTGCAGAAAGCCTCTCTCATCTACCGAGAGATGCCTCGGTGGTGGCCATCCTGGGTGACGTGACGGAGGAATCGGCGATTGCATTAGGGAACCTGCGTCGCAGTGGTTACGCAGTCTCAGTCGTACTTATCTTGCAAGAAGAATTCGAGTATTCACAAAAAGCGGGGTTATTGATGACACAGAATTTAGAAGTGCGTCATATCGTGGATGAATCGACTGTTGCTGATTTTTGTTCTAGCCGTGTGTTGGTTTAACATAGACCCAAGCGGTGAACTCTCCTTCGAGTGTTGAAACGGTGACGGTTTGCCTTTCATACCATTCGCCGACGTGTTCCCCCGGTGGGAGCAATTCGAGTTCGTCGATATCGGTCATGGTTTGGTCGTAGCATGCTTCAGAGAGGAAGAACAGTTCTCCCGTCACTGACTCTTCCGAACTCAGATCGATCATCGGATAGCCAAGTTCGCTCTCGACACGCACATAGCCGACAAGTTCCGCCGGGAGTCGTTTGTCATATCGATTTTCGAGAAAATGGTGATTACTCTCCCCGTAGCGGAGAGTCCCGAAAACAAACATCGGCAATCGTTGGAGCATCCTTGACTATCCCTCTTTCGCGTCGAGTTCTTCAAAGATCGCTTTGATCAGGAGCGGCAATACCACAGTCGCATCGGCGTAAACTTCCGAATAGCGCCCCCCTTCTTTGACCGGCATAAATTTGCCCCAACTGACTCCTTCTGAATAGGTGCAACCGGAGAGTCCTCCCCAGTGAACTGGCTCGGGACAGATACGGACTCCATATCGATAACGGGGGACTTTGAAGTTCGAGCCGACGCGATGATTGGTAATGTCATAGTAGGGGGCGACTTGTTGAGCCCAGTTGCGCGGCACACCGCCACCAATCGTGAAAATGCCGACGCGATCAGACGAACCGATAAAACGGGCGTATTCCTGCAAATCAAGAAACGGATTAAATGCAGGGACAACCTGATACATTTCTTCCGGCGTGAGGGCTGCGGCCGACTTCCCGGTCTCTTTGAGGTGTTTGTTCATCGCCCAGGTTGAGACATCGAGGCCCAGTTCGCTATCAGTAAACGCCGGGATGAAGACGGGGACATTCTTCTCAAAGGCACTTTTGAGGATTCCCGGTCCTTCATTTTTTTTGTGCAGGATTGCACCGATCTCACGACATAGCCTAGCCGAACTCCAGACGCCGCCTTCCGGTTCGGTGTTGCTGAGCACAAACGACATCAATTCTTCAACACTATTGAGGTTTTCTTCCATCTCCAAAGTGTCGTAGATGCGATTGTATCCCTTTTCAAACAGTGTCGTATCGTCGTCAGTAGGATCGTAACGGTAGTGAGCCAATCCAATCGACTCGGTCAATCCGTGAGCCATCAGTGCTCCCGTGGCGACGACCGCATGGACAATGCCCCGGTCAATTAAGTCACAGACGATCCGGCCTTGTTTGGCGACGGTCATCGCGCCGGTGATTGTCATCACAACACGCGCGTCGCTGTCTTCGATCATCTCTAGCAACACATCGTAGGCTTCTCCCAAGTTGCGACCCGCAAATGCCGTTCTTGACATGGCCTGGATTAAGTCCCGGCAGGATGTCACAGAACTGAGGTCGAGACTTTCCAAGGGTGTGAGTCCGTCAGCGCGTCCGTCGTGAAGTTTACGATGCTCCATCTGAATCTCCGATATGAGAGGTCGTTGAGGAATCCAGTATCGGTTCAAAGAATCATTCCCTCAAGTGAGTGGTGAGGAATATGTGAATATCGACTGGTCGTGCTTACGCGGAGCGATTCAATGCGGTAAACTGGTCACCATGTCCGACGATCTCCCCCCCAATATTTTACAACCGCACGCCCAGTGGATGCGGTACGCACTCTCTCAGGCGCAAATTGCTTATGAGCAGGACGAAGTTCCCGTAGGAGCGGTCATCGTTCACGAGGGGCGAGTGATCGCAGAAGGCTATAATCAACGCGAAACATTGAATGATCCCACCGCACATGCAGAGATGATTGCCATTACGCAGGCGGCAGAATCACTCAGCTCGTGGCGTTTACTTGATTGCACGTTGTATGTCACTTTGGAGCCTTGCCCCATGTGTGCAGGAGCGATCGTTCAAGCCCGCATCCCGACCGTGATTTACGGGACAACCGATCCCAAAGCCGGTGCGTGTCACTCGATGTTCAGCATCACCGAAGATGAACGTCTCAATCATCGGTGTTCCGTGTTAGGAGGTGTGATGCAGGAAGACTGTAAAGCGATTTTACAACAGTTCTTCGCCGACCAACGCGCCAAAGGAAAGAAGTAAGGAATCAATCGGATTTAAGCATCAGCACAAGTCCCAGCCAGTCTGCATCCGGTTTGTTGCTGAATCGAATCTTGCGAACGACTATGGCTCGTCCTTCGGTGAACTGATTGTCGGACTTGTCATCGATCAAATATTTCTGGACGGAAAGTGGTAGGCAATCACACCCTTGTCCACGAGTACCAGACTGGAAACCTTCATCTTGATCGTAATGCAGAATGACTCGATGATTACTATTTACGGCGAAGACTTCTTCAGCGGTTCGTAGTGCTCCATCGAGCATTTTTCTCAAGCCTGCCTCCATGTTTCCTTCAATCACAACCGCACCAAACAATTCTCCTGTGGCATCATCAAAGACGGGGATTCCTCCGAGGCCGATACTTTCGGAAGAGAGATCTTCGTTTCCATCAGCTTCCAGGCTGTTCTCTTCGATGTGATAATCACCATATTCGAGCGAGGCGACTTTTTTGATCGCCGGGCCGGCTTCAAATGATTGTAATCGCGAAACAGGAATTGATCGTATGGTTCCCGTGGCGTGATTTCGTTCGACACGAACGAGTTCCTGGGCGCGGAAGGCGTTGTCATCGAGAGTCTCCAATTCGATGAACGAAATTGACAGGTAGTCCGGTTTGACGCCAAGAAGCCCGGTGTATATTTTTTCCAGACGTTGATTCCAGACATCCTCACCATCTTCCGGTTTATCAGCAGATTCGTTTCGAATGGAGACGATGGCCTGAATTGGAGGGACGTTCGACATGAATCGCAGGTGTTGTGCATGGACATCAATGCGAGCCTGAATCGTCATTTCTAGCTCGCGTGCTTCGGATTTCAGACTTTCAAACTCGCGTTCTCGCTCGGCAATAATGGCGTTACTCGTGGCCACGCCGAAGGAGATACTGCCGACTAGGAAGATCGTCAGTAATGCGCCGACACTGCGCGAGAAGAGTTTGTGGTTTCCGATCCAGCGAGCGGCTCTTTTCTTCCAAGGCTCTTTGTAGGCCTTGACCGGTTCGTTAGCCAGCCAGCTTTTACATCTCCCGCAAGCTGCAAAGCCGTTTGATAACGGGCGTACGGCTTCAAAGAAAGTGCTTTCGCGGCGATTGCCTCCAGTTCTCTTGGCACGTTGGAATTGAGGGATCGTGCACGGACTGTCGGTTCGCTGACAATTTTCCGTAACAGTTCAGAGACCTGACTGGAAGCCGTCATTGACTCCTGACTTTTTTCGTGAGGCGCGCATCCCGTCAAGATGGCATACAAAACTGCTCCTAAACCATAAACATCGGTTCGTTCGTCGATCTCATCGATTCGTCCAGATGCCTGTTCGGGTGCCATGAACATTGGCGTCCCCAGAATTTGGCCATCTTGAGTTTGCTCAATCCCGGTTCCGTTGCCTGATAACCCGAGTTCGCACGATTCAATAATTTCATACTCACCCGTCAGCTTGGCAAGTCCCCAGTCGAGGACAATGACCTGCCCGTAATTGTCGAGTGCGACATTTTCAGGTTTGAGATCGCGATGAATGATATTTCGCGAATGAGCGTAAGCGATTGCCTGGCAGACCGAGACAAAAGCATTGAGCAGATTATGCATCTGCAAAGAGTTTTCTTCACCGTTTTGCCGACGTTCGTGGAACTCATCAATGGCGTCTTCGAGAGTCTTTTTACCGATGTACCGCATGACATAGAACGGTTGATCGGTTTGCTCATCGAGGCCAAACTGATAGAGAGGGACGATACTGGGATGTTCGAGACGTCCGGTGATTTCGGCTTCACGTTGAAAGCGTTTGACCTCAGGCGATTGTGACGCGGACTCCCGCAGGATTTCTTTGATGGCAACGATTCGTTTCAGCTTCTCGTCGCGTGCCAACCAGACAACGCCGAGGCCTCCTTGTCCAATTTTCCGTAGGAGTTGAAAACCGGCTTCACTGACTCTCCGTTGGAATTGGGTGCTGGCCAAATCATTTGCCGACAGTCCCAAGACGGTCGCGACTCGTCCATATTGATCGAGCTGTTGCACGATCGATTCTCGGATGCTGGATATATTGGAATCCACATCATCGAGTTTTTCGAGGACTTTTTGCAGCTTCGAGTCTGCGGTTTCTTCCAGTGATGTGTGATCAGTGTCGGGCAATAGCCCTTTGCGATTCAAATGATCGTATAGCGTGAGGTCGCCGTGGATGGTCCAGTCTTTGACGGCTTGTGCGATTTGTTTGCGGGAGAGGACTCCCGATTCAATGAGAGTCAATGCAAAGGTCAGATCCCGCTCCGGTTTGAACGTCCCTGGAATTCCCTCTGCGGGGATGTAGGTGAAATCTGCGTAGTCTCCACCGTTGGGGGAGATTTGTGTTTGCTCGTGATATTGCGGTGAGTCTGAGGCCATGACGTTTGACTTGGATTGGCGATAAAAAAATGGTGATTCAGGGTGACTTAATCGCAGTGTTGCTTATTCAGTCATTCCTATTTTAGACATGCATTCCTGAGGTCTCTGTGACAAATTCCACCAAATATGAGAAGTTTCGCAGTTTTCGCCTATTATAAGGTGAAAATGATCATTTCCAGGAGAAAACCATTCCGGGAGACTCGTGATTCGATCAATTTTTGATGAAGGGGGTTCGCTCAGACTCCACAAAGGGGGAAGGTCTTCCGACAATTCGCTCATGAATGGCAACACGCACAAAATTCTCATCTGTTCCGTAACCGTCTGGATAGGCGGTTGTTCAAACGACACTGAGATGCCATTGCAGGAACGGGCATCTAAGGATGAGCTTTCTCAGATCGAAAAAGAGAGCGAAATTGATTCATCCAAGTTGGTGATCTCTGATTGGCCCAGAATGTTTGGCCCCAGCGGCAACAGTCGCTCTCCAGAAACGTGGGTCGATGTGAATTGGCCGGCAAGTGGCCCCGAGGTTGTGTGGGAGATGCCGGTCGGGTTGGGGTACAGCAGCCCTGTCATCGCCAAGGGGAAGCTTGTCGTTTTGCACCGGATTGATGACTGGGAGCTTGCTACCTGCTATGAGGCGGAGAAAGGTCAATTCCTGTGGGAAACGGCATGGCCGGCCAGTTATCAAAATCAATACGAATACAGTCGTGGAACCTATACCACACCCATCATCGATGGTGATCGAGTTTATGTGTTAGGAGCAACCTGTCAGTTGTTGTGTCTTTCGTTGCCAGATGGATCGCGTCTGTGGGAACGCGATCTGGAAGCCGATTATCAACCGCACGAATTACCGTACGGATTCGGTGCGACACCGCTCCTTGAAAAGGACCGTTTGCTGATCAATCTCGGAGGACAGCTTGAGGAGTCGGGGATCATTGCCATCGACAAAATGTCGGGAGAAACTTTGTGGACATCCACAGAGGAAGAAGCCTCCTATTGTACGCCCATTGCGACTACAGTGGGAAGCCGGCGATTCGTGCTGGTTCTTTCCAAACAAAATCTGAATTGTCTCGACCCGGAAACTGGTGATCTTTATTGGCAGGAGGAATTCGGAATCAAGAATAGTCGTGAGAGAATCAATGCTGTCAGCCCGTTCCTTGTTGGTCGCGACAAAGACAAAGTGATCGTCACGTTTGGACCTGGCCCCGGAGCCAGAATGTTTCAGTTATCGAGCGATGGCTCTCACAATGAGATCTGGTCAACACGGAGAGGCGGATTGGAATCACAATATACCAATCTGTTAATGAAAGAAGATTTGCTCTTTGGTTTTTCATATCGGACCTCTTGCGAGTTTCGATGTGTCGACTTGATGACCGGCGAGTCAAAATGGGCATGGCATTTCGATCATGCCTTGCGCAGATCGATGTCGATCCAAGTGGGCAATCAGCATGTGATCGCACTGGGGCAGGAGGGGCATCTTCTTTCGTTGGCCCCGAATTCTAAAGGACCGCGTCTGATCTCACGAGTGGAAGAGCCAGTTCTGTCGCCGAATTGCTTCACCCAGCCGATTCTCTCCCGCGGGTTGCTGTATGTGAGGAATGAAGAATTCCTGAAATGCATGTCACTTCGCCCCGATTCGGTTACTTGGCAGAGGTTAACTGCCACAGATCAATGATGGTTAACATGGGAGGAGTGCGATTTTTGCGAGGCAAACCGACGGCGAAGATGGATGTGACGAGTCCTGCGCTGCACAGGTACAATGCCGCCCATTCAGGTGGGTAAAAGGATGCTCGATTTTCGCCCCATCCTGTCAACCAGCCTGCGATTTCAGGTAGGTCGTCGTGCAATTGTAGTTCCAATTGCTGAGTGAACAGAAATACCGAGCCGCATAGAAACACGAACACGCCGAGAGCAAGAAACATTGAACGCATTGTAATACTCCGAGGTTATCACACGAAAAAGTTGTTTTCCGGTACTTTGCGCCGGTCGTTCCCTCGAATCGTTGTCCCTGAACAATCGCACGATCATCCAATGTGTCAATCGGGTCTCGTGGTCGAAATGGACATCAGTTTTTGAGAAATGGTCAAACTCCGCTTGGTTCCGTTCGCAAAATCGATTCTCGTGGGACTTCAGCCCACAAACAGGCTGGAGAATCAGAGCCGCAAGCGGTAACTTAGGCTTCTTGAATCTGCCTTCAAATATTCCTACAGCTCCGTTGAATTGAGGATTTTCTGTGAACGCCAAAATTATTCTCTTGCCCGGTGACGGCATCGGTCCTGAAATCGTCGAACAGGCTCATCGTGTTTTGAAACAAGTGGCTGAAAAGTTTGGGCACGATTTTGTCTACGAAAGTTGTCCGATTGGTGGCTGTGCCATCGACGCGTTTGGTGATCCGCTTCCGCCTCAAACATTGGAGGCTTGCCGAAGCGCGGACGCGATATTGCTCGGAGCGGTGGGTGGCCCCAAGTGGGACGATCCAACGGCGAAGACTCGGCCAGAAAAAGGGCTGTTGGCAATTCGTAAAGAGTTGGGTTTGTTTGCCAATTTGCGACCGATCAACCCGCACCCCGATTTACTCGATGCGTCGCCTCTCAAACGTGACCGGTTGGAGGGAACCGATATCCTGTTTGTCCGTGAATTGACGGGAGGGATTTATTTTGGGGAATCGGGGCGGAAGTCACACGAGTCGGGCGAAGAAGCCTACAACATGATGACGTATAACACGGGCGAAGTAGAACGTGTGATTCGTCTGGCAGCAAAAGCGGCTCAAGGTCGTCGTGGAAAGCTCACCTCGGTCGATAAAGCCAATGTGCTGGAAGTGTCCCGCTTATGGCGTCAAACTGCTGAGAGAATCATTCAGGAAGAATTTCCTGAACTCGAATATGAGGTTGTTCTGGTCGATGCGATGGCGATGCATCTGATTTCCCGGCCTTCCGACTTTGATGTCGTTGTCACCGGCAATATGTTCGGCGACATTTTGACCGACGAAGCCTCGATGCTGCCAGGGTCTTTAGGGCTGCTCGCGTCTGCCTCTTTGGGGGCCGATGGTCCTGGTCTTTATGAGCCGATTCATGGTTCTGCACCGGATATTGCCGGGCAGGGAATCGCCAATCCACTCGCGACGATTCTATCGACTGCCATGCTGCTGCGACATTCTTTGCAGCTCGAAGAGGAAGCAACTGTGATCGAGAACGCGGTTGATGCAGTCATTAGAACCGGCCATCGCACCAAAGACATCGCTACTGGCGGAGACTTTGTTTCGACCACCGAAATGGTCAATTTAGTGCTTGCTCAGTTGGGCTGATGTCAACTGTCGTCGGGGGTGTCGGGTGTCGCTTCTGGCTCTTCAGGTTTGGGGTCATCATCGTCATCAAGTAAGGTTCCCACCAATCCACCAAGGAGCAATCCCCCCAAGAGTCCTCCGCCTCCCGCAGCCGCACCTCCACCAGCGAATCCACCTCCTGCACCACTAACTCCTTCAACGGGAGCTAGGGGGGGTTGAGTGGGTGGGACTAATGTGACATCGAGCAACAATTCTGTTCCG
Organism: Planctomycetota bacterium; assembly: GCA_030836185.1. Taxonomy (GTDB): domain Bacteria; phylum Planctomycetota; class Planctomycetia; order Planctomycetales; family Planctomycetaceae; genus JABURQ01. The sequence goes on from JAURQH010000031.1 coordinate 86,575, forward strand.
TCAGGGCCGGGAACGAATTGAACGACTTTAGTTTCTGGCTCTTCATTTTGAAAATTCACGACTTGAAGTTCATCACTGATGTCGAGCGATGACGTTTTGACGTCTTCCTTGGCGGTCACCGGACGAGCTTTTTTGGCCGTAAAGCTGAAGACGGCAATTCCTGCTGGGCTTTTGGCGACGAGTGTGTAGTTTCCTTCGGGAACATCCTGTGTCGTGAATGTTCCGTTACTATCCGAACGGGTGGTTGCCACGATTGGTCCATCCTGAATAAACGAAATATCGGCTTGAACGGCCGGTACAATAGCATTTTTGTTGTTATAGGTACTCGTGGAAAATCGACGTGTCCGACCGTAAAGAGTGCCATCGTGATGTAAGCGAACCACGTGGTCGTGAATCGAAGTTCCCTGAGCGGTGGCTTTGAAATTGAGTTGAGCGGGAATATCGAGCAACCGTCGAGTGGAGACCAGTTTTGTTTCTTTAGGATAGTCATAGCGATAATCTTGAAGAACTCTCTGCACCGCTTCATAATCAGCAGGGTTTGATGCGAGCGAGTTCAACCAAATCGGAGATCGTCGTTGTGCAATCAATGCGTCTTGAATTCCATCTTCCGTATATCCTGCGTCTCTCAAATCGTTGGTCGTGGCCAGATAAATTCCGAAGACCATCATGGTGGCATCATTGTTGACGTGCAGTCCATATGGCCCAGGTGACAACGAACTCACAGAAAATTGTCCATCAGGACCAAGGGGGACTTCTCGGACTTCCTTACCCATTTGTGAAAAGATGACCGATTGCGGGACCAACGCACCGTTCTCCATGATCGAAATCCGTCCGCTGAAGACGCGGTCGTCATCCATGAAGAAGGCGTGCATTCGAGTGATCTCTGGAATCTCTTCTTCGAGCGCTGCCACCTGATACCAAGTGTTTAGAGACTTGGTGCGTTTGGAGTCAAATGGATCGTTGAAATCTGGTACACGATATGTTCCAGGTGGATCTGCTGAGTCCTCAGAGGAGGGAGTTGGTGGGGTTTTGAGAGCCCCTCAGTCGGAAGAGGTTTCTGGTTCCGACGGGGCGTCTGCTGTTAACGGTGTTAATGGGACGGGGTCGAGCAATTCGGGGGCCTGAGCAACTTCACTGTTCGACTCTTGCTGACTCTGAGCGTCACTATTTGTGAGCACACTTTCAGGAAGCAACTGTGACCAGAGTTTGTTGTCCTCGGGGGTGTTGCCGCTATATGCGGTTACCACAGTCACTGTACTGACGGAAAGCAGAACGATCCCGAACAGATAGGACTTGATACGAGGTGACGAGTGTTCGGTTCGTTTGCGAGAGTGTGCCATGATTACGTGCCGTATGTTCCCGGGGGGGGTAGTCAATTACTTAGGTCGTTGAACTTCTATTGTGAATGCTAGAAGTCCTGCCGACCCTGTATATTGAGTCTGATTCCTCGAATGTCTGGGAATCTTGCGTAATAGGGAAACTTACGCGCTTGATATCAATTTTGATTGAGTACCAGATTGTGAGGGTTGTGGCAGTCGTTCTAAGACACACAACGCCTACGTCTTTCACTGGTACTCAAACACAATCTACCTTTTATCACCTATCAGTTGAACAATAAAAACGGGTAGAGATAACGCTGAAGTGAAAAGAAACGGAGAATTATTGAAAAGAGTCTACGAGAGTTTATAAAATTCAACAAAAATAGCCGCACTCTAGTTGGCATGTTGCAATTTAGAGACATTCTGCGACTTAGACAGCCCATAAATCAATACGGAGTTAAAGACTTCCGATTCATCAGGACTGTAAGTCTGCCGCTCTCTGGGCAACATCATTTATCCGTTCCACACAGAGATTCTGGCCGACGATGGCAAGAGTTTCATAAACATCGGGTCCAGATGCTGCACCGGTAGTACAGATGCGAAGTGCAGGGATTAAGAGTCCCGCGGAAATTTCTTTTGATTCAGCAAATTGCTGGAGGGAGAGTTCGATAGAGCTTGCCGTCCACTCGGTTAATTCTTCAAGCTGTTGCGAATATTCCAGCAGCAGTTTGGGAACCTCACCTTTGCAAACTCGTTTGCGAAATCCTTTTTCGTCAATGTCGCTTTCTCGCAACTCGGCTTTGAAGAAGTAATCGACTTCCAGGATATCTCCGAAGGTGCTTAATCGTTGTCCAAATACGTTGATGACTTGGTCAACAAGATGCCGTTGATCGTCTGAAACTAGATCGGGGAGGAGCCCCGCGTGAATCAGGTAGGGCAGGCAATGATCGGTCTTTTCGGAAGCGGGCAACTCACTCATCCAATACTGTTGCAAGCTGTCAAGTTTGTCGGGGTCGAGCCCAGCCGGACTTTTGACAACTCGTTCCAGAGAGAAGTTTTCGATAATCGTTTCGCGAGACATCACTTCCGTTTTGTCGTCCAATGACCAACCGAGTCGTGCCAGGGCGTTGAAGACGGCATCAGGCAGATAGCCAATCTTTTCATAGTATTCGACCATGACAGGGTCGAGTCCGTCGCAACCTCCCAAGCCGATGCGTGGAAAGACCCGATCAGCCGCTTCAAACATCTTTTTGAACTGGGGATTCTTACGATACTTGTCGAGTTTTCGTTTACTCAGTTTTTCTTTGGTCCCAGGGGCCGCAACGAATGGGATATGGGCGAAGGTTGGGACGTTCAATCCTAACGCCCGATAAATCAGAATCTGAACGGGTGTGTTCGAGAGGTGTTCCTCGGCGCGGATGACGTGAGTGATTTCGAGGTCGGCATCATCGACTGTTGTTGCGAAGTTATAGAGAGGGGAGCCATCGGCACGAGCAATCACTGGGTCAGAAATTAATCCACAATCAAATTCGACATCACCGCGCACGGCATCTGTCAACGAGACCTTCTCCTCTCGCGGAACAAGTAGCCGGACAACATATTTTCGTCCCTCGGCTTCATACTCGGTGACTTGTTCGTTGCTCAGTTCGAGTGAACGGCGAATATTGAGGTATTGTTTTTTCTCCTCTTGTGCGGCTTCACGATCTGCCTGGATAACCTCAGGGGGATCAAAATCTTTATAGGCGGACCCATCGGCCAAAAGTTTCTCTAACGCTTTCTGGTAGATTTCCGTTCGTTGAGATTGAAAATACGGACCATGTGATCCACCCACTTCGGGGCCTTCGTCCCAATCCATCCCCATCCATTTGAAGGCTTGCAGGATGGGTCCAAGGGCCTCGTCCAAGTTGCGTTCTTTATCGGTGTCGTCGATTCGCAGAATGAACTGACCTCCATGTCGACGAGCATAAAGCCAATTGAAAAGTGCGGTGCGCATCCCGCCAATATGCATGTAACCGGTCGGACTGGGGGCAAAGCGTGTGCGGACTGTCATTGGCGAAATTCTTACTGGGTCAAAATACTTGCTGGCTTGAAGAAGCGACTGGCCGAGAGAGTCGGCACAAGCGAACATCTTAGTGCGTGTGCTGTCGAAACCCAAGTCATCACCATTGACCGATCAGGTCGCCAGCCCTACGATTCCGGCACCTGCATCTCCCCCTGAAACGGTTGGTTTTGATATGTCTCGTCCTCGTTGGAAACGTCGATTCCTTCTTCTGACGGGGTTGGGAATTGTATTGGGAGGGCCGCTCCTTGCTCTTTTCCTCTCTTTGCAACATGTGCCAGAGTTCTATCAAAAGGCGTTAGATGACTCGAAAGTTACTCCAATCGTTGCGGAAAAGGTCAAGCAACGTACAGAAAAGTTGATTCACGAAATTGAACGGAATGATTCGGGTATCAATCAATGGACCGAGACCATCAAGGAACAGGAATGTAATTCCTGGTTGGCATTTGAACTTCCTAAACGAGTTCCCGATCTGAACAGTCAGGGGATCTTAAATCCACGAGTTCGGTTTGAAAACAACATGATTTTGTTGGGCTGTGAGTTTCAAGGGACACGATTGTCAGGAGTTGTCAGTATCGCGTTACGTCCCTCTCTCTCACATTCAAACACACTCATTTTGGAGATTATGTTTGCTAAAATTGGTCAGGTTCCCCTTCCACTCAATCGTTTGATCAATGAGGCTCAGGATTTCGCGCGCAGAGAAAAGGTCTCGCTGGAAGGACTCGTGGTCGAGTGGGAACAAACACCTGATAGCACGCATCGCGGTCGATTGACTCTGAAGCCTTCCCACCCCACAGAGATCCAATTCCTGGCCACCTCAATTCGTGTTCTCGATGAGATGCTGGAGATCACGGGCGAACGTCGAGTCGATGAATCCGCAAAACAAAATCAGCATCAAGTAGAGGGAGATGGTGTGCTGTCTAATTGAAATTCCCAGCAATCATCTTGCGTCTTGCGTGAGAGGACCGCTAGAGAATGAATTTTTTCACCGGCGAGTTTGATTTCAATCTGATTTTCTGAGTCAGAGAGAGTCTGGTAAGTTCCGATGTCCCAACGCAGAACAGTTCCTCGATTTCCGCTTACCGGACCTTCGTAGTCGAGATAGTGCTTTCGATGCGATGGTAGTTCTTCTGCCATGATCGATCCGATTTTGTTCGGCTCTTCGCTGAGTCGCCAGGTTCTTAGAAAAGTCTCTTGTTCAAGCATCAAATCCCAGTGAAGATGTGGGTGATCGTGAGTGAGAATGACAAATCGGCTGGTCATGACGAATATTGGCCCTTGATGAGGTTCGGACAAGGAAATACTGCCTCAATTATGGGCAGTGGTACACCATTTGCTTTTATGTAATGCGATAGTATAACATTATACCAACCGGACCGTCGGTTGATCAGCCAACATCTCTGAGGATTTCTGTTAATGACGCCCCGTGAAGTTTTAGCGCTCTGCCGAGAAAAAGAAGTTCACGCAGTCGATCTGCGTTTTATGGACTTTCCCGGTACACAGAAACACTTTACGATTCCTGTCAGCGCGCTCACACCGGCCTCATTTGAGGATGGATTTGCGTTTGATGGCTCTTCAATGCGCGGCTGGCAAGCGATCAATGAGAGTGACATGCTGGTTGTTCCCCAGCCAGAAACGGCGTTCGTCGATCCGTTCATGGATCGGACACTCGTGATGACGTGCAACATTCAGGATCCTATTACGCGCGCAGATTATGCCAAAGATCCGCGCAATGTTGCTCGCAAGGCTGAGAACTATTTGAAATCAACGGGAATTGCTGATATTGCCAATTTCGGTCCCGAAGCAGAGTTCTTTTTATTCGACGATGTGGCCTTCAATTCCAATGAGCATGAGTCGTATTATCACGTGGATAGCATCGAAGGACAATGGAATCGTGGGAAGCGTGGACAGGGAAAACATGCCGGCTATCAAATTCGACACAAAGAAGGATATTTCCCGGTTCCTCCCACCGACACGCTACAAGACATTCGCACTGAAATCATGATGACCCTGCTTGATTGTGGTGTCGAAGTGGAGGGCCAGCACCATGAAGTGGCAACGGCTGGTCAATGCGAAATTGATATGAAATATGGCCCGTTGCTGACGACTGCCGATCATTTATTGATTTATAAGTATGTTGTCAAAAATATTGCTGCCAAGCACGAGAAATCAGCGACCTTTATGCCGAAACCGCTGTGGAACGATAACGGTTCCGGACTGCATATGCATCTCTCTTTGTTCAAAGGTGAGGAGTCTTTGTTTGCGGGTTCAGGATATGGTGGACTCAGCGACACAGCGATGTTCGCGATGGGGGGGATTCTCAAGCACGCCGCTTCCTTGATGGCGTTTTGTTGTCCGACCACCAACAGCTACAAACGACTTATTGCCGGTTATGAGGCACCGATCAACCTGACTTACAGTTACCGTAATCGTTCTGCCGCGATTCGCATTCCCGTTCACAGCCCTGATGCGAGTTCCAAGCGGTTCGAGTTTCGTTGTCCCGACTCGTCTTCTAATCCTTATTTGGCGATGTCAGCCGTGTTAATGGCGGCTATTGACGGCATTCAAAACAAGATTCATCCGGGACAGCCTCTCGACAAAGATATCTACGATCTCAAACCCGAGGAAATGCAGGATGTTCCCAAGACTCCTGTTTCTCTGGAAGCGGCATTGCAGGCCCTCAAGGACGATCATGAGTACCTCATGTTGGGTGATGTCTTTACAGAAGACGTCATCGATACTTGGATCTGGTACAAGACGGAAAAAGAGGTCGAAGCCTTGCGACAACGACCTCATCCCTATGAATTTGCGATGTATTACGACATCTGATTCGCGTAATTGATTATTGCGGGTTGCCGATCAGTCAGGAGTTCTCCACAATCTAGGAGTATTCTCTCCCAAAACAGTGAACTCTGATGCCCGATTTTGAAATCTCCAGTGCTTATCAGCCGGCTGGCGATCAACCCAAAGCAATCGAAAAGCTGGTGCGCGGATTTGAAGCGGGTGAACAAAATCAGGTTCTGCTCGGTGTGACCGGGTCGGGGAAGACGTTCACGATGGCGAACGTCATTCAACAGTTACAGCGTCCAACTTTAGTTCTCTCTCACAATAAAACTCTGGCCGCCCAACTGTATGGTGAGTTCAAAGAATTCTTTCCGAATAACGCAGTTTCGTATTTTGTCAGCTACTACGATTACTATCAGCCTGAAGCGTACATACCTCAACGCGACATCTACATCGAAAAAGACTCTTCGATCAATGATGAAATTGATCGGCTGCGATTACGGGCGACCAGCCAACTCATCAGTCGTCGAGATGTAATTGTTGTCGCGTCAGTCAGTTGTATCTACGGTCTCGGTTCGCCAAAAGACTATCTCGACATGATGGTTCCGCTGAAGGTGGGGCATGAGATTGATCGCGATGAGTTTTTGATGAAACTGGTTGATATTCATTACGAACGAAACGACTTCGAGTTATCGCGCGGCAAGTTTCGTGTGCGGGGTGATGTGATTGAGTGTTGGGCTGCGTACGAAGAATTTGCATTTCGGATCGAGCTTTGGGGAGACGAGATCGAAAAACTTTCGATCATTGATCCCGTCAGTGGGCAAGAAAGTCAGAAGCTCGATGATATCTACATTTACCCGGCGAAACATTACGTACTTCCCCAGGAACGCATCGACAATGCCATCGGCGAGATTGAAGAGGAGCTTGAATCCCAGTTAGTCAAGTTTCGGAACGCCGGCAAGCTGTTGGAAGCACAACGACTTTCAGCACGCACGAAATATGATATCGAATTACTGAAAGAAGTGGGGTTCTGCCCGGGTGTTGAAAATTACTCTCGTGCGCTCGCGGGACGTAAGTCGGGGCAACCGCCTTACACATTGCTCGATTTCTTTCCCGACGATTTTCTGATGATGGTGGATGAGTCACATGCGACCTTGCCACAAGTAAAAGCGATGTATGCCGGTGATCGTTCGCGCAAGACAACTTTGGTCGATCATGGTTTTCGGATTCCGATGGCTATCGATAATCGACCTCTTCAGTTCGACGAGTGGAACAAAATTCGTAAACAGACTTTGTTTGTTTCGGCGACACCGGCTGATTGGGAGTTGGAGCAGACCGAAGGGCGTGTGGTTGAGCAGATTATTCGTCCGACGGGCTTGCTCGACCCACATATTCACGTCGTGCCCGCACGAGGACAAGTACCGCATTTGATTGAGGAAATCAAGAAGAGAGCCGCCCAGAATGAGCGTGTGTTGGTTACCACCTTGACCAAGCGGCTGGCGGAAGAACTCAGTCGGTACTTCAACGAAGAAGGACTGAAATGCCAGTGGTTGCATTCCGAACTTGATGCGATTGAACGGGTCGAAATTCTCAGAGAATTACGTGAAGGAAAGTTCGATGTTTTGGTCGGTGTGAATCTGTTACGGGAAGGGCTCGATCTTCCCGAAGTCTCGCTGGTGGCGATTATGGATGCCGATAAAGAGGGGTTTCTGCGAAGTGAAACTTCATTAGTGCAGACGATTGGGCGTTCCGCACGCAACGTCAATGCGGAAGTGATTTTGTATGCTGACAAGATGACAAACTCAATGCAGCGCGCCATCGATGAAACAAATCGTCGTCGCAAAATTCAGGAAGAATACAACATTGAGCACGGCATCACTCCCGAGACAATCAGAAAAGCGATTCGTCGTGGTATCGAGGAGGAGATTGCCGCTAACCGGACGGCTCAAGATGCGGCTGGGGAAACAGACGAAACCAAGTATATCACTCAGGAATACATCAACGAACTCGAAAAGGAGATGCTGAAGGCTGCCGAATCGCTCGAATTTGAACGGGCTGCACACCTCAGGGATCGAATTTTGAAGTTACAAGAACAGGTGGGCCAGTCGGTGGTTATCAAGGAAGGTTCCGAATCAGAACCAGGATTTGCCAAAAGTGGTCGAGCAAGAGGTGGCAAGCGTGGGAAGGGGAAAGGCCGTGGGGGGAATCGGGCTCCTCGTCCTCGGAGAAAATAGAGAGATTTGGGTCACACCCAGAAATCAAGATACCAGTTCACGACTTTTCCAAACACGGGGATGATCTCACAGGCCAATAGCAGCGGATAGTAAAATCTAGCCACCGCCGGGTGTCCTTGAACATGCATTGAATCGACCCATTGCCAATACATGGGGCCGATTGACAAGACATACAAGACCATCAGAATGACCACGCGGTTGTAAACGCGAGCCGCAAATTCGAGGGGTGACAATCCTTCAGGGGACCGGTGGGCATCGGGGATCTTGTGCGTTGAAGAGATAGCGATAGGTTGAGATGAAGAGTCCAAGGCACACATGCATCAAGTCTAGGAGGGCCGGAGTGGCTCGTCAAACAGGAATCGCCAAGAAGTGGACTTTGTCGATTCAAACAACTCCCTGTCCACGGAACCATGCAATGGTCTCCTGCATCGCGTCCTTGAAATCGACCTGTGGGTCGTATTTCAGCTCTCGTTTGGCTTTATCGATGCAGTAATCCAAGTTAAGAGCCAGGAACTTGACGCGGGCTGAGGAAAGAATCGGGGCATGGTCTTTTCCGAGTAACCGATACGTTTTTTCGAGGACTTTTGCCAAGCCTTTCGCGATTCCCATGGGGACCGGTTTTAGCGGCGGATTTTCATAGCCTGCCAGTTCGCAGATCGTTTCCATGAATTCCTGTTTGCTGACGAGTCGATCATCGCGGATGTTGAAGGTCTCTCCTCGCAAGTCATCGCGGTCGATTGCCAAGAAAATGGCATCCACCAGATTATTGACAAAGGTGTTATTCATCAGTTTGTGGGTTGAGCCGAGATATTTGACTTTCCCGTCTTTCAATTTCTCCAACAACCTGGGTAACACCGTTCGGTCGCGTGGGCCATAGATGAAACCGGGTCGCAGGACAGTGGCGGGAAGTTTGTTGTCTCGCACATGCTTGAGAACCAGCTTTTCTGATTCTGCTTTTGTCAACGTGTAACCATCAATACCACTGACATTCGGCGGTTCGCTTTCATCGGTCCCATAATGATCGCGGGCTTCATACACGCCAAGCGAGCTGATCTGGATATAGCATTTGAGTGTGCCGTTCTGTTCGACCGCGTTGAGCAGGTTCTCGGTGCCACCCACATTGATTTTTCGGTAGTCATCGACAGGCCCCCAGTCACCAACCTTGGCGGCGCAATGAACGACCACGGTGACTCCGTCGGCGGCTTTCTTCATGTCGTCGGGGACTGACATGCTGCCGACGATTTTTTCGACACCCCATTCATCCAGCAACGAAGTGTCGCTTGATTCACGCACCAGTACACGAACAGGAACACCCATCGAGCGAGCACGTTCGACGACATGGCTGCCGACAAGTCCTGTCGCTCCCGTCACGAGAATCAGATCTTCTGGGGTGAGTTGCATGGAGTTTTACCGTAGATTTGCGAATAGATGGCGATTGAACGGAGTTCAACCAGACATCTTGATTGTGACGGTTGGCTGGTGCGAGGCAAATGGACGGCAGGAGAAAATACCGTCTCCAAATTGGTTTTTATCGCTGAGTAACGGTTTTGAGGAACAAAGCAGGCCTTTCCCCACAATTATCCCAAATCTGAGGTCAGGCATAAAGGCAGATTGTCGCAAGTCACTGCTATGTGAGAGGATCGGGACAAGACAGATCATTTGCTCACCTTTCAAGGAGAAACGATCCACATTGACTGGATTTTCAGGTCACCCTAGACTTCTAAGGAGGCACATTCGCTGTCAAAAGCGTCTCTCAGCGCATTTCACCATCAGTATGCATTATGTCACAGCCGACTCCCACACAATCTGAATCGCCACTTTCCTGGCAGGAAAAACGCTACCGCTGGGCCGCGATTCCCGGTTGGGGGCTTTCACTGATTTTGCACGCCCTGTTTCTGGTATTGATCAGTACACAATTGAAAAGCTGCGGCGGTGTGATTACGGGAACGGGGGAAGGGGAGTATCGATCTGTTGGTTTGGTGATGAAAGATTCTGACTCTCCCAATTTCAACGACAACACTCAACATAACGATTCAGAAGTTGATCAGAAAAACGAAGTGACCGATGAAACCGAGGTTCTCGAAGTCCCCGAGAATCCACCAGTGGAAATGGCCCTTCCCGAGATGGGAAGCAACTTGTTAGGACCGGGAGCGTTAGCACCGGCTATCGGTCTTCCCAATCCGACACCCTCCAAAATTCAATCGGCGTCCTCTTCAATTCCTCTTCCTGCAGCGTTTGGTCAAGGAGATGGACCGGTTCGTTTTTTGGGAGCCATTGATGCCGGGAAAAACTTTGTCTACATCATTGACTGCTCAGGCAGCATGGGCGATTACAACGCTCTCGATTATGCCAAGGCTGAGTTGTTGGCATCTCTGCAAGGTGTCAGTAACCGACAGAAGTTTCAGATCATCTTCTACAACGAAGAAATACGCCGCTTTCAACTCCCAAATCAGGCTGTCGAACTTTATCCCGGAATCGACGTGAATCGGAATCGTGCCAAACGATTTATCGGGAGCGTCTCTCCCTCATTGGGAACAAAACATATGCCGGCATTGCTGGCAGCATTGAAATATGAGCCCGATGTAATCTTCTTTCTGACCGATGCCCGTGAGCCTGCCTTGAGTAAAGATGGTTTGTTAAAGGTCAAAAAAGCAAATTACAACAGTGCCCGTGTTCATTGCATCGAGTTCGGGGTTGGTCACGAATTGCCGGGCGACAATTTCCTGAAAAGACTGGCGCGTCAAAATAAGGGCACGTACAGTTATCGCGATGTCACCAAGCTGGGAGGAAGTCGGTGACGCGAATGAATCAAAGAATCTTGGTCTTTCTGGGTGTCTGTCTCTGTTTGACGGAGATCATGTCATCGGATGCTGCTGCACAAGGTTCGTCTTTGACACAGGCCGGGAATTACCCCGATCACATCATGATCCAGCCGAAATACAGCACCGGAAAGAAACGAATCCGCTGTCGAATTATTGATTACACCGGCGTTGTGGTGACCGTCCATTTGATGGAAGGGGACACTCGCAAAACCTACGCGACGAGCGAGGTGACCCGCGTGGAGACTCCGCAATCTGCACAACATCGTAAGGGCTTAACGCTCTTAGACGCGGGAGAAATTCCGCAAGCCGAAGAACAACTCCTGGAAGCTTACCGGCTCGATCCTCGGGAATGGGTGCAGCGAGAGATTCTCGCACATCTGGTCCGGGCGGCATTGCAGCGTGGTGATTATGTCACGGCGGCCACTCGAATGGAGAAAATATTCTCCAGTGACGAACACACTCAACATCTGGAATTGTTGCCGGCGGTTTGGACTACCAAAGTTCTCACTCCCAGTCAGATTCGCAACGGTGCTGAATTGCTGGTTTCGGATTCTGGCATTGCTCAGCTTGTGGGGGCTTCCATATTGCTCGAACAGCCCGGCTTTGAAGAGACGGCAAAGACTGCTTTGCTAACTGTTCAGACATCCGGTCATCGACGATTACAACCTTTGGCGGAGGCTCAATTGTGGCGACTGGAGTTTGCCAATAACGAGTTTCCTGTTTACACCATCGATAAATGGAAGCGACATATCGAACGCCTGCCGACTGAATTGCGAGGCGGGCCGTATTTTCTCTTGGCCCGTGCGTATCAATTCAAACTGTTGCGTGATGATGCCGCCTTGACTTATTTGCGGATTCCGGTGTTGTACGATCATGATCGATTGTTGGCGGCAGAAGCCTCTTTAGCGGCTGCCGATGTGTTACGGTCTGGTGGTCGCAATCAGGAATCTCTAACAATTTACCGAGAACTCGTTGCGAGGTATCAAGGAACGGAAGCCGCACGGAAAGCGGATGCCATCCTGAAGTCAATTGCCGAATAACAAACCGCATACGCGGACTCACGAAGGATCGAATACGTGTTGAATCAATTTTCTAAGAACAAACGAGGCGGCACTCGCAGGTCTTTATTCGTTCTGCTCTCGACGATGGTTTGCTTATCGGTCCCAGTACTCGCCTGGGCGCAAGATGGCGGTGGAGAAGAAACCGTTGTTGCACCCAAAGTCGATCTCCGTGAACTGGCGCTCGCGGGGGGATATGTGGGGATGATCATTGCCGGGATGAGTGTCATTCTGATTGCTTTGATCATCGAACATATGTTGACAATTCGCCGAGGTGCTTTGATGCCAAACGGTCTAGCTCAACAGGTTCACGGCATGATTGCTCAAAAACAGTTCAAGCAAGCCGAAGAGGTTTGTCGGCAGAATCCGAGTCTGCTGGGGGAGATCTTACAAGCGGGGCTCTCTGAAGTTGGCATTGACTACACGGCCATCGAAAAAGGAATGGAAGACGCGAGCATCGAGCAGTCATCGCGGTTGTTACGGAAAATTGAATATCTGTCTGTGATTGGTTCCATTGCTCCGATGTTGGGTTTGTTGGGAACTGTCTGGGGGATGATTCTCGCGTTTCTGGAATTTGAATCGAAAGCGAATCCTCAAGTTTCAGAACTCGCTCCGGGGATTTACAAAGCGCTAGTGACAACATTAATGGGTTTGAGTGTCGCCGTGCCGGCAGTCGCCTCATTTGCGATCTTCAGGAATCGTGTTGATGGTCTGGTCGCAGAAGCCGCATTGCTGGCCGAACATGTCTTCGCGGATTACAAACGAGCCTTAGTCTCAGCTCGTCGAGGACAAAAGACATCCCGTCCTGCAGCCAGTCCCGGCATTCCTCCTGTCGTGCCTGAACGGGGATCACGCTGATGCGATTACCGGCTCGCAGCCGACAACTCGGCGTTACGGTCAATATTACGCCGCTGATTGATGTGATCTTTCTGCTGATCATTTTCTTTCTGGCGGCGAGTCACTTCGTGCGAAATGAGTCTCGCGACGAAGTCGCGTTGCCCGAAGCCGTAACCGGGGAAGACGAACAGAAGTCTTCAGCCAGCCGCTTGGTTGTCACGGTGATGGCCGATGGTCGGTACAAACAGGGTGGCACATTCCTCAGCTTGGATGAGATCGAACCTTTATTGTTTGACGGCATGGCCAAAGATGGTGAGAACTTTGAAGTTCGTATTCGCGGTGACAAAGCCGTTTTGTTTCGTGCGATTGAACCATTGATGGTGGAGTGTGCCCGAGCAGGAGTCACGCAAATCAATTTCGGAGCATTGCCGGGAGGATCGACTCCATGAAAATTCCGAGTTTTACCCGGCACGATGAGCGTGACGAAGCGATGTCGATGACGCCGATGATCGACGTTGTGTTCCTGTTATTGATCTTCTTTGTCTGTGCGTCTATCGGTCAACAGAAGGAACTTCTGTTATCGACTCCCATTTCGGGAGCCGGCGTGAAATCGGAGACACCCCCCGAGGATCCGTTACAGCCGGAACCGGACCGAGCCTACATCAAATTGATACGCATCGGTGATGAAACGGTGACCGATCTGAACGGCACAATGATCGAAGAGCCGGGACGAGTGCGCGAGTTGTTAATTGGTCTGGCGACGGTGGCTCCCGATGTGCCGGTGGTGATTGACACGGCCGATGAAGTGCCTTTAGGAGATATGATCGCGTTGTACGATCTCTGTCGTTCGGTCGATTTCGAGACGATCAACTTCGCGATTGATCCCCCAGAGAATCGTCCGGTTAAGGCAAAGCCGAAACCATGATTGCATGCTGTTCAGCGTTGGAAGCTGGAGTTGGATGATCGCAACGAACGGAACTCATTCCCGAACACTCAACCCCTTTTCAAGCGTTCAAGAGTCCAAAACCCCGTACTCTTGAATTCGCTCTAACTCGTTGAATCATCGGCAACTTTCAAGAGTCTTCAAGAGTATGGGCCAGACACACACACTTCTCATACTCTTGACAATACCCTTGAATACTCTTGAGCAAGTCGTTGCCTGACTTGAATTTGCGAGTTCCTGGCCTGGCGTTCCTCCAAAGAGGTGATTCCCCTCGCATTCTTAAACAGTGACTGAGAGGAATCAGGAGTCAGGAAGCAGTGCGTTGGCTAACGCAGCATCTCACAGCAGACCATTCAGAGAGCATATGCCTGAATGCTTTTTTCAAATTGCCAAAGATCGAGGTCGTGAATTGAGCCGCCAGCGTGTAACTGCAGGCCGCCGAGCGATCAGCGAGGAGACAGGCCAAGGGCGCAAGTAAAAACGCTTCGTTCCTTCGGCAGGGGCGCGGAATGTTGAACATCGTCCCCTGCTGGCGCACGCGGCTCAAATAATCGACGAGCCACGAACGCTAACTCTGGTAGTGGGAGTTTAGCAAGGTGAATTTGAGTGATCATTATTTGACGCAAAGACGCCGAGACGCAAAGAAACGCAAAGTGTGAAGGAGATCATAGGCAGACCGGGAGGGCGACGCTCCTGCGGAGCCAATGAGCTTGAACGATCGGATGAGTCATCTTGTGATTTCATCAGCCGACCAATAAAGCTGGCCGGGCTACTCTGCCCGTTACGGAAACGGAAGGCCCTGACTTTCGTGTTGTCCGATTTTTCGATTCTTGATTTCGACCATGAACCACCGAGTTCCCGTGGCTGGCTGCCCGATCCAATAAAATCGCCGATGGTCTTTTTCGTTCAGGAAAATTGAGGGGTCTCCTTTGACCAAAGCTCCCTCGACGAATGAGGGATTCTTGCGAAAGTATTCCTCTAACACAGACTGGTCTTTGTCGGTTAGTTCTTCGGATCGAGTCCAGGTCTCATTTGCGTCTTGAAAATTTTCAGGAACGAGAGATTCCGGCTGAGCTGAATCCAACGTGTTTTCTTCCCCGCCACATCCGCAAAGCAAACAGCTACAAAGTATAAAAGCATAAATGCATTGTTGAGGGGTGATCGAATTTCTCGCCGATCATCGCGGGTGGTCTTCCTTGATTGGATTGGAAACATCGTTCACTCCTTTACCTTTGAGGTGGAATTGCCAACCGCGTAAAGCCGTGTTCCCGTGCGAATCACAATCGTTCCGTCTGCCACGGCAACACCATAGAGAATGGGGTCGCGAGCCTCTTCGCGTGAACCTTCACGGCGTTTTTGAAACTCCTGCATCATTTTCTTCAATTCCGCAGGATCGAGAACTCCATCAGAATTGAGATCGAGTTGAGCCATTCTTGGTTGAAAACTTGCGGGCAGTTCTTCACGAGTCAGATTTCCATCACCATCTGCGTCTCCCTTCATGAACATGGCGAGCATGCGACTTGAACGCGGAGGTTTTTCCTCGCCTGATTTCTGTGATGGTGCACCTCCATGAGGTTTCGTCGTGCCACTAAACTCGGCATAAGATTCAGGGGTTGGTGGTTTTTCGAGATCCCACAAGCTGTTTCTGGCAACGACTTCGTACTCTGGTCCTGCTTTGAGAATGCAGTTCTGTGATGCTGTAATGACAGACCGACCTGACAGCGGTCCGCACAGCAGCCTGTGTTGCATTACGTTGATTCTTCTGCGGGGTCGATCTGGACCGTTTTGTTCCATAAAAGTAATGAAACTCCGGCCGCCACCATGCCAATGGAAATCAACTGAGATGGTGATAGAAACTCGAAAACAGGTATTGTCCCTCGTTGATCGCCTCGGATAAATTCCAGACTGAATCTTCCGGTCCCGTAAGCCAGTAAGTATGTGTAGACGCGGTGTTCTCTTTGCACAATGTTTTTCGTGACAAACCAAATTCCGAACAACAACACAGCTTCGTATAATTGAGTGGGATGAACTCTAATCGGATACCCAAATGTTTTTGATGCCGCGGAAGTCGATGGGAAGACAATTGCAAGTGGGCATTTTGTTGGAGCGCCAAAGCAGCATCCTCCAAAGAAGCAACCGAGTCTGCCAAATGCGTGAGCAATGGCCAACGGAGGAATCAAAGAATTGAAACTCGTCAATAGCGGTAGCCTGTACCACCGAGCAATTAATGCAAAAGTGACAGCACCAATCGCCAAACCCGGCAAAAACGAGAAACCAGAATATGATGAATGAATCTTTCCAGTTTCCCACAATGAGCTGGAAAGCAAAAGGATCGTTGCACGGTTTGCTCCCATGATCCCCACAATCATGCTGGATGTCGCAATCATGAAGAGTGTGTCTGCGGTCTTTTTGGAGAAGTGTTGAACCTCAATATCTAATTCGATAATGGCGAATATCAGGCCAATTCCGATCCATAGTTCGAAGAATTGGATGGTGATGGGGGCTCCACCAAGCTCAAAACTGATGCTGTGATACATCAATCTACGCCATCTGCTCACTGTCGCCAGTTTGCCCGCTACTGTCGGTTGGAGCTTTGGCCCCTCCGATGAAGATTAGTAGAATGGCAACTCCGAACAACAGCCCAGAGGTAAAGAACTGCATCGTGTTGAAGACCGACAAGAACGCCGCAGCACCAAGACAGTAAACGGGAACCTTCTTGACATCAGGTTCCTCAAATGTTCGATATGCCTTAACAGTTCCGACGATACCGACAATCGCCTGAATCAGTCCAAAGAGAACGAATTTCCCTCCTGCTGCATTCGCCTCGGCTGCCGTTTCAGTATCACCTACGCTCTCCCCAAGTTCTCCGACTGCCGAAAAACAGACTCCGGTGCAAAGGCCGACCATGAGGCTGAAAACACCACCCAGAATACCTAAGACCAGTACAGAAGTGCGCATTATCAATATCTCCTGATAGCTTTGAAATAAATAGTTTGTGAATGGATAATTACGTTTGATGAACTGAGGTGCAAGCTAATTCTGCGATAATTCTGTAGCGCGATGGGGGCCTTATATCTACTGAGCGACGTTACGACACAGGGGATCGTAATGGCTCACGATAAAATGTCCCGAAGGAAGTATGGCTCCCTATGAATACTGTCCCTCTCTGACTTTCAGTCCCTCGTGAGTGATCCTAAAAGATTCTTTCAGGTGGGCGAGGTTGGTGAAGGTTAGAGTTCGGCCATTGATTACTAGATGAAGCTTTTCTTTTGTGCCTACTGGACCGCGTCTGGCGAGCAAACAGGCCACCTTGAATTCCTGCATGAAGATTCTGTTGCATGCCTTGGCGCTTCTGTACCTTCGCGTGCGTCAACTGGGAAGCAACTTTGAGCTATTGTCCGCTCTCTTCCACTTTTCCCGATCGTGGGAAATAGTGGCTATGAATGGGGAAAAATGTCTGTCAGGTTGCTTCTAAGAACGAAAAAATCACCAGAATCCGGTTCTCGACCATAATTCTCTGAGAGTCATTCCAGATGAGAGGAAGGTCGAACTCTGGGGAGACTAGATCGGCTTCTCAAAATTGAGAGAAATCCGGCGCAAGTGTTTGGCTGGCTTGAGGAAATTGATTTCCCGATCCCTTGAAACGCCATTTCTGTTGTGGCATAGTTCAACCTTGAATCTTGCGCACGGTGCGGACAGGGACTGTTCGTTAAGACCCCGTTGCGTTTTTTGAGCCCAGACCGACCCTTGGGACGGATGCGCTGATGAACTTCTTTCCAATTGCCACGAATATCGTTGACTACCTGCAAGACTCTGTTGGTTTGACCAACGGGCTTGCCATGGTGTTGGCTGCACTCATTCATGGTTCGCTGTTGGTCGGCATCTTCATGGGGACGCCGGTCGTCTGGATTTGGGGCGAACGAAAAATTGCCGGACGAATTCAGGATCGTCTCGGTCCGACTCGGGTTGGTGGTCGATTCGGTTGGCTGCAATCTGTGGCCGACGGCATTAAGCTGATTCAAAAAGAAGACCTGGTGCCACCTGCGGCAGACTCGATGCTGTATAGGATGGCACCTTATATGGTGTGTGTGGCGGCTTTCGGGACGATGATGGTGTTGCCGTTTGGTGAGACATGGGTCGCGGTTGCTTCGGATATTGGTCTTTATGTGTTGGTCGCGATTTTATCGCTGGAAGTGATCGGTATTATCCTTGCCGGTTATTCGAGTGGTTCGAAATGGTCGTTGTTCGGCGGGATGCGTGAAGCGGCTCAAATGGTGAGCTATGAGATTCCGCTTTCGTTGTGTGCGATCATCCCCATCACAGTCGCCGGTTCATTAAATCTCGTCGAGATTACTCAACTTCAATCGGGTTGGGCCAACAACTGGCTCATCTTCCACGATCCATTTGTATTGATCACCTTCTTCGTTTACTTCACCGTGGCCACGGCAAGTTGTAAGCGAGCACCGTTCGACTTGGCGGAAGCCGAATCGGAACTGGTGGGTGGTTTTCATACCGAATACTCGGGCATGCGTTGGTCATTCTTCTTCATGGGAGAATACGCCGCCATGTTTGTCGTGTGTGCGGTGGCCGCCATTTTATTCCTCGGAGGTTGGAACAGTGGGATTGCTCCACTTGATGCCGCACTCTTGGAAATGCGAGCCTTGTCCGCTGATGGCAGCTTCCAACCCATGTCTTACCTTTCCAATGCGATTGGTATGGGCATTTTGATTTCCAAGGGCTGGGCTCTGGTCTTCGTTCAGGTTTGGGTTCGCTGGACTCTGCCTCGATTGCGAATCGACCAAGTGATGATTACCTGTTTGAAATATCTGATCCCGATGAGCTGTTTTCTGTTTCTGGGAACGATCTGCTTCCCATTAGTAAAATTCTATTTCAGTGCCCAATGGGAACCTGTGATGGAAAATGGAAAGCAAGTAGAAATCAACGGAGAGAAACAGTGGGATTTGATTGATTCCAATACATCAATCTGGGCTCCCAAAGCCGATAAATGGGCGAAACCAAACATTTCTGCACCTGCTGAAGACGTGGAAACCTCACAATTGATTCTTCCCAATTCGACACCCATCGATGACGGGGAACTTGCCGATGTGGACCGTCAGGTCGCCGGAGGAACCCGATGACCTACGAAAAAATCCTCTTTTTCATCTTTGCCATGTCTGCCTGTGGAGGCGCTCTCGGAGTGGTTCTCGCTCAACGAGTGGCCCGGATGGCGTTCTGGTTGATTGTCTCGCTCGGCTCGGTCGCCGGACTTTATTTCATGTTGCATGCCGACTTTGTCGCGGCTACACAAATCATTATCTACGTGGGTGGAACTTTGGTGCTGCTGATCTTCGGGATCATGCTGACAGCCACCGGGCCACACGTCAAAATACAAACATCGCCGGGAGAACTGGTGATGGGAGCGGCCGTGGGTGTGACATTGTTGTTTCTGATTCAAGGGACCGTTCGGTCGGTCGATTGGAACAAAGCAGCGATAGTGACATCGGGTGGCGAATTCCAACAGAACGAAGGACAAGGTTACAACCCGACGGGACAAGGAAACACCATTCGTCCGTTGGGGATGGCTTTGTTGGGCTTACGACCTGATAAAGATCTCGGTGCCCCGGAAGAAGCCGGTTTGAGTTCGGGGTATTTGTTCCCGTTTGAAATTGTTTCGATTCACTTACTCGTTGTGTTAGTGGGAGCCTCTTATCTGGCTCGTGCGAAGCAACGAACTCGTCCGACGGTTTGACCGTTCGGTTTGATATTTTAAGACACGCAATCATTTGATCGTCGAGTCCACATTATGGGTTTGGAAAGTTACCTGTTAGTCGGAGCGGTTCTATTTGTTTCGGGGGTTGTCTGCATGGCGACCAAACGAAACGGCATCGGACTGCTCATGGGGGTCGAATTGGTCCTCAACGGGGCCAACGTCAATTTCGTCGCGTTTTCGCGATATACCACGCTCGGTCTGGATGGTCAGATCGTGTCGTTGTTTGTGATTGTGCTGGCCGCCGCAGAGGCAGCCGTTGCACTCTCCATTGCACTCAACTTTTATAACAACCACCTGACGATTGATGTGGACCGGGGCGATGAACTGAAAGGTTAATCTCTTTCAACCGTTGCGCATCAGAGACAGAATTTACTACAGAGAAATCACGGATCACCCATGCCTTACGAGACAACGGGCGAAACAATCAAAACGCTGCTGACCATGGCGTGGCTTTTGCCACTCTTCGGGTTCGGCGTAGAGATTTTTGCCGGATACTGGCAGCGGGATCGCTTCAGCAAAGCGGCCGCACAGTTTGCTGTTGGTTGTATCGGACTTGGTTTCCTGTTCAGCAGTTGGGCGTTGATGACTTATGTCCGGGAAACGGGCTGGACAGAACGCTTCGAACACGAATCGGCACATCATGCCGAGTTGGTGGCGGCGATTGAAGAAGGGAAGCCGCTTCCCGGTCATGGTGGGCACGGTCATGAAGGTCATGGCCACGAGCATGATGGAGATCATGGTCACGGCCACGATGAAGGGCACGACCACAAACATGGTGAGGAAGGTCACTCCGCAATTTCCAGTGACGATGCTTCACTGGCTCAGTTTGCGATAGCCGACCCGGTGGTTGCTGAAAAGCCTGTTGACGATCATCACGAAGCTGGACACGATCACGACGAAGGTCACGAGCATGCTCATGACAACGAGCATGCGGGTGGGCATGTGGAAGGCCCTGCCGTCTTCAGTGGAATCTATTATCGTCTTGCTTCTTTCGGCGATCTCGAAATCAACATCGAGTATTACATTGATACTCTGACGCTTGTCATGTTCACGATGGTAACTTTCATCGCCACCTGTATTCACATTTTTGCGATGGGATACATGGCAGACGAGTTGACCGACGATTATGTCGATCATCACGCCCATTATTCCAACGGCAAGCACGTTCATCGTCCGGGACGCTTTTACAAGTTTTTCGCGTTTCTGTCGCTGTTCTGTTTTGCCATGCTTGGATTGGTGATTGCCGGTAATATTTTCCAGGTCTTTGTCTTCTGGGAACTGGTCGGTGTCTGTTCTTACTTCCTGATCGGTTTTTATGTCGAACGGAAATCTGCCAGCACCGCAGCCAACAAAGCGTTCATCATGAACCGTGTTGGTGACTTCGGCTTCCTGATTGGTCTCATGGCCATCTGGACGACCTTCGGAACTTTCAAATTCGCAGAGCCCGATCTTGCCAATGCCGATAAACCTGCCGGTTTGTTTCAGATGATTCGCGGAACAGATGGCGAACTCGATGTCGATAACGAAGCGGGAGTCGTCTATCTGCAAGATGGGCATGGACACCGCTTGAAGACTGCCGAAGGAAACGAAGCCAGCATGCCGTATTGGCTACTCGTTGTGGCCGGGTTGGGAATCTTTGGAGGCTGTATCGGTAAATCGGCACAGTTTCCGTTACAAACCTGGTTACCCGATGCCATGGAAGGACCGACACCGGTCTCCGCGTTGGTTCACTCCGCGACGATGGTCGCGGCGGGGGTTTATCTCGCCGGTCGATTCTATCCGATGTTCACTCCCGAGGTCTTACTCGTCATTGCGTATGTCGGTGCGATCACGCTGTTCTTAGCGGCGACCATTGCCATGGTGGTGACCGACCTCAAACAGGTCTTGGCGTACTCGACAATCAGTCAATTGGGTTACATGATGCTCGGGCTGGGTCTCTTTGGTTGGGCGGCAGGATTGTTCCATCTGATCACACATGCGTTCTTCAAATCGCTGTTGTTCCTCTGCTCGGGAAGTGTGATTGCCGCCTGTCATCACGAACAGGAAATGCCCAAAATGGGTGGCCTGATTCGTAAGTTGCCCATCACGGGAACCGCGATGCTGGTCGGAGTGGTGGCCATTGCCGGGCTTTCGGTTCCCGGCGTCAGCTTTGGATTGATCGGAAATGTGGTCCTGATCTTGGGACTCATTCTCGGGATTCTCGCTGCCTACAAGGGGGATAAAACACAAATTCCGATGGCGGCCACTGTGGTTGTTGTCGGTGGATTGTTGGCATTCACTGATATTGCCAACGGTAAAGCGGCTCTTTCCGGTTTCCACTCGAAAGATGCGATTGTCGCGACGGCCTTGACGTACTTCAAAATGAACCCGGCTCATTTGCTGTTGTTCATCTTGCCTTTGATCACTGCCGGTTTAACGGCGTTCTACATGTTCCGCCTGTGGTTCTATACGTTCCTCGGCAAACCACGTGATCAACACGTTTACGATCACTGCAAAGAATCACCGTTGGTGATGACCGGTCCATTGATCGCGTTGTCAGTTCTGGCTGCATTTTGTGCCATTGGTGGTGAAGGTGGAAAACTATTCGTGATGCTGGCCGAATCGGCTCCTGCCGGGATTCATGACAGCATCGCCCATGTTGGTACGGTGACCTTAAATCTCCCCGGGCATATCGATGTCTTGCGAAATCATGCCAATGCCGGAAACTTGGCCACTATCGCGGCCTTCTCGGGGACTTTAATTGCCTTCGTCATTTACGGCTTGGGATTAATTAATCCTACTGATATCAAATCATCGCTGTCCGGTGTGCATAGCTACTTGTCGAATAAGTGGTACTTCGATGAACTCTACGACACAATGTTTATGAAGCCGGCTCATATTGTGGCCCGGTATTGCACCGTGGTCGATAAGTGGGTCTTTGATGCATTTTTGCATTGGTTAAGCCGTGCGACTTTGTGGATCAGTAAATGGGACCGCATGTTCGACGAAAAATTTGTCGACGGTTTGGTCAATTTGCTGGGCACAGCGACGTTCAGTGTTGGCAGTCGCTTCGGCAAGTTGCAAACCGGTCAAATGCGTCAATATGTGATGTTCATTGCCGTTGCGGTGGTGACATTAAGCGTCGTTCTGTTTGTCTGGTTCCCACACTAGACAGCAAGACATTTACCAAAATAACTCATCGTCATTTTTTTCGGTTCCAGGAATACCTGACAATCATGAACTCGGAATCTTTACTACCCATTATTGTGGCAACTCCAGTTGTCGGCGCGATTGCGCTGAACTTCATCAACAAAGCGCAAGAAGAAGCGATGCGGATGTTTGCTGTGGCAATCTCTGCAATCACTTTCTTTTTGACACTTCTGGTTTGGCGTGATTTCGACTCGACCCTCTCCGGTATGCAGATGGTGTTCGATGTCGCTTGGATCCCCAACTGGAATATCAATCTGACGATGGGGGTCGATGGGATCAGCCTGCCGTTAGTGATGTTAACCAGTGGTGTCAGCTTGCTGGCACTCATGGCGTCTTGGAGTATCAAGAAAGCCGTCAAAGGTTATTTGATCCTCTTTCTGCTCTTGGAAGCCGGGATGTTGGGCGTGTTTGTCTCGCTCGATTTCTTCCTGTTTTATGTGTTTTGGGAAGTGATGTTGCTGCCAATGTACTTCCTGATCGGTATTTGGGGAGGAGCTCGCAAAGAGTACGCGGCGATCAAGTTCTTCCTGTACACATTGGTCGGTTCAGTACTGATGCTGATTGCCATGTTGATGTTCTACTTCAACAGTGGCCGCAGCTTTGATCTGCTTTATCTGGCCCGCGTGGGTCAGGGACTCGAACAGGGTTACGGTTTTGACCAGACGACTCAGTTGGTGGCCTTTGTGCTGCTGTTTATCGGTTTTGCAATTAAACTGCCTGCTTTCCCGTTTCATACCTGGTTACCCGATGCTCACGTTGAAGCCCCCACACCGATCTCGATGATCTTGGCCGGTGTGTTATTGAAAATGGGTGGCTATGGAATTATCCGCATCGCGTTCCCACTTTGTCCTTATGGTGCCCAAACAGCAGCTTGGGCATTAGTGGCCATTGGTGCCTGGAGCATTATTTACGGAGCCTTCGCGGCTCTGGCGCAAACCGACTTCAAACGCATGGTGGCTTACAGTTCTGTCTCTCACATGGGATATGTGCTGATCGGCATGGGAGTCTGGAGTATCAACGATGCCACGGGAGCGGGAGTCAATTTGCAATATTGGCAAATGGGGCTTAACGGGGCGATGTTCCAGATGATCGCTCACGGAATTTCTTCTGCCGGAATGTTCTTCATGGTGGGCGTGATCTACGACCGTGTTCATCACCGCGATCTCAATAAGTTCGGTGGCTTGATGGGCAAGATGCCGCTGTATGGCGGGCTTTCTATCGGCTTGTTCTTCGCAGGATTGGGGCTACCCGGATTGTGTGGTTTCATCGGTGAAGTCTTTGTCGTCTTGTCTTCCTGGCAATACTCGAAATTCCTGGCGATTGTGGCTGCCTCAGGTGTGATCCTGACGGCGGGTTACATTCTCTGGGCGATTCAACGTGTTTATCTGGGGGCCGAATATAAAGGTCCACATCCAGAAGCCATCACACCGATCAATGGGCGGGAAACCGCCATTGCAACCATTCTGCTCGTCTTGGCCATCTGGTTCGGGATTTATCCCGCTGTCATGCTCGATGTGATGGATGGTTCGATTGCCGAACTTGTCCAGGCGATGGACGAAGGTTACCAGCGCGTCGTGGATGTCACGGCCGTGAGTTTGAAGCAATAAGAATCAGACATCCGCTCTGCGGTTAATTTTTCAATCGAATAGTCATCATGAACTTCGAACAAATTCTCAATCTGTTCATTCAGGACACAACCCAGACCTCGGTCGGATTGATCCGTCCCGAACTGATTTTGTGTGGGACCATTTTGTCCTTACTGCTTGTGCGTCTATTTTCCATCGACCGCTGGATCACTCCAAGCTGGGTGGCGTTGGTCGGTGCGTTTGTCGCGTTCGGCTTCGCGGCCACTGATTTTCTGGCTCTGAAAGAGTCGGGGGGCGAAGTGGTTCAGGAGTTGTTTACCGGCTTACTCATTTTCGACCGCTTCACCGCGTTTTTCCGTATCTTCCTGATGCTGTTTCTCGTGCTGGTAGTGACATTGACCATTCTCAGCGGTCTTCCCGACATCGAAGATGGTCCCGATTTTTATACGCTGCTGTTTGGCTCAACCATCGGTATGATGGTGATGGCTTCCTCGAATCATTTGCTAATCTTGTTCCTCGGGGTCGAGATGACTTCGGTCCCCAGTTATGTCATGGTCGGATTCCTCAAAGGGCGTCGAGTTTCCAGTGAAGCGGCTTTCAAGTATGTCGTTTATGGAGCCGGTGCTGCCGGAGTGATGCTGTATGGCATCAGTCTTCTCTGCGGATTGCTGGGAACGGGCAACATGTCTTTGATGGCCGAACGCCTGGAACTGCTTACCTCATCGGGTGACTCCATTGTTTCGGGAACCGCGATTGCTGTCATGATTTTGATGGTGATGGTTGGGTTGGCGTTCAAATTGTCGATCTTCCCGTTTCATTTCTGGTGTCCTGATGCGTTTGAAGGTGCGACTGCGGAAGTGGCGGGCTTTTTGTCGGTGGCCTCCAAAGCGGGTGCCTTTGCGTTGCTCGTCCGATTTGCCTTGTCGCTCAGTTCGGGTGATGCCGGTGCGTTACAGCCGACCTTCCTGTATATCGGTTTGGGAGTGGGTGTCATCGCGGCGATTTCGGCCACTTATGGAAATCTTGCCGCATACGCTCAAACAAACGTCAAACGTTTGTTGGCTTATTCGACAATCGCACACGCGGGTTACATGTTGATGGGCGTCTCGGCTGTGATTGTTCTCATGAATGCCCCCGCCGATCAAATGTCCGAAGCCTCAGCGAATGCCACACGAGCCCTTGAAGGGCTGTTGTATTATTTGGCCGTGTACATGTTCATGAATCTGGGTGCCTTTGCCGTGGTCGCCTTTATTCGCAATTCGATTTTCAGCGAAGAAATCGACGACTATGCTGGCCTGATCAGTGTGACACCAATCTTGTGTGTCTGCATGTTGATCTGCATGTTCTCGCTGATTGGCATGCCGCCCTTTGGTGGCTTTGTGGGCAAGTTCATGATCTTTGCTTCACTCTTTGAAGCGGGTAGCGTTCACTGGGTCATGTGGTTGGTTCTGGTGGCTGGTGGCGTCAATACGGTTTTCAGCCTATTCTACTATTTGCGAGTTCTCAAAGTGATGTTCCTCGATCCTCGTCCTGCGGGGGCACCCGATGTCGATGTTCGCTGGGGGAGTTTACCCGGCTTCTATACGATTTTGGTGACTGTCCCTGTGGTGATTCTCGGTGTTTTTGTGCAGGGCCTCAGTTCCACCGCACAAAATGTGGCATCGGTTCTCTTCCCATAGTTTCGTCTACTTCGTTCGCTTCACTCAGCATTCATTTTTTTAAGCGGGTCAGCCAATATTATGAGTCAGGATCGCTTGAATCACGTTTTCGCATCGCTCAATTGTAGTCTGTTGCAATATGTGGGTGAGAACTCTCCCTGGACTTCCAGCGCTGACGAAGCGGTTGCCGAGCAGCTTGAAATGGTTGTGAAACTGCAGAATCTTCACATTCAGCGGCTGGCCGACTTTCTCGTAAATCGATACGGCTACGTGCCTCATGCCAACTACACGGCTGAGTTTACCGACCTGCAATATTTGTCGCTTGCGTATCTTATCAGTCGCTTGGTGAGTGATCAGCAAACCGTTTTAGAGACGATTGAAACAGAGCGAAAAGCGATCACCAATGATATTGGTGCTTCCGATATGCTGTCCCAGCTTGAAGTGGGTGTTGCGAAGACCGTTCAAACACTAAAAGAACTCGATGGCCGTTTGAATCAACCGGCAGATGCCCCGGTGGCAAGCTGAATTGACTCTCGACCTCGGTAGGACAATTTATGAAATCGTTGCCACGATGGTTGTTTGTCTTTCTGTTGATTCTTTCTGTTGCACAAACTCTCTCAGCCCAGCAGCCGCCGCGTCCCGGATCTCAGGTTCCGCAATCGTATCAATCGTCTAAAGATGCGGCTCAAAAGTTGGATTATCTGCTGTATTTGCCTGACGGGTATGGTGAGACGAAAACCCAATGGCCTCTGGTCATTTTTCTGCACGGATCGGGTGAACGTGGCCATGATTTGACGCAAGTCAAAAAACATGGTCCCCCCAAAGTGGTTGAAACGGAAGGTTTTCCGTTCATTCTCGTTTCACCGCAATGTCCTTCCGATGTGCGTTGGCGTGAAGAACCGGTCTTTCCGGCACTCCAAGGTTTGCTGCGAGAAATCAAACAGCGTTATTCGGTCGATGCCGACCGTATCATTTTGACGGGACTCAGTATGGGGGCTCAGGGGACTTGGTTCTGGGCTTCACAAGATCCGATTCGTTTTGCCGCGATCCTTCCCGTCTGTGGGAAGTGCGAACCGGAGTGGGGCAAGAAAGTGGCTCATTTACCGACCTGGGTCTTTCATGGTGCGAAAGACAACGTGGTGCCACTCTCTCAATCGGAAGCGATCATAGCCGAGATGGAAGCGGCAGGTGGCAAACCTAAATTGACGGTCTATCCAGACGCGATGCACGATTCGTGGACGGAAACGTATCAAAATCTTGTCATTTACGACTGGCTCTTGAATCACACGCGCGACGATCATCTTGATCTCGAATCGGCGCAGTCTGACCAACCGCTGGCCGCTCCGAAGCCGGTCAATTAAGTTCGGTGATACTCGCATCGGCAAGTCTGCCGATTACATCACAACTCTGGCAGCATCTCCCACTCTGAAAATGTGGCGGCTTGTCCCGCGGGATGTCCTTCTTGATCGAACAGATTCCAGACGATGGCTTGGTCGATCTGAAATCGTTTGCCGGTCGCCGAAATGCGTATTCCCTGATAGTCGTCGATGAATCCATTCTCCGTCACGCGACGGAGAAGCTCGGCTCGCTCATCGCGATGGACGAGTTCTGCCGTTTTGCGAGACGGCATCGCGGTCAATGTTTCCAGATCGGCTTCCCAGAGACGGAGAGCGGTTTCATTGCCGTAATTCAAAATCGGATCTTCGGCGGTATTATGAGAGACCACTACGAACGGGGCTTCGAATAATCGCTGCGATTGTTCTTCTTCGGAGCCGCTACGGTCAATCAAATCTCGATTGAGCAGTTTTGCGAACGAGTCGAGAATGATCTGAGTTTGAGTGATCCACTCGGGTTGTTGCCATGGGGGATTCGTCATGATGTTTTCGTTTGATATTCCACAAATTCGAGCCAATTTCCTTCGGGGTCCTGAAAATAAACAACTCCCACCGATTGTCCATCCTCGCCGGTGTTGAATTTTGGTTCGGTGAGAAAATGGATCCCTTTGGCCGATAACGTCAAATACCGCTGTTGTAAATTCTCGACTTGAAAACAAACATGCATACTGCCTCTTTCGTGTCGGTCGGCTCCTGCTTCAGGAGACTCCGGCTCGAAGTATTTCACGAGTTCAAGCTGATGGCCGCCTTGAGTTTCAGAATCTTCGAAGCCGAGGAAAACGAGTTTTCGTCGGGCGTTGGGGAAGCCGGTATGATCGCCCGATTCGGGAGCAATCGAATCGATCTCTTTGAGAACCTTTAATCCCACTAGGTCGGTATAGAAACGACGCATCAGTTCGAGATCTCGCACGACGAGCCCGGTATGGAGAAAGTTCATCGATCAGCCTCTGTTTTCGCGAAGTATCGATCTGTGTTTTGTAGACAGTTTTGCAGACAATTGTGTAATAATGGCGATGGAAACGCCAATTGTCACGGGAATAATTTTGCGTCATCTGCGTTGTTATCCCACAATAACAGTTTAGTTTGCCCTTCCGAATCTCCTATTAAAGGAGCCGCCATGAACAGCTTACGCCAAACACGCCGACAATTTCTTGCGAAGAGCTCTCAAGCCGTTCTGACGGCGGGTGTCGCTTCCAGTTTGCCATTGGGGACGTTTCAATCGTTTGCCGGGTCTGCGAATGAGAGGATTCGTGTGGGGGTGATGGGAACTTCCAGGAACTCTATTGGCGGTGATGGACGTGGGACGACTCTGGCGACCGAGTTTGCCAAACAACTGAATACTGAAGTTGCCTATGTTTGCGATGTCGATGAACGCAATGTCGGCAAAGCGATTGAATCGGTCTCCCAATTTCAGGATCAACCCATTAAGGGAGTCGCCGATTTCCGGCATATCCTCGATGACAACTCTGTCGATGTGCTGGTGATTGCCACCCCCGATCATTGGCACGGGCCGGCTGCGATCTTTGGTGCTCAAGCTGGGAAACACATTTACGTGGAGAAGCCGTGCTGTCACAATCCCGCAGAGGGAGAGATGATGCTGGCCGCGGCGACCGCCAATCGAACGCAGATGCAAGTTGGCACTCAACGTCGCAGTCATCCTGCGTTGCGAGACGCGATTTCACGTCTGCATGCGGGAGAGTTCGGCAAAGCGGAGTCGGCAGAATGTTACTACTTCAATGCCCGAGAGAGTATTGGGACAGGGAAGCCGAGCGCTGTTCCTGAATGGCTGAACTGGAAACTGTGGCAAGGCCCTGCACCGGCGACCGATTACCGCGATAACATCGTTCATTACAATTGGCACTGGTTCTGGAAATGGGGGACGGGCGAACTTGGTAACAACGGTGTTCACACAATCGATTTGTGTCGGTGGGGCTTGGGAGTTGATTATCCCCAAATGGTGATCTCCACAGGACGACAAATCCTCAAAGACGATCAGGAAACGCCCGATCGTCATACCGCCCGTTACGAATTCAGTAACGGTACATCAATTACATGGGAAGGACATAGCCGAGAACGAAGAGATCAAGAGCATCCTCAGTATGAGTGTCGTTTCAAGACCGACAAAGGCCATCTCGAAACACGCGGGGGAACCTGGGAATTTATCGACTTTGATGGCAAGTTGATCGACAAAGGGTCGGGAAGTGGAGGCAATGCCGAACATGTTGGCAATTTGTTGGATGCAGTACGTGGTGACGCCAAACTCTTTTGTCCCATTACAGAGGGTTACAAGTCGACCTTGCTCTGTCATCTGGGCAATATCGCCCATCGTGCCGGGCTGGGTGAGGGGATGATGGTTGATGGCAAAACCGGGATGCTCAAAACGGAGAATGAGAGTGCTCAGTCACTTTGGTCACGCGAGTACACGCAGGAATTTCGTCCGAGTGTCTGATGAAGTGAGAATATCGAGCAACGAGGGGCTACCAGAAACTTTCGTATAGGGGCGTTTTTCGGGCTATTCAACTTCAACCTGATAACTGCCGCTGTTGTTTTCGAGCGAATTCCAGGCATCGTTGATACGCAGGTAGAGGGTTCCCGAATTCGTTGCAGTCCAGGTTTTCTCAACTCCAAGATCAATCACTTGCGGCATGGTATCGATTGAAGGTTCACTCACAATTCCCACCAACCGACCGATGGGTTTACCCTCGAAGTATTCCAGAGTGATGCCGTTTGGTTGAGAGACCCATGGTTTGGGATCTGTCGCCAATGAGACTTCACCGGTCGCGGAAAAGTGATATGTCTCACCTTGTGTGATCGACCAGCCCGTGGCTTGCCAGCCTTTCTCGGCAGAAATTGTTGTCATGGAATCAGTGCCAGTGGGGTTAAACTCCATCGCGGCATGAGGCAGGTCGAATCCTTCCATGATCGACGTGACAAACAGCAACCATTCGGTATTGAGTTGGCTCATGTCATCGGCGAACAGTTGGTCGAATTCGTCAGAAAAAGCACCGCTGCGCCAATGATCTCGCAAACTGCGGAATCGCTGTTGGTAGCGGGGGTGTGCGTCCAGAAAGTAACAGAGCGCCCACGACCAGGCATAATCGCGGACTTCGTCAACAGGATCAATCCGTCGGATGGCGCGAATTTGAGAGATCGTCTTGAATCGTCCCGCAGCGATCTCTTCCTGAATGGTTTTGATGCGTCCCCAACCTGCGTATTGTTCTTTATCTTCAGGAAGGATGCGAAACTGGATGCTTTCATCGGGATTGAGACGATGCGTTCCCAGCAATTCGGCCATTCCTTCCAGATACCATTTGGGCAAACTGATATCGGGCATGATTGTCATGAAGCAGTGTGTGGCTTCGTGAAAGAGTAGGTGTCGGCGATAGTAATCTGTCTCCTGATCGAGCATCCAGAATTGAGTCTGTTTATGTCCGCCCGTTCGCATCCCGAGATATTCGCGCGGGACGATTCCCAATTCGACGAGTGCTCCCATATCTCGCATCAGATAGCCGGTCATACGAAAATCGGACCCATCCCGCGCTTCAGGCAGCGAGCCAAAATATTCGATCCAGGCAGCATATTCCTGATCGGCGAGTGTCACCAGAAGTTGGGCAATTTCGGGTTCGATGTCTGTAAAGAGGACCAGATGCCTGGATTCATACCGTCGATACCCCAATTTGGCGAGTGTTTCTTCAGAATGGTTTGGTTGGGGAGGGGTTGGGCGATAAATTTTCTGGACCGGAACAGGTTCTTGGTCGGTGACAGGGAATTGTTCCTGAAACTGCTTTTGATTGAGTGTGAACTCTCCGACCGAGTCATCATTGATTGGGGCGTTTTGAGGAGGTGGGGGTGTCGAATTTAGTTCGTGAGCGGGTTGGTCGTCCTCTTCTCCGCAGCCGATAAACGACAGAATGCACAGAGTGATTCCGAGCAGCGTTCGCATCAGTTTGGAGGATTCGTGTTGTAAGTATCGAATTTTCATGATGATACGATTGTGTTTTGTTGAGCCGCCTCAAACAATGGCAGATTCCCGAGAGTCACGACATTGACGGGAAAAAAACTCGATTGAGGATACTGCCATGACGACTCCCGATTATCACATCTCAGAGACTTCAGAGTTGCTCTCTCCGTCGCTCATTGTCTTCCGTGAGCAGTTGGAACGAAATCTGGATGGGATGATTGCCATTGCCGGTTCTGTTGACCGGCTTCGTCCTCACTGTAAAACCCATAAGATGGCAGAAGTGACGAAGATCGAACTCGCTCGCGGTCTTACGAAACATAAGGCGGCGACATTTGCGGAAGCCGAGATGCTGGCCGATGTCGGCGTCAAAGACATTCTGCTGGCGTATAGCTTGGTCGGGCCGAATCTTAAGCGGGCAGTCGCTTTCCGCAAGAAGTATCCCGATGTCCTGTTTATCGTGACGGCGGATGATGTGGGTAATCTTCGACGTCTTTCTGAAACGATGGTCGCTGCGGATTGCGACATCCATGTTCTGCTTGATATCGATTGCGGACAACATCGCACCGGACTTGTCTCCAGCGAACAGGCCATGGATGTCTACCAGACGATTGATGATCTGCCGGGGCTCATCGCGGCCGGCTTTCACGTTTATGACGGGCACCAACATCAGGTCGCTTTTGAGGATCGCAAAGCGGCTGTTCGCCACGAGTTCGAAAAAGTTCTCAAGATGAGAGACGACTTACAATCAAAGTCATTGTCTGCCGAAACGGTGATCGTACCGCGATTGGTGTGTGGCGGGACGGGATCGTTTCCCGTGTATGCCGAGTACGACGACCCGACGATTGAACTTTCACCCGGAACGTGTGTTTTCGGTGATGCCAGTTACGGCAGCAATTTTCCTGATCTGAAATTCCCCGCAGCGGCGGTCTTGTTGACCCGTGTGATCAGTAAACCTCAAGGCAATCGGATCACACTCGACTTGGGTTACAAAGCGGTCGCCTCCGATCCACCGGCGGGCAAACGAGTCGTGTTCCCGAAACTTCCCGGCGCTGAGCAAGTCTTACAGAACGAAGAGCACTTGGTCCTCGAAACCGATAAGGCCGGGGACTACAAAGTGGGTGACGAATTGATTGGAATTCCCTGGCATGTTTGCCCCACTTCTGCACTACATGCGTCAGCGTATGTGGTTGAGGAAGGTCGAGTGACGGGCGAATGGGAAGTGACCGCGAGAAACCGAAAAATTACTATCTGAGAAAATCAACCGAGATTCAAAATGACGAATGACAGACATACAACGGGGCTTCCCGAACTCGACAAGATGCTTGGTGGTGGACTGATTCCCGGCACAATGAGTGTTGTGTTGGGGGCGACCGGTATCGGGAAAACACAACTCGGTTTGCAATTTGCTCACGCTGGCCAAAAGCAAGAAGGGGAGACGGGGATTCTTTTCGATCTCACTTCCCGCGGTGACGCCCAAAATCACGCCAATTATGCGAGACGTATGTTCGATTGGGAGCTTCGACTCCGCAAATCGGATTCAAAACCGAATCTGGGACACTTATGGGATCCCGCAGTCCGGGATGACTACTTGCATGTCTTTGAGCGGACGGGACGAAAGGTCACACTCGAAGATCTCGACCGCGATGAATGGCAAGAATGGCGCGTGGAGTTTATGAAGAAAATTGATCAGGCGATTGCATTCTTTTACACAAACTTTGCCCATGGCGTACGACGTTGTGTCATCGATGGTGTCGAGCCGGTCGAAAAAGCGAGCGAGTCATTTCAATTCCATGTCTTTGAATACGTCTATCATCAGGTGCTTCGCAAAGAACACGATTGGGTGGCCCGCGATTTATTTCGATCACATTTTCGCGAAAACCAGACCGAGATCGAAAAGCACGGCTACGACGAAAAAGAGATCAGTTGTCTGTTAATGCTGACATCTCACGAAACGATGCTTGATGATCTTCTCTCTCGCCCCATCGAAACGGGAGATGTTCTGTCGAATGCCAATACAGTCATCGTGATGGGGAAAATTCGCGACGGCATGAAGATGAAGCGAGGCTTACATGTCGCCAAGCATCGAGGGTCAGCGTGCGATGATTCAATCGTCGAATATACGATCAATGATGGTGGTCTGGTGATCGGTGGATAAGTGTCAGAAATGTCTTGCTCATTGTGTTCCCGAAGACCAGAATCAGTGAGAACTCGCAGCATTCGTAAGTAAGGAATCTGAGATGGGGAAAAAGAAAAAAAAGGCCGCTCCACCCAAGACGGGCATGGATCGTCTTAAAAAGATCTCCCTTTGGCAGTGGGGAGCAATCGTCATCGGATCCAGTATTTTTTCCAGCGTGATGACGCAGTTCATGGCCGTTGAAGCCAGTTCTGCGTCAGAGCGACAAGCTCAGGCGATTGGTCGTCTGGTGGCATGTTTGCTCGGGATATTTGTCGGTTCCGGGATGATCATCGTTCATCTGGTCCGATCAAAGAAGAAGTGACTGGTCTGAGCTTTGCTGAATATTAGCATTGGTTTCTGACACGGTGTTCAGGACGCAATAACAATTCGGCGGGGTTGTCGCTTTTCATGAGAACAAGCAATCGCAGCATGTAGATCGACATGGCGATGTTACCCAAGGCGCAGATCAAGATCAGCCAGATGACGCGCGACAGAGGTGAGCTTTCTTTGTAGTACACCCAGGCATAGAAGGTGAAGAAGCCAAAATAGGCATCGGCTAGAGTCGCACGAAACCACCACATTGGCCAGAGTTTTCCGCCCTGGACGAAAATTCCTTCCTGCAGAAACGCGCGTGTGGTCACGACAATCATGCCGAGGAGAATCAGGCTGAACAATAAAATAAGTGTTTTTCGCATGAGGCTCTCCACCAATGAAGTTTCCAGACATTGTAGCGGGGAAAGCAAGCGATCGGTTTTGATGCCTATTAAGAATCAATAATCGTCCCAGCCGGCTTCTTTGCGGGCGGCTTTGCCTTCGCGGATTTTCATGCCCTCGTATTTGGCGAAGTCCCAATCGGGCCAGATGGGTGATTCTTCACGGACATCAAGATAGATCGCCTGCATTTGCTGTTTTAAGTCGGCAAATTTGTCGGGTTCCGACTCTTTCAGGTCGGTCGTTTCGGCGATGTCTTTGCGAAGATTGTAGAGCTCGAACGTATCTAACTCGGCTTTTTTCATCTGCAGCTCATCTTCGAGGATGATGCCTCCTCCACGGCTCCACTCAGAGCCGGTGAGTGTGGCGACCAGTTTCCAGTCGCCCGAACGAAGCGCCACCTTCCACTTTGTGTTAGCGCGATTGAATTGCCAATACAACGGCTTCTCTCGTTTGACAGCTTGACCAGATAAGGCGGGTAAGAAACTGGTGCCATCGAGGGTGCGATCTTGAGGAGTTTCGATACCGGCAACTTCACAGAGAGTCGGCAGGACATCGACGCCGCAGATCGGTTCGTCGGAAACGGTCCCCGAGTTGACTTTTCCCGGCCATTGAACGATTCCCGGCACGCGGATGCCTCCTTCGTGCACGGTTCCCTTTTTGTCTCGCAAGGGACCGGCCGATCCATGCGGGTGTAATGAAGTGATTGCCGGGCCGTTATCGCTAGTGAAGAAAATCAGCGTCTCTTCGCGGTGACCTTGTGCTTCCAGAGACGCGAGCAGCTTGCCGAACGCTTCGTCCATCTGCGTGATGTTGGCATGATGGCGGGTGTATCGAGGATCGTCAGAAGGGTAAAGATCGCGATATTGTTTCGCCGAGGCAATGGGCTCGTGCGGTTCGTGATAATTGCAGTAGATGAAGAACGGTTTAGATTTGTCACGGACATCATTGAGCCAATGGATGGCTTCATCGGTCACAATATGGCTGGCGTAGTTTTGAATGGCTCCTACTGGTTGGCCGTTACGAACGAAGTTCCAGGGGAAGCGATGATCGGGAAGGCAGTTGTTTTGTGTGGCGAACCAGTGATCGAAACCGTGGTCGTCGGGTTGTGGTTGTCCTTTGAGATTGAAGCGTCCGTTCAAATGCCATTTTCCGACCTGACAGGTTGCGTAACCGGAATCCTGCAACAGCGAGGCGATGGTGATCTCCCACGTCGAGACGTGCATCGGTGAGAACATGGGGATCCAATTGTGGACGCCGACCCGATAGGGTGTCCGACCGGTCATCAAGCCGGTACGAGCAGGAGAGCAGTTGGGAGACGCCGAGTAACAATCGGTGAACTTGAGACCCTCCGCAGCAAACTTGTCGATGTTGGGTGTCTGAAGTTCTTTATTACCGTAACAGCGCAGATCGCCGTAACCAAGATCGTCACAGAGGACGACGATGATGTTGGGGCGCTCATTTGCTGAGGTGTTTGATGTGAATGTAGGTAAAAAACTCAGGAGCGCGATGAGGACTGAAAAACGAATCATGAGAGTATCCTGAGTGGAAGTGATTGATGACGGAATCAGTCAGGCAGTTCCTGGCCTCGGGTTTCTTTACCGAACAGGACGACGACCACACCCAGCAGATAGAGTGGAGCGAGTGTCAGTCCTTTATCAATCGCGCGAGGTGGATTGGCCATCGCGGCAAAACCGAAAAAGGCGGCGGCTGTCGCCAGTCGTCCCATATTGAAACAAAATCCGGCTCCGGTGCCTCGGAGTCGAGTGGGATAGAGTTCTGGAAAGTAGACGGCGTATCCAGCATGCATTCCGAGTGTAAAGAAACCAAATACGGGTAAGACGAGACTCAAGGTGCTTGCCGAGGTTTCCGGATTAGGAATCAGATATTTGAAGAGCCAGATCACCATTCCGTAGGCGACCGCATGATACAGGATGAATGCCCCACGCCGTCCGAGCCGATTAGAGATCGTCCCGAAGAGAATCAGGCCGAGACCTCCGCCGATGGTGTTGAGGACCATGCTCCACATTTCGGCCCGTTTGACTTCCGCTTTATGTTCTTCGAGGATTTCTGCGCGAGTCTGGTTTGTGGCACCGACGCTTTCGACAATCGCGTCTTCTGTTTTTCGCATGAGTGCGTTTTTACCGTAGATGTGGATTCCCCAGAACGTGACCAGGCCAATTGATGCCAGAGAGACACCGACGATGGTACTGCGAAGATTCGCTCCCACGAACAATTCGGAGAGCCGACCGGCTTGCTGTGTAGTGTCTGTTGCGGCTCGTTCTTTGGCTTTGACCCATTGATCGGGTTCACGAAGTTTCCAGCGAATCCACAGGGTCAGGAGAGCGGGAACGGCTCCAATGGCAAATCCCCATCGCCAGCCGTTTTCTCCGAGAGCCGGGTTTCCAACGATAAACGCGCCCGCAGCCGTGGCCAATAATGTTCCAAAGACGGAGGAAGCGTGAAAAATTGAACTCATGACCGATCGTGAACGCAACGGCATAACCTCGGCGACCATGGCTGAGGCGACGGCCCATTCGCCTCCGACACCCATCGCGACGAAGAAACGCAACACCACCATTTGCCAAGGAGCATTTGCGAATGCTGTGACGCAGGTGAAGAGAGAATAAAACAGGATCGTGACGATCATCGTTTTAGAACGACCGATCTTATCACTCATCATTCCAAACAAGACGCCACCAAAAGCACCACCGAGTAGGAAGCTACCGAATGCCATGTCGTTCCAACTGCGTACTTCAGGAGAGTCTGGTGAGACTCCTCCCAGCAGGTTGGGCATCGCGTCTCGCATGCTGGCGACAAAAATTTGTCCTTCGAAGACATCGAAGATCCAGCCGAGTGAAGCAATGATCAGGACCAGCCATTGGTATTGGGTGATGCCCGAGTACCATTTTCCTCCAATATTAGTGGCGTTTTCGCTGTTTGAACTGTTTTCTGAGTCGCTCATCAAGATTGCTTTCAGGGTATGTCAATATGTGTGAGATCTGAGAAATACGTGAAAATCAGACGAAAAGCAAGCATTTGCTCGGGGGAATTCGAGGAAAGCGAGCAGACTGGTCACCGCGCAGCAAAAAGCCCGAATGAGTGATGACTCATCCGGGCTCAAATCTTAAGTGTCTGAGCTATAGACCTAGTGGCCGCAGGTGCTGCAATGTCCGCATGCAGATTCACAAGTTGAGACACAGACCTTTTTGGTACGAGTCTCGGGAACCATTTTGCAAACTTTGACTTCCACCTGTTTTTCGACGGTATAAGGAACCATCACAGTGCAGGTTTCAGTGACATCCTCAGCGACACAGTCGTAAACACAAACTTCGTATTCGACCGTTTCGGTATGAGGAATGGCAACACAGTATTCGACAGTGCGCGTTGCTTCAGAGGTTTCGTAATCGGTTACGGAGCAAGTCCGTTCACGTTCTTCACAAACCCATTCACAAACTTCGTACTCACACTCGACCTGGCTTTCTTCGTAGTGACAGACTTTGACAGTTTTCTTGTGCATTTCAGGCTTACAAACAGTGACCTGATACTCAC
This sequence comes from Planctomycetota bacterium, assembly GCA_030836185.1. Taxonomy (GTDB): domain Bacteria; phylum Planctomycetota; class Planctomycetia; order Planctomycetales; family Planctomycetaceae; genus JABURQ01. The sequence continues at coordinate 124,628 of JAURQH010000031.1, forward strand.
AAGGTTCTTCGTACGTTTCGTAACTGCATTCCTGCACAGTTTTCTTGCGCATTTCTGGTTTGCAGACCGTCACTTCGTACTCATAAGTTTCTGTGTGACATTTCTGCTCGTAAGCGGTGTACTCTTTTTCTTTGGTGACGATTTTTGGCACCCAGACTTTGCAGACTTTTGTACAGACGGGAGCACACGAGTTACAGCCACCACACTTGGAGTCACATGGGTCGCAGCCAGTGCTACAAGGTTTCGCAGCGATTTGACGCTCTTCCCAATGGCCTTCATCAACACAAACAGTGCAGGTTTTGGGAACAGCTACACATTCTGTGACAACACGTGTGCCGGTGCGTGTTTCGGTGTGAGGAACCATGATGCAGTATTCGACTTCACGTTCTGTGGTGACTGGTTTGCACATGACGCGAGTTCCCTTGCGGGTTTCGGTATGTGGAACCATGACACAGTATTCGACCTCTTTCTGGGTCCAGACTGGTGTGCAGACCGTTTTGGTCCCTTTGACAGTCTTGGTGTGAGGGACAGCAACCATGTACTTTTCAGTCACTTCGCGAGTCACAGGAGTGCAGACTGTATAAGTCTCTTCACGAGTCCGTGTTTCGGTTGTGTAAGTGGTACACTCGCGAGTTTTCTTTTCCATTCGTGGAACCATTTTATGAACGGTTCGAGTGTAAGTCTTCTCTTCAGGTTTGTACTCGGTGCAGTGAACCGTTTTTGTGACAGTTTCCCATGTAGGGACCATCACGGTACATTCCACTTCCTGGTAAACAGGCTCGCATTTGACGGGAGCACAGCAGGTGGCAGGGGCCGCTTCTACGACACAGGGTGCCGGTTGGCAACATTTACTCTTTTTGGCGTGTCCGCAGAAAAGACCCGCGGATGCCTGGGTTCCGATCATGGCAGTCAGTGCCACGATCACAAAGCTCAGCTTCTTCATGTGATGTTCCTTCAAAAGATGATTGAAATCGAGGTGATGAGAGTCGAAATTCGGGTGATTGTCGCGGGAGTGTGATGGCTGTATCCGGTTGACTTCTATAATAGCGTTCAACTTGAGAATTAAAATGCGATATCTGGATAAAATGGGATGAGATGGCGAATGAACACAAATTTAACGGTGAGATCGATTGGTGGAGGTCTAAATGCAGACTTTTGCTTGCATCCTGTCGAGAGTACCCTGTATTTTAAGCCTCTCCTTCAAATTGGCGAATCCGAACTACTTAACTCATTATGAACTTGGAAGATATGACTCATCAAAGCGTGAAATTTGGACTGATTGGATTCGGAGCGTGGGGTGGCTGTCATGCGAACGCCATCAATGTGACAGAGGGGGCTGAGATTGTCGCAATTGCCGTCCGTTCTGAGGAATCACAATCCAAAGCTCGGGAAGCGTATCCCGACGCTCAGGTTTATGGAGATTACAGAGAACTACTGGCCAACGAAGAAATCGAGGCCGTCGATATTGTTCTGCCCAGTTTCTTGCATCACGAAGTCGCCAAAGATGCGTTGGAAGCGGGTAAGCATCTGCTGCTAGAAAAACCAATGACACTCACTGTGGAAGACTGCCGGGAACTGGTCGAGATTGCTCAAAGCCAAAATGTGAATCTGGCGATTGGTCACGAACTGCGGTTATCGTCTCTTTGGGCTCGTGCCAAAGAAATGATTGATGAGGGAGTGATCGGAGATCCTCAATACGTCCTTGTGGAACTTTCCCGCCGTCCTTATCGTCCCGGAGCTTCCGGCTGGCGGTTTGATCTGGATCGTGTCGGCAACTGGATTCTTGAGGAACCAATTCACTTCTTCGACTTGGCACGTTGGTATCTCAGTAGTGCGGGTGAGCCAGAGACAGTCTACGCAAAAGCCAACTCGCGAGATCCCGAACATCCTGAGTTACAGGACAATTTCAGTGCCATCATGAATTGGTCTGGCGGTCAATATGCAGTCGTGACGCAAACGCTCTCTGCGTTTGAGCATCATCAGACGGCAAAAATTACGGGCACAAAGGGAGCTATCTGGGCCAGTTGGAGCGGAGCGATGGATCGCACGCGGCATCCGACGTTCTTCCTGAAGGCATTTGATGGTGAGGAAGTTCAGGAAATTAAGCTCGAACGAAGTCCGGGTGAATTGTTCGAGCTAGAGGATCAGATTGCGATGTTAGTAAATGCAATCCGTAATGAGGGGCCAATTGCCTGTCCGGGTGAGGATGGCATGTGGTCTGTCGCGATGTGCTTGGCGGCTCAGAAATCGGTCGATGAAAATCGGCCAATCAAGCTGGAAGAAGTGCTTTAGGCTGCATCTGACTGCGCGAGAGCATTTTTTGCGACACATGCATTGAACGCCGACCAAACTCGTTCGACATCAAGTTCTTCTAGGCATGCCATGTGTGCCTTACCCGTGCAAGGACACTGTTTTTTGTAGCTGGCGCGACATTCAACAGTCGTTGAGACCAGTGCGTGTTGAGATCCCGGTGGTCCCGAACGGTTGGAATCGGTGCAGAGAAATACGCCGACTACCGGAGTCCCCAAGCCAGCGGCGAGATGCATGGGACCGGAGTCATTGGTTAACATCAGGTCGGTTCGCTTGAGAATAGCCGAGAGTTGCTTGAGGGTTGTTTGTCCCGCCAGATTGACCAGTGAAAGATTGGGAACCAGTTCGCGCAGTCGTGACTCCAAAGGATCACACAGTTCTCGTTCGTTGTGGCCACCAATGAGGCAGACACCCATCTGATATTTTTGCACGGCACGAGCGGCCACCTCTGCATATTTTTCGATAGGCCAGCGTTTAGTGATCCATTGCGCCCCGGGAGAGACTGTCAAAACCGGTCTCTGCAAGTCGGACAGCGTTTCCTCTGCCCAGTCTTGGTCTTCCTTGCTGATAAAAATCTTCGTTTCTTTAGGACTCTCCGCATATCCTAGAAGTTCTGCAAGTCGCCAATTGCGTGCATGAGCGGGGACATCTCGTGTTGTCTCTGGGATGGTGCCGTTCACTGTTAGGTGAGACCCTTCACGGGCCGTCTCTAAGCCGATTCGTGTCTTGGCTCCGGTTGCGAGAGTCATGATGCCTGTGCGCAAGAGACCTTGGAGATCGATGACCAAATCGAACTGAGACGCTCGAAGCTGCTTCAGCAGTCTTCCCCAACTCGACCATGTTCCGCGACGGTCGAAGATCAATAAGTTGTCGATGAGCGGATGGTCTTCCAGGAGATTGGCGAATCCTTTGTTGATCACCCAACTGATTTCCGCATCGGGATAGCAATCCTTCAGGATGGGAAGTAGAGGAAGAGTCTGCACAATATCACCCAGCGCACTCGGCTTAATGATGCAAATACGCCGAGGACTCAATGATTTCAGAGATTCAGTCGAATTCCGGCTCATCAGTGCGGACTCCATTCCTGTCTGAGATTGAAGGAAGGAAGAATAGCGATGATTGGGGATTATTAGAACCCCACATTTGGAGCGAAACAGACTGAGAACAAAGAACTTCGGTCATAAATGGGGTGACATTGGAAGGGCTCACTGGTAGTCTGGGCAGAGTTCAAAACCTTTGATTGGGAACCGAGTCTTATGCCACTGGAATTGACCCTTAAACAGGAAGTTTCGATCCCCTTGGAGGTCGATCCCATTCGCCTGGAAACGGTGCGCGAACTGAGTGTCGATCAGATCCAAAAACTGACCATTTTTCATGGAAACAAGCAGCCTGAAGTGGGCGAGTTTTTTGACGTGAAAGGGTCGGCTGATGATAATGAAATGGTCTGGGTGGGAGATTGCTCCAAGGTCAAGTTGATCGGGACACATCTATCCGAAGGAACAGTTCGTGTGGAAGGCAATGTCGGCATGCATGTCGGGGCCGAAATGACGGGTGGTCAGGTCATCATCAATGGCAACGCTGCCGATTGGGTGGGGGCTGAAATGCACGGTGGATGTATTCACGTCAAAGGAAATGCCGGCCATCTTGTGGGAGCCGTCTATCGTGGCGGTCGTCGTGGCATGACGGGTGGTGAGATTTTGATTGACGGCAATGTCGGGAACGAAATTGGGCATACGATGCGCCGCGGTTTGATTGCCATCAAAGGCGATGCGGGTGACGGAGTCGGTTTCAATATGATCGCCGGAACCATTCTGGTTTTTGGTTCGTCCGGGATTCGTCACGGCGCGGGAATGCGACGTGGGACGATCGGTTTGCTGGGAGGAGATTCGAAACCGGATATCTTGCCTACCTTCAGGCATGCAGGCAGAACTTCGCCTTTGTTTTTGAAGTTGTATTTCAAACATTTAGCCGATGTCGGATTTGATGTTTCGTCAGTGGCTGCTGAATTTGAAAAGTATGCCGGAGATTTTCTGGAATTGGGAAAAGGCGAAATTCTCACCCCTCGATTCGCTGTCTAAAGTTTTCTTCCCGCTCGGCGGGATTGATGAGAATGATTTGTGATGTCTCCGTCTGCCAATATTGCCACTAGACTCTCAGAGTTTGCACAACAGATTCCCGATAATCCAGCAGTCGTTCAGTGCCATCGCGGTAAAGATGGCCGCATGCAATACGATCAGATCACCATCGCTGAGCTTGACCGGCAGAGTGACCAACTTGCGAAAGCATTGCGAAAATGTGGCCTGAAGTCGGGGCAAAAAATTGTGCTCATGGTTCCTCCGGGGCTTCAGTTTTTTAGTCTGACTTTTGCATTGTTCAAGGCGGGGGCGACTGTTGTTCTGATCGATCCCGGTATGGGGCGTTCGCGTATCTTTGATTGTCTTGAAGAGATTAACCCTGACGGCTTTATCGGCATTCCCTTAGTGCAGATTGTTCGCTGCCTGAACCGTAAGAGGTTTCCGAATGCAGCCATGAATGTGACTGTAGGACGCCGATGGCTTTGGGGAGGTTCGACGTTTGAGCAGCTTTTAAGAGTCGATACATCAGGGGTTCAGTTGCCCGTTGTTTCGGGTTCCGATTCTGCGGCTATCATTTTCACGAGTGGTAGTACGGGGCCTCCCAAGGGAGTTCTGTACGAGCATGGAATGTTCAATTCGCAAGTTGAACAACTGCAAGAGTTCTTTCAGGTCGTGCCGGGAGAAGTCGACTTGGCAGCATTTCCTTTATTTGCACTATTTGATGCCGGCATGGGGGTGACTTCGGTCATTCCCGATATGAATCCCACGCGGCCTGCGGATGTCGAGCCCGAAAATATTCTCGATCCAATTCGCGATTTTCGAATCACACAAGCGTTTGGTTCACCCGCCCTCTGGAATCGGGTGGGGAAGTATTGTGTGGAAAAATCTATCACAATCCCGCATCTCAAACGAATTACGAGTGCCGGAGCACCGCTACCGTTACCTATCCTCAATCGAATGCACTCCGTCTTGGAAGAACCGACGGCCGATATGTATCCGCCGTACGGCGCCACCGAGTCGCTGCCGATTGCCTGTCTCGCGGGGCGAGAAATGGTGGGGAGAATCGGTGAACGAACGGCCGCCGGCGCGGGGACATGTGTCGGGCGGCCTTTCGAGAAAATCGATGTTCGTATTATTCGTGTGGTTGATGGTCCGATTGATTCCCCTGCCGACATGCAGGTTTTAGCTGCGGGAGAGATCGGAGAAATTACCGTTTCGGGTGAAGTTGTCACGAAAGAGTATTTCAATCGCCCTGAGGCAACTCGCTTGGGGAAAATCAGAAGCGAAACAGAGTTGTGGCATCGTGTGGGGGATGTCGGGTATCTCGACGAAGAAGGGCTGCTGTGGTTTTGCGGTCGGAAAGCCCATATTGTCTCGACGGCAAGCGGTCCTCTTTATACCGAACAATGCGAACCGATCTTTAATGAGCATCCACAGGTCTACCGGACAGCATTGGTTGGAGTCGGGGTAAAGGGAAATCAGCAACCGGTGATTGTTGTGGAACGCGAACCCGGCTACTTGTCACAATCAAAGGGTGATCAGGGGCAATTGGTTGCCGACTTGCGGGAGATAAGTATGCGTCATGCACACACAGCGAGTGTGGAAACTTTTTTGTTTCATCCTGCTTTGCCAGTCGATATCAGGCACAATGTGAAGATCAATCGCGAGGAGCTTGCCGTCTGGGCATCACTACAACTTGCCGAAGGAGAGATCGTTTGAAAGCTCTGGTCACGGGGGGAGGCGGTTTTCTCGGTCGTTATCTTGTTGAGCAACTGCTTGACCGAGGTGATCAGGTGCGTGTGCTTTGTCGTGGTGAGTATTCGTTTTTGAAAGAAATGGATGTCGAATGTGTACGCGGGGATGTCCGTAACCAAGATGACGTGAAACTTGCCTGTGCAGGGATTGATACGGTTTTTCACACGGCTGCAGTTCCCGGCATTTGGGGACCGTGGGAGCGATATCACTCGATCAACACACAAGGGACGTTGAATCTTCTGGAGTCAGCACAAGAGCAAGGTGTGATGCGTTTCTTGTACACGAGTTCTCCCAGTGTGATTTTTGACAACGTGAATCACCTTCAAGCCGATGAAAGCCTGCCATACCCAGACTCGTATCTTTGCCACTATCCTCATTCGAAGGCTTTGGCGGAACAGGCTGTTTTGAAAGCGAACGGCAATTCGGGGATGGCGACATGTTCGATTCGTCCTCATTTGATGTGGGGGCCAAGAGACAATCATTTGGTCCCGCGTTTGTTACAACGAGCAAAAGCAGGGCGGCTCATACAAGTGGGGGATGGTTCGAATCTCATATCGGTGATTTATGTGGAAAATGCGGCAGCCGCCCATTTGCAGGCCGCCGACAAATTAACTTTGGATTCTCCCGTGGCTGGACAAGCTTATTTCATCAATGAGAAAGGGCCGGTTCAGCTTTGGGCCTGGATCCATGAAATTCTGGAACTGGCCGGTTTGCCTCCGGTGAAAAGGAAAATCTCCCATCGCACTGCATACACGGTGGGTACGTTGTTGGAGTGGATAAATACGGTGTTTCGACTGAAATCAGAACCGACGATGTGTCGTTTTTTGGCGAACCAACTTTCTTTGTCGCATACCTATAAGATCGGTAAAGCAGAGCGAGATTTCGGTTATCACCCTCTTGTGACGTTTGAAGAGGGGATGCAGCGACTGAAAGCCGATATGCCCAGAATCTTGGAGACTCCGACTCACAACTGAGCCGAAAGGTGAAGGTGTTCCGAATGTCGGGGGTGTGGCGAGAACGTGTTTCGCGCGGAATAGGGAAACGAATCGTCGTCGTCAGCTAGTACATGATTTACGTGATCCGAATAATCCGGTTATCGATGCTTAAAATAACTTGATAGTCGGGGCGAAATCGCTCCATATAAGTGGTGTGTGTCACACTTAATAGTCTGTTGATAGATGGATTCGCAGCAGAATTGAGTTTTTCAACGGGCCGTTCATAGCAAACTTATCAGAAAATGCCCCTTGTTCCCCTGATTGGGAAGCTAACAATGTATGAAACCGATGATTAGGAGAGGGGCTTTCGATGAAGAAGATCAGTTTGATTCTATTAACACTCGTGACCTCAATTACGGTTGGCAATGACCGTGCTTTTGCACAGATGAAAGTTACTCCCCTTTCCAAGCCTAAAGTGAAAATAGTCGATCAAGACGAGAAAGACGACGCTCCCGTCGTCGTCGAAGAAGGGGAGAGTCTTGACGTTTCTGAGATGCTTGCTCAGACGAAAGGTTATCAAGCGGGGGATCCGCTTACCTGGGAGATGGTGTCTCCTGTTATTGAAAAACTCCGCGAGCAAAGTTTATCTCTCCCGAAAAATTCAGAGTTGCAGCCGATTTTTCTAAGTGAGGGGGAAATTTTTTATAAAATGGTTTCGACTCGCAAGGGGCAGTCGTTCTTCAAGGATCTTTCCAAATCTCCTGCCTCTATTGATCGGGCAGAACGCTACCTGAGTCTGCCAAACGGTCAAAAAGAGCTTCAGTTTATTATGACTCGTCAGGGTGGTGCGGAATTTTTTACAGATATGGTGAGCAATCAGAATGGTCGAGCGACCGCTCGCATGATCTCTTCGAGTTCTGGAGTTCGAAAATTCGATCAGCCAACCGGAAAGATTTATCTGGAGTCTCAGCTCATGGATTATTTGACGAATCGTTCGGTACTTGCTAATTCCTCTCATCAACCGGTTGAACCACCGCGTCCTCGGAAGTATGACTGATGACAGCGATTCTTTGCGCCAGTATGCTTATCGACATTATGAAAGAATTTTATGTTTTCACTTTTGACTTCACGTCTCCCGCTAATGGGTTCGTTCCTTGGTTGTCTGCTGGTCGTCAGTTCTCTATCGGCTGAGGATAAAATTCCGGCAGAGCAAGTGCTGCCTCGAAACACGATGGCCATGATTTCTGTTCCCAGCATTCAGGAATTCAAGGTGCGATACGACGACACCGTTTGGGAGGATCTCTTTTCGAATCCCGACATGGCTCCTTTCTGGAGTTCACTTTCCGAGCCTGTGATGACAAACCTCGATGAGTTGGGCACAGAGTATGGGGTTGACTGGAAAGAGCTTGCCGAAATTCCCACAGGAGAAGTCACTGTGAGCATTACTCGTGTGAAACGAGGCGTGATTGGAGTGACGTTGTCCTTGGAGTATGGTGAGGCGGTTGATGCTGTTGAAAAGCTATTGACGAGCGTTGAAGAAAATTTGGAGAAGGCAGAAAAAACTCGTCAAACAATCGAATTTGAAGAGACAGAGGTCATCTCGTACTCTCTCTCTCCCCCGGGGGCTAAACCCCAAGAGCAGCATTCGCTTGCCTGGTTTCAGAAAGATGGATTTCTGGTGATCTCCAGTCAGCTTGGTGCGTTGGAAGCGATTCTGTTGCGCTGGGATGGAGAAAACACTGACGTTTTGTCGGAGAAAGATGATTTCAAATACATTCGTGAGCGCTGCCGTGTTGAGGACTCGGAACCGGTGATGTATTGGTATATAGACCCGTTGTTCGTCGTTCGTACCGGTTTGGAAACTCAAGGGGCCACTCAGCAAGCCTTGTTTCAAACATTTCTGCCGCGATTTGGATTGGATAAACTCAAATCAATGGGTGGCTCTGTCGATTTGGCGACTGAACGGTTTGAAAGCGTTTCCCAGGTTGTCGTCTATGCAGATTCGCCGCAAGCGGGCGTCATGAAATTGTTTCAGGCAGAGGCGACGGCGATTTCTCCTCCTGATTGGGTGTCTGCAAATATTCAGTCATTCATGGTTTATCACTGGAAGTTAGAGGAAGCCTTATCGGCGGCACGAACTCTCGTTGATACGTTCCAGCCGGGTTCCTTTGATCGTATGATGGACGGGTTGGCGGAACATCCCGGCGCTCAAGGGCTTCATCCGCAGAAGGATTTCCTCGATCTACTCAAGGGAACAATCGCAGTTGAAGTGACGGTTCCTCCTTCCGGCGATGCCGCTGACGGCACGATCACTCTTATGGCTGCGGAGTTGAAGGACCGCCAACGCATGGAGGATGTGTTAGCCAAAGTTCAAAAAATGGACAACGCCGCCATCAAGGTGCGAAACTTTCAAGGTTCAACGATCTATCAGTTTCCATTGGCGAATGAGGCGAGCTTGGAATTGACGATCTCTCAGGACACTTTATTCGTAACCGATCATGCCACTCGTATCGAAAAACTGTTGCGAGGTGGTGAAAGCATGCAGAGATTGAAAGACTCTCCCCAGTTTCTCAAACTGGCGGCGGAAGCTCCCGAAGCCGCCGGCATGTGGGGGATTGATCAAACTCATTTGCAAGTCGAACGTATGTCCCAAGAAATTAGTGATCTATTGAATCAGCTTCCACAAAACGAGAATTCGGAGGAAGCGCGAAAAGTGTTTCAAAGTTTCCCAGAGGCCGATGTCCTGAAAAAATACTTCCCAGACACATTCTTCTATGTGACAGAAGATGAGCGCGGGGTGTACTGGAAATCCTATTCCCTTCGTAAAAACTAACTTTACTCACAGATATTGCTGATGAAACACCGAAACTTTGCGAGTGATGCCGGGTTTTATAAAGGAGAGGCACTGAATTGTCAGGTGCGTCAAATTGCTCAACTTAGGAAAGTCGATTATGAGGAATCCACTATTTCTGTCTTGTCTGTTTATTTTGGCAACGTCGATTTGTTCTGCTCAACAAGGCGTCAACCCAAGTGAGACTTTCTTCAAAACACTCGACAAAAACAGTGACGGGCTGCTGACTCGCGAAGAATTGGGGGCCGAAAAAGAGGCTCTCTTTAATCGACTGGTGACTCTCGCTGACAAGAATGAAGATGGCAAACTGACTCGGGATGAATTTCTGGCCGGTGTGAGTCCCAAGTCTGTTGAGAGTTCTGCCCCCCAAGGGCGTCCGCAAGCTCGTCTCGGTGACCGTCAACAGTTTCCTGGACCTGAGCAGATGTTTGAGCGATTGGATCGAGACAAAAATGGCAAGCTGACAAAAGAAGAAATGCCGGAACCTTTTCGAGAGCGGTTTGCTCCCATTTTTGAAAAGCTCAATAAAGAATCGCTCAATGCCGAAGAGTTCTCGACGGCGCTCTCAATCTTAATGGAGCGACCTAACACACAGCGCGGTTTACCCGATGAGGGACAGTTCTTTGAACGTCTCGACCGGAATCAGGATGGCAAGGTCACTCTTGATGAAGTCCCCGAAGAAATTCGTGAACGTGTTAAACCGATGTTTGATCGTTTAGGAAAATCGGCGATCACAAAAGATGACTTTGCCAAGTTGCGAGGAATGCAACCGGATGATCGTCCCAAGTCGGGCCGTCCAGATGATGGTCGTCCTCAGACTGGAGAGCGTCCTGATTTTATGCGTCGTCCAGATGAGGATGGGCCTCCTTCGCGTGGTCCTGCTTTTTTTGCAATTCTCGATACGGACCGCGATGGAATGCTTTCCGCGAGCGAGCTTTCCAGTGCTTCTCAACTCGTGGCAAAACTTGATCGAAACGAAGATCGCAAACTTGACCCGGCCGAAATGATGGGTTTCAGTCGCGGTTCTGGTAGTCCCGTACGGAGACCCGAGATGCGAGGAACGGGAGAATCTGACCGTCCTCGTCGTCCTGAAATGGCAGAGACTCAACAACCGGCTGGACGTACTCGCGATGAAAGTCGTCCCAAAAAACGCGATGCAGGTGCCTTGAGTGAGGCCTCAAACACTGATTTTGCGAAAAGTTTCTTCAGTCGATTTGATCAGAATGAGGATGGCAAAATCTCAAAAGAAGAAACCCCGGAACGAATGCAGCAGAATTTCGGTCGGCTCGATTCTAACGAGGATGGCAGTATCAGCCAACAAGAACTCTCGCAGGCATTATCGCGTCGCGATCAGGGAAAGTGAGCATCGGCTTTCTCGATGTTTGAAGGCTTCCCTTCGCGAATTGATGCCGAGCCGTTAGACTGGGAGATCAAGTAATTCTGACTCCCAAACTTCTGGTGGCCGCCAATTCGCATGTTATCTCTCGACGGATTTGATGCTCCCGATGCTTACCGCGGATGTGTGGTGGCGATCGGGAACTTTGACGGCGTTCACCGCGGCCATCAAGTCATGCTTGATCGGTTGAAGTTCCATGCCAGAAAACTCGATGTTCCGGCAGTCGTCTTGACGTTCCATCCGCATCCGATCACATTGCTGCGTCCCGAGCAGACACCACCTCCTCTCAGTACGTTGGAAAGGAAGTTGGAACTGCTCGAACGATACGGCATTGACGTTGTGATTGCCTATCCCACAGATCGAGTGTTACTCGAACTATCCGCCGAAGATTTCTTCCAACAGATTGTCTGCAATCAATTGAAGGCTTGTGGAATGGTGGAAGGGCCGAACTTCTTTTTTGGAAAAAACCGTTCAGGAACGGTGGAGCGACTCGCCGAACTCTGCGGTCAAAATGAGATGTTCCTTGATATCGTTCAACCGGAAAATGTTGATGGATTGATGATTTCTTCCAGCCGCATCCGTGAACTCGTCCGCAGAGGAAAATTGGGGGAAGCGCGCGAGTTGCTAGGGCATCCTTACCAAATCAGTGGGCAGGTGGTGAAGGGGGCAGGGCGTGGTCGAGAATTGGGTTTCCCAACGGCCAACTTGTCGGAGATTACGACCTTGTTACCTCCTACGGGTGTTTATGGAGGAATTGGAGGTTTTGGGACAACAGTGTCTCCCGCGGCGATTCATATTGGACCGAATCCCACATTCTCGGAGGAGGGATCGAAGGTCGAAATACACCTGATCGGCTGTGAGTCTGATTTCTACGGAAAAACTTTGAAAGTCGACTTTTTAGATGGGATACGAGATGTGCGTAAGTTTGCCAATGCTGAAGAGTTAAAAGAACAGTTGGAAATCGATCTTCACGCCGTTCAAAGTCTGGTTTCGAGCTACCTTCCACGCTAACATGGGTTCGCTATGCCTGATTGGAGTGAACTCAAAAAGATTGTCGATGCGCATCAGACGTTTGTGCTGACCTGTCACGTACGTCCCGATGCCGATGCGCTCGGTTCAGAACTCGCTTTGGCTTGCTTGCTTCAAGATCTTGGCAAAGATGTTCGTATTGCCAATCCTTCGAATGCTCCTAACACCCTCGAATTTTTGAATAACGACGAACTGGTGAGTGTTCTTGGTCAGGGAATCAAGTCGGAAGAAGTCTTGTCAGCCGATGTCCACATTATCTTGGATACCTCGGCATGGTCTCAACTCCAAGGGGTTGGAGAGGTCTTTCGAAAGACAGATGCGGTCAAAGTTGTGATCGACCATCATGTCTCTTCCGATGACCTGGATGCTCACGATTTCAAAGATACCAGTGCCGAAGCGACGGGGGCGTTAATTTATCGATTTGCCAAAGAATGTGGGCTTCCCGTGTCAGAGAAGGCTGCATTTTATATGTTCTGTGCAATTGCCACGGACACTGGCTGGTTTCGATTCCCTTCTGTCAGCTCCCAGACATACCGAGATATTGCAGAAATGATTGACTTAGGGGTCAAGCCGCATCTAGTGTATGGAGAGTTGTACGAACGTAGCAGTTTAGCACGACACCATTTGTCGGGACGCATTCTACAACGCATTACAACAATTGAAAAAGGCTTGGTCTCATGGACTTGGGTGGCCCGCGAGGACTTTCGCGAAACAGGAGCCAAACCCGTCGATACAGAAGATCTGGTCAATGAATGTTTAAGAGTTGAAGGAACCAAAGTGGCGTTTATCGCTGTCGAACAGGAAAATGGACAGGTGAAGTTCAGTTTTCGTGCTCGGCTTGGTTCCAATGTGGCAATCATTGCCGAGCAGTTTGGTGGTGGCGGTCACACTTTGGCGGCCGGTGCGATGTTGCCCGGCCCGTTAGAAAAAGCAAAGCAACAAGTCTTGGAGGCGGTCATCAAATCGGTGGCTGAGCAAGAAGGTTTGTCCGCCTCAAACCCTGCCTGAATATTTCCCACCTGTTTTTGAGTTTCCCAACTTCCAATCTACGAGAACTGAACCACGGATAAAATCCGAGCGTTCCTCGGTTTTTCTTGTGAATTGATGGAGCACAATCATGAACGAACAACCTCAGAACAAGCCCGCTGAAGAAGGTGTTTCACGGCGTAACTTCATGACAAAATTCTGGTCAGTCGTGATCGGCGGAATTGTCTCTCTTACGCCCGTGGTGGTGGGACTGACATTCTTTCTCGATCCGATTCTCCGCAAGAGGAAAGTGGCAGGAGGCGAGTCTGCGGGTAGCCCCGGAGAAGGGTTTCTCAAAGTCAGTAGCGAGGCGGCTCTTCCGGCAGATGGAACTCCCGTGTTTCAGCAAATCCGAAAAAATGTGATTGATGCCTGGAATACCTACATCGATCAGCCCGTCGGTTCGGTCTATTTACGGAAAACTGAAGAAGGGGGCGTTTCTGCATTCAATAGTGAATGCCCTCACCTTGGTTGCACTGTGAGTTATGTGGACAGTTCCAAACAATACAAATGCCCCTGCCACGATAGTAAGTTTGAGTTGGACGGCGAACGAACCAACGAGATTCCCCCTCGACCGATGGATGAGTTGGATGTGAAGGTGGATGAAAGCGGTGATATTTGGGTGAAATTTCAAAGCTATAAGATTGGCGTTTCAGAACAGATTCCAAAGAATTGATCATGAAAAAATTACTCAATTGGTTGGACGACCGAACTGGATATCGTGAAGTCGTCAACGATGCCCTTTACGAAAGCATCCCGGGTGGCGCTCGCTGGCGTTACGTCTGGGGGAGCACTTTAGTGTTTACTTTCTTTTTGCAGGTGATCACCGGCATCTTTCTGTGGACTGCGTATGCACCCAGCACGCAGACTGCTTGGGAAAGTGTCTATTACATCCAGAATGAGATGACTTTAGGCTGGTTGGTTCGCGGGATTCACCATTTCGCGGCTCAAGCGATGGTTGTGCTGTTGGTGATTCATCTTTTGCAGGTCATTATCGATGGTGCTTATAAAGCTCCAAGAGAAGTCAATTTCTGGCTGGGGATTGTCTTGATGGGCATTGTTTTAGGACTCTCGCTCACCGGCTATCTTCTTCCCTGGGATCAAAAAGGTTATTACGCCACGAAAGTGGCGACCAACATTATGGGAGTCACACCGGCTGTGGGGACGGAAGTTCAGCAGATTGTTCAAGGAGGTAGTGACTACGGCCACCATACGCTCACACGGTTCTTTGCGCTTCACGCGGGCATTTTACCGGGACTGCTCATCGCGTTTCTGGGTTTGCATATTGCCGTCTTTCGTCGCCACGGAATCCATGCGAAAGATCCGTCTCATGCCCCGGAAGGAATGTTTTGGCCCGATCAAATTCTCAAAGATGCCGTTGCCTGTTTGGCGGTCTTGGCAACGGTGTTACTTTTATCCATCTACAAAGGTGCCGAGTTGAGTGCTCCGGCCGATCCGTCAACTCCTTACGATGCGGCTCGTCCTGAATGGTATTTCCTGTTTTTGTTTCGGTTCCTCAAGTTTGAGTTCATCGATAAATTTGGCTTGGCCTTCGGCGCGATTTATATTCCCGGAGCGTTGATGTTATTTCTGGTGATGATGCCAATCGTGGCCATCTGGCGGTTTGGCCATCAGTTGAATGTCGCTGTGACGATGATTTTGACCGCGTGCATTGTTGGGCTGACAGGACTTGCGCTTTATGAAGACTGGTATAGCGATAGCGAAGCCTCCGTGAAGTTTCGTAATGATGTGGCAGCCGCTCATCACGATGCCGCACGTGTGAGAGAGTTGGCCCAGGGGCCGGCGGGAATCCCTTCGTCGGGTGCCGTTTCACTGTTGAGAAACGATCCCCTCACGCAAGGTCCCAAAATCTTCGCTGCTCGATGTGCCAGTTGCCATCGATTCAATGGGCATGACGGCACCGGGCATATCGTGATGGTTGAGGGAGAAGAGGCACCGGCGACCGCAGCCGATCTGGGGGGATTTGGTTCGCGACAATGGGTCGAAGATATTCTTGTCAACTATCAGGAAGTCTTTGCTCCCACTCGTAATACCACGAAGGAAGGAACCAATCTTGGTGAGTTGTTCCTCGATGATGAATATAACATGGCAGGCTGGGTGAAAGAACACAAAGAGACGCTCTTGATGCCTGAAAATCAGGAAGCTCTGAATGGTTTGATCGAGTTTCTGGTGGCTCAGTCGGGCCGAGAAGATTTCGCTCCTTACGATGAAGCCCTCGTGGCCAAAGGTCGCGATGTCTTTGAAAATGGGACTCTTGCCAAGGGAGAGTTTTCCTCCAATTGTCTTGATTGTCACGATGTCAAAGTTCGCGGAGAGGAAGAGGCACTCGGGTTTCCCGGCACGGCTCCTGTGTTGACCGGCTATGCCGGACGGGAATGGTTGAAAAGCTTTATCTCGAATCCGGCAACGGAACAGCATTATGGATATGGAGACAAGAATGCCATGCCGGCGTTCGAAGATTCGTTACCTGAACGCGAGCTCGATTTGTTAGTTCGTTGGATGTTGAACGACTATTATGTCTCTGCGGAAAAGAGTTCGCATTCAGAGGATTCGGATCATCAATCGTCCACGGACGAAAGTGAAACAGAAGACCCTTAAAATCGTCCATCAGAAGCAATCCAGAATTGAGCCCCCGTCAAGGCTCTCGCCCCAGTTTCGCGACCGGGGCGTTTTTTTATTGCGCAAAATCGAACGACATTTTGCAATTCCGGTTTGCCGATGCGAACCTCTTTGAGAGAATGGGACTCCAGATAGATCACAGAGTTCCATTCAGGACAGGGCGGTACATGTCATCTTATGCTTCGCAGGCGGACGAAATCGAACAGGCTCGACAGAGAATCGCATCAGCCTACGATCCTCGATTGCTGGAGTCAGCCGGTCACGAAATGATTGATCTGCTGGTCTCTCAGCTCGAAAGTTGTCAACAATCTGTCGGCAATGTTTTGAACTGGAATTCTCCTGGCGAAAACGTGGCGGAAGCCGCCCGACTACTTGCGACCGGCAAGAATGATGGAGAAGAAAAATCATTGTCGGATCGAGTTCGATTGCTTGCCGAAACGATGCTTGCTCGCGGTCAGAATTTACAAGATCCGCGGTATATTGGTCATCAAGTTCCTGCCTCTGTCCCATTGGCGGGTCTGTTTGATGCCATTGGTGCCGTCACGAACTCGGTCATGGCTGTGTATGAAATGGGGCCTTGGGCAACCGCGTGTGAAATTTCTTTAGTGGAAGAAATTGGAAAGCTGATAGGGTATGAGGAAGGAGCCTTCTCGGGATTTATTACGCATGGAGGATCTCTCGCTAATCTGACGGCATTGCTGACGGCGCGAAATGTTGCATTGGGGGAGAGTTGGAAAGAGGGGGTTTCGGGAACAGATCCTCGACCCGTCATTATTGCTCATGGTGCCGCTCATTATTGCATCGAACGCTCGGCGGGAATTCTGGGCATCGGAACGGATCAATGTTTGAAGGCGTCATTGGATGATAGAGGGCGCATTGACGTAGAAAAGCTCGAAGCATTGATCATTGAGGTGCAGTCTAAAGGACATCCGATTATTGCGGTCTGCGCGTCTGCTTGTGCGACACCGATCGGTGCTTTTGATCCACTTCACGAAATTGCCGACCTCTGTGAAAAATATGAGGTTTGGATGCATGTGGACGCCGCTCACGGTGGTGCTGCCTGTTTCAGTGATCGCTATCGCGATCTGATTTCTGGTTTGGAGCGTGCCGACAGCATGATTTGCGATGCTCATAAAATGATGTTCGTGCCAGCATTATGTGCCTTCGTCTTTTATAAAAACCGAGAACACCGGTTCGAAGCGTTCCAGCAGAATGCTCCCTACCTTTTTGATCCCTCCGCCCCCGATATCATGGAATACGATAGTGGGTTAAAAACGATTGAATGTACGAAACGTGCGGCGGCGTTCGGTCTTTGGGGATTGTGGAGTGCGTTTGGAAAAGAGCTGTTCGCTGATCTTGTCGATGTCACATTTTCGATGGGGCAGGTTTTTTACGAAAAATTGAGAGCTGCTTCCGACTTTCAGGTGCTTCACAAACCGGAGTGCAACATTGTCGTGTTTCGATATTTACCAGAGGGATTAGCCGAGCGAGGGGCTGATCAGATTGGAGAATTTCAACTCAGGTTGCGTCGAAAGCTGATCGAGTCGGGTGAGTTCTACATTGTTCCCACCAGCTTCGAGGGAGTGGCAGCCTTGCGTTGCACCGTGATTAACCCGCTGACGACACCCGAGCACCTCGATGAGTTGATGAATGCGCTACGGGAACAGGGGAGAGATTTGCTCTGAAAGGAGCGCATAAAAATAGCCCGGCCAATCTGGTCCCCTCAGCAGCAAGCTACTGCCCAAATCAACCGGGCTGAATTCAGCTCAAAAACGAGCTTTGTATTTTCAGGCAATCCTTAATTGGTATTATAGCTTCCCGATCAAGATCGACATCGTCTCACTCTGTCTCTGTTCTCCTTTTTTTCTGAAAACATCAGTGCATTTAGTCCATATTTGAGGGTTTTTACCGCATTTTGATCAATTCAACAGGTTCGAATTTATTTTGAATAAACTCAAAGCCAGGTGGTTAATGGCAAGATCATCCACAGTAAATAGGCAATTGGGCCCGCAAAGATGATGCTGTCAAGGAGATCCAGCAATCCTCCAAATCCGGGCATGAGCTTGGCGGCATCTTTTTGCCCAGTGTCACGTTTGATCAATGATTCACACAGATCTCCTACCATGCCGGCAACTGCCAGGATGAGGCCGTAGCAAAGTGTCCACTGGATTGGTGGTGGAGTCCATTCCGAGGAAAACAGTCGAATTCCGAATTGGAGCCAGAGAGCCGCGCCCAGCATGGAGCCGCAGATCCCACCGATTGCTCCCATCCATGTTTTTCCGGGGCTAAGTATCGGGGCCATCTTCTTTTTTCCCCACAGCCTGCCAAAAGTATAAGCGCCGACATCTCCCAGTTTCACACAAATCACAAGTGAGGCAAGTGTGAAGTATCCCGCTTGTGTACCGGCAACCCAGCGGAGTTGGGCGGTGAATGTCAGTAAGAGGCCGACATAAACAACAATCAGAAGATGCGCTCCCATTGTCTCGAGGCTTCGTCCTGGCTCTCGGAACTTGAAGGCTTCGTACGTGAATAGTCCCAATACAATCATCCCGAAGGCAAACATTGGTTTGGACAGAGTGAGTAAACTTTCACAGCCTGTGCCGTTTTGGCCAGAAGCTCTTCCCCACCACAAGCAGGCAATCAGAGAGATCGAACAAACTGACGTGACCCACCATTCTGGAGCCAGGTTACGGACACGCATCAAGTCGCACATCTCGTAGCAGCAACGAACAGCCAGCCCGACACAAAGTGCCAGCAAAATCCAGGCATCGTCCCCCATACGATGGTCGAGGGTACACAAACCAACGAATGCGGGAATGAGAATCGTGGAAACTAAAAGTCGAGAACCAAGCATAATCGTTCTACTGGGATGCCGGGATCCCACCAAAGCGGCGTTCGCGAGACGCATAATCCCGCAACGCCTCGTAAAGTGTTTCGAGACCAAAATCGGGCCAGCAAGTGGGAGTGACCCAAATTTCCGCGTAACTGATCTGCCAGAGTAAATAGTTGCTGACGCGCATCTCTCCCGCAGTGCGAATGA
Organism: Planctomycetota bacterium; assembly: GCA_030836185.1. Classification (GTDB taxonomy): domain Bacteria; phylum Planctomycetota; class Planctomycetia; order Planctomycetales; family Planctomycetaceae; genus JABURQ01. The sequence goes on from JAURQH010000031.1 coordinate 143,685, forward strand.
CAAGGTCGGGATCGGGCATGCCAGCCGTATAGAGATTCTCAGAGATTGTTTCTTCCTGAATCGACTCGGGGTTTAATTCCCCTCGTTGGACGGCACGGGCAATATTGCGGCAGGCGTCTGTCATCTCGCCACGACTGCCATAATTGACGGCGAGGCAGAGTCTCATCCCCTGGTGATGTTGGGCAATGGATTCTGTTTGAGCGACTTCGCGCAAGACACCTTCAGTGAGCCCTTCGCGTCGTCCGATGACAGAAAACTTAAGATCCTGACGAATGATTTCTTCCCGTTCCGAAATCAGATAGTCCTCGAAGAGTTGTAAGAGAAGTTCGAGTTCAGATTTTGGTCGTTTCCAGTTTTCGCTGCTGAGGCAATACAGCGTCAATTGCTTCAAGCCGAGCCGAGCTGATTCTTCCACGATTGTACGGACTGAGTCGACACCACGACGGTGACCTTCAATTCGTGGCATACCGCGCTCGGAGGCCCAACGGCCATTTCCGTCCATGATAATTGCGACATGCTCAGGAAGACGGCTGGGTTCAAGTCCCAACGAAGTCATCTCAGCCGTGTTATATTTTTCCGTAGCAGCCAACTGGGGGCCTCTTTTTGAAAACAGCAAGGTTTGGCTTGCCGATCAAAGGAGCCGCGATTACAGCGACATCATTTCAGTCAGGCAGCGAGATTCCTCGCAGGCAAGCTCTTGTTCCCAATAGTACGGACTGACGGTCTCGGAACGTATAGAGATTTTGACAGAATCGTCATTGATTTCCATGATTTCTATTTCAAATTCGCCGTCAATGATCAAACGCTGATGAACAGTCAGGGAAATTTCACGCATCGGATAAAGGACTCCAAATAATGGTGGAGGGGAACTGAGCGACTCTCGGCTGAAACCGAATCGGTTTGAGCTCCATCGCCTGGAAAATAATAAGCTTTTAATCAGGAGCAATTCTTACCGACGAACTCCGTCGGAACAAGAGGAGTCTTGTTTCTTTTATTGATAATTATGACACTCAGGTTTCTGCCAGTTTGAGGGTTGACTTTTACGTGAAGCAGAACGCTGAAATCCTTGCAAAACCGCTCTCGGATAATGGTGAGAGTTTGTTATACTCATAATCTGGTTTAATCCTCCCCTCTCATAAGGTTGGGCTATGCGAATCTCGTTTCTTACATTGTGCTGTGCTTTCGGGTTGATGAGTGCAATCGGGTGCTCCTCGGAATCTACGGAAACAGCGACCTCAGACGATCCTTCTCAGACAACAGAGACTTCCGCAGATTCGACGGTTTCTGTCCCCGATCAAACAGAACCAATGCAAGATTCTCAAACTTCGGGATCTGAAATTGTTCGTCGCGGCCCTGTTGTTCTGGGGGGGGCAAGCGAGTCGAACCAGAGTCTACCTGCGAGTGGTGCTGATCGTTCCGCATCTGTGACGACTCAGGACGTTTCACGCGAGACGGTTTTTGATGCGGTGAAACCTTTGCAAATTCTGATGGGGACTTGGGAAGGAAAAACTCAAAAGCAATTTGGGCAATTTTCGGCTGTGGACGAACCGGAATGGGTTTGGGACTTTTTAACCAATAAGAAGCAGCCCGCTTTAGTCATGACATCTGATAAAAGTCCCTACTTTGAAAAACTTCGACTCACCTATGATCCCTCTGAGCAGCAATATTTGATGATGGCCGCTCATAAGGATTATGGGACGCGTGAATTTGTCGGCAAGTTTTCGCAAGACATCGAGGATGTTCCCGGTGATGACAAAAAACTGCACCGCACTTACAAGTTAGAGTTCACTCAGGTTTCACCAGTGGATGATGACGAGAAGTGGCAGATTGTGATCAATCAGAAGGATAACAACCGATACCTGATGGAGATGTCGAAAAAGCGTGGGACGGCTCCTCGATTCACTCGGTTTGATACAGTCGCTTCGCAGCGACAGGGGACTTCGTTCGCGCTGAGTGATTCTGACTATGGCGACAAAACCTGTATTGTTTCAGGCGGGTTGGGGACTTCAACCGTCAGCTTTGCTGGCAAGACTTACTACGTTTGTTGCAGCGGCTGCTCGGCTGCTTTCAATGAAGAACCTGAACGCTGGATTGCCAAAGCACTCGAAGACTCCAAAATGCAGAAATGAATCATTTCTGACGAGCAATTAGATCAGCTTGTGTTTTTGGAGAGTATATTCCAAGCCTTCGCAAAGTGCATCAATATCGCTGTGGTTGTTGTAGAGTCCGAAGCTGGCACGTGTTGAGGCGTGGATATTCAAGTGTTCGTGAAGCGGCATGGTGCAATGGTGTCCGGCTCTCACGGCGACTCCCGTTCGGTCGAGCCAGTCTGCAATATCGTGAGGATGCAATCCTTCAATTGTGAAGCTGGTGATGGCCCCCTTGTGTTTGATCGATGGGCCAAGAATTTGGAGTCCGGGAAGCGTTGTCAGCTTGTCATGAGCGTACTCGAGTAGTAAGCGTTCATGCGTTTCAATCTGATGTAGACCGATGTTTTGGATGTATTCAATGGCTTTCCCCAATCCAATGATGGGGGCAATTGGTAAAGTGCCGGCTTCAAATTTGGCAGGTAACGCGGCCCACGTGGAATGGTCCTGAAAGACCTGGTCGATCATGTGGCCGCCACCAAGCATTGGATCCATTTGGTCCAGTAGATTTTCTTTGCCATAAAGAACTCCCACCCCGGATGGGCCATACAGTTTGTGGCCTGAAAAAGTGAGGAAGTCGATATCAAGTTCGGTGACATTCACATCGGTATGGGGGACGAGTTGTGCTCCATCGACGAGTACTAAGGTGTTATTTGCGTGACATGTTGAGATGATCGACTTCAGGTCGGGGAGAGTTCCCAGGACATTCGACATTCCGGTGACAGCCAACATTTTGGTTTTCTCTGTCAGCAGATTTGGAAGTTGATCGAGATCGAGTTGTCCATCAGCAGTCAGTGGCAAATATTTCAGGATTGCGCCAGTTTCTTGGGCAATCATCTGCCAGGGGACCAGATTGGCGTGATGTTCGAGGACATTCAGTATGATTTCATCACCGGCTGATAACGATTTTCGTCCCCAACCTTGAGCCACCATGTTGATGGACATCGTCGTTCCAGCCGTGAAGACGATCTCGTGTGCCGATTTCGCATTCAGCAGATTGCGAACTTGTTCGCGAGCATTTTCCAATTCTTCATCGATTCGAGCCCCAAAGTAATACACGCCGCGGTAGGCGTTTGCGTAATACTCTGAATAACAACGGCTGACGGCATCAATGACGCACTGAGGTTTTTGAGCGGATGCTCCGCTGTCGAGATAGACGACGGGATTGCCATTCGGGTGTGTTTGATGCAATGCCGGAAAGTCACTCCGGTATTGCTCCAGCGAAGATGTCACTGGGTCGGTGTGTGTGGACATGAGGTTTCCTGATCGTAGAAGCTGCAGACTGTTATTCCGTATGAGCTTCTTCAGTGTCGCGAGAGTAAAGCAATGTTTTGAGAACTTTGAATCCCAGCAGGCCGCAGCGTTGGCGAGTCGCAGTGAGCGGGACTTTCAAGAGCTCCAACATCTGTTCCGCGGAAAACTGCTCTAACTCAGGGACCGTTTTTCCCTCAATTTTTTCACACAGAATCGAAGCTCCCGCTTGACTGATGGCACAGCCGTTACCGCTGAAATAAGCCTTTTCGATAACGTCATTCTCGCCGATCATGAGTTGGAGCGTCACTGTATCACCGCAAAGAGGGTTTCTGGCGGAATGCTCACAACTTGCACAATTGATCTCTTCTTTGTGGTACGGATCTTCAAAGTGCGGCAGTATGTAGTCTTCGTAAAGTTCTTCGTATTGATCTGTCGACACGAGAAGCCTTTATGATCGAGGTGTCTTTAAGCCGAATCGGATACGCAGGTTGACTCTGTGGCTAAGTATTGTTGATGTCTTATTTTAGACTCAATTACCGGGAAACCAACCAGTTTAGAGATGATTATTGCTGAAATCTGTCTACAAGATGAAGTTGAGTCCTGTCGTAGGGATATCGGTATCACTGGCTCTCAGTACGCTGTCGCTTACCCACGGATCTCGATCACACTTGCTCCTACACATTTTAACAGCCAATTGGTGAAATGACAGTCAGAGGGTAGGTGGATCCACCAGTAGGCGTCTGAGAGGTGGGAATGGTCTGGACCGGAATGACTAATGTGTGGGCTGAATGAACGTAAGGCGTTAATTCATATGTAGATTCCGTCAATTTGCTTGACTCACAGGTCTCGGATCCTCAGAATTTAACTCCCGACGGAAACTAAGGGGCTTCAATTCTGTATTCGTGTTCGATTAGGTCAACATCAACACCTGATCCCGGGTACGATGAGCACTTCCGAAGTCATACTTACTCATAGAGATATTTCGAATTTGAACTTCTCATCTTTTGATTGGCGGCTGTCGATTGAGGCTGGTGAGAAGGCAGGTTCGCCGACAGATTCAAGACTTTATTAAACCTGGCAATAATCGAGGTAATCACCGCTATGGCGGAAGACTGGCTACAACAATTGGTGGATGAAGGGACGATCTCTCCAGATCAGCTTCAGGAAGCGCTCTCGCTGGCATCCAGCCACGGGATTTCTGCGGAAGAAGCTCTCAATAAACTGGGATATGTTTCTGCCGAGGATATTGCAGCAAAGCAGGCTGCGCAATTTGGTTACGAGTTTGTCGATTTGGAAGGTCGTGAAATTCCCTCCAGCATCATCGGGCTTGTGCCAGAATCGGTGGCTCGTGAGAACATCGTGATCCCATTGGATCGTGATGAGGAATCGCTGACGATTGTCATTCATGATCCCATGAAATACGAAGTTCTCGATAAACTCCGATTTATCCTGAATTGCGAAATCAAAGTGACTTTGTCCGGCAAAGAGGCCATTCAAGCCGCCATCAACCGCCACTATGGGCAAGATGAAACGGAATCTGTCGACTCGATGATTACGGAGTTCACGGAAACGGCCATCGACTTCACCGCGGTTGAAGCGGCTGAGGCGATGCAGGTTGCGGAAGAAGATGATAGCGCTCCTGTCATTCGGCTGGTCAATCTGGTGATCAGTGAAGCCGTCAACATGCGGGCTTCCGATATTCATATCGAGCCGTTTGAAGACCGAATTCGAGTACGTTATCGAATTGACGGCGTTTTGATCGAACGTGACTCACCTCCACGACGCTTATTGGGAGCGATTGTTTCACGTATCAAAATTATGGCACGGGTGGATATCTCTGAGAAGCGTCGCCCGCAGGACGGACGCATCAAAACGACGATCAACGGTAAGGATTATGACCTTCGTCTCTCTATTATGCCCACCAATCATGGCCAAGCCGTGGTCATGCGTATTCTGGACCGTGAGAGCATCAAAATCGGGATTAAAAATCTCGGGTTCGGAGACGAGAACTACAGAAACTTCCAGAATTTGATCAGACGTCCCAATGGGATTTTCCTTGTGACGGGGCCAACCGGATCAGGGAAGACGACCACTTTGTATAGTGCGCTGGGCGAGCTGAATCGCCCGGATCGTAAAATTATTACCGCGGAAGACCCGGTGGAATACTACTTGGCGGGTATCAACCAGGTTCAGGTGAAGGCCGACATTGGACTGGACTTTGCTCGAATTATTCGTGCGATGTTGCGACAGGCTCCCAATGTGATTCTGGTTGGTGAGATTCGCGATAACGAAACTGCCGACATGGCAATTCAAGCATCTTTAACTGGACACTTAGTATTCAGCACACTTCATACGAACGATGCGCCCGGTTCTGTGACACGTCTTATCGATATGGGCGTACAGCCATTTTTGGTCGCATCTTCGGTGATGGCGATTATGGCACAGCGTCTGGTGCGGGTCTCTTGTGCAAAATGCAAGGCTCCTTACACACCCGATCCGAGCGAATTGCAACACTTTGATATTACCGATGCGGAAGCAGCGGAAGCGGTCTTCATGCGGGGTAAGGGGTGTAATACCTGTCAGCATAGTGGGTTTAAGGGGCGAAACGCGGTCTTTGAGTTGATGGTGATGAATCCCACACTCCGTGAGATGACGTTCAAGAGCGAATCGACACAAAACATTCGCCGGCAAGCCCGGCTCTTCGGCATGAAGACTCTGGTTGAAGATGCGAAAGAGAAGGCTATGAAAGGTGTTACGACTCTTTCTGAGGTCTATAAACTGGCGACGAGTCGAGATTAAAATGCCCGATTATATTTTCAGTTAGGTTGATTTCTCGACGGTTTCTCTTCGGTCAAGTGGTCTTTACATTCATTAACTCAAGTCTCAGTAATGAGATGTGGCAAATTTAAATCTGGATTGCAGTGTTTTGTTTGGTGGACGGTTTTGGCTTTGGAGGACAGGTATAGCGAAACTTGAGTGTTTTATTATGCAACACTATTTTGAGGCATGTTTAACGACACAAATCAGGAGTTGTCGTGATGGGAAGTTGCCACTTGGGGAGTTTCCCGATCATCGACAGGGAGAACATAAATCGGTCATTTTTTTGAATTGCAGGTTCCGACCGCGAATAATCGAAGTGCTGCCCGGATGATGTCTTTCATTGGGCGGTTGCCAATCGGCAAAGTTTCACGTTCATCTCATTGCAAGAATTCGAAAGTAGTTCATTGATTCCTTTCTGATGATTTTGCATTGAGTATCTGGTGTCTGTGCATTGGATGGAAACAAATCGCGATCGTGGTCAAGGAGCAAAGCTGTTCAATCAAAAACCATGAAGGAAAAGCTGGTAACCCACTTACGTCAATTGACGTTTATTACAGCAGTGATTGACTTGTTTTGACGAGAAAGAGATCGCATGGCACATGTTCAAATTGACAAATTGCTCGAAACTGTGGTGAAAGAGTCCGTCTCGGACCTTCACATCACGACCGGGCAACCTCCGGTGGTACGTTCGGGTGGCCGTATGCTGAGGCTCGAGACAAAAACTCTTGAGCCCGAAGATACTGTCGCTCTGATGAAGTCGATTACTCCTGAGCGAAATCAGCAAGAACTTCAAGAGGTTGGAGGAACCGACTTCGGGTTTGCCTTTGGAGATAAAGCCCGCTTTCGTGTGGCCGTGTTCAAGCAACGCGGTCAAATCGGGATGGTGCTGCGGCGTATTCCCAATGAGTTCCTGACCTTTGAGCAGTTGGGGCTTCCGCCGGTTATTGAAGATATGATTAAACGACCTCGTGGGCTGTTTCTCGTGACGGGGCCAACGGGTAGCGGTAAGACAACCAGTTTGGCGAGTATGATTAACTGGATGAACGATAATCTCGATCATCATATTATCACACTCGAAGACCCGATTGAGTATTACCACGACCATAAAAAATCAACAATCAACCAACGCGAGATTGGTGTTGATGTTCCCGACTTCCCCGAAGCATTGCGTCGGGCGTTGCGTATGGACCCCGATGTGATTCTCGTGGGGGAGATGCGAGACCTCGACACGATTTCGGCGGCGATTACGGCTGCGGAAACCGGACACGTCGTTTTTGGAACACTCCACACGACCGGGGCTCAAGGAACGGTTGACCGTATTATCGACGTGTTTCCGACAAGCCAGCAAGAGCAGATTCGAACTCAATTATCAGTGGCGATCATCGGGATTCTGTCACAGGCATTGTTGCCCAAAAAGATCAAGGGGTTGGTGGCTGCCTACGAACTCCTCGTGGTGACGCCGGCGATTGCCAACCTGATTCGTGAAGGGAAGACGTTCCGAATTAACTCATCCATTCAGACCGGAAAAAAATACGGCATGCAGTTGTTGGATGATGCGTTGTATGACCTTTGGAAGAATGACATCGTCGAAAAAGATGATGTTCTGATGAAGTCCAATGTGCCGGGCGAATTGAAGGCCCGCATTCAACGTGCAGAAATGGGAATACTTGAGGACGAGGATGAAGAGGATGATGACGACTTCGAGGATTGATATTTCGTGAAGCAGTTTTCATTCGTTTTCAAATTGAAACCTGTCAGTTGTGTTGCACGACTGGCAAAAAAATAACCAAGGTAGAAAATCATGGCCCAGCGTAAATTGGGACAAATTCTGGTCGATCTGGGATACCTCTCTGAGGATCAGCTTTGGGATGTGCTTGAAGAACAAAAGCAAAGCCCAGGCGAAGTCATCGGGCAGGTTGCGATCCGCATGGGGCTCGTCACTGATGATCAAGTGGCTGAGGCATTAGCCGAGCAATGGGGCATGCCGGTCATCAGTTTGTTGGAAACAACCATTCCGCCGAAGGTTCTGGAACTTGTTCCGCAGACGATGTCCGAAATCTATAAGATCATGCCGATTTCGTTGAAGGACTCTGTTCTGACGGTCGCCATGTCAGAGCCGCAGAATCTGGAAGCTCTGGACGATCTGAGGAACTTTCTTGGTTATGAAGTCCGCGGTGCGGTTTCGAATGCCAAAGATGTCGAAACAGCGATCAGTCGATACTACGCCGACCGTCAAGACAGTATTGAGGATGTGATTGGTCAGTTAGAGGATGACGATCTCGATAATGCAGAGCACGGCTACGATTTGTCCTCTGATGAAGAAATGGCCGACGCCGCGCCGATTCGCAAGTTGCTCAATATGGTTTTGCTGCTGGCGATTCGCGATCAGGCGAGCGACATTCATTTCGAGCCGTTTGAAGACGAGTTCAAAATTCGAGTTCGTGCAGACGGCGTCTTGTACGAAATGGTTCCCCCGCCACGCCACTTGGCAAATGCGTTGGTTTCCCGTGTTAAGATTATGGCCGATCTCGATATTGCCGAACGTCGTCTGCCGCAAGATGGTCGTATCGAACTCAATGTGGGGGGGAATCCGGTCGACTTGCGTGTCAGCATCTTGCCGACACTTAATGGTGAAGCGGTCGTCATGCGTGTTCTCGACCGCACCGTGGTGCAGCTCGATCTCAGTAAGATCGGGATGGACCCGAATACGCTGACTCGATTTCGAACAGCCATCAAGCGACCGAACGGGATTGTTCTGGTGACGGGGCCAACCGGTTCCGGGAAAACCACGACGCTCTATTCTGCGTTGCAGGAACTCAACGATATTGAGTCGAAGTTGATTACCACAGAAGACCCGATTGAATACGACATTGACGGTATTATCCAGGTGCCGGTGAACCCTGATATTCAGGTCACTTTCGCGAATGTGCTGCGAGCGATTTTGCGTCATGACCCTGACCGAATTCTGGTCGGAGAAATTCGAGACTACGAGACGGGTGAGATTGCTGTGCAAAGTGCTCTCACCGGGCATCTGGTGTTTAGCACATTGCACACGAACGATGCTCCGACGGCCATTACACGTCTGCGCGACATGGGCGTTCCTCCGTTTCTGATCACGGCGACCGTGGAAGCGATTCTTGCTCAGCGACTGTTGAGGAAAATTTGCACGGAATGTCGGACGGAGTTCGACCCCAGTGACGAGTTGTTGATGGAATTACAATTACCGATCGAACAGGCACGTAAGTACAAGTTCTATTATGGCAAAGGCTGCAGTCGCTGTAATAACTCGGGCTACAAAGGTCGTACAGGAATTTATGAGTTCATGGAAGTGACGGATGAAATTCGCGACATGATTGTTGCGGATGCGTCGGTGGACGACATTCGAAGCTTTGCCAGAACTCAAGGGATGACAACATTGCGTGAAGCAGGACTCAAATTGATCTTTGACGGCATTACCACAATCGACGAATTGGTTCGTGAGACCGTCGTCGAAGAAATCGGATAACAGGCTTCACTCGTGTGGTGAAGTGACATTTATAACAGAAACAATTGGGCCTTAGTTTAGACCAACAGGAGATGATCCATGCCAGTATTTCAGTATGAGGCGATGGACAATAACGGGATGGAAGTCAAAGACTCCATCGAAGCACCGACAGAGGCCGATGCCCAGTCGATGATTCGAGAGCAGGGGTACTTTGTAACTCGAATCGCCGAAAAGCGTGCCAAGAAAAAGAAGACCGTCGAGAAGAAAGGGAAAGCGGCCGCGAAAAAGAAACGCGGCTTTTCCATGGGGAAGGTCAAAGGGAAGCACCTTTGTACTTTCACTCGTCAGCTCTCGACGCTCCAGGATGCCGGTTTGCCGATTCTGCGTTCATTGAGAATTCTGGAAGGTCAGGCGAAACCGGGGCCGTTAAAGAACTCTTTGATGGGGGTGATCGAAGACATTGAGTCAGGAAGTACTCTTTCTGAAGCCATGTCGAAGCAGCCTAAAGCGTTCGATAACCTCTACTGTAATATGGTGAAAGCCGGTGAAGCCGGTGGTGCGTTGGAAATTATCCTTCAGCGCTTGGCCGAGTTCAAAGAACGGGCTCAATCGCTCAAACGAAAAGTCCAGGGAGCCATGATTTATCCGGCGGCTGTGATCTCGGTCGCCACCTTGATTGTGTTCGGGATTATGAAATGGATCATTCCGAAGTTCAAAGAGATTTTCCTGGGCTTCGATACCGAGTTGCCCGAAATGACCGTCATGCTGATAACGATGTCTGACTACATCAGTAAGTATTGGTACTTGCTCCCGGCGGGGCCCATCGTGTTCTTTCTGCTGATCAAAATTATCAAGAAGAACAAGACGGGAGAGTTTGCCGTCGACTGGCTATCGCTGAGGATACCGCTGCTCGGGAATATTCTTGAGAAGACCTGCGTAGCGAGGACGGCGAGAACCTTGGGGACGCTCATTGCGTCCGGGGTGCCGATTCTGGAGGCCATTGTGATTGCCCGCGATACGGCGGGCAACGCGGTATTTCGGCGTGCGTTCGATAAAATTTACGCCGCGATTCGCGAAGGGGAACCAATTGCGGTTCCTCTAAAAGAAGCCCGTATTGTCGACGATATGGTCGTCAATATGGTGGACGTGGGAGAAGAAACCGGTGCTCTCGATACGATGTTGTACAAAGTCGCCGATGTGTACGACGAAGAAGTGTCGGTGCTGGTGGAAGCGCTCGTGAACCTGCTCGAACCGATCATGGTTGTCGTGCTCGGTGTGATCGTCGGTTTCATCGTGATCGCACTCTTCCTGCCGTTGATCAAACTGCTCAACGACCTGTCCTGACCTCGAATCGACTTGAAGACTTCACAATTTGAAAACCTCACAACATAAACGCGTTCCACAGGAGTTGGAATCATGAAACACTATCAAAACTCACCGACCCGCCACCGCCCTCGCGGCGGCTTTACCCTGATCGAATTGATCATGGTCATCGCCATCATCGCGACACTGGCTGCCTTGATCTTTCCCGCGATCAACAGTGTGAGAAGCGGAGTGAAGGTGACCGAAGTTCGGCAGGAGATAAGCGGATTGGAATCGGCGATCGCCGACTTCAAATTGAAATTTGGTCAAGCCCCGCCGAGTCGGATTACGCTTCACGAGCAATGGACGAATGGTTGGGCGACAGATCGGCAATCACGTGCAATCATTCGCGGTTTGTGGCCTAAGTTTAATTTTGGGGATGGTACGGGGTCCCCCGCCGATTTGAATACACGTATAGATTTTAACAACAATTCGTATACAACAGATTCCTTTACGCTCAAAGGCGACCAGTGTCTGGTCTTCTTCTTGGGGGGTTTCTGGAACCCCAATGATGGCTTTCGTGGATTCTCTCCGATACCGACAAAACCCTTTGCTGCGGCATTAGGAACCACGGGCCCATCATCGGCCGTGGGGCCATTTTTCGATTTTGATCTCTCGCGGGTGAAGGATGAAGATGGCGATGTGCCGGGGGCCGATTACGCAGCCACCAATGCGTCGCTGGCATATTTTCCGGTCTATTTCGATCCGATTCCCGATCAACAACGTCCCTATATTTACTCCAGTTCCTATGAGGGGACCGGGTATGATGTTGCAGATGTCCAGACACCTGCCGCTCCTGCATTCAATGGATACACCGTCAACGCCAACGGGTTGGGGTGGAAATCCAAAACCTTTCAGATTATCTCGGCTGGATTCGATGGTGATTACGGAACGGGTGGCCTCTACGATCCTGATGCCAACCCGGCGATTGATGCTGCCGGGAAAGACAACATCACCAATTTCACCACCGGCATGTTGGATCAATAAGCGAGAGTCTTAGCGTGTTATCACTTTTTGAAAGAAGCGTCGCATGAAGAATTCCACACAGCGACAATTAGAAATGCAGCTTCGCAGCGGCTTCACGCTGATCGAATTGATGGTGGTTACGGGGATCATTGCCGTCCTCGTCGGTTTGGTGATCGTGGCATTGCCGGCTTTTATCACGAACTCGCGTCAAGCCGCCACAGAAACGGTCATCAAAAAAGTCGATGCCATGCTGCAGGATCGCATGTCGGCGATGGAGTTGTATTTCGAGGAATCGAATCGTCGGGCGACAGCCAAAGATGGTACGACTCGTATCAAGCCTCCTTCTTACGTGGATCGAACATCGAATCCCAATATTCGGGCAAAGTACCGAGCACTGATTGGGGATACAGCCAACGCTAATATTCTCGATGATTGGGAAATTGTGTCGAAGAAGTTCTTGAAGCAGAAGCATTTTCCGATGACGTTTCTGGAAGCGGATGGCGACTACGACGAATCCGATGATTCGTCCTTGGTGACGTTCGATGATGGTTCTCGCGTCGTTCCGTCCAATCTTTCATCATTAGGCCACACCGCCGAGACCGAGTCTGCGGAAGTGCTCTATTGGTTTTTGACCAATGGGACTCAGTTCGGTGCCGAGCCGGTGGGGACGGGGGATTTTGCTCCCAACGAAATCGCCGACACCGACGGCGATGGACTGTTAGAAATTGTCGATGCCTGGGGAGAGCCGCTTCGTTTCTATCGTTGGCCAACACGGATGGTCAGGCCGCAACTCTCCGGGGATGAGACAGACCCCATCAATCCGAATACCATTCCCATTAACACATCGATTGCTGCCGAGTTTCTGGTTGGTAATCTGCCGCCCATCGAGATTCTTCGTCACGATCCGGAAGACCCGCTCGATGACTTACGGCGTAACCAATTGGGAGGGACTGCAGCGGCTCCGACTCAGTTAACAGAACAGCAACTCGAACCTCTTTTCCACACCATGCGAACCTGGCATGCTCCGCTGATTCTTTCTGCCGGTGAAGATCGTTCCCTTGGCTTGCTCGAACCTAATGATTCATCGAACTATGGGCATCTTGGGCAACCCGATTACAGCAATCTCGAAGGCTTATATGACAATGTTTCCAATCTGCTCCTGAGAACAGGAGGCAAATAATGAACAAGACTCAAAAAACAGAACGACATTCAGGTTCAGTGCTTGCCAGCAATCGTTCCGGTTTCACACTGGTGGAACTGCTGATCACCGTCAGTATCTTGCTTGTGTTGGCAGGCATTACCGTGACGACGCTCAATTATTCTGCCGAGAAAGAGAAGATCTCCAATGGTGCCCGCGACATTCAAACATATCTGAAAGGAGCCCGTGACCGCGCCATCTTTCGTCGTGCCGAGACTGGCGTTCGAATACTTCTCGATCAAAACGGTCCGGTAAATGGAGCGGGTAATCCGCGATGTGCTGCCAGCATGGTTTACATCGGTGTTCCTGAACCGAGAACTGGAACGATTTCCATTGAGTTTGATACCAACAATCCGGCCAATCATCTGAGGCGATTGAGATTCTGGTCACCAGGACCAGATATGCTGCCAGGTACGGCTATGGCAGATGACAATACTGATACATTAGTTGATAATACAAGTGAATTCAGTCCTGATACCGCAACTGACGATATAGAAAATACGGCTTTACGCGACGAATTCACACGTCTCAACAATCTAGGCCTACTAGGGCCAGGCTCGGAAATTACCCTGTTGCCCGGTGGTAGTACGGAATTGACTTACACGCTTGCAGGTGGTCCTGGAGACTGGCGGCTTTCATCGAACTATGTAGCCGGAAACGTCTCTGGCTGTATGGATATCAATTTTAGAGTTAAATTGTTGCCGTCTGTTTTGCCGAATCAGCAAGCCCGTGAACTCCCGAAAGGGGTGGTTATCGATCTGGAAGCGTGCCGACGAGCGGGGACGATCCCGTCCAACTGGTTCAACAGTACCAACAATCGATACAGCAATTACATGGACATACTCTTCTCGCCTCGTGGTGTCGGGGCAGGAACTTGGTCGGCTGAAGGTCAAATTCAACTACTGCTCGCGGATGTGGCAGATGTCGAAAAAGGAGCCTTCGACCCGACCAGTGACCCCTACACGAACCGCACAAATATTGGCCGGGAGCGTGTGATCTCGATCAATGCTCTCTCGGGCAATATCTCGCTCACTTCGCTGAATCCCGCTGACAGCGATGGAAACAACATTCTCGATGATCCATTTCTTTACGCTGAAACGGGGGTCCGCGCACCATGAGAAAATCCACCCCCTTTCAAATTAATTCATATTCGGGCCACCGCAAAGGCTCGACACTCTCCGAAGTGTTGATCTCGGTTCTCGTGTTGGGGATCGGCGTGATCTCGGTCGCGACGCTGTTTCCGCTGTCGGTGTTGCGGGCGCTGCGTGCCAATCAATTCACACAAGCCACCGTGCTACGGCACAACGCAGAAGCTAGCATTGGGGCTCTCGATCTGGCTAATAAGTATCAATTCTTCGGCCCCGATAATCGCCCCGGTCAGTCTGATGTCAACGACAATAGTGCCAATGGTACAGACGCGACAGGTTGGCATCCCGGTCCAGATGGTTTCCCCGGAGACTCAGGGGTCGATGATGATGGAATCAATGGGGTGGATGATGCTGGAGAACTCGGTTTTGCGAATACCGACGACTATCGAATCTGGGATAATGACGAACTGTTTTCGCCTGGTTCGGATGACGTCAATCGTGTGCTGATTGATCCCATCGGCTACCACCTGATGGGTGACTTGAGCGGAAACTGGAACCGATCCTTCGGCAACACCGCCGATCCGAGTTCTCCAGGTCAGCCGCTATTACGCCGTGTGAGTGGTGGTCATCCCGGCAACAACGGGAACAGTGGCTTAAGTTTCAATTTCACACGAGCAGAAGCCAACGCATTGGCCACATTGCAGGATCAATTTACCACGTTGTTTGATGCTGAAGTGGCATCCTCAAATACGATCGGTACTCCCGCCAGAATTAATAGGATTACATTGCCAACTCGCGTTGATGGCGGAACGGGGGATGAGTTGGCGGCTATCGTGCAAAGTGGTGGAGCAGTCAATGTGACAGTATTCGCCAACGGAGCCGGTTTCGTTCGGCAGTTACTCGCGGAAGACTCAAACGGTAATGATAAGCTCGATTCGGGCGAAGATGTCAACGGTAACGTTACGCTCGAAGAAACTCAGACTCGTACTCTCTTTTTTGATCCTCCATTACCGGCTTCCATCGGGACCACAGCAGTCGAACGTGTGGTTGTTCAATCACTCAGCGAAGACTTCACCTGGATGATTTCTGCTCGTCTTGAATCACGCGATTTGGAAGTGGATATGGATGTGGTGGTCTTTCATAAACGCCGTTTCGAGGATGATGACGAACGAGTTTTCAATTGCATCGTCAGAGATACCGATCCGGGTGCTGATAGCATTTACGACGAAATCGTCGTCGATTACTCATCCGGTAATGGAAATCGCCCCTTTGCCAAAGCGGGGGACTGGATGCTCGATGTCAGCAATAACTATTGGTATCGCGTGCAATCGATTCGCAGCGAAGGGCAGGATACGGATGGTGACGGCAACCTGGAGATGGTCTTGCGGATTGATCGCTCGCTGCTCGATTTGGACCGCAATCAGGAAATTCAGGCGGCGTTTATACGAGGTGTTGTTGAAGTCTATCCGATCGGGAGGCAATAAATGAAACAGTCACACAATCAAATTCAGTTCAGGCAAATTCGATTCAGAAAAACCCGATTCTGGAATGACACTCGCTACGGTTTTACCTTGGTCGAGATGCTGGTCTCCGTCTCGCTGGTCCTGATTATCATGTTGCTGCTGGCCAATGTATTTGGCTTGGCCGCCAATACGGTCGAAAAACAAAAAGGGACGGCAGAAAACGATCAGCAGGCACGCACCTTCGTGACGATTGTCAAAGGAGATTTGTGCTCGCGGTCGTTTCGTTTCGTCTATCCGTTTAGCGAAAATGCACCCGCAGTTGATGCGGCTCTCGTTAGCGATGTCACTAAAATGCGCAAAGGATACTTTTCGATTTCCGAAAATAACCCCGATGATCATACCGACGACGTGCTGAGTCTGACGGTGGACTATTCTGCGGCGACCCCTCATTCTTGCGTCGACAATAATCAATCGCCTGTGTACGGGCAATCGACTGTGCTAACTGATGGCACGGCTGCAGCTAACGCTGCCCCGGGGGCCTATTTGCGAGCCAATCGCAATCAGCCAGAATTCGACGACGGTAATCCTGTGACCAACGATCAAGCTCGATCACGGTATGCCGAGGTCATCTATTTTCTGCGGAACGGTAACCTGTATCGTCGCGTACTCTTGATTCGTGAACCTGCAGTGGAGACATCTGATCCAGATTTTGGGAGCCCGAATTATCTGCTGAATAATGAGATCAATGGCGATTATCCGGGAATGTCAGGCACTGAATATGCTCCATTGGGGGGCGATGGTACCGGCCCCGATCTTGGAACGGGTGAATTTAATCGCGACCTGGATTTCTCTGCGATCTATAATTTTAATGCAACGACACCACAGCCAGTGATTTTGGCAGCAGAGCCAGGAGTTTCTGCAACTCCGGCTTATGCAGCATTTAATAATATCTATCGCGATCCCAATTCCGCATTTACAGGTACTGAAATAGAAATACCGATACAAAACTTAACACCCTCGGGGCAAGGGTTTGTGCATGCTTCACTCGGAATTCCCCATTTCCGGTTTGGTCATGACATGACCGACGGTCGGGGACGAGCCCGAGAGTATCTTCAGGCATATACCTACCCCGATCCAGGCCCCAATAATGCAAACTCGGGAGAGTTCTTCGGACGTTTTCTACTGCAGGAAACCGCTGATAGCGGTTTCAATTATCCCGGAGCTCCCGATGTGAACAGTCGGAATCCCTACAGTTTGGTCGATTATCCCAATCACTCGGTCGATGCGAATACGCAATTGATTACGCCCTACCATAATGAAACTTTTCGCCGGGGAGACGATATTCTGCTCTCCGGGGTCCTCGAATTCGATGTCAAAGTCTGGGATGAAGTCAGACGCGAGTTTGTCGATCTGGGAAACAACGATGGAGGCCAGTACGACATTTCCAACAACAACAACACCAATTATGGCAATTGTTACGACACTTGGCATCCAAGTTTGGCGACACCCCCTCCCTATCGACCGACCTCCGTCGGTGCCGATGGTGAGCCGGGAGACGCGGGAGTCGACGGCGACGACGGCGGCGATGACGACGACGACGGCAAGAAGGGCAAGAATAAGGTCAAGATCTGCCACAATGGCAAGACCCTGGAAGTGAATGAGTCGGCCGTGAAGGCCCACCTGGCTCATGGGGACACGCTCGGAGAGTGCGACGACGACGACACGGGAATTGGTTGGCCGGGAACTGATGATGAAGAAGCCTCCCGGCTGAAAGCCATACAAATTATTGTCCGTTTTGTTGACCCGCAAAGCTCGCTGGTGCGACAAGTGACCTTTATCGAATCGCTGGTAGACTAGAAATTTTAGATTTTAGATTTGGGATTTTCAATTTTGGAAACGACTGAAAACTGAACACTTCAAACTAAAAACTTTTTTTTGTTCCTGAGTCGTTCGGGCCACGACCGACATTTCAGGAGGACAAGTTATGAAACGCGTCAAACAGAATTTCAAAAAACGAATTATCAAAAAACGCCGAATGTTGATCGACGAAGATCGACGGGGATCCATCATCATCGTGGTGATCACCCTGCTGTCGACGTTGATGCTGCTCGGCTTCTTCCTGTTTGCTCAAACTCAGCAAGAGGTGCAAAACGCCGAGTTCTTTGCACAGGCCGCAAAAAGATATGAGCCGTTGGATGTGGACCCCAACACGATTTTCGATGCCTATCTCCGGCAGTTGATCTTGGGTGCCGACCCCGATACCGAATACAACAGTGGTTTTTACGGCGGCTACAATTCGTTGTTGCCGCGCATGCTGGGCAGCGACTTCGCCCCTCATTCGGGTGAAGGCGTGAATGTCGTCTGGGGGGACGGTGATACGAATTTGGAATCAGTTGAAACTCCCCAACCGGATCTCGATTATGATGGAACCCCTGATGCGCCCGGAGCGATCGATTATCTGGCCATTAATCAGTCTCCCTCTGGCGTCGGTAACGTCCAGAATTACGGCAACTTACCTCAACCCGATGTCGATTATTCCTACCCCGACCATAACTCGCCTTACTTGACCTATTATGGTTATGTCCCCGTGCTTAATCAGACCACAGGCCAACCAACCGGGGCCAAGCAATTGGTGGTGATTCCTGCGTTTCACCGTCCCGCATATATTCGAAATGCGGGAGGAGCGGGACTCCCCGCAGCAGGAAACTGGTACACTGATGCGAGTACCAGGGATCGCGTACTTCGTCCTCACCAGAGCCATTCAGCCTTTGATGCAACGGGTACTGCCAATGGGGTCCGATTTCCGACGACGACAGTGGGTTCTTTGACAACAACATTCTGGGGATCTGTACCGACACCGGATGACGGGCACTGGGGCGATAGTAATCTGGATGGGAACTATCAATATGACGCCGACCCAACCGGTCGCGGTTGGAATGATGCCGTCTATATGGATATTGGCTACCCGGTACAAGTCGATGCGACGACTGGCCGTCTGTTTGTCCCTTTGGTGGCGGCGACAATTTTGGACGCTGAGGCGTTGATGAATCTGAATGTTCACGGCAATTCCTCGAAGTACATTGTGCAAGGGGGGACAGGTATTAATGTTGCTCCGTTTGGAGATCCGGGTGGAGCGGGCGATTTTCTCAGTAGCTCGAATTTCGGTATCACCCGCTCTGAAATTAACCCGGGATGGGTGTTGAGTTCTGGCCCCGGTGAAGCGGCTGGAACAGCCACTGAACAGCACGAGTATTTGTTTGGCCACACGCCTGCAGGTTGGGGAGAACTCTCCAACATGGAATTGTGGAATCTGTTACATGGTCGCCCCGAATTTGGTGGTGGGTCACCGATCCCCGCTGGTCTGGGTGACAAAATTGCCCAATACGCAGGACGGCATGGCGAGGAAATCGCCTTCGATCAGGCTGCGTTATACACCACACGCAACTCCTCAAACTTCCCCTGGCCGGGAACGACGGGAACTGATGACAACACAAACCAACTGACAGGAGTGAGTGGTGCGAATCCAGAGTTTTGGAATCCCTCGTTCGGACATCCACTCGACATCTTTGCGACCGGCACCAATGTGAATGGTGGAAATGGTCGAGTTCGGTTGCTACATACCGACACTGGTGGACGGAATATCTTTCCGGCCTTTGGAAATGTTGCGTCCAACAGTAACGTCGCCTGGACTTCGTTGCTTGGCTCGAATCTGATGCCGAGCGGATTTGTTCGCAACTATTTCGATGAAGCCTTGGAATCGGTTGTTGACCCCGAACTTGCGAGTTCTCAGGTGGATGATTCAATATTTGAAGTCTCGGAAAGTGCCTTGATGCAGCTTTCGAGATTTGATCTTGGTGCAACGGGAACAACCGGGCGTTTGCTCAATCTGGCATCATTCAACTTTGTCGATGGTGCCCGAGAAGAAAAGATTCGATCAAAATTCACGACACTTTCCAGCGATTTGAAAGCGTACTCGCGCACCTATTATGGTCTCGGGCCGGCGGTAGCACGTCCTTGGGAATTTGGTGATGCCGATACGGATGGGATCCCCGATTTTCCACCGACGCTCACAGCGATACCTCTGACTGACAATCGTCAACCGTTTCGACCCGCTTTACGCGAGTTGCTGTTTCAGGAAGTGACCGACAAAAATGCGAATGACTTTCGCAAACTCCAAAGGAAGTTGCAGGTCAATGGCGTGCTCGATTTTGATTCCATCAACGACCTTGCCTTTCGCCCGTTGACTCCACATCCCACAACTGGTGTCGGTGCAACGGCAGTTGTCAGTCAGTCCGGTTTTCGTTCCAGTCGATTTACCAATCTCCCCGGCTTTCCAACATTGCCGAGTACCAGCCCGGCGGCTCAGGAAATCTTGGCACGAATTGATCGCCAGAAATTGGCACGCGACATTTATACGATGTTATATGTCTTGGGGGGTGGAACCGATGGCACGAATTATCTAACGACGTCGAATAATCCCACACGTAACCTCTACTCACTGACTCAATGTCGCGAGATGGCACAAATCGCCGTCAATATGGTCGATTACATGGACCCCGATCACGTGATGACCAAGTTCGAATATGACATCAATCTGGCCGATGGCTGGAATCTGGACGACTACCCTTACGCGGGGACCGGATTCGGTTCAACCGATACCACGGACATTGATGCGGGTGGTCAACGGGGAGTTGTTTACGGTGTGGAAGAACAGTTGCTGGCATTAAGTGAAGGGACTGCGATTTACACTGATGTTGTCGAGGATAGTTCCAATAATCCCGTGGATCATGAAGCGACCGAATGGGATGACACCAGACGTCACCAGTTCTTTTTTCTGGAGTTAGAGAATGTTTCGGCATTCGATTTTGGAAGTGCTGGCAATCAATTCAATATTAACAATGATATTTTTCAGATTGTGGTACGTCCACAAGAATGGGCAACTGGATTGGACCCCTTAGTTGATGCACCTACTACCACATTTAATGAGCGTCGTCTCACACTTCAATCAGGTGCATTGAATGGTTTAGGCACTGGAAATGATCGCCGTTTGACGATTGGTTCTGTTTCAGAACTATCAGCAAATTCTTCGTCTGCGAGCAATAACAATGTTGCCCCCGTTTTTCCGGCATCCTCATTTCTGGAAGGGACTCAGGCACCCGCCGACGGCTCGACTCCTGGACCAGCGCGGTTTATGATTTCTCAAAACTATTCAGGCGGATCCAGCATTGGTCCCGTGAAAGTCTATCCATTTGATATTGGTGTTGGCAGTGCCGATTATCTGGACTTGCTCAATGCGACGGGTGACTTTCGGTTATTTGAAGATCCCGCTGCAGCAACTGACTACGAGGATGGTTCCGAGGTGACTGGCGCTTCGAAAGGTGCTGAAATTTTGGATTTGCCGGACCCTGCAACATTCACGCCCGCGAGCACTCGCCTTGTCGAAGTCGTACTTCGTCGGCGAGCCAATCCAAATCGCGCATTGACTGATCCAGAAGATGGCGGCCAGGCAGAAGATAATCCCTGGGTTGTCGTCGATCGAATGCAGTTTCCTCTCGAGTATTTTGGCATCGATGACGAAATGGATGATCAAACTCGCATCGTGAATTTTCTCCAGAACTTTGGTACGAATGGACGATTTCAACCGTTGTTTGGAGGCACTGAAGACACGGATATGGATGGTGTCTCCGATTCAATGAGCACGACCCCCTGGGACAGTTCAACCTATCAAACAAATACTTTAGGTGGGCTGAATGACTCCGCAACCAATCCGTTTACGATTTGGCACCATCATGCCAATCGAGATTATGTGAGCTTGGCAGAATTATTCAATATTCCGCTTTATGGGCCAGATGACCTGAATGGTCCAGATGCCCCCAATGCTCCTCTCGATGCCTCTACGGGGCGGGGACCATGGCGCGGTCTTGTTGTGAATCTTGGAGAGGACCTCAGCACAACTCCCGGCACACCTGATGTAAAGATGACAGGCACTAAAACATTTGGTCATGGTGTGCTTCATCCTGAAGGGCCGGATGGTGATCCCAATTTGACCGCGGACAACAATCGTTGGCATCGCGTGTTGGAATTTCTCGAAGTTCCCACGCGTCAAAATATCCCCGGTTTCACCGAAACGGTCGGTCGCGTTGCTGATGGAG
Source organism: Planctomycetota bacterium (assembly GCA_030836185.1). GTDB lineage: Bacteria > Planctomycetota > Planctomycetia > Planctomycetales > Planctomycetaceae > JABURQ01. Next base: position 165,619 of record JAURQH010000031.1, read on the forward strand.
GTCAAGACTCAATCTATCGCGACTATGGGCCATTGAATTTGAATACCATTCGCAACCCCGAAGTGTACGGCGGCATGCTGGATGCCTTCGACATCATGAATTTCACCAATCGGACCACGGACTTTCCGGGCTTACCGGATCGTTTGGGGGATGATCACCGTTCCGATTGGTGGGCGTCATTTGCGGCCTCTCGTGATCAATATGATCCTGTGCTGTTCAATGGTGGAACAGGAACATTTGCCGCGATTCCCGGTATTCCCGGTGTGTCACGTCCGTTTCGTTCGTTGTCATTCAATGGTGGTGGAGTCGATAGTGTGCAGAGCACAATTTTAAGAGACATGCCGTTTGATACTGAGAACCGTCACTTGCTGCAAATTGGTGCTGTGAATGCCGGATCAACACTCAATGATCCTGCTGACTACACGGTCGATTATGACCTCAAAAACAAACTACTTGGTAAGGTGATGAATCATTCGACCACGCAGAGCAACACATTCTTTGTGTTCTTGCAGGTTGATTACTTTGAAGCCACGGTGGTCAACGGCATCACTCGTGTCGGTGGGAAGCTCCCCGACTCGCCCGGCTATCGTGGGTTCTATGTGGTTGATCGTGCCAAAGCTTTGGAAACTTTGACCGGTGACGATTTGCCACCAACTGTCGACAACAACACCATGCAACCGACATTTTCCTTCAATCAAAACTTCAATTGGCGGGCGTTGGTGTTGCACAGACAGCGTCTTAACTGATTGAAGAGCAACGGTTTCGAAAAAAATACTTGTTCAGGGATGACGATTATCCCGTTTTTATCAAAAAATCAGGAATTATTGGATTAGGGAGACTTATATGAAACGAACGATCTTGTTTGGAGGCCGAGAGCGGGTATCATAGAAGTAACTATTCTTTACGCAATTCATGCACGTTAATCCCTTTTTAGAGTTAAGTTTGTCGCGGAGGCAGGGCCATGCACGCGACGCCGTGGGGCGTAGCCCACATCCGACACCAAATATCACACGATCACATGGAGATCCACATGCGTCACATTCAAACACGTCGGCCCCTGCCGAAGAAACGAGAAGGCTTTACTTTGATCGAGTTGTTAGTGGTGATTTCGATCATCGCTACCCTGGTCGCGTTGATTACCCCTGCTGTTCAATCGGCTCGTGAAGCCGCCCGCCGAACACAGTGCATCAACAACCTGAAAAACTTGGCATTAGCAATCAAAAACTTTGCCAGCCAGTCCGATGGGAAATTTCCTCTGGCACATGATCAATACAGCAATGGGAATGGGACTCGCGTTCAAAATTTTGGTTGGCCAGTTCGACTGTTGCCACTACTCGATAATGCCGCGATTTACGACAGAATTTCTTCAACTGCCCAACTTCCAAACTCTGCTGGTGGAATGGCTTCCACAAATACACCGGGCCTTGTTCTTAATGTCTTTATCTGCCCGGATGATATCGATAAGGACGGAATTGGTGGTGGTTTGAGCTATGTCGGTAATCTTGGATATGTCAGCAGCGCCATCTGGGGAGTGACCAACCAGGGAAGTAACAGTGCAGGAGTTGACATTACAACGGATGCACACAACATTCAGAATGCCATTGATTGGGACGGCGATGGGACTTTTGAAGGGTCCGAGCGTTCGACGACCCGAAATACTGGTGTTTTCATGTGTCGTGTTGGAGATCCTGGGACTGCGGGATTTGATGCAGTTCCGATGACGGAAGATGCGGTGAGCCGTGCAGATGGTCTCGGCAACACGCTGATGTTGGCAGAGAATCTGCAAGCCAATAACTGGGCTTCACCATACTATGGACATATTGGCTTTGGTTTGGGCGTAACAACCTCTTCGGGTGCTCCCACCCGAACAAATGGACCGGGTGATATCGGCACCGGAAATGCAACGAACCTTCGCTTACAAGCAGATTTCTCTTTGAAAGATCCCTCTGCTTCAAATCCTGATAATCGAATGAATACGGATTTAACTGCGGGGCAACAGGGTCGCTGGCGTCCCGCTTCAAACCATCCGGGAATTGTAATTGTTGCGTTCTGTGATGGACGTGCCAAGTCTTTGAATCAAGGGATTGACGACTTTGTGTATGCCCGGCTCATTACTCCTGCAGGTTCGCGGCGACATAGTCAACTACTGATTGGGGATTCTTCTTACTAATCGCAAGAGGATTTTGGGTTGATCTTTAGAGAACATGTTATGCAAGACGGGAAGAGCAAATTGCTCTTCCCGTTTTTTATGCGCTGTCAGAATGCTTCGGGGATGGTTGTTTTGTATCTCAATGAGAGTGGTCACTGGCAATCGCGTCAAAAATTCCTTCCCAAGTATGACTCTTGGCTACCAGATTAACTGGTAGCCCGGCTTCTTCGGCGGCTTGAGCCGTGATAGGGCTAATGGCGACGATATTGGTATTCTTCCCGAGGAATGCTTTGGCTGACTCGGGAAGTAAACGGGCCACACCACGAGCTATCGAAGGACTCGAAAGCGGTAGCCAGTCGATGGCGCCGGAGGTCAATTGAGCGATTGCTTCTTGTGACCAATCGAGAACATCGGCATTTCGATAAACGGTCAATTTTCTGAATTGAGCCGCATGAGGGGCCAGCTCATTTTGCAGGACTTCTCGACCACGGTCTGCACCACACCACAGGATATTTTGTCCTTGAATCGAATCAATTAAGGCAGCCGCGAGTCCCTCCGCATGGTAAGTTTCGGGCATGAGATCGGCGTTCAGATGAAACTGGTTTAAGGCTTCTGCCGTTGCCGATCCGATCACGGCAAGTTTGACATGTCCCAGTTGCCTCAAATCATAGCCGAGTTCAAAAAAGCGGTTCAGAAAATATATGACGCCATTTCGGCTGGTGAAAATCAACCAGTCCTGATGTGCGATCTGATCAATGGCCTCATCAATCTCGTCCCAAGACTCGGGAGGTTGAATCTCGATTGTCGGCAAAAGAATTGGGGTGGCTCCGTATTCTATTGCCAGGTCGGCTGTTTCGTAGGCCTGTTCCAGTGGTCTTGTAATGGCAATCGATTGCCCAAACAGAGGGCGATCTTCAAACCATTTCAGTTCGTCCCGTAGCTCGACACAGTGCCCAATCATGATCAGTGATGGGGCCGATATGCCCTCTTTTTTCGCCTGCGATGCCAGTGTTTCGACAGTACCACTGACGATACGCTGGCTGCCAAGCGTGCCGTGACTAATGATGCAGGAGGGAGTCTCTGGTGAGAGTCCATGATCAATCAATGAGGCAGTGATTTGTGAAATTCGACGAAGTCCCATATAGAATACGAGTGTCCCAGAAAAACGAGCAAGGTTTTCGTAGTCGAGAGACGATTCCAATTTGGTGGGGTCTTCATGTCCTGTCACAAATGCAACCGCAGACGCATAGTTGCGGTGTGTGACGGAAATTCCCGCATACTCTGCTGCTGCGACGGCTGCGGTGATACCGGGGACGATTTCATATTCGATACTAGCCTCCCGAAGTGCGGCGGCTTCCTCGCTTCCTCTTCCAAAGACAAACGGGTCTCCTCCTTTCAGCCTGACAACCGTTTTTCCTTCACGTGCAGATTGAATCAACAATAAATTGATTTCACCTTGCGGGACTTGTTTTCCCTCGTCGCTTATCTGCCGACTGGTTCTTTCGCAACGACCAGATGTGTGTTTGAGCAAGAGTGGGTTGGCGAGTCCGTCGTAATAAACAATGTCTGCTCGTTGTAGGCACTGTTGTCCACGGAGAGACAATAAACCCGGGTCTCCCGGTCCCGCACCGACGAGATACACTTTTCCGAGATGGGTCATGATTCAACTCTTATCCTGCTGATTCAAAAATCCGGCTGAGGACTCAAATATCTGACGCCTGCGTTGCTGGTCACTCGTTGAGTGAGCGGCTTGTTTGAGATCCTCATCGTTGGCTTGGCAAATGGGACAACCGACGATTTCTATGTGGAATTTAATATAATCTGAAGCCTCGGGGGAGAGATGTCCGAGTTGGTGCTGCTGAAGTTCTGGACGACTGGGGCAACTGAGCCGATTTCGTCTCCAGATTTCTCCGACGGAGTGAATCTGGTTTTCATTTTTCAGGATTTCAATACGTTCTCTCAACTCACGGTTTGAACGCAGATCCGCCTCAAGGCGAGTCAATTCACTTTTAGGGAGATTGTCATCCAAGTAGGAAAGCAGTTTCTCTTTGGACCAGTGTTCACAGTTCATATTTGATGAATATTCATAATATGTCGCAGGGATTGAGATAGGGACATCGTATTCAAGTTGCGGACTGCTTGCCAGAGGTTGTCAGGATCGTTAGCATGTTCGGACGGCAGAAGGGAATCCTGTTGAGGATTCTCTGTCGCTCTTTGCGCCTATATCGGGAAGAGTATGACGACTGTTTTGCCGATTAAAAAGCATAAAACAAGCCGATTGATACGACTCTGATAGAGAGGATTTACCGTGGCTTTGGAAGCAATCAAGCTGAGTCAGGACGAGATGCTCGCGAAAGCGAAGGATCTCCGCAAACATATCATCAATATGACAACCGCCGCTGCCAGCGGACACCCCAGCAGCAGTCTTTCCGCTGTGGAAATTGTGACGGGTCTCTATTTTGGAGGTCATTTGCGGCTCGATCCCGAGAATCCGGGCGACCCTAATCGTGATCGTTTTGTGTTGAGCAAAGGGCATGCAGTTCCCGTTCTTTATGCCGCCATGGCAGAACGCGGATTTTTCTCTGTTGAAGAGACCATGTCTCTGCGGAAATTGGGAAGCCCGTTTGAAGGGCACCCAAACCTGAAGCGGATGCCGGGTATCGAAGCATCTACTGGATCTTTGGGACAAGGTCTCTCCATTGGAGTCGGACAAGCTCTTGGCCTCAGGCTGGATGGCAAAGACAGTAATGTTTTCGTCATGATCGGTGATGGTGAAATGGGCGAAGGGCAAGTTTGGGAAGCGATTGCCGCCGCTGCCAAATACAAGCTTGGTAACTTGATCGCGATCATTGATCAAAATGGTTATCAGCAGACAGGTGCCACAAAGGATGTGCTCGATCTCAAGCCGTTTGCCGACAAAATTGCTCCATTCGGTTGGCACACGCAAACAATCAATGGCAACGATCTTGGCGAAGCTTTGGAGGCGTTGAGTGTTGCTGCCAGCGTGACTGATCAGCCTTCCGTGATTGTCTCTCAAACTCAAAAAGGATTCGGTATCCTTCCTGTCCTTGAAGAAACGGGCGACCTGAATTACCACGGTAAACCGCTTTCCCGCGAATTGGCCGAAAAAGCCTTAGCTCACATTGGCTAAGTCGCTGGGTGGCTCAATGTGTGGGCTTTGAGGTTGTTAAATAATTATTCGATAAATACAGATAGCATTTGAACGAAAGATCGAACTATGGCGATCGGAGAGTTAAGCGGATATCAAATGGGGCAGGCCACTCGTGATGCGTTTGGAGACGCTTTGGCAGCTTTGGGAGATGAGTTTCCCGCCCTCGTGACTGTTGATGGCGATGTTGGAAACTCGACTCGTACAGAACCCTTTGCACTGAAGTACCCCGAGCGCGGCTTCAACGTCGGTATTGCCGAAAGCAATATGGTGAGTGTTGCGGGTGGGTTGGCCGGTGCCGGGAAAATTCCGGTTGTCGCAAGCTTTGCATGTTTTCTGCTCAACAATGCGTTTGATCAGATTCGCATGTCGGTCGCTTTTCCAAATCAAAACGTCAAATTGGTTGGTACTCACGCTGGCATCTCGATTGGTGAAGACGGTCCTTCGCAAATGGGAATCGAAGATGTTGCCTTGGCATGTTCCATGCCCGGTGTGGCTGTGATGGTTCCTGCTGATGCTGTGACAGCGAAAAAAGCGACCCGGGCGATGGTCGAACATCAGGGCCCAACTTACCTGCGCCTGGGACGCCCTAATGTTCCTGCCTTGTATGACGATAGTGTCGATTTTCAGATTGGAAAATCAATCACCCTCAAAGAGGGCAGTGATGCGACAATTATTGCCAATGGACTTATGGTTTCGATTGCGGCGGATGCTGCCAAGATCCTGAGTGATGAAGGAATCAATGTTCGTGTTATTGATATGCACACCGTGAAACCGATTGATCGTGAAGCTGTTGTGTCAGCCGCCAAGGAGACGGGTTGTATCGTCGTTGCAGAAGAACATTTGCATCATGGTGGACTCGGTTCGGCTGTGGCTCAGGTGGTGAGTGAAGAACATCCAGTCCCTATGGGATATGTCAATGTCGGTGATTGTTACGCCGAGAGTGGTGACCCGATGGGGCTTTTGGAAAAATATGGATTAACGGCAGAGAAAATTGCCTCTACCGTCAAAGCCGTAAAGGCTCGCTGAATTCCGAAGTTGGTTGACAGCGTTACATTCTCGTTCGAATGAGTTGGCGTCCCCTTTCGCCTTGTGGAAATGTGGTAAGATTTCGTGATTTCGTATCGGTCGTTTCGGAATACCGACCCTCCCCGATTGGTCAAGCTCTGGCATGAATGTCAGCTCGGTCGGGGAGCCGCTGACGGTCTTCGTTCAGACGCCTTTGAAGCAGTCAATTTCCATAAAACGTATTTTGACGCGCAGGGGCTCATTCTGGCTTTCGATGAAGATACGGGTGAGGCCATTGGCTTTGTCCATGCAGGATTTGGCACTCAGGAAGATGGGACAGCTCTTGATTATCGAGTCGGTGTTGTTTGCGTCATCATGGTGCATCCCGAATATCGCCGAAAAGGTGTCGGACGAGAGTTGTTGAGACGTGCCGAGTCTTATCTCATTGTGAAAGGTGCGACAGAAATACGAGCGGGTTCCGCTCCACCTCACGACCCGTTTTACATGGGGCTCTATGGTGGAACAAAACCTGCAGGTTTCCTGGAGTCTGATCCCGAGTCGAGACCTTTTATTGAAGCTTGCGGGTACGCGGAACACGAGCAACGAAACATTTTCTTCCGGGATTCAGAAAATAGCTCTGCTCCCATGAATATGAAGATCATGGATCTTCGCCGACGTATGCAGCTCGCAGTGACTGATCGTCTCCCAGACAGATCGTGGCGTAATGCGATTCGATACGGGAATCTGGATTATATTCGTTTTCTGTTACAGCCAAAAAACGGAGAATCTCCGGTCGCTGGTGTGACTATTATCGGGTTGGATTTCTATCTCCCGAAGTGGAACAGGCGCGTTGTCGGGATGACAGATGTGTTTGTTGTCGACGACCATCGAAAGCAATCGGTTGGCCAGACGTTAATTACCGAGGTGTGCAAGCGACTGAAAGATGAATTGATCACAGGCGCGGAAGCTCATGTTCGCGCTCTGGATGAAGCGGGCAACAAACTCCTGAAATCGGCGGGTTTCTATCAGGTTGATACGGGAATCGTCTTTCATCGAAAGATTGACGAGTTCGAGAGTTCAACCGTGAAACATCTTGTGGAAAGCGAGCAGGCGAACGAAGCGACTGAAAAGCCAGAGCGTTCAGTGTCTGATACAACTTTTGAAATGGATGCCTACAATCCAGACGACTTATGATGTCCTTCACAGAGACTTGTTAATCAACAACTTCCTGTACCCAGCGGATTTGCGATTTGTCGAGTTTGCTTTCTTGGAGAGCTTCCTCGAGTGCTCTTTCTGCTGAGAATAGAGAGGATCGTTTTCTCGATACTTGAACGAGAATACCGTCTTCGTTTCCGGCCATGTTGGGGGCGGTGTCCGAGATTTCGTCCAGTGTCATTGGCGATCTCTTTCCATCTTGCTGCGTTACCAGGTAGGTTTCTCCATCAATTACGATATCAAGAATTCCTTGAGTGCTCGTTGTGTTCGATGAAGTTGTGAGGTTGTTTGGTGAATTCTCTGAGGCGGCGTTGATCTCTATGTCTGATATGCCGTCTCCATCGCCGTCACCGTTTCCAAATCCGGGGAACAAACCGCCGATCATCGAGAGTAATGCTCCGGCAGCAGCGATGATGACTCCACCTGCAATCAGTTTTCGATTTGAGACCGCTTTATTGGCAGCCATGATTTTTACTCCTGTGATTCGAGAGAGAGTTTGAGTTCTCCCAGATAGCCGAGATCTCGATGGTAGTATCTTGTTTGACCACCCGATTCGAGTGTGAGTTCGCGAAAAACGTCATCAAGTAAAACGCGAAAATCATCACGTTGTCCACGGGTGAGTTGTTCGTCAATAAACCCAGACAGAACAATGACCAGGCTTTTGGGTTGTGGACGAGAACGAAGATATGCCTTTAGTTCTCGCTGAAAGTTCTCAATTTTATTGATCGTCCATTCCTGTCGATCTTCGTTGGCCCGGAAAACGACATTGGAAGAAATGCTTCCTGCCGCATCGTCGAGGAAAAATTCCCAAATGTCACAGCGTTTGAGCAGCTCATGATAGGAGACGGCGTGTTGAATGGCTTCTCCGCTCGACTGCTCCCGGAGTTCTTCGATAGCTTTTCGGAAGTTATCATCCTTGGCCAGTTCACTTTTAGAAATCATCTGGTCCACCATCTCTGGTGAGACTTTCAATGCCTGATTGATAAATTCCGCGAGAAGCTGCCGTTGAGTCTTTAGGTCTTGTAGAAGTTGGTCATTTACGTTTTGAGCTTGTTGCAGAGATTCGATTTGAGTCTCTGCCAGCGCGAGTTCCATTTCGACCTTCTGTCGGCGTGCAAGTTCTGCGTCAGCCGTCGAGGTCGCTTCTTGTTGGATTTGTCGTGCTTCTTTGTCGAACCATGCCTCCTGTTTTGCGCCAGCTTGTCGGACTTCCATATATTGCGCAAAAATAATGATCAGTAATAAGTCGAGCAGAGGGGTCAGTTGAAAGACCGTACGGCGAGATCGTAAGCTCATGCGGTCTCCTTGTCACTACTTAAGATTAGTTCGTGTTTGACTCGCGAAACCATTTCTCGAACTTGAAAGCGATTCTCTGACACTCTAAAAAATGCCGGCTCGACCAGGCTGTTGACGAACATCAGCAAAATGCCGCAGACAAGTCCGGCAAACGTGGACCAAATGGCTTCGCCAAAACGACCAACAATTGCTTCCACGCCTGTGATCGTTGCGGCTGCATCGGCCGGTTGCTGAAGAGCAGCGCCAATGGCCAAGATTGTGCCGAGTACTCCAAGGAGTGGGTAGGCATCGATCATGTTTCTGGCCATGTTATAATTCGTTTCAAAAAACATCGAATGTAAATACGAGCGTTTCTCGTCGAGGACATTGATGCGTTGTTTGAGACTCTCACGTTCAGCACTTTGGTCGGAGTGTCGTAAAATATCATTCACATCAGACAGAAAAGCATCCGCTTGTTCGGTCAAATGACCTCGCCGGTCGAGAACACTGCGATGTTTCAGCCCACGGGTGAAGTCATCGAGTGTACCGACAATTCCGTGTAGGTCGCGTCTTGACCAGATACGCAGGACGAGAAACAGAAACAGATGCGCTGCGAATAAACCACCGATAATCTGTGTTGAGAGACCGGAAATTTGATTGATCAGGTCATTCATATCGTCATCGATCATAAATGTGTGAAATTGCGCATGTTCTCAGTCATCATACACGCTGGATGAGAGGGCTGTGTGATGTACTTGTTCTTACGAGAGAAAACGGAGATAAGATGAGGCTATTATACGACTGTTGCCGGTTTTTCATTTCTTTCAACCACAAAAAAACCGCTTTCCGCCCTGATATTGGCCAGCCAAGCACGTTCGACCGCATTTCCTCGAATGATGGGCATTTCTTTCAGAATATGAAGCCCTAGCTCGTCCACCAGATCGCGGAAGTCATACAGTGACATAAAGTGCAGATTGGGAGTGTTGTACCAAGCATATGGGAATGCATTGGTGACAGGCGTTCGCCCTGATTTCAAAATTTGAAGGCGAATCTTCCAGTTGGCAAAATTGGGGACCACAATGATCGCTCGACGGGCAATCCGCATCATCTCGGTGAGGAGCTTGTTTGGATGCCGCACTTCCTGCAAAGTTTCTGAAAGAATCGCCCACTCAAAACTGTCATCGGGAACATCGCTCAAGTTTTCATCCAGATCGATGTTGAGCATCGGCAAGCCTCGGCTGAGTCCGGTGGTAAAGTTTTGGTAATCGAGTTCGACCCCGAGAACTGAACAGTCGAGGTCATCGCGGAGTTTTGACAGCAAACGACCATTTCCGCATCCGAGATCGATCACGCGACTGTTACGTGGAATCTCGCGCAGGATGATCTCATCGACGAAGACGTCGGCAGGATCTGGCATGGCGTAGCGTCGCGAAGCAGCCACGGTCACTGATCTCCTTGAGAGTTTTCGACAGATGCACTTGCAGAGTTGGCCTGTTGGGAAGCGGCTTTGGCCAATTCCTGAGCAGCTCGAAGGACATAGGAGAGACCGCTCCAGGCTGTGAACAGCGTGACTCCCCAGAGAATGACGTCTCTGGCGAGGATCAGGTTCGTGGCGGTTTGAAGAACTTCAGGCAGTGCCAGAAATCCAAGAGCCGTCGTGACGGCAACGCATTGGCCGATCATTTTGATTTTACCGACCCAGTTTGCCGAAAAATCGAGTCCCATTTGCTCCATGAGTCCGCGTAAGGTTGAGACGAACATTTCTCGTCCAACCACAATGGTGGCCATCCAGGCATTGACGCCGGAAGTTGGTTCACCGATGAGGAAAATGAAAGATCCACAGACGATAATTTTATCGACGAACGGATCAAGAATTCGACCGAGGATTGTAATTTGCCCAAGCTTGCGTGCGTAGTAACCATCCAGAAAGTCAGTGGAAGCCGCGACAACAAACAGGATTGTGGATGTCCACCATAGCCCGCCCCAATAGATCAAGCCGAACAGCACCACTGACAGGATCAAGCGTGTCAACGTGATGAAGTTGGGGAGATTGAGAGCCTCGCGATCCAGAAAACCGGTTGGCGGTGGCGTGGAACTGCTTGTTGACATCTAGGCAAAATCCTCTGCATCTGGCTCGACATCATCATCGAGGGAGACAGTCGCGATGAGGTCATAATCTTCGAAACCGACAATCTCTGCGGAAACCATCTGTCCCGGTTGTAAATTCTCGCCGTGTAAATAGACAACGCCGTCAATTTCAGGGGCGTCCGCATAGGTGCGGCCAACCCAGACACCTTCTTCATCGGTCGCTTCATCGATGATCACGTCGAGTTCATAACCGACCAGCGATTCGCCAAATTCGAACGCGATGGATTGTTGCAGTTCCATCAACCGCTCACGGCGTTCTTCTTTAATGTCTTCAGGAATATGATCTTCAAGTTTGACGGCAGGGGTGCCAGGTTCGACTGAGTAAGAGAAGACTCCCATCCGTTGAAAACGTGTTTCTTCGACGAACTGACACAGTTCTTCAAATTGCTCGTCGGTTTCTCCGGGGAAACCTGTGATAAATGTGGTTCGTAACACCAGATTCGGAACGCGTTCACGAAGTTTGTCGACAAGCTCACGTGTTTGTTGGCCATTGACCCGACGTTGCATTCGCTTCAGCATGGTGCCATTGATGTGTTGCAGCGGCATATCGAGGTAGGGAATGATTTTGCTGGATGAGGCAATGGTGTCGATTAAATGGTCGGAGAAATTAACCGGGTAAAGATACATCAGGCGAATCCAGTCAATTCCCTCCACCTGTTCCAGTTCTTTGAGCAATTCCACCAAACGGACTTCCCCGTACAGATCGAGTCCGTAGTAGGTTGTGTCTTGTGCCACGAGAATTAATTCACGTACTCCATCGGCAACAAGTTCTTTCGCTTCTTCAATGACCATCTCGATCGGTTTTGTGATGTGCTTGCCACGCATTTTGGGGATTGCACAAAACGTGCATGTGCGGTCGCAGCCTTCGGAGATCTTCAAGTAGGCGAAGTGTTCGGGAGTGATTCTCAACCGAGCACGGTCGTCCATTGCCTTAACTGGGGCAGGTCGGAAAAGTTCGCGCTGTTCGTTGAGTCCGCCAATGAGACGGTCGGCCACTTTGTTAATCTCATCACGGCTGAAGACGCCCAAAATATGGTCGATTTCTGGGATTTCGTCCCTGAGACTTGGCCCCATGCGTTCAGGGAGACAGCCGGCTACAATGACACCTCTTGTTTTGCCTTGTCGTTTCAGTTCCAGCATGTCATGAATCACAGATTTAGATTCCTGACGAGAACTTTCAATGAATCCGCACGTATTGACAATGACGAAGTCCGCCCCTTCGGGATCGGAAACGAGTGTGTATCCGTCAATCGCAAGCGTTCCCAGCATTTTTTCGCTGTCAACGAGATTTTTAGGACACCCGAGGCTTACAAATGCGTAAGTACCACGAGAATTCTCGGGAGCTTCCGGCATTTGCAGGGTCGGCTCGGCGGTGTCAGAGATGATGGGAAGTTGCGTCATGATCGGGTGTTAGTGAAGGTAGGCGACTTGAAAATCGGGCGAATTTGGTCTCTCTCAATTCTAACCGACCAATTCCGTGATCGATAGGGAGATACACGATTGCAAAACTCAGTCGGCCCTACAAAAAAAAGCGTGGCTTGTAAGCCACGCTCTGTGTGTACTCTGAAATCGTCAATAATCGGTCTGCCGTTTACTTCACAGGCCGAGAGTCGCTGACAATCGTTAATGATTGAGTGGGGACAACCCGGACTGTCCGTCGAACTACCAAAGGGCGACTCTTGGTAAGTTGTTGTCGCGAAGGGACTACAACGGGGGAAGATCGCCAAGTGATTTTCTGCTCGAGATGGCGTGTTGGTACAAACTGGGCACTGTTCCGTGGAGTGATTGGTTTTGGGAGGTCCAAGTTGAACTGATCGATTGGCAGGGCTGCCGGATTGGCATCAAGCGGGACCAGTGGATTGGTTTCATTCGCGGGAGTCTCTCCTTCGGCGGGAGTTTTAAAGCTTTCAGTCCCCAGTCCGCCCGGAAATGAATCATCAACGCCTCCGTTGTCTGGGGGAACACTCGGACGAAATGCGGGATCATCCATTGGAGGCATATCGTTTTCGTCGTAAGTGCGTGGGACGTTTCCGTTGTCGGTCGGAGGTGTGTCGGGTGTTGGCTTGAGAGGTTGATTGGTGGTGACACCACAGTTGCCGGTCGCGCATCCGCTGTTCCCACAGGGGGAAGGGCAGCCGCAATTGTTGCCGTAGGGAGTATATGCGGCTCTGTATCTGTTCAATCGGAACGGGGCAAACAGATCGAAGCGAGGCCCGGGTACCAGAGGAGCAAACGGGTTGTTGCCGTAGCTGCCGCCGCCATAATACGATGTGTACGATCCGTTGCCGCAACAGGCCCCACCTGATGGTGCGTAGTTGGAATACCCACCGCCGTAATAGGATGTCGAGGGACCGTAAAAGGTCGTGTAACTGTTGGAATACCATTGAGCGTCACTGGTCACACCAAAGAAGGCGATCAGTGATGCAAAGGTTACCAGACTGAAGAATTTGTGGGAAAACATAGGTTTACCTCGTGATATCAGGTCATCTCAGGGTTGGCATCGGGAAAGAGGTTTCAGATGTATCTATCTGACTCTGTTTGGTGGAGACTGTCAATAATTCCTCAGCGCGCGGAGAGAATCTGTCGAAGTCTCTCCCCAATCATAGCGATTGTTCGGGTTAGGTAGTTCTGGAGAACCACATTGAGAATGTTCACATGGTGTATTTGTGATTCTCATGAGGAGGAACTTTGCGTATCAGTATCGAGAATAAATCTTCTCAGTTGGTGTGCGTCTCTAAATGCTTACACCATAGTTATTATTACACTTTTGATGAGCGAAAAGTCGAACGCATACTGGTTGATTCCCAGTGCCAAGAAAAGATAAAAAGAGTCCCCTCCCGTTGCCTACCATTCTGCGCATTGGCGTGTAAGATAACCTCAGGAAGCAGTGATGATGTCGCGACTTCCGTCGGAAATTGTAACTTGGGATCTCTTGATGGGATTTCGGGTTGCACCTTGAATGGCGCTTTCGATATTCAATCCGACATTGGTGACCCGAATTAACACGGGTAAACTCAAGCCTTTACAGGCTTTATAATTATCTCCTCCGTTTCGAAGAGGAATCGGTTCGGAATGCACAGGATTAAAAAAGGGCTCAATCTTCCAATCAATGGAGAGCCCGTTCAAGAAATTGTGGCTGGGCCTGAAGTTTCGCAAGTTGCGATACTCGGTATTGACTATGTCGGTATGAAACCGACCATGGAAGTTCAGGTTGGTGACAAAGTCAAAGCGGGCCAGTTGCTCTTCACGGATAAGAAGACGGAAGGCGTTCGTTATACCTCACCGGGTGCTGGTGAGGTGATGGCCGTCAATCGTGGTCAGAAACGTGTCTTTCAGTCTGTTGTCGTGCAACTTGACGGAAGCGATGACGCCGAAACATTCACTAGCTATGCCGATGCCAAGTTTGATGAGCTCACTCGCGAACAAGTTCGTGATTTGCTGGTCGAAGCGGGAATGTGGTCTGTTTTCCGCACTCGGCCTTTCAGCAAAGTCCCCGCAATTGACTCTGCTCCCAGTTCAATTTTTGTCACCGCCATCGATACGAACCCGTTAGCCGTGAATCCGGCAATTGTGATTCAGGAAGCGGAACGCGACTTTGATTATGGTTTGCAAATCATTCGTCATTTGACGGATGGTGCCGTTCATCTCTGCAAGGCCCCGGGAGTCAAGCTTCCCGGCGTGGACTTGCCATTTGTGACGGCTCATGAGTTTGAAGGCCCTCACCCGGCAGGCTTACCGGGGACTCATATTCATATGGTCGATCCTGTCGGGCCGAATAAGACGGTTTGGCATGTGAATTATCAGGACGTGATCGCCATCGCTCGGCTGTTTCTCACAGGACAACTCAATTTTGAACGTGTGATTTCGATTGCTGGCCCGAATGCCAAAACCCCGAAGGTGATTCGCACACGAGCGGGAGCTTGTCTCGATGACCTCACAGATGGCGAACTCAACGGAGAAAACAATCGCATCATTTCTGGTTCGGTTTTGTCCGGGCGAAATGCCATTGCTCCCTTCAACTTTTTAGGCCGATATCATTTGCAGGTCTCTGCGTTAGCCGAAGGGACAGAGCGTGAGTTTCTTGGCTGGCAAAAGCCGGGATTCAACAAGTTCTCCGTCAAAAAGATTTTTGCCTCGGCGTTTAATGGGAAGTCAGACAAATTTGATTTCACAACATCAACAGAAGGCAGTAAGCGGGCCATGGTCCCGATTGGCTCTTATGAGCAAGTGATGCCTCTCGATGTGGTGCCGACATTTTTACTGCGGTCTTTGATCGTGGAAGATACCGAACAATCTCAGGCACTTGGCTGCCTGGAGCTGGATGAAGAAGACTTGGCGCTTTGCACATTCGTTTGCCCCGGCAAATACGAATATGGCCCCATCCTGCGGAAAAACCTGACACGGATCGAAAAAGAAGGATAACGGGAACCGACCTCCATGAAATTTCTGCGGCGTCTTCTCGACAGTCAACATTCCAAATTCGCCAAGGGAGGGAAACTTGAGAAGTTTTATCCTCTCTACGAAGCAGTCGATACGTTTCTCTACACACCGGGAGAAGTGACATCGAACGCATCGCATGTGCGCGACGGGATGGACCTGAAACGAATCATGAGCATGGTAATTGTTGCCTTGCTTCCATGCATCGCGATGGCCTTCTGGAATACCGGTTGTCAAGCCAATATTGCTCTCGCGGAAATGTCCGTCGAAGATGCGGTTGCCAATCAAGGATGGCGTGGGCCGATCTTTCAAGCTTTCGGCGGGACTTTTGATCAAGGTTCATTCTGGTCAAATGTGTTGCTCGGCGGCCTTTATTTTCTCCCTGCCTATCTGGTGACCATGACGGTCGGTGGATTGTGGGAACTGCTTTTTGCTACGGTTCGCAAACATGAAATCAACGAAGGTTTTCTGGTCACGGGAATGTTGTTCCCGCTCACTTTGCCTCCTTCAATTCCACTTTGGCAAGTTGCCGTGGGTATCAGCTTCGGAGTGGTGATCGGTAAGGAAATATTTGGTGGAACCGGACGCAACTTCCTGAATCCTGCACTCACTGCCCGTGCCTTTTTGTACTTTGCCTATCCAGGACAAATTAGTGGTGATTCCGTTTGGACGGCAGTTGACGGATTGACCAGTGCTACGGCCTTGACGGCGTTGGGGACTGCTCCGGGAGCGGCTGGGATGGCTGCCGTAGATGTGACTTGGTGGGATTCCTTCATCGGGATCATTCCCGGTTCAATGGGAGAAACATCAGCCTTGGCCTGTGTCATCGGTGCGGCCATTCTCATTGGATGTGGAATTGGCTCCTGGAGAATCATGGCAGGTGTGGTCATCGGTGCGATGGCTCTATCGACAATGCTTTGGGGAATCTCCAGTGATACGAATGCCGTCTTTTCATTGCCACCTTATTGGCATCTGGTGGTTGGCGGTTTTGCTTTCGGTACAGTTTTCATGGCGACTGACCCCGTTTCCGCTTCCATGACGGAGGGCGGGAAATGGTTTTATGGGGCTCTCATCGGAGCCATGACCATTTTGATTCGTGTGATTAACCCCGCGTTCCCGGAAGGGATCATGTTGGCAATTCTGTTTGGTAATGTTTTTGCCCCGGTCATCGATTATGTCGTTGTCCAGGCGAATGTGAAAAGAAGGATGGCCCGCAATGTCGCGTGAATCACCCATTCGTACAATTACTGTCGCGGCAACACTGTGTGTTGTCTGCTCGCTGATGGTGAGTGCGGCTGCTGTCTCTTTACGCAGTATGCAGGAAGCCAACAAATTGGCCTTGATGCAAAAAGAGATTCTCAAAGCGGCTGGAATTTTTGATGAAACAAAAGGGGCACCTCCTGTCTCCGAACAGTTCAAAGTGATCGACTCAAAACTAATCGACCTTGACACGGGCTTGGAAGTCGATGATTCATTGGTCAATCCAGAGACTTATGATTCACTTAAAGCCGCCAATGATCCCGAAATGTCTGTCGCAATTCCTTCCGACCAAGATGTTGCAGGAATTGGTCGACGTGAAAAATACGCCTTTGTCTACTTTGTTCAAAACGAAAGTGGCGATGGGTTCAGCAAGGTTGTTTTGCCGATTTATGGCAAGGGACTGTGGTCAACGATGTACGGTTATTTGGCGTTAGAAAACGACCTCAAAACTGTCGCCGGCATCACATTCTACAAGCATGGCGAGACGCCGGGGCTGGGTGGAGAAGTCGACAACCCTGATTGGAAACAATCTTGGGTCGGTAAGCAGGCTCGCGAAGAAACGGATGGTGAACTTGTTCCCGCCATTAATGTCATTAAGGGAGGAGTGAATGAATCCTCTCCCGAAGCCGATCATCAGATCGATGCCCTCTCAGGAGCTACGATCACGTCGAATGGTGTTAAAAACACGATTGATTATTGGCTCGGCGATCACGCGTTCAAGATTTATCTCAACAAGCGTTTGGGTTCTGAATTGGAGGCCAAATAATGGCTGAAAAAAAAACAAAGGATGTGTTGTTTGATCCGGTTCTCAAGAACAACCCCATTGCCTTGCAGATCCTCGGGATTTGTTCGGCTCTGGCCGTGACTACTAAAATGTCGACAGCAATCACCATGGCCATTGCCGTGATTCTGGTAACGGCCGTGTCGAGTGCGTTTGTCTCGTTAATTCGGAATCACATCCCCAGCAGTATTCGCATCATTGTCCAAATGACAATTATCGCCTCGATGGTGATTCTGGTCGATCAGGTGTTGCAGGCGTTCATGCCTGATATCTCTCGGCAGCTTTCCGTGTTTGTCGGATTGATTATCACCAACTGTATTGTGATGGGGCGAGCGGAAGGTTTCGCGATGAAAAACGATCCCAAGATGAGTTTTCTCGACGGCATCGGAAACGGTCTTGGTTACGGGCTGATTCTGATCGTGGTCGCACTCTTCCGAGAAATATTTGGTACAGGAAAACTTTTTGCGGGAACAAGGCTAGAGATTGTATTAGGTGAAAGCGTCAAAAACGGTGGCTGGTATCAACCTAACGGATTGATGCTACTCGCTCCTTCAGCCTTTTTCCTCATCGGATTATTCATCTGGGGGCTGCGAACCATGTACCCCGATCAAGTGGAACAGGAAGGATAAATCATGGAACATTACCTCAGCCTGTTTGTAAAATCCATTTTTGTCGAGAATCTCGCGCTGGCATTCTTTCTGGGGATGTGTACATTTCTCGCCGTCTCAAAGAATGTGAAAACTGCATGGGGATTGGGATGGGCGGTCATTGTGATTCAAACGATCACCGTGCCGTTGAACAACATTATTTATCAACACGTTCTCAAAGAAGGATCGTTGAGTGCGGTAGGGATCGATTTCGGACTCGAATATCTCGGCCTCATTTGCTACATCGGCACGATTGCCGCGATGGTGCAAATTCTCGAAATGACTTTGGACCGATTCTTCCCGGCTCTGTACAACAGCCTCGGTATTTTCTTGCCGTTGATTACGGTGAACTGTGCAATTCTCGGAGGGACTCTCTTTATGGTCGAGCGTGACTATAATTTTGCGGAGTCGGTGACATATGGAGTCGGATCGGGTGTCGGCTGGGCGATGGCCATTGTCGCGCTCGCCGGAATCCGTGAGAAAATGAAATACAGTGAAGTTCCTGAAGGCCTTCGAGGTCTGGGGATCACATTTATTACAGTAGGGTTGATGGCGTTGGCGTTCATGTCCTTTTCTGGAATCAAACTATGATCGTACATTCCGCACGTCTGTAAACGAAACAGCGCGTCAGGAATTCACGAAAGAGCATTTACATCATGGCTGAAATCTCTGAAATCATTACGGCAGTCTTGGTCTTTACCGGGGTCGTCGTCGGCCTCGTAGTGGTCATCCTTCAAGCCAAGAAGGTTCTTGTCCCCTCGGGTGAAGTCGAAATTCTGGTCAATGGACAGAAAGAGCTGCATGTTCCTGCGGGACAAAAACTGCTCGGTGCTCTCGCCAATGACGGTATCTTTGTCTCGTCAGCCTGTGGTGGTGGAGGAACTTGTGCCCAATGTCTGGTGAAAGTCTTTGAGGGTGGCGGTGATATTCTGGAAACTGAAACTGGTCACATTAATAAGAAAGAAGCTCGAGAAGGTTACCGATTGTCGTGTCAGGTGGCTGTAAAGCAGGACATGAAAATCGAAGTCCCTCACGAAGCTTTTGAAACGAAAAAATGGGAATGCACGGTTCGCTCGAATCGAAACGTGGCCACTTTCATTAAAGAACTCGTCCTTGAGTTGCCTGAAGGCGAGAATGTTGATTTCCGCTCAGGCGGCTACATTCAAATTGAAGCCCCCCCTCATCACCTCAAGTACAGCGATTTCAAAGTCGAAGAAAGGTTCCACGAGGATTGGGACAAGTTCGAGTTGTGGGACATCGAGTCGAAAGTCGATGAACCGGTGATTCGCGCCTATTCGATGGCCAATTATCCAGGCGAAAAAGGGATTATCATGCTGAATGTTCGCGTGGCCACGCCGCCACCGCGAGCTCCTAAAGGGACTCCTCCCGGAAAAATGTCTTCCTACATCTTCGACCTGAAGGAGGGAGACAAGGTCACTATCTCTGGTCCCTACGGTGAGTTCTTTATCAAAGACACCGAAGCAGAGATGGTTTACATCGGTGGTGGTGCCGGAATGGCTCCGCTGCGATCTCACATCTTCGATCTCTTTAAGTTGCAAGATACAAAACGCAAAGTGAGTTACTGGTACGGTGGGCGAAGCGGTCGCGAACTGTTCTATCTGGATGAGTTTGAGAAGCTCGAAGAGGAAAACCCGAATTTCAAACTGAATATTGCCCTCTCCGACCCACTGCCCTCAGAAAATTGGGAAGGCTATAAAGGGTTTATTCATCAGGTTCTCCTCGATGAATATCTTAGCAAACATCCCTCTCCTGAGGATTGCGAGTATTATATCTGCGGACCTCCTATGATGTTACAAGCTGTGCTGAACATGCTTGATAATCTTGGTGTCGAGCCAGAAAACATCGCCTTCGACGACTTTGGTGGTTGATATGCAGACCGAGTTCTACAAAATTTCACGGACACCTTTGGGTGTCCGTTTTTTTTGCATCAATCTTTTTTTGATTTCGATGATCGGTTTGGGGTGTGAGTCATCTTCTGGTCCCGTCACCGTTAAGTTCTCTGGGCAGACGATGGGGACGACCTATTCTGTCTCCATTTCAAATCTCCCCGATGGCACGACATCCGAAATACTTCAGGAAGGAGTCTCTCGGGTGCTTGTGGAAGTCAATCAACAGATGTCGAACTGGATTGATGATTCTGAAATCAGTCGTTTCAATCGGTTAGAATCGACCGACTGGTTTGAGGTCTCTCCTGAAACGGCAAAGGTGATTGCAGAATCGATCCGCATCTCCCAAGACTCCAAAGGAGCGTTCGATGTGACTGTCGCGCCACTGATTGATGCCTGGGGGTTTGGTCCTGTGGGGCGTGAAGTAGACCCACCCGACGAACAGCAACTTGAACGGTTAAAAGCCATCATTGGGTCGGAGAAGCTGGCCAGTCGTACGGAACCTGCGGCCATCAAGAAAACAGATGCAGAGGTGACTGTCAATCTTTCCGCAATTGCCAAAGGGGCTGGTGTTGATGCTGTCGCCGAGTATCTGGAGTCTCAAGGGGTGACTGCTTACTTGGTCGAAATTGGTGGGGAAATTCGTGTGGCCGGTCTGAAGCCAAATGGAGAGAAATGGCGTGTGGGTATCGAACGGCCGAATGAGACGGGACGGTCATTACAAAACGCGGTGTCATTGACCGACCAAGCAATGGCCACTTCGGGAGATTATCGAAACTTCATCGAATATGAAGGGAAGAAATACTCACACACAATCGATCCACGAGAACTCAAGCCGATTACTCATGAACTGGCGTCGGTCACTGTCCTTGCCGCAAATTGCCTTCAAGCCGATGCTTGGGCTACCGCATTGATGGTGATGGGGCCAGCGAACGGCTATGATTGGGCAGAAGACCGAGGGATGGCTGTCTTAATGTTGATTCATGCTGGCGATGGATTTGAAGAACGGGCAACCACGACTTGGAAACAGCAAATAGGAGAGAAGCCATGATGATCTTTCTGGTGACAACCGGAATATTTCTGATCGCCGTGGGGGGAATGTCGGTCGGCGTGATTATCTCGAACCGTCGCATTCAAGGTTCCTGTGGTGGTTTGGCCAATATGAAAGATTCAGACGGAAAAACGATGTGCGAAGTGTGTGTTGATCCGGCTCCTGATTGCAGCGGAGATCCAGCCGCTGAAGATTGCCCGCCCGAGTTGTTAGCAGAAGGGCGTAATTCTTCCGCTGTCTCATGATTTGTTTTTCGACGACTTATTCCTCCACAATCAGCATTCTGATTTTTCCAGTATGAATAACTCGACTCCCATTTATGATGTCGCCATTGTGGGAGGGGGCATTGTTGGGTTAGCGACAGCGTGGCAGTTTCAGCAGAAGTATCCCGATCGCTCGATCGTGTTGCTCGAAAAAGAGTCTGAGGTGGGGTTTCATCAGACGGGGCGAAACTCGGGTGTTTTACATTCCGGTATCTATTACAAGCCGGGATCGATGCGAGCTATCAATTGTCGCGCAGGTAAACTTGCGATGGAGCGATTCTGTGAAGAGCAGGGGGTTCCTTATGATCTCTGCGGGAAAGTGATTGTCGCCGTCGATGAAAGCGAGCTCGAACGGCTTGAAGGTATCTATCAGCGAGGACAACAAAACGGTGTTCAGTGTGAAATGATTTCGGCAGAACGGTTGCGCGAAATTGAACCACATGTGGCCGGTGTCCGCGCGATTCATGTTCCCGAAGCGGGGATTGTTGATTACAAAGCCGTGTGTGTGAAACTTGCAGATGTCTTGATGAATGGTGGGGCGGTCATTCAATTCAATGCTCGCGTCTCGGCGATTCGAAATACTTCCGACGAAATAATTGTCGAGAGTTCTGCCGGTGCAGTTCGGGCAAAGCAGATAATCACGTGTCCCGGTTTATATTCGGACCGTGTGGCGAGTCTCAGTGGGCATCATCCGCGAACGAAAATCGTACCCTTTCGCGGAGAATATTACGAACTTCTCCCACACGCCGAATCTCTCGTCAACGGGTTGATTTATCCGACACCCGATCCCAGATTTCCGTTTCTGGGTGTGCATTTCACTCGCATGATTCAAGGAGGCGTTGAGTGTGGCCCCAATGCCGTGCTGGCCTTCGCGCGGGAAGGGTACCGGATGCGCGATGTGAATCTTCGTGATATGTTCGAGGTGCTGACCTATCCCGGATTCCTCATGCTCGCCGCAAAATATTGGAAAACGGGATTGGGAGAGATGTGGCGGTCGGTGAGCAAGCGGGCGTTTGTCAAAGCGCTCCAGCGACTCGTCCCGGAAATCACGACAAACGATTTGCACGCAGCACCAGCCGGAGTTCGTGCGCAGGCTCTTCAACGTGATGGGCAATTGGCAGACGACTTTATCATCGAGCAGTCAGACCGTGTGATCAACGTGCTCAATGCTCCCTCACCCGCCGCGACGGCATCGCTTAACATCGGTAAAGAGATTGTGGATCGACTGGATGGCCGCTTTTAATATCGTTCAATCGTCGAAGTCATATTTGAAGCGTGTGGTTCCGTTCCACCAACTGGTTCGATACGTGTATTTGTGAGTTCCATATGGAGTATCCACACGATATCGGAGCTTGTCACGGTGCCCGAATGGCCATAATGGTGCTCGATATCGAACGGTCGTATAACCAGGGGCAGAGTAGGTCGGATAGTAGCTGCTCGTATGCAATTGTGGCACCGCAATGGGTTGGGGTGTGCAACACGGATTTGTGGCCACTGGTCGTACGGCGATTGTAGGAGCGGGAAGAGTTGGTCCCGTCATCACGGGAGTCTCCACAAAAACAGGCTCTGGATAGGCAACCGGCTGGGCCACATAAACAGGGCGTTGTTCAACAACCGTGGTTGGTGCCGCAAAGACTGGTCGATAGGCAGCAGTATGATAATACGCAGCAGGTCGGTAGTGAGAGGTGTAAGGATGGTAATACACCACAGCCGGAGAATAAGGCCTATAAAAACTCGACTGCTGTACAAACCGATGACCGGCTTCTGCCGTCGAAAGTCCCAACCCCACGGTGAATAAAGCAGCAACTGTGATTTGACGTATCATTGATAGGTGTCCTGGTGATCGACTCTCGTTTCAGCCGTGTCGTAATCGGAAAATCCCCTCCATGTCTCCTATATTGACATGATACGGCGAGAGTCGACAGTTTCCAGTATTCATCCGAAATTCGCTGGGATTTTTGGTGAAGAGGCGTGTTTACAAGTTCTTCAACAGCGTATCAGCCTCTTCTTTGAGCTCCACATCCCGATCTGGATTGAGAAAACGGTTGATGACCGATTGCATCTGCTCGCAGGCTTTTTCGATGCGTGAGGCGGCGATTCGATTACCGGATTTCAGGGAGGCACGAATCCCTTTTTCTTGGATGATCTCTAATCGGGACTGATAGGACTGCCGGCCGGGAAGTGCGTCGTGTCGAATTTTCAAACGGCTTGTGAGGTCGGCATCTCCTTGTTTGGCTGCTTGAAGAATCCGAATTCGGCTGATCGCACGACGAGAGACGTCGGCGACCAAATCAGTCCGTAATCGTTCCAATTCCCCTTCCACTTTCAGTCGGTCGGAATCATCGGGAAGATTCAAAATCTCCTGCTCTGCCCAACCTGGAACAAACGGCACTCGTGCCAAGATCGCTTCTCCACTCCAGACATAAAGCCAGACCAACTCTTCTCCATTGAGGGCCGAAACGGAGAGTTGCCCCTGTCGGTCACTCAGCAGTTCTTTTGGTTCGCCTGTGGCTTCTTCTTTAAGAAGTCGTTTTGGTTGGATCACAACGCGGTGTCCCATCAAAACCTGGTCGGGTGCTCCTTGCATGACGAGCTTGACACTTGTTGGTTGAGAGAGCGGGCGTTCTCCTAACGCCCAGAGGCTAACACGATTTGATCGGCCCCTTCCTAATGGAGCAGGAAATGCGGAGAGTAGTCGCGATGTGATTCTTGCTCGTGAGCGAGAATCCAAAGAAAGGTATGTGAGGGGAAGTGTTTGGACCTGTTGCAATTGTTGGTCTCTGTCACGATAGAGAATGACGGGTCGGGCGAGTCCGCGGGGGCGGAAGCAGGAAAAGAGTGGATCGTCGAGCGTCCATTCTCCTGCGATGGCAATCATGCCAATCTGATCTCTTTGTATTTGCGAAATTTGATAAACCGGTCGAAAACTTTCTCCGATCAGGCGGTGTAATGTTGCTGCGAGAAAACGATTGTCATCGATTTTCTGGTGACGAACGAGGCTCCATTGTTGAGTGGTTTGGTCGCCTTCACGGACTGCGATTGTGATTTCTTCGGCTTGATGAGTCAGCGTGACGACGAATATTTTTGCAGCGCGCTTGTGCTTTAGTAGAGTTTTTGAGTTGTCAGTCAGAGATGCAACACTCTGTCCGTTTAAGAACGAGTTGGATATGGTCAGAGTCCAAGAGTCTTTAACAGATCTCTGCATACGATTATTTAAGTCACTTTGTATGGCTTTGCGAAAGTCTTCGGACCATTCAGGATTTTGTTCCCAGTTGAGTTCAATCTGTACGTCATATTTGAGTGTGGCAATTTCTCGATAGATTAAATCTTCCTCTGACGCGCATAGCTCGATAGGACCGAGCATCATGATGAGGCTCAGGGAGAGGAATGACAGACTAAAAAATCGGCAGAATTTCATGGACGTGATTGATCGAACCAGGGGGAGATTACCCAGCGGTTGATATTTTGATAAGGGTGCAGCGGAGAACTGGGAAGCCCTGTCAGATTATGACGGGACAATGAAAAACGGTCGACTTCCCACAAGGGAAGGTAAAAAACTTCACTCCATAGAGATTGATGCAGTTCGTGCAATTGAGCCCGGGCATCATTCCAGTTGGTGGAAAGTTCCAGTTGGATGAGTTCTTGGCGTAGCCAGCCGGGTAAAACCTGAAGATCGGCCACACGAGTCATCGATTGAGTGGTCAGCAGCGGCCATAATTGAGTAAGGGGTTCGGTCATGGTGATCACACGATAGGCAAGATCCCAGTTTTCAGGTTGTGAATCGTCGGAAGCGATGGTGACAACTTTGACGCCAATGCGTTCCCAGTTTTCGATGATGCGATTGATGGCGGGGCGTAGTCCTGGGTCGGGAGGAATTATCATTCGCAAAGTCGGGACTTTTCCTTTCAACGCTTTTTCTGCGGCGAGAGTCAGGGATCGTGCGACATACGGATCAGGAGAAATCTCTTTCACAAGCGGATTGAAGGCACGACTTTGTGAGGGAAAAACGGATGTTGTGAGACGCCCGAACTGGGCGGGAGCACCTTTGAGGATAGTCGTGCGAAGAAGCTCTTCCCGGTCGAGGGCGTAGAGCATCGCGCGTCGTAATTCACTGTTTTCTGCTAATAATGTGCCTGGGCGTATCTGGATGAAATGTGCTTCCGGGATCTGGTACTTGCGAATGATCCAGTCTGATTTGCTTTCGAGTTGAGCCGCATGTTCTACGGGAAGTTCGGGGATATAATCAATTTCGCCCCGGAAGAGTGCTCTGAGAATTTCTTCATGATTCACAAATGACGATTCGTGGATTTCCGTCACATGACGTTGTGGGACATTTTCTGCTTCCGAAAACGCCCGGCGAAACATGGCTTGTTCGGAATTGACGGGTTTGATCTCCAGCCAGTTGTTGTTCTGAGATGTTGTTCGAATAGGTTGTGAGAGAATCGCCTCTGGGCGTAGCGGAGTTCGCTGAAATTTCAATTCCAGTCGATAAGGAGATCGTACTTGGATTTCTTCAATGAACCCGCTGAGTTGCTCATTGAAGAACGGATGGTTTGGGTCGAGTTGGAGTCTCAATGAATCGGCCAGTTGGACGGCCGTCAAAGGAGTCTGCGGATTCCAATAGTCGAAGGTTGTTTGCAGGGTTAGGTCGAGATTTCGTCCCAGTTCGGTGGGCTCCCATTGTTCGATGAGGGACGTGTGATAATGAGGAGAATCATCGAAACTATTTATCTCGAACAACGATTGTTGTGTGATGGATTTCTCGCGGAGGTCGGCTTTCGTTGGAAATGGATAGTGGCTCTTTGAGCCAGCGGGCTTGATGACGCCTGCTTTTAGAATCTGATATGTGGCTGCATAATTGCGATGGCTGTCTCGTAGTGCTGTCTCGTATGGCCAGATTGTTGCTGCTTGAGTGCTGAGAATGACTGCATTGCGATGATCGTCTGAACGTGAGGCTGAGCGAGCGGCGTTGAGAACTTCTTGCATCTGTGACTTCAGCCTGTTGGATTGCTGAGTAATCGTCGGGTGTTGAGGCAGCTTTTGTTCGAGTCGATGT
Source organism: Planctomycetota bacterium (assembly GCA_030836185.1). Classification (GTDB taxonomy): domain Bacteria; phylum Planctomycetota; class Planctomycetia; order Planctomycetales; family Planctomycetaceae; genus JABURQ01. The sequence goes on from JAURQH010000031.1 coordinate 191,985, forward strand.
AGGAAGTGACGCGCTCGCCTGTAGGCTCCTTCAGAAATCGCGATGTCAATGAGATCGACAGTTGTGGCTGCCAACATCTGAGAGAGTTCGGGATAGTCTGAGTTCTGCTTACGCAACTGTTCAAATCGGCCGAGGGCGGCATTGAAATCTTTTTGCCTACGGAGAGAGATCCCATTTTGGAAAATAAGTCGATGATGTGTCTCGTTGAGCTCTGGCCAGTTGTCGTCAATGTGCCGCAAGGCAAAGAGTAAGTCGTACGCTGAATCAAACTTTTCCTCGTTCGTCAATATTTCGGCACGCTTGAGCATCAGATCTTCGTGATGCCAAATCGATTCGATCAAATTCGTGAGAATTAAAAACTCGGGGGCTTCGGTGGCGTCAATGAATCCGCCTCTGATCCGACGAAGTTGGTAAACGCGATCTTGGAAGACTTTCAGCTTTTGTGGGTTCGTCGGTGCTCCCTCCAGCTTCATCTTTAACAGTTGCTCGGCTTGTCTTTCGAGAGTGTTCGGGCGCGGAGCGATAGGGCGAGAAATGACGACACGCTTGTTTGTCAGGATGATCCAAGTCACTTTGGGACCGGTCAGCAATTCTTGGGCAGTGGGGATCGTAAGATCGTCAAATAATGGGAGATCTGTGACACGGGAATCGTCTTCTTTCGGAGTTTTTGGCTCGTTCTCGGTCGAGGTGTCTGGAGGTTTGGGAGCTTCTTCGCTTGGTTGGGCGTGCAGCGTGAGGGACAATGCACAGATCAAGATGAACGAGTAGAGAGATCGGGTGATCATGGCCGATTCTCCGTCTCAGGCTCGATGGGCAACATGAAGAGGGAGCCATCGGCAAGCGGAGCAACGGGGGTTTCATTCAATAGAAACGGATTTCCCAAACAGCTACCGGGAGTCGAGAGTTGATGAATTATTTTTCCATCCGTGAGACTGACCCTCCAGATTCCAGAATGACTGGTGGGAATCAACCAGTGATTGTCGTGTTGTAGAGGAATACCCGCAATTGTGTTCCCATCCAATGGCAAGTTCCATTGCTCTGTGAGTTGCTCGTCAACTGAGAAACAGCCTAAACAGCCGTTATCAAGTTGCAGAAAGAAAACATCGTTTACGACGTGGATTTTCTTGTTCGGAGTGTTTGTTAGCTTCCGAGATGCCACAGCCTGAAGAGTGGTACTGTCCAGAGTGATAAGCATATTCGTCTGATCAATGACCACGAGATGATGGCTGGAAGTCAGCGTTGGCGCGATGGTGACGGGAGTATCAAAAGTGAGTTCACCTGCGATTGCAAGATGTTTGACGGGTTCAGAACGGTATTCAATTCGACGTAATGTGTGTGATGAATCGAGACATATGAGATGTTTTTCATCGACTCGCACTATGGCAGTCCACTGCTCCTGCTTGCCATCGATGACGGGTAACACATAGTCTTCACACGTTGATCCCGCGCGAGGAAAAAGATGTAGTCTTCCTGGCAAGCCGATTGTTGTACCTGCTTGTAGGTCGATGGGGATCGTTGTGGGTGAAGCGGAGAGTTTGTGAGTCGATTCAACTTGACCCGTTGGGCGGATGGTGACAACTTGTGGGTCGTCACCTCCCCACGCCACTGCAAAACGTCCGTCGCTGAATTGAGTGATGCGAGGCGGTGTGTCCAGTTCTTCGGGAAAGTCGAGGGACGCATTAGGGCTTGTTTGAAAACCATAATGTGAAAAATCGGTTTTTCGAAGCCGGAAAATTTCTCCAGAATCATGAAGAGTAATGAGTTCTCCTGCGCTATTCACACGCTGTTGTCGCAGTGGATTGCCAAGTGTCGTTCTCCAGGTCCCTGTGAATGTATTGCGGTTGTAGCGTGAGAGTCGGACCGACGAGGTCGAGGGAGAACGGCGAGCGACGAAAAGGTTCTCTCCAGAAAGCTGCATCGGCTGAGTGGCGTACCCGAGAGCCGTAATGTCGGTTGAAGCCTCGAGTGTTTCCGTCAATAATTTCAAACGTCTCAGTGCGGTGGACGCCATCCAGACTTGTCCATCGGGGCCTGCGGATAGCCAGGTCGATGTGGTCTTGGGATTGACGACTTGATGAGAGTCAACTTTTACTAAAGGAGGAACCCCTTGTTCTTCCGAAACGGTAAAGGCAGTGATACGCTCAGGGGAGGCCGGCACGAACAGTTCGTTTCCTCTCAAGACAGGAATGTCGAAAATGTTACCCGGAAGTCTTTCTTTAGCGACTTCTGCGAGCAGTTTGTTTTCGATACGTGTGTCAAACAGATGTAACAAACAGGAATCGCTTTGATCGTTCTCGGTGATTAAAACGAATGGCCCCAACCGTAACGGCGGCACTGAGATTGCTCCTGGACCATGACCGGTGTAGAGCACTTCCTTCAGCTCGAGAGGGTTTCGAGAAAGAAGATAAATGACATCCTTCTGGCCGACGGCCAGAAGGTGTTTCTTGTCTGTAAGCAGTTCGGCAGACGCCGAAAATGGCTGGGAAACGGTGAGTTGTGAGATGATGAGTCCGCTGTTGACATCCAGTTTGATCAATTGGCCTTGATCTGTTGTGACGAAGGCTTCTGTGCCGAGAATCAGTGGTGGCCCCGTGACCTTATCTTCGAGAGGTTGTCTCCAAATAACTTTTCCGCTGTCCCGCAGTAGAAATTGTAGTTCACGATGGAGAGGAGAATGGCACAGAATTGAGGGCTGACCAACGGTGATTTCAATCGGGAAAAAATCCATGTTCCAGCCGATGTGATGTCGCCAAAGCGGGGCTCCGGTCGCAGAGTCTACGCCATAAAGACAATCAGCAGCGTGTGCGATAACAGCGCGGTTGGAGGGAAGTTGTTCTTTGGAAATACGTGTAGAAGCGGCGAGTGTAATGAGTGAGTCATCTATCGTTTCGAGAGGTGCTTCGGCCTGTCGCGCTTCTTGGGACACGGTCTCAGATTTCTTTTCGAGTCGCAGGGCGTCGTTAAGTAATTTTGAGATTCGTGAATCCGTTGCCGCACTTGCATAGCGGGAGATCAGGTCTCGACGGGTTGACATTAACTCTGCTGGGAAACCTTGCTTTAGAGCGGTTTCCATCTTTTTGATCGACTCATCAAAGACATCGTGCCTCAAAATGGAAGCCTCTGCGGAACGGCGGGCCACTTTGACTTCTTCGTGAATTTGTTCCGCCCGTTCCTTTTCTGCTGTGTAGAGATCGACCAGTCGCAGTGCGCTTTCCGATAATTGAAAAATTGAAGTGTCGCGTTTATCAGCCGCTTCTTGGCAAGCCTCGTTGGCAATTTGTGACGCATATTGACTGATACTTCCGTGCATCTCGTTGAAGCCATCTTCATCACGATGACGGGCGATCAGTTCCTCTAATTCCTCCAATCCTGCAGGCAAATCGGGGACTCCAATATCAAGATAGGAGCGGACGTGTGTGAGGCTCAACTCTCGATAAGCCGTTTCGTTTTCGGCATCATAAGGGAACTTAAGCAAGTATTGTTCATAGTCGGTGATTGCTTGTTGAAACTTCCGTTGATCAGCTTGTCCCCTTGCTCGGGCGAGATATCTGTCAGCTTCCTCCAAATTGATCAAGGACCAAAGAACAACAGCACCAATCAATAAAAAGACTGCTCCCAAAGTCAGTCCCATCACCAAAGGGGATCGGAAAAGTTCTCGTTCCCCCGGACGTTGTCGAGAGGCTGACATGGCTTCTCGCAACTTACCTGCTGTGGAGTCTTCTTTCTTCGGTGAGTTTGTTATGCCAGAATGTGTTCCCGCTCTGGGGAGCATCGCATCAACTTTGTCGGATTTATCTTCCTTTTCCGCCAGTTCCTCAAAAACGGAGGGTTTCAATTCTGGAGGAGGAGTGATTTTTTCGGGAGTTTTGGGCTTCGGGTTTGCGGGAACAGAGGGTTTCTTCTCCGATGGTTTTGGGGGAGTCGGGACAGGTGCGAGTGGATTGAGTGATTGTTTTTCCCAGGCAGGGATTTCATCGGTAATTGGGGCAAGTGCTATATCATCCGATGACCGACTTTTTTCATCGTCGGATTTATTCTCGAAAGGATCTTCGCCGAGCTGATTAGCGTCTGATTCCGTGGTGAACAAAAATTGTGAGGAGCCGATCACAAATCGGTCTCCCGAATTGAGTCCCGCTGAGTTCACTGACTTGCCATTGACGAGAATACCTTGGTCGCCGGCGGAAGTGATTTCAAACTGCTTTTTAGACCAACTAATGCGAGCTTCAATTAACGCGACCCCTTCATCATCGAGTTGAATATCGCTGATAGAGTGCGAACCGATGGACAGCGGTTGGTTTTTACGCAACTCGAAACGCTGAAGAACGTAGTTTGGAGATTTGACCAGTAAAAGCGACATTTAGGCTAACAATCTGATGGGACGTGACATATTGAGTTTTTAATCAAAGAGAATGTGACTTAATCATCGGGGCCAGCAGCCAAACGTATTTTTTGCATACCAACCTCATTGGCAGTGTCCAACACGAACACCACCGTTTCCTGATGGGCGGCATCGGCAACTTTGACGAGTGCTTCGGCTTTTTGGTCTCGTTGCATTGAGGTGGTCAACTCGTCTCGTAACAACTGTGGGTCGGCGAGTTCTCTGTCATCCAGTCGGATGGAGTTTTCGGCAGTGATCTCGATTTGGATGGATTTTTCCAGGAGGTCGTCCTCGGGTTGAATCGGTTGGGCCGCACTTTGTTCATTAGGGTCAGGGACCGGTGTGGGGATCGTTTTTTCTAACGTAAACGAAGCGGTAATCATAAAGAAGATCAACAAGAGGAACGTGACATCAACCATCGGCGTGAGGTCCATGTCCTCAGACTCTTCTCGCTCGCGCCGAAATTGTAGAGGTCCTTCTTCGGGTGGTTGCGAGTCGGGCGTGATTGCAAAGAAAGGATCGATCTCTTCATTGCTGTCTGCTGTTGTCGGCGTCACTGATAATGTTTTAGGAGAAGCAGCGAATTCTTGAGTCTCTGGTGAGGAAGTCGCAGGTCCGTCTTCCGCCGGGGCAAACACGATTCCAGAGGCTGAAGATGGCTCGATAGAGGGAGTTAGTTGGAGTTGATCTTCGGTGGGGATTTCCGTCAATTCAGCGCAGACCGGACAGGCAATTCGCTCACCAATCTTTTGGCGCGAGATGCTGAGCTTTTTCAAGCAATGTTGACAGTAATATTGAACCGGCATGGAGGATTCCGTGACTTACGAACCGCGTTGATCTTCAACTCCAAACGAAAATTCGAGTTCATCAATGAGATTGGCTTCCTGTATGACACGTCGAACAAAGCCGTGTGGCACTTCTCGCCCTGCTCTCACTACCACATTCGTTTTACCGGTTGCATTTTGTTCGCGAATAAATCCGGCAATGTCGGCGAGACGACGTTCCTCGCCCTCAAGGATAATGATTGGTTTTCCGCCAGAAACGCGTGGCGACTGAATGACGATTAAAATCGCAGAGGCTTGATCGACGTTGACTCCGTTGCGTGCGGGAGGTACATCGACCTGTTGTTGAGAACTCATTGTCGAAGTGACCATGAAAAAGATCAGCAACAAAAAAGTGACATCGATCATGGGTGTGATATCGAGTTCGCCAGCGGCCTCCTTGCGGCGTTTTTTTCCCCAAGTGGCTGTCAGGTCGTCTCCGAATGAGAGAGGGCGACGGTTCATGAACGGGGCTCCTGTTGTTTCAGGAGTGATTCCCAAGTCGCCAGGAAATCTCCGATCGTCTGTTGGACAGAGTCTTGCAGTTTCCCGACTCGAATATTGATCGCAGCTCCCGCCATCACGAGAGGAATCGCAACAGAAAGCCCCATCGCGGTGGTAAACAGGGCAAACGAAATGTCGCTTGCGAGAACTGTCGGATCCATGCCTGTCTGTTTCATGGTCGCAATTTTTGCGAACGCATTGATCATGCCGATGACGGTCCCCAACAGTCCCAGCATGGGAGCACTTTTGACAATTGTCGAAACCCATTGGCTACGATAATCAATGTCTGCCAATATCTCTCGCTCAAATTTTTCACTGAGAACTTGTCGCATGCGTTGAGGGGGTTGAGGGTCGGCAATGGCAGTTAACACGAGTTGTGGAGCCGCCTTGTCCCAGAGTGAAGGATGGTCGCAGTAGGTGGCGAGACCTTCGAGGTCTCGGCTCGTCAGATGTTCTCGAACGGCACCAATAAATTCCTGCTCGGCTTCCAAATTGGCAAACCGTTTCTGCTTCACGCGAATCAACAACAGGATGACCAGAAATATTCCGGCCAAAGCCGAGAGTCCCAGCACGAGGTAAATCAGGTTTCCAGCAATATCGAGAATTTGGGTATAATTCAGCATGTCAAAGGGCTTGTCTTGAAAATGAATGCCGCGATGCGGTGATTGGCATCAAAATAAAGGACTTCTAAGATACTGCGAGGCGCTCATCTCTGGGTTGATAAAAGGGTAATTCCTGAAGTGTTAATCAAAATAGATGATTCGAGTGACCGTGAATTGATAATCGGAACCATCGCGACGGACCACAAAATAGGTGCGTCGAATTTCATCGACATCGCGTGTCGATTTTTCATGTTCCAACACGGCTAAGCGATTTTCTGTTTCGGGGGCGTAAAAGTGAAACAGGATTCCACCCGTCACATCAATACCAGCTTTTTCAAACAAGCCTCGGTCGGCACCTCGTAAGTTGCCTCCTTGCCAAGTCATATACAGTCGTTTTTCGAGAGACCCGTCCGTCACTTCGCGTGTTGTGGGGCGACCACCAGAAAGATCGGAAAGGTAAATCAGTTTTCCTGAGGGGAGTAACGCCCCAAGTTGAATCTTGAAGTGCTCGAGTTGTTGGGCGTATTCCGTGAGAGTGGCACCTTCTTTGAAGGTAATGAACCAGCGTTGTTCTCGTGGAAGGCCTCCTTCTCCTTCCCCGACGCCCAGTGGACTTCGACCGGTTCCAGTCGCAGAACCCATCTTGCCAGCATTTCTCAAATCGGTTTCGTATTGTTCCTGAGCCTGATTGTTGGCGGTGTCGGCAAGTTCAAGAACATTATCGAGCATTTCAGACACTTCGGTTTCTTCGGACTCGATCTCGGCTAGTGAGGGATCATCCGAGATGTCTTCGGGGTATTCGACCATTAAGGTCTCATCGGGAATGCCGTCGTCGCGACCGCCTGCAAGATCAACCAGTTCTACGGGAACAAAAGAATCATTTTCAGGAGGGCGGTTCGTTAACCAAACGGCGGTCAGCCAGATTAAAAACGCAGCAAGTGCGATTGTGCCCGCGATGATCCCTGCAGTCGCCAGATCGAATCGGGTGACTTTCAGTTCGGGCGGTGCAATCCGCGTTTCAGGTGGATGTTGTTGAGTGGGCATTCGCGAATGATTCACGCTGTGTGGAGAGATTCTCCGATTCGAATAGTCAATTGGCCCGATGAGTTATCATGCTATGGCAACAGGGGGCAGTCGGTCAAATTGATTCTGAGTTTCGTCTTTGATTTTAGGTGAAAATCGTTCATAACGATGTCTATGAGCAACAATGAGTCAGCAGGATGAGCATTTCAGACAGTTGGAGCTCTTCCGCAAAGGCGTGCCAATCACTTTCCTGCTGTGAGGGATGATGAGCTTTCTGAAAAAAGTCGACTGCAGCGATGCTGTCCCAACCAGAAGATGTCAGTATTTGCACAGCTTCCTGAAGCTCTTTGTCGTTGTAACGCTGCACAAGTTGATGAGCGGTTTCGGCTAACTTCACAAAACAGGGATGGTCTCCCACACGTCGGAACCAATATTTGGCGTTCCCGAAGTCAGGTTCTCGTCGATGCATGATTCCGTGCCAATAATCGCCGTTTCCATCAGCCCCCATTCCTTCGATGGATTGCGAACATTCGTGACTCGGATCCAGAAAGTCGTGGATGAGTAACAACCCGGAGAAAATTTCGGTCGTTGAATCTGGGCGATCAGTTTCGAGCAAGTTTTCGGGAAGGCGTTTGAGCACGGAAAGAAGCTTGGTACCCTCTGATGAATTGGAAGCGGGTATCGATGATTTCAGTCTGAAGCTACTCTGAGGGTGTTTGAGAATGTTCCAGGTACAGTTAAGTTGAGCCATTGCCAAAAGGATCTCGATTCCAGATTTTGGTTGAGCGTTTGAAAGCACCTGCCTGACCGATTCTGTTTTAATGGCGGTGACTCCCATAAAACCCATCGCAGCTTGTACGGTGCGAGGTGCTATTGAAAGGAAGTTGTGGATCCACTCGATGGAACAAAACTGCACAACTTCGCCAGAATCTGAAAGTTGACCCTCTGCGGAATTGATTACAGAGAGTGTCTCTTTCGTGCTGAACCAGAGATATTCTGAGCCAAAACTTAGTAAATCTTCTGGAGAACTGAAAAAGAGATTGAGAGAAACAGGGGAAGTCTCCGAGGTCACTGAAACGAGAATTTCTTCGCAATACATCAGAATTCCTTCACACTTAGATGGTTTCCAGATTGTCATCTGGTTACCGGTCAATATTACCTAAGTCCCTATATAGAAGATAGTAAGGAGTGTATTTCCTACGTGCTGTCGTGATGTGCGGAGTATGTGGTGCTCGAATAGTTCAATTCATTGACGATTATAGCGATTTTGGAAGATTGTTTTGATCTGATGATCACTATCGGTGATAAAACTCACAAGCCCCGAGAAACAGTCGTAAGGAGCAAATGATTCATTGAAAAAACATAGGTCAATGATAACCTGATATCAGAGAAGGTGAGAGAATCGGACGTAGTTTCCTCTCTCCCTAAATTCGAAAGACGATGATCGGCTGGGGAGCTGTGAGTGTTTCGAAGAATTTGATTCATACCTGCTCATTCACATGGAGCGATTTCACGATCAGCTCTATGGGACTTTTTTGCATGGAAGAATTATTAACGGGGTATCAGAGTAATCTCAGCACTTGGCTGTATTACTCAGGGTTGCTGACCATTGCGGTGTTCTTCAAGTTCAACCGTTTATGGTCATTGCGCAACATTGACCTACTTCTACTCTTGGCAATCTCTCCCGGCTTATTGCTCGTTAAACATGGGGAGGTCTCTGGCTATGTTCCTGAAGGTCAGCAGTTCCACACAGCCTACCTGGGCTATTGGTGGCTGTTTTTTGTTTCGATTGTCGTCTTGATGCGTTTGCTTTCCGATAGTCGATTCAAGCGCCGGCCACGACTCGAACAGAATTTGAATGTCTCAGGGATGTTGTTTTTGGCGGTTTCCGCTGCCGCATTCCTCATGGCAAAAGCGGCGACTGAGCCTCCTCCCCATGTGACAATGACGACCATCGAACGTGGTCAGCAGTTACTGGATCGAGTTGACAAGACGGCTGGCGAATATTCACAAACAAAGTTAGAGTTACCAGGGCCGACAACGGCTGCCGTGGCGAGTGTCTCAAGTGTCTTATCGGATGCAGTCGTTTCCGGCGATGACAAGTTTCATTTACAGACGATTGCCGTTCGCATTATGTCGATCCTCGCTCATCTAGCAGTAATTTCTGGGCTGCTTTTTGTCGGTTACCGTCAGTTTGGTGACATACAACTTGGTGTTGCGATGTCTCTGCTGTATCTCATTCTTCCTTGTACTGCCTTTGATATTCATCTGGCACACATGGTGATTCCCGCTGCCTTGATTGTCTGGGCGATTGCCGCCTATCGAAGACCGGCCATGGCTGGCGCTCTTCTTGGTTTGGCATGTGGGTCTGTTTTCTTTCCGATTTTTTTATTGCCGATCTGGATCATGTTCTATTGGAAACGTGGAGCCATTCGCTTCACGGGATCTCTGGCGGTTACGGGCGTTCTTCTGATCTCGACTTTGTTCATTACGAGTTCCGATGTTGTTTCATTTAGAACTCAATTGATGGGAACCATCGACTGGGAACTTCTCAAATTTGGCCCCGAGAGTTTAAGCGGATTCTGGTTTTATAATTCGCAGCAATACGCGATTCGAATTCCCGTATTCGTTTGCTTTGTAATTATGATCATTGCGATGTGTCTTCGGTCGAAACAGACGTTGGAATCCTTAGTCGCTGACTCTGCTGCCATCGTGGTTGGGATACAATTCTGGTACACGTCGCGTGGTGGTGTTTACATCCTTTGGTACTTACCGTTGTTACTGTTGGTCGTCTTTCGACCACGCCTGACACATCTCGTTCCGCCGGAGGCATCGAACTCTCAAGATGGAACCGTTCAGTTGCCGGCGACCGGAACTCCTCCCGGTCGACAAAGCCAAACCGGTGCACAGGTTTTGCGCTGACTAGCTCTGCAAACAAGTTTCTTCTACGTCACAAAAAACTCGAGTGGCCTCAATGATCGCATTTGCAGACCTATGAACATCTCTCTAGTCGTCTGAAACACTGGGTTTTCGATTCAGAACGGGAGCATCGAACGCATCGATTTTTGGGACTTCGACAGGCTTGTTCAGGAGCAGATACTTCAACGCCAGCCCCAAGATCAATCCACAGATAATGACCCCTAGGAAGCCAAACGGTTGCAACTGGTTCTCGAATCCATGACCTAAATTCATGCCAAAAATTGAACTCAGAGTGGCAAGAGGTAGAAATATCGCGATCAAAGTGTTCATACGATTCGCGGATGCGGCGAGTTCGAAACTATAGAGTGCCTGTTCTTCGGTTCGTTTGGCAATTGCGTAATCCATCGCCGCTTTGCAATCATTCAGTAACAGATCCGATGATCGTGATATTTCGTAGGCTTGGTCCCGGCAATCGATCAAACGGAAGTCCTCCGGCTGACTTTCTCGTGCCGATTGGATTGCCAAATACATGTTTTCCGCAGAGCGGTGCAAAGGGATTAACTCATCGATGATACTGAAATATTCATCTGCAGTTCGAGCAATGATTTCTTTCTCTTCCAGACGATCCAGCAGATCATCGAACTCATCAAGATGCTGATCAAGCGAGTCGATGGTGTCTCCGAGAGTGCTTGAACTCCAACTGCCGTCGGGTTTGCGCCAGAAAAATCGACCTGTAAACGAAATTTCAGAACCAGTTGGGGGTTCGTGTAGCACGAGTAAGAGATGGTTCTCTGCCGACATGCACCGTTGGCGTCCCGCTTGTTGACCGAGTCGACGTCTAATGGCTTGTGGAAGTTCCCATTCGCTGGGAAGCAGTGAAATCAGGTTTGCGGCCTTTTCTGATTGCATATTCGAATCCGTAGTGGAAGTTTACGTTTCAATTTAATGAAAAAGTATGAAGGCAATATGTGAAAGAGCGTTGTTTCAATTAATGGAAGCTTAAACTCATGTTGAATTGGACGTTGGTTGAAATCCAATAATCGAATGTCCAGCTTTTCCGCCCTGCTGGGTCATCTCGTTTTGAGATGTTCGGAAATCTTGATTTTCTAAAATGAATTTCCCATCCATCTTCTCTCGCAGGCTGCCAATCTGTACCGAACGATAAACAAATTCTTTGATGAATGCATGACTGGCTCCGTCAGTCAGTTTGACCAGCTCTTCGTAATCAAGTTCTTTATCCTCAAAGTCCTTTAAGAGTGATTTGAGATAGAGTTCCCTGAGCTTGGAACCCGGGTTGGGGACTTCGATACATTGGCTCACTCGCCCTGGCCGGTCTTTAATCGCTGATTCGACTCGCTCGATAGAGTTCGTCGTCAGCATGACGATCAAGTTGTCGGCATCTGCGGCTCCGTCCAGTTCGTCCATCAACGATCCCAGTTGAGGTGAGTATGGATTGATTTGTCGATCACTGTAAACGAGGTCGATGTCTTCCAAGACGATTAACGCGGGTTGAAATAAGCGGGCAACATTGAATATTGTCCGAATCTGGACGAGAGCGGTTCCCGCTGCAAAAATCGTTGTCGCGTCTTTAAGACAGCCAGCCAGGTACTTACAAGTATATGTTTTTCCATTTCCGGGAGGACCATATAGCAAGAGTCCACGTTTTCGTGGGACACCTAACGCGACGAGTTGTTCGCGTCGCTGATGGAAATCGATTACATTTCGGTCAATCAGTGACCGAACTTCATCTTCGAGAATGATCTCTGCAGGATCGATTTCGTGACGGGGAAGAAAGTGGACTTGAAACGCCTGTTCGTGATCGGTGCCGTATTCTTGTCCCGAGGGTTCAAAACGAATTTCGAAGACCTTGTTTTTGTAAACACTGTGCTCGTTGGAGAGATTAATAACTTCTTCGAGAAAGGTTTGAGCGAGTTCATTGGATTGAGAGGCAACCTCAATGAATGTCATTTGGTAAACATTGCGGACACGAAGAATATGTCGGTTTCCCGATTGACGTTCTTCGAAGATCCAGAAACTTTCTTCGGCAAAATATTCTGTCTCTTCGTGGCCTACCTGACGGGGGTTAGAGGATGCCACATTGATCCCACGACGATAATGGGCGTTTCCTGCCGTCGAAAGAATCGAGTCGAGTGGTTCTTCATGACGAGAACTGATCTGATGCAGAAGTCCATACTTTTCATTCAATGCATTCGCAGCGCGAAACACATCTGGGAATCGATACATGGGCATCATGCGAGTGGCAACAGAAACCTTGGAGGACGCACCGTAAAATTTGCGAAGTTCGTGGTCAATGTTCGGGCCAAAAAGTAAATTTCGCAGAAAACCCATAAGAGAGAATCCTTGTTGAATGGACGAATTTCGTGGTGATCGACGATTCATATTTGTTTGAATCACTTGCAGATAGCGACTGGAAACATTACTGGATCGTGGTGAGTCTCGATTCATGAGTTAGATTCGTACTTCAAAGAATGTTATCCCAGAAACTCACATACGATATCATATTGTTACAGAAGTTCCTGAAATGAATCTACCAGTCGGTCGACTTCTTCCAGTGTGTTGTAGTGTAGAAAACCGACACGTAAAGTGCCTTCAGGTTCGAGCCCAGCGGCTTCTGTGAATGGTATCGCATAATGATTTCCCGGCCAGGTCAACAGGCCATGTTCTCCAAGTTGCCTGGCGAGCTCCTGTGGGGAGAGAGAGTCGTGTGTGAAAGAGAATGTCGGCACTCGTTCTTCCCAACGATTCGGATCGTTGATTCCCCAGAGTTTGAGGGCATCCAATTCAGCCAAACGGTTGAGGAAATGTTTGCTCAATTTGATTTCATGTTGGGAAATCGCCTGCATGGCAACATTAATTTGGGAAGTGCGATCAGCCGTTCCACTGGAAATCGTTTTTCCCAGATTGGCAAGATAGTCGACTGCTGCGGCGGCTCCACAAATTGATTCGTGTGATTGCGTACCCGACATCCAACGACCCGGCAGAGAGTTTGGGCTGGGGCGTAGCTTATAGACCGGTAATGATTCCAACAGCTTTCGTTTGCCATACATGATGCCGATATGTGGCCCGAAGAATTTGTAAGCGGAACAACAAAGAAAGTCACAATCGAGATCGGTGACATCGATTCGGCGGTGTGGGGCCATGTGGACGGCATCGATGAATGTGATCGCTCCAACTTCATGTGCGGCGGCGATCATCTCTTTGACAGGGTTTACAGTTCCCGTTGCGTTTGAGGCATATCCAACTGCGACAAGTTTCGTCCGTTTTGAGAGAAGCTTACGATAGGCGATTTGATCGAGCGTATAATCTTCGAGGTTGACGGGAATATGATGAACGACGATTCCAGCGTCCTTGGCAGCCTGAACCCAAGGGGAGACATTGGCGTCGTGGTCGAGTTGGGAAACGATGATCTCGTCGCCAGATTGCCAGGTTTTGCCGATCGCCCGACTGAGAGCAAACGTCAGCGAGGTCATATTCTGCCCAAATACAATTTCGCCAGTGTCGGTAGTTCCGAGAAAGTCTGCTAAGGCAGAGTGGCCGGCATCAACGCGTTCGTCACTTTCCTGGCTGACGATGAATGGAGCGGAGCGGTTGGAATTCGTGTTGAGCAAGTAATCGCTCATCGCTGAGGCGACCTGTTTCGGAATCTGACTGCCTGCAGGTCCATCGAAATGGCAGACGGGACGGTCGTTAATTTGCCTTTGTAATGCCGGGAACTGTTCTCGGATTGATTCGACGGGAAAACTCATGAGCATATATCCGGGCAGAGGGGATCAAACCGTCTCATTTTGCTCTGGGACGTGATCAACTAGGCTGATCAGCGTTTGTTCATTTTTGGGAATAGATGCATCTTCCGCAGTGCAAATTCTGAGAGATTTGTTTTCCTCAATAATGATCAACGGTGTGGCTGACTCACCATAAAGATTCTTAAAATCCTCATAGCTAAACTCTTCGGTTAGCGGGGTCTTTTTGATGACCGCTCCGTTGGAGAATCGCTGTGTTAAATTTGGGTAGGTAGATGAGGAATTAAAAAGTTTGCGACCGATGAGTCGATCAGAGACCTCTCCTCGAGGTTTGTTTTTGTCGGCTGTGCGAGGAGTGACCTGAAAGAGATTAGCTTTTCCAAACTGATCGGCGAATTGACGGACAGCGAGTGCGTTCACTTCGTCGTTCGGGGTCATTGCGAACAAACGACCAATACCACTGAAATCGAGTTCGTTGCCAACGTATTCCGAGATGATACTGGCGTTTTGCGTGGGTAGCCCGAGCATACGAGTGGCGGAGATGTTTTCGTAGTTCGTATCCACCAGAAGGACGGTGTAGCCTTCTTTTGATATGGTTTCTGCAAGAGAACGGACAAATGCGTCGGCCCCTGCAAACAGAATCCCTTGTGGGTCGGGATCTGAAATTTTCAGCCGGCGAGCGATGGGAGCCGCGGCAAGACCGTAGATTGTCACCGTTCCAAAGATGACTAAAAACGTGATTGGTGCCAGCTTGTGAGCATCAGCAAGTAGTAATGGATCGACGTCACGCAGATGGCTTAACTCTTCGATTTCCAGAGCAAAAACTGAGGCAACAGCAGCGGCGACGATTCCCCGCGGTGCAAGTACCGAGAGAAAGGTTTTCTCTTGCCAAGAAATTTTCGTACCGATCGTTGATGCAAAAATCGAGAACGGACGAATGAGCAGAATCAATATTGCGAGAAACACCCCGGCTTTCCATCCCAGTCCTTCCAGATCTTCGAATGATAGTCGCGACGCCAATACAATAAAGAGTACAGAAATTAGAAGAACAACAAGATTCTCTTTGAACTCGACCACATGATGAATGCGCACTGTCTTCTGGTTGATCAGAAAGATTCCCAGCAAAGTCACTGTGGCGAGTCCCGACTCGGCTTGAATCAGGTTTGAGGAAGTGAATGTCAAAAAGATGAACCCCAGCATCACCGGATTTTCGAGATAATCGGGGATGAGGTGCCGCTTGAGAGTTTGCACGATGACCCAGGCAGTGACACCCGCAATGCTGACCGCAATCAGCGTCATCAAGGCAAAGCCAATGGCAACACTTTGCATGGCAGATTCACTTTGTGCCACAATGATTGTTTCAAAGACCAGGACGGCGAGCACCGCCCCTATGGGGTCGTTAACGATCCCTTCCCATTTGGCAATCGCACCGATACGAGATTTAGGACGGATGTGCCTGAGGAGGGGGATGATGACAGTTGGGCCTGTGACAACAAACAGGGCCCCCGCAAGAATTGACATCTCCCATGTCTCAAAAATGAGTTTGGCGGCAATCGCGGTTGGCACCCAGGTAAGAAAGACACCAAAGGAGCAGAGCCGTATAATGGCGGACCGTGATTGAACAAGATCGCGGATTTTGAGAGTGAGACCACCCTCAAAGAGGATGACAGCAACTGCGAGGGAGACTGCAGGAAACAACAATGTTTGTGGGATAATCGAATTGGTATCGACCAATCGACCCAAACTGAAGCCGAACACCAACAGGACAATCAGCGCTGGAAATTTGAGACGCCAAGACAACCACTGGGAAGCAACTCCAACCACCAGTACTGTGGTTAGATACACGAGAGGCGAGTCCAAAGCAGTTTTCCTGTCACAAAAAGAGTGATAGATGTCAGAAATCGGCGGAATCGTGCGAGCGTCGCCATTCCTCGACCAATTGTCTGTCAGTTAGACTATCCTCCCCCAACTGCTTCTTCAAGAGGGCCTTGAAATCGTCGTCAACCTGTGACAAAAATGCCTGAAAAGTAAGTGGTGCAAAGTTTGCCGACCACTTAGCATCGACAATTTCTGCCAAGTACCAATTGCGGTCACCGCTGTTCATCATATTCTCAATACGACATTCCAGCCAAGCGTGTGCATCTTTCAGGATGGGGGCGTTTGTCACAGATGTCGTGAATTCAAGGTCCGAAAACTTATCAATGTCTCGGCCAGATTGCGTGCCGAAGTGTTGGACCCATTCTGTTTGATCAGGGGCCATTAAATGTGCGACGAATGATTCTGATTGTCTGACGAGCGATTCTGTCTGATGATGCTTGGCAAGCCCGACGATCAACCGAGGGAGCTGATCATTGATAGAGGCTTGTGAGACGGATGTGGAGATGAGCCCGCCGTATTGATCATTCGCACAAGCGGTGATGACCCATAATTCACGATCCAATGCCCGAAACAGGGGAGTTGCCTGATCGATCATACTGGGGGGAATCCTGACTAGCGAGTTGTGATAAGAATCGCTTGTTGATATTCGCGAAAGGTCACTTCCTTGAGTTTCCCTGAACTAAGCTTGCTTTCCCAGTCAGTGAGCATCATGCGGTCGGTGCTGTCCAGAGAACGACTGATGCGATGTTCGGCCCGCAGATGCGACTTGTCGTTTGCGTTTTGAAAAAGACGAACTTCGGTTGGATACATTTTACGTTTACGAAGAGACTCGTTCAGTCTCAAGCGAGCATCGGGGTACATGGATTGTGGATGCAGTACAAAATTCAAGCGAGCCATCCAGTCTGCATAAAGCATATAAGCTTCGTGGATGGATGGGTCGTCTGAAGGTACGCAAGCAGCCGAGTAACGAATCGAATTGTTTTGTAGATTAAGAGTTTGGCTCTCGGGTTGCCAGTTCTCCTGAAATTGGGGTTCGAGTTGAGCATGAACTGCGTGGGCAGAGGAGGGGAGTTCGCCGCCATTTTTTTCTGCAATCTGCTCGAGGTATTGCTCGGTTTCATGACGGGCGACTTTGAGTATCTGGCGAAGTTCATCGAAGTCAACGGTTGTCATGAGTGACCGAGAAGAATTGATGATGGTGAACCGATTCTGTTTTGGTTCGAAGATGATGATTTCTTTCACACTGTCGATGTAATCGTAAGCGCGTCCCGCATGAAAGATGGTCAGGCTGACAGCGCGTTCCAGAGATTTGAGTTCTCCATTTTTGGAGGGAGAAACGTGGTAAATGTGTGTGCGTATTTTCATGTCCTGTGCGCTGAGAGTAGGAGTCCCTACAAAGGGCATCAGGCAAAAAATAATCATCAGGTGACACAAACGCATCTGTGACACTCCATTTTCTAAGGTGATATTTCGCAGAACAGTGATGTCCTGTGGAAATGGATTGAAAGGGTTGTTTGACAGGAAAACGATGCGAAAGAACTTCCCAAAATGTGTACATACATCGCTGGAAAATGGATTTACAAGGTAAATATGTGACAGGGAATGTGTTTGGACGAGGACTCGTCCGGGATGGGAGCGAAACAATAGTCCTTTCCCAAAAGTGCTGCAAGATGAGAAAAATGTTTTTTCAGAGATGAAATCACATTTTCCGGCCTGAAAAGGCTTGTCGGATTGATGCACAATCGGGATAGTTTGCAGATTCGATCACAACAGTTTTCAGGAAACGACTCCCCATGCCAATGAAAGCAGTCAGTTACGAGCAGTTCGGCGATCCTGTGCAGGTTCTCAAACTGGGAGAAAAAGATGTTCCCGAACCGGGACCAGGGCAAGTTCGCGTCAAGATGCTGGTGAGTCCCATCAATCCTTCCGATTTGATGAGTATTCGCGGTGGTTATACCTACACGCCCGATTTGCCCGCCACTCCAGGGTTTGAAGGGGTTGGCATTGTCGAGTCATCGGGAGGAGGGATGCTCGGCAAGATGATGATCGGGAAGCGAGTTGCCGTTCTGAATCGCGATCACGGAAACTGGTGTGAGCAAACGGTGACATCCGCCAAGCAAGTCATTCCAGTACCTAAACAATTACATGATGATCAAGCAGCTTCGTTTTTTGTGAATCCCGCAACCGCATTCATTATCACTCAAAGAGTATTGCAAGTCCCCAAAGGAGAATGGTTAGTGCAGTCAGCCGCCAACTCTTCTCTCGGAAAGATGGTCGTAAAACTCGGATTACACCATGAGTTCAAGACGTTAAACATTGTGCGGCGTGAAGAAGACGTTGAGAAACTCAAATTCCTGGGGGCGCATGAGGTCATCAAATTTGATGTCAATGAGGATTCCCCTGAGCAATTGGTTGAACGAGTCAAGGAAATTACTGGGGGTGGGGCTCGCTATATGATGGATCCAATCGGTGGGCAATTGGGCTCATTGCTGGTGAAATGTCTGTGCAAGAACGGCGTGATTGTGCTTTTCGGAACCATGTCGGGAGAGGATGTCTCTTTCTTCCCTCGGACTCTTATGTCGATGAATGCCAATGTGCGAGGGTTTCATTTGGGGGGCTTTATGGAGCCCCTGAGTATCTGGGCGAAGATGTCTTTGATACGTCAGATTTCCAAACTTGTCGTGGATGGGACTTTGTCAACTGATTCTGCGGAAGAGTATCCTCTGGAAGAGTTTGCTCAAGCGATCAAAGTTTCTCAGCAACCGGGTAATAATAAGAAAATTCTGTTACGCATTGGGCATGAAGACGAAAAATAACGGGCGATTTCTTGCTTTTGAGTCGTTATTCTGAATTGTTCAGAGAACTCTCTACTCAAAGCGAAAGAAATCTGCCGATGTCCGTTCAAATTCTGAAGTTGTTGTTGCTGATAACGGCCTTGTTGGTGACCAGAAGTGCCACCATCCAGGCCGCTCGGCCAAACATTCTGTTCGCAATTGCCGATGACTGGTCTTACGGTCATGCGGGCGCATACGGCTGTGGTTGGGTGGAGACTCCCGCGTTCGATCAGATTGCCAGAGAAGGATTGCTTTTCGAGAATGCCTTTACCCCCAATGCCAAGTGTGCTCCGTCTCGTGCGATTATTCTCACTGGAAGAAACTCCTGGGAGTTGGAGCAAGCCGCCAATCACATTTGTAACTTCCCGCCGAAGTTTGTTTCTTTCATGGAGGCGCTCGGTAATCACGGTTACCGGGTAGGCTATACCGGCAAAGGCTGGGGACCGGGAATTGCGAATGACGTGGATGGGAAGCGCCGCGATATTACTGGCAAGAATTATTCCAAGCGTAAGGCGACACCTCCCGCGCAAGGCATTAGTGCGAACAACTATTCAGAAAATTTTGCAGACTTTCTGCTAGAGTCCAACGGAAAAGAGCCGTGGTGTTTTTGGTACGGTACGACCGAGCCTCATCGCGGTTACGAATATGGAGTCGGTGTCCGTAAAGGTGGTAAGACACTCGGCATGATCGACCGTGTTCCCGCGTACTGGTCAGATAATGAAACCATCCGCAACGATATGCTCGATTACGGCTATGAAGTCGAACATTACGACAGGCATCTTGGTCGAATATTGCAGCATCTTGAAAAGAGCGGGCAACTCGAGAATACATTGATTGTGGCGACATCCGATCATGGGATGCCATTTCCACGTGTTAAAGGGCAGGCGTATTACGATTCCAACCATATCCCGCTGGCCGTTCGTTGGCCGCAGGGGATTAAAAAGCCGGGCCGTAAAGTGACGGACTATGTAGCCTTTAACGATTTGGCACCGACGTTTTTGGATGTCGCCGGAATGGATTCTGAGTCCGCCGGAATGCAGCCGTCGTCGGGACGAAGTCTGCGATCGATTTTTGAGTCGGGCGTGGATGGTCGAACTCATGCGGACTGGAATCATGTTTTAATAGGTAAAGAGCGACATGACATTGGCCGCCCTCACGATTGGGGTTACCCGATTCGCGGAATTATTCATGAGCAACTGCTCTATCTTCAGAACTATGAGGTTGATCGTTGGCCGGCAGGAAATCCCGAGACGGGATACCTTAATTGTGATGCCAGTCCGACTAAAACCGACATCCTGAACCTGCGTCGTTCGGGAGAAGATCCGGCGTTCTGGAATCTTTGTTTTGGAAAACGGTCGCCGGTGGAGTTCTATGATCTCGCTCAAGATCCTGATTGTGTTAACAATCTGGCAGAAAGCTCGGAGTTCCGGGAGGAGCGAGAAGTTTTGTCTCGTCGGATGGTCGAAAAACTGAAAGAACAAGGGGATCCCCGAATGTTTGGCAAGGGGAAAATCTTCGATGACTACATCTACACGAGTGAAGGAACACGCAATTTCTATGAGCGTTACATGAAGGGTGAGAAGGTGAAGGCCGGCTGGGTGAGCCCGAGTGATTTTGAACCGGCTCCCGTGGAATAGTCTTTTCTGGATCCGACTGTTTCGAACTTGGTTAAGGGCATGCTTGTGATGCGTCGGCGATTGTTAAAACTGTTGTTGTTGGTTGTGGTGATTTTGTTGCCGTTTCTGAGCCACTGGTTGTACTTGTGGATGACGATGTGGCCGAAGTCGATCACAATGGCAACCGGTCCGGTGGGAGGGCGCCATCGAATGATTATGGAGGCTTTGGCAGACGAGATTCGCGAGCAATTAAATATCGATGTTGAATTGAAAGAATCCGAAGGTTCGTTACGCAATTTGCGTATGTTGGAAGCCGGTGAAATCGATTTCGGACTCTATCAGTCGGGCGCTCGGCGTATGGTCGCCGATACGACTCAGCACATCCAGACAACTGAGATTCGTTTTGTTAGCAATCTCTACTCCGAAGTTGCACATTGGGCCATCAATCGGGATTCCAATATTGGGGATTCCGATGATCTCAGAGGGAAGCGAATTGCGGTTGGCCAACATGATTCGGGGGACTCAGCGATGTGCCTCGTTTTGGCCGAGCATTTCGGGCTCTCTGAAAGTGATTATGAAATCGCTTATCTCGACTACAATCAGGTTCGAGCACAGTTTCTTGACGATACTCTTGACGCCGCTTTTATTACGGTGGGAGTTCAAGCCGATGTGTTTCGAAGATTGTGTGAGGAAGGAAAAGTCGAATTTCGATCTCTGGAGAATATTGACGCCTTAGTTCGCAATCATATTTCTCTGACACCATATACCATTCCTAGAGGACTGTATCAGACCACGGGGAGAGTGGCTCCTTTGGCTGATATTCAAACGGTTGCACTCAAGTCTCAACTGCTTTGCCGGGATGATCTTCCTGATGGGTTGGTCGAACAGATTACAGAGATTGCTCTTAGTGAAGACTTCATGAAAGAGATGCAATTGGGAGAGCTTTTTTCGCAAGGTGTCGAGTTCGCCAGTGCCAAGCCGGAATTTTCAGTTCACTCTGGGGCGGCGCATTATTTTGACCCGCGATTAAAACCGATTCTCAACAGTGATTTTGTCGAGGCGATGGAAGGGATGCGATCTTTTCTTGTTTCTCTGTTAATTGCCGGGTATCTCGGGTGGAGGTGGTGGGTGAAAAGAAGCATCCGGCAGGCAGAGCATCGATTGGATCGCTACATACGCCGCTTGTTGGAAATCGTGCGGAGTCAGGTTGAGTTGGGAGAGTCTCCCGACAGTTTGAAACAAGATGGTCGTGAATTGCAGGTTTTACTCGATCATGTGACCGAACTGCGACAGGAATGCCTCAAGGATTTCACCGCGCATGAACTTAACGAAGATCGTTCGGTGGATTGTTTTCTGGAAATGTGTCACGCCCTGTCGGACAAGATCAACGCGAAGCTGACCCGCGTGACTTTGGAAGAAAAATTTGCCGAGCTTCATTTGTTGTTGCACGAAAAAACCGGCACGGAGGAAATTCCTCCGGCCGGCGATCAGAATGATTAAGCAGCTATGCTGATCACACTTCGCGGTATTTGTACTCGCGATCAGTGACGATACCCGGTTCGGGAACCGGGTAGGTTCCATCTGCATAGGCGGGAACTGGAGACTCTGATTCGAGAGTCAATTCAGTTAAACCTTCAGCAAGAGGGAACTCGTGGTTTAGGGCTTGGTCGTATGTGACGACCTTTCCTGTGTGACATGCCATTCGTCCCATGGCTGTGACGAGCGATGACTTGACTCCACGTTCGACTTCATTGTGAGGAGTATCGTTCATGATGGCGGCAATCAGCCGGTCCCACTCTACCTGATATGGGTTCGGTTCGCGGTCGGGGTATTTCCAGACAATCGAATCACGGTCACCAATTTTCTGGCCTTTGTAAATAGCCGTTTTAGGATTCAAGTGACCTGAAGCAGAGCAGACTGCAGAGTTTTTACTCCCATGCACATAGGTGGCGAACTCATTGTGACAGCCGCTCATGGTGCGGCCTTCCATGATCATCTTCGAGCCATCGGCAAAGGTATATTCAGTGGAGTAGGAGTCAAAGTTCTGGTCGATATAATCTCCGCGGTAATGTCGCCCACCAAACCCTTTGGCCTCGATTGGGAAATCGTTCTTCATCCAGCAGCATTCATCAATGTTGTGGATCAGGAAGTCGCTGAAGCCACCGCCACTGAGCCACAGGAACGAATGGAACCGACTGATTTGATACATCAGGTCGCTCATTTCTCCAGGGTTTTTGTTAGAGAAGGCTGAAGCGGTCGGCCCGGCACAACGATAAGCACGCAACAGGTTAATGTCGCCCAATTCTCCATTTTGGATGCGGTCAAATAGTTCGCCACGCGCCAATGAGTGACGACACATGAGGCCGACACCTACTTTGAGGTTCTTTGCTTTGGCTTTCTCGTTCAGTTCCAGCATGCGTCGAGCAGCAGGGCCATCTGTGCAGACGGGTTTTTCCATAAAGACGTTGAGACCCTTTTCGATGGCATAAGTAAACTGAACCCAACGAAATGCGGGTGGAGTTGTGAGAATGACCACATCGCCAGGATTCAGTGCATCCATTGCATGCTTATAGGCATCGAAACCGATGAACTTCCGATCCTCGGGAACGTCGACGATTTCTTCGTTACGACCTTTCAGTGTTTTGTAGCTGGTGTCCATCTTGCCTTCAAAAACATCGGCCATTGCAACCAAGCGAGTTGGTCCACTCGCGTTTTGAAGTGCTTGATCAGCGGCACCCGTACCTCGTCCACCGCATCCCACAAGGGCAACTTGGACAGCAGACTTTTGAGCGGCGTAGGCACCGGGGACAATTAAACTACTCAGCGTTGCTGCGGCAGCGACCTGACCAGTTGTTTTCATAAGATCACGGCGGGAAATTTGAGAATTATTCGGCTGAATCACGGAAAATACTCCTCGTTTGTTGTGGTTGAATCGGTCGATTCAAGTTGGGAAGGAATGTGTGTGGTTTGTTCAAAGCTCTTAAGGATTTCTTTGACATCGACAGTATTCATGGCCGACGTGAGAAATGAGTACATTCAGAATAGCGGCAAACTGGCATATCTGCAAAAGGATTCAGGACTTCAAAGCCCGCTGAAAAAGTCAATTTGCTGAGAACGGCTCTTTAAGTCGTGGAACAACGTCGTCAATTCCCGATGATTCACCAGATTCACCTGCGAATTTCCTCCTTGCCAACTCCTCAAAATCTCGTTCTCGCCGAAAACCCATTTCTCAACAGGCTGTTAATGATTCTGATTATTTTTTTGATAATCGGGAGAATTGGGATCTTCCTCTGGCTTCATCCGTTCGATGCGGATTTTTCCATCAAACATTTCAACTGTAGGGATTTTTGAAGCCAGTTCTCTCAGACATTCCAACTCGCTTTGGGAAAATTCCATTTCAGTATCTCCCAGTCTTGCTTTGAAATTGTCTGTCTGTGCAAGTTTCACGAAAATATCGATTCCTGTGATACTTGTCATCACTTCCGAGATGACGCCACCATTGATTTTGCTTTCTCTTTTGGGCAGGGGTAATTCGTACGATTCCCCACCACCGGCAAATTGTAATCGACGACTGTTGCTCAAATGAAATTGAAAACCACGTGATGTGGAACCGATTTCCCAGATGGCAATGAGCGACGTTTCATCTTCGTCATATGCCAACGAAACACGAACTCCCAAAGAAGAAAGATTGCGATTCTCGTGCTTGACTTTCAGCCACTCTGTTCGGAGCCAGGTGAGCTGATCGAATTAGTCTTCATCCTCTTCGATTTTGTAGCGATGCTGAAAACGACGCTTGGATGGGATTTTTATGACGATTGCTTTGGAGGGTGGGGCGCGGGGAACTCCTCCTGCTTTTTCGACGGGTGTGAGTAGCTCCAGTTTTCGCAAACGAATTTTTTTACCGACGTTGATGAGTTGATTGATCTGCACGCAAGAAATGGCGAAGTTCAGATTTTGAGCACCCTCCAAAGAGGAACTATTTACTCCGACCACTTCTCCTTTGAAGTTTAGTAACGGTCCACCACTGCTACCGGGGGAAATGGGGGTGCTGGTTTGTAACCAGGTGCCATCGAGCTTGGGGCCAAATTGTTTAAGCTCACTGCCTTCTCTGATGCCACTCACAATCCCCTCGCTGGCGGTAAACGATAAGCCTTGAGGCGCACCAATGGCCATTGTTTTGTCACCCTTCCGGGGAAGCACAATCGCGACTGGTAAAGCGGTCAATTTTTTGATGGTTTCAATTTTAAGCAATGCTAAATCGAAACCGGTGTAATGGGCGTTCCACCCCAATACTTTCGCGGTGGACTTGTCGGCAAATGTGACAGTGGCTGTTTTGGAGTCGCCCACCACATGGTAGTTCGTAACGATCCATTTTCTCTCGGTATCCACCACAAAGCCGCTACCAATTCCCTGGCTTCCATCTTTGTAAGTGACATCAATTCGTACGCAGGCTGGTTCAGTCCGCTCGATTAAATCGGCTATGCTTAACTCGTCTGCGAGCAGTTCTTTTGTCGAGATGAAAAAACAAAGCAACAGGAGGGAATAACTGGCTGTTGTGTTCATGAAATGTATCAGTGAATTATATCCTTCTGGGGCAATCTGTCTGGGCGGGTCAGCTTAACGCAAGTTGATTAGTCAGGAACTCGGTGACTCTTTGTGGGCTGACAATTCCCTGGATTCTTGCATCGAGGTCG
The DNA here is from genome assembly GCA_030836185.1 of Planctomycetota bacterium. Taxonomy (GTDB): domain Bacteria; phylum Planctomycetota; class Planctomycetia; order Planctomycetales; family Planctomycetaceae; genus JABURQ01. The sequence continues at coordinate 217,015 of JAURQH010000031.1, forward strand.
ATGATGGGGACATGACGACAACCGCTGACAGCCATGACGCACAATGCTGATGCCGAGGCGGCAGAAGTGTGGACATAAATAGGGTTGGCAGTCATGAATTCAGAGACGGGGCTGCCGCCTAGAGTATCGATGTTTGTTCCGATTTATAACAGGGCGTCTGTTTCTGAAAAGACTCCCACGAGGGAACCTCCCGCTTCGATCATCAAACATGAAATATCGAGAGCAGAAAGTGTTTTGATGGCGTCTCGGACAGGAGTCTCAGGAGAAATTGTTGTGTATGGGCGGTGTTGGATCGTCAGTACCGATTCCTCCGCGAGTGATCTTTCGACCGGGTCACAATATTCTTTCGGGTCATAGTTGGCGAGTGGATCCTGGAATTCTTCGATCATCTCAAGCTCCTTCTCGATTATGTAGATGGGGTGTCCCGCCAATGCGTTGAACCATCACTTGTTCCGGGAAATGGTCGGCAATATATTCCAACATGCTTCGCTGGCCCGTGAGTCCAGCAAGCTGGCCTTCCTCATTGATTACGATGATAAATCGTACGTTGTGTTTTCGCATTAATTTGAGAACATCAACGATAGGGGCATTTTGTTTGACAGTCGGCCAGTTATGAGACATGACCTGTGAAACCGGGGACCCGAAGTTCGATTGACTTTCGGCCAGCAACCTTACGAGTTGGCTTTCTGTGAAAATGCCAATCGGTTTGCTGTCTGCATCCACCACAATCGCACATCCGAGCCGCTGTGTTTTCATTGCTTCGACGACTTCGGCGATGGAGGTGTGCGGAGAAACGATGACCGGATCTCTTAGTGGAAGCGAGCAGACTTGCTCTGCTTGTAGGTTTTCTTGTAGACCCATGAGAATTCACCTCTCAATTCAAGAGATTGAAACACGAAAATAGGATGAATCTACAATACACTCATTTGTGGACTGCCAATATCATTATTTTGATGACTGCAAGGGATTTGTTGTGTCTGATGGCTCGAATTCCTTTGCTGTCGGTGATTTGGGAGTTACGACACGTTTTGGAAATCTTTCGGCTGCGGGTGGACCGTCAGCCCTTCCGGCTGCCCATCCGCGGAGTGAATTCAATGTTTCCCGCCCTTTGAGAAAATAGTAGTCGTCCAAAGAATCGTGATGATGCTTCCAGGCTTGCTGACGTTTATCCGATTCTGAATTGAAAACGCAAAGTCCCATGTGGCTCATTTGGTTTTGTAGTTCAGTAGCAATGGCTTGATGTCCGGGTACCGTTGGGTGGACATGGTCGGCCAGCCACTGGCTATCCAGGATACCGCTACGTGATTGCTGTTCCAGTATTTGAAAGGCATCGATCAAAGGGATGTTTTCCTTTTTCGAAATTTCGATCATGGCTTGTTCTAATTCAGACACAATGCGTAAAGGGCAAATGTCTTCATCACGGGCTTTGCGGAATGCCTGCTTTGCATCTTCGTGCCTTTTTCGCGTGAGGTAGCACTGTCCCAGCTCATACCACGCAAGAGCGAATCGTGGATCCAGTTCGACTGCTTCTTCGAGTGAAGAAATCGATTTTGATAAATTGTCACGATAATTTTCGCGAGCCGTATCCATTAGTCGTCGGACATTCTGTGTGTCTTCATCGCTCAGAAACTCTGAGAGTTCCGATTTGAAAGGAGGGGAGTCGCCCAGATTTGCGGGTGGACGAATCATGATGATGGGGACTTTCGCCTGTTGGCACAGATCGATCATTCGCCCGAGGTTGAATTCAAAGTGTTCGACGATCTTCGCTCGCCACTCATCATCCCGGTGATACGCTTTTAGACTGTCGTTGTAGTCGAGAATGGCATCCACCTCGCCATTCAATTCTGGTTTGGTTGATGCCGCATTTTTTGTCTCGGTGGTAGAAACCATGCTGCGAAACAGATGGAACAGATGTGATTTGGCGGACAGGTTCATCGTCAGGCGTTCGGCCTGTGAATCGGGTTTGAGATGATCGTAGCTACGATCTTCAAGGAACTCATTGTGTCCGGTACACACAACAATCAAGTCCGGTTGATAGGTAAGGCATTCTTCGAGGATAGATACCAGGCGATAGCTGGCATAAGAAAGCCCGCCACAATTGACGACATCCCAACTTCGATCTGTATTGTCGGCTTCGAGTCCTAGTTGCAACCATGTGCCGAAGGTTGTCTCAATCGAATAGGGCCTCCCCTGAACGGTCGATCCACCGAGAACAAAAGTTCGGAATTGATCGTCCGGCTTTCGAACAGGGAATGATTCTGCTGCAAAAAACTTTAATCGAGCGGGGGCAACTTCATAGAAGTCGCCGTTCTGAGCAAATAGGGCGGTGACTTCAGAAAAGCCGACGTAAGGGTCGTCTTGTTGCGACGGTATGCCCCAGCCGAAGGCCCGGCAGGTCAGTTCGAGCCCGGCCACGACCAATAATCCGAATGTAATCGCGCCAAGCCTCAGTCCCCAGCGTTTCCGTTGAGAGACAGTTCCTGATTTGTCTTGTGTGAGTGATTCATTCATCAGATCGGTAATGTCAAGCTGGATCACGTGACGCTTATGGCTTGATTAACACCTTGAGTTCATCGGCTGACAAGGCTCGTGTAAAGACGGCAATTTCATCCAAGCGGCCTTCCCAATTATTTATTTGGTCGCTACGACCTCCGAAAAAGAGATTGGAGTAACGGGCTGGGAAACTGCTCTCTGTTTCGGTTGAGAATTCTGGTTCGCTGTTTCCGTTCAGGTAGACATGGATGGTGTCTCCCTTGCGGATGAATGCGATTTGATTCCAGGTCCAACGCTCAAGGACTGTTTTTCCGACAGCTTTGATGCCTTTGCCGGATTGGAAGATCAATTTGCCGGGATGATTATCGACCCCGCCGAGCCCCAGCGATTCACTGTGTTCATCCAGACCCCAATTTCGGCCTCGCCCGAACATCCAGCCTGTAACCTCTCGGGCGACGGTTGGCATGCCGTTCCAACACCAGAAGACGATTGTGTAATCAGTTTTCAACTCCGGCAGTCGTGCCGATAATCGACCTCCTGCAAAATGAGCTGACCGATTGAGCTCATGGTTCTGACAAAATATATCTGACGCAGGACCAGAGAGGAAGAATGCAATCGGTGGTTCGAGAATGGCGTCGGTGTGATTGGGAGAACTGTCTTTCGCACGGAGTCCTTGCATTTCATCGAGACGCCAGTAGGCGGCTGGTTTTGCATTCAGAATATTAGTGACTGCTGTGCCGTGGGATTGAACAAACGGCTGGCGGTTTTCTCCGGTCACGTTTTCGAGTAATTCCAGAGCCGTTTCGACAATCTTTGGTTCGGCGTTTTCTTCGAGCCCGGCAGAACGTGCGGCCCACGTGTTGTAACCACCCAGCATGTGCTGTTCGGGAGGCGGGATATAGCCATCGCCGCCATTGGCGAGTTCAATCACCATTGTCTGTTTGAGGGGAGATTGCAGTTTAACTTTGAGTCCTGTGAGTGCGTAAGTCTCGTTAGGAGTGGTGGCGATGCCGATATCTCCCATGCGCAAACCCTGAACGACAATTTCTGTCGATTGTCGCTCATGCAGCATGATCTGTTCACGAGCGTAAATTTCTTGCTGAGATTTCGGTAATCGGTCTCCCATTTCCGTCACAATCTTCTGAGACCATTCCAGGAGTTGTTTGTTAGGGACGCGGTAATTTAACTCCATTCTCGCTTCCGCCATGTTGACCGGGACATCGGATTGATATTTGATTTCGTCGTAGGCTTTCATCGCAAAGTTGGCGAGTCCGGTGGCGTACTGTTCAATCTTTAATTGTTCGACTTTGATAGGCTCGGGGTTCTTGTAATCCTTTCGCCAGATGTCGCCGCTGCAGCCATGCGACATGATGGCGACAAACGGGGGACGACCATTTTCCGGTTTACCGGCAATGCGAGTTTGCATTTCATTGCAGAATTCGCCGAAGTAGTCGGCGCTCAGTGGTTTTGGGCCACTAAAATAATGCATCGAAAAGTTGGAGAGTAATGCCAGAGGTCTGCCGCCTCCTTTGGCACGAATAGAAATCATCGCAAGTTGGGGATCCTCCGGTCCTGATTCACCCACCACTTCGTCCCAGTTTCGGCCCGCGTGCATATTGGCTCGGACAGTGGGGTTTCCAAACGGGTCGTCTCGCAGTTTGTCAGGACGTAATATCCAGCGTCGAAGTGCGGTATAATCGGGAGCGTCGATACTGCCCCAGCCAATCTCTGCCGGTTCGAGGTTTGCTTCAGCAGTGGCGATGGCTTCGGCCAGTTTCTCGCGCAAGTACGGAACATAATTAGGGTCGGCGTCGGTACCCAAACATCCCATACTGGCGGGAGCCGAATGGGTATGTGTTGCCGAGATGAGCATGTGGTCGGCTGAAATCGAAGTACGAGTGGCGGCGAGTGCTTTGGCATCATCCAGTAACGGGCGAGGCATCATACAGCTATCGACGACAACGATGGCAACACGCTCATTACCGTCATCAACGACAATGGCTCTGGCATTTACGGGAGTCGTTACTTGATCGGCATTTCGGCTTGTCATCCCACCATTCACGAACACCGGAAACTTTGCAGGAGTGACATCAACAATCGCAGCACCCGCACGGAATTCGGCATGTGTTTGTGTTGTGTGAAGCAGCAAAAGGGGGGTTGCAAGAGTTATCAGAGAGCAGATCGTATATTTCATCACTACAAAATCCTTTGTCACTCATGTGTTTTACGGCGCTGGCAGTTACATGCACTATAAACAGAGAATTTCTCTCGAACATCCTTTTCCTGGCAAATAAATGCAGGAAATTCACATCGCATTGTGGTGTTTTCGCGCAAAATGAATCTGTTCTCAGTGGTCCTGATCCGATAAGATAATCGGTCCCACCACGTTTGCCCAATTTTTTTAAGCCTACCCGATGACGAACCAATCTCCCTTTGAAATCAATCGTCGCAAACTTCTGCAGCTTGGTTCTGCCGGTGTTCTTGGTCTCTCATTGCCAGAATTGTTGGCGTTGAATGCGCAAGCCTCTGGTAGCGCAAAACCGGCTGTTGCCAAGAATGTGTTGGTGGTTCTCGAACAGGGGGGCATGTCTCATCTCGATACTTGGGATCCCAAGCCAGAAATGCCTGTGGATCACCGTAGTCCGTACAAACCGATATCGACTGTCGTGCCGGGGATGCAATTTACCGAGTTGCTTTCAAAGACAGCCCAGATTGCGGACAAGCTTTCAGTGATTCGCTCGATGTATCATCCTAAGGCAGGAGCCAATGGTCATCCGCAAGGCACGCAATACACTCTCTCTGGATCGCATCCCGCCAGTGTGCCAGAACGCCCGGATATCAGTTCGGTGGTCACGCATTTGATGGGAAGCGAATGTGGATATCTGCCACCAGCGATTATGGTTCCCGGAAATCATGAGCAGGCCAAGGAGTCGCGAACCGGGTTTCTACCTGGCTCTACGCGAGTTTTCAAAACGGGTGGTCGCGATGTCTCGGACGAAAACTGGACGGTTGATGGATTACTGGCCCGGCAAGAGAACAGTGCTGATCGGTTTGCTGCTCGACAGAAATTGCTTGGGCAACTCGAACAGAATTTCGCCAGCAAGCAAAACTCAGGTTCTGAGTTTGGAGGCATGGACTCATTTTATCAACAAGCCTTTGAAACGCTCGGCAATCCACAGGTGTCGGCCGCGTTCAATTGGCGATCAGAATCGGAAACGACCAAAAAACAATATGGGGCCGGTCATCGCGGGGCGTGCTATCTGGTCGGTCGTAAATTGATTGAAGCGGGCGTTCGTTTTGTCACGGTGGATGTCCGTTGGCCGAGGAATGATGAATATCCAATGGGAACTAACTTGAATTGGGACCATCATGATTTCATTTATGCTTCGGGGACCTGTAATCTTCCGGGAGCAGGTGGAGGAGGCCGAGGGCGATATGGGATCGGTACTTGGCCCATGATGGGAAGTGTGGACCGAGCCTTTTCGGCATTGATCACTGATATGGATCAGCGAGGACTGCTTGACGAGACGTTGGTCTGTTTTGTGACCGAGTTTGGTCGGACACCGAAATTGAATAAAGCTCAGGGACGCGACCATTGGACTCACGCTTACTCCATTGCAATGGCAGGGGCAGGTGTTCCAGGCGGTCAAATCATTGGCAAGTCAGACAGCGAAGGGGGATACGTCGAAGAGAATCCTCACACTCCCGAAGAATATGCTTCAACGATTTACGAAAAACTTGGTATCAACCGAGATCAACCCATCTATACTCCCGCAAATCGACCGGTCTTCTTTGGTCATGCGGGGGAACCGATTGCCGAAGTCTTATAACAGGATCATTTATCGATAAAGACGCGCTCTCATGAAAACAAATTATTACGCGGCGTTGTTTGTTATCTATTGCTTGTCAAATACTTCAATCTTGAATGCGCAGCACGATAATTCCCGTGATGCTGTTCGGCATATTGCTGATGGAAAACTGAATCAGGTTGAAAAAACGCTGGCTGGTAAAAAACCTTATGGCGGTGAGGCTGAGCAAGCATTCGTCCAGATGCTGGCGCTGTTGAAGCAGGACGATGTGAAAGCCGCTTTTGACAAGGCAACAGAAGCTGTGGATCTCGGCTTACCCTTCGAGCGATTGTTAGTTGGACCTCGCGAAGAACTCTCAAAACTGCATGGCCTACCACGCTTTCAAAACTGGAAAAAAGAACATCGCCCGTCAAAGCTCATTCACGGTCCGATGGTCGGTAATGTGACCGGTACGTCTGCATCGTTCTGGGTGCGAACGGACGGCGAAGTGAAAGTTCGTTTGATTGTGGGGGGAGGGACGGCGATTGCCGATGAGCAAACGACTCGAAAAACGAACGACTTTACTACGGTACTACGTGTTGACCGTTTGCAGCCGGATACTTCGTATGGGTATCGTCTACTGATCGAAGGGAAGTCAGTTGCTCAAGGAAAATTTAAGACCTTTGCCGCGATCGGGCAGGGGAGTCAGTTTTCAGTCGGCTTTGGTGGCGGGGCCGGATATGTCGTCAAATGGGAGCGTATGTGGGACACTGTGATGAAGTTCCAACCGAACGCATTTCTCATGCTCGGCGATAATGTCTATATCGATCAGCCCGAGAGCCAGATGACTCAAAAATATTGTTATTATCGTCGTCAATCGCGACCGGAATGGAAGCGAATGGTTGCCGACACGCCCATCTATTCGATCTGGGACGATCACGATTTCGGGACCAACGATTGTGTACCCGGACCAGATATCGACAAGCCCGCCTGGAAATCGGAAGTCTGGAAGACATTCAAAAATAATTGGGTCAACCCGGCTTACGGCGGGGGATCCGATCAGCCAGGCTGCTGGTATGACTTCCACATTGGAGAAGTTCATTTCATGATGCTGGATGGTCGCTATTACCGTGATCTCAAAGGTGGCTCGATGCTCGGTCCTGTCCAAAAGAAATGGCTATTAGAGACTCTCAGGAAATCTGAGGGAACATTCAAGGTGATCGCTTCGCCCGTTCCATTTACATCGGGGGTCAAGCCGGGAAGTCGCGATCCGTGGGACGGTTTTCCTAAAGAGCGCGAAGAGGTCTTTTCGTTCATCGAAACAGAAAAAATCGAGGGTGTCTTTCTGATTGCTGCGGACAGGCATCGCACCGACTTAAGAATCACTTCTCGACCCAATGGTTATGATTTGTACGAATTGGAAAGCTCGCGGTTGACCAATCATCACACGCATGGAGTCGTCAAGACTGAAGGGATGGTCTGGGGCTACAACAAACAATGTTCGTTTGCTTTCATGAAATTCGACACTCAGGCTAAAGACCCGCAGGTCGAATTTCAGTGCATTGATATTGATGGGACGGTGCAGGAGTCGTCAGTCCTCAAACGCAGCGAATTGAATTTTGACTGAATATGCCTCGTGTTGACTACGGCCGGGAATTTATCCAGCACAAACTTCTGTTCATCGCTATAATGTACTCGATGAATTCACGATAGCATTTCTCAATTCTTCAGTGAGACGGTACGGATGTCGTTTTTTGGATTTCACCCGGTGATCGAAGAGTGGTTTCACAATCGCTTCGCAGGTCCGACCGAACCTCAAACCGCTGGCTGGCCTCATATTGCCAAGGGGAAAAACACTCTTATTGCGGCCCCGACAGGTTCAGGTAAAACTCTCGCCGCTTTTTTGGCGTGCATCGACCGGCTCATCAAGTCGGCTCCGCTATCAGAAGAAATCCGAGTTGTCTATCTCTCACCTCTGCGTGCCTTGTCGAACGACATGCACAGTAATCTTGAAGAGCCTCTAGCAGAGATTTATGAACTCGCTCACGAGCGCGGCCTCAACATACCGCCGATCAACGTCGGCTTGCGAACAGGTGATACTCCAGCAGCAAAACGAGCGGCGATTGTCAAACATCCTCCTCATATTCTGGTGACAACACCCGAATCGCTTTACCTGATGATGACCGGTCCCAAAAGTCGCTTGAAGCTGAAGCATGTCGAAACCGTCATTGTCGATGAAATTCATGCTCTCATTCGAGACAAACGTGGTTCACACCTTTCACTGACACTCGAACGACTGGAATCTTTTTGTGGTCGAAAGCTGCAACGCATCGGATTATCGGCAACTCAAAAGCCCCTTAATCTTGTCGCAAAGTTTCTCACGGGTGAGGGAACCTACCCATTGCCGCGCTCCATCAGTCAGAAAGAGTCACCTGACGACCCGCAGCAATTGTTGTTTGACACATTCGATTCGGCAGGCGGGAGCCTGCCCTACAACAACTTGGCGGAAGAAGTAGAAGACCCGCAGGTGGGTGCCTGCCCCGCGTCTGAAGAACAATCACACTGCGAAATCATCGACATCGGTCACGGACGAGAACTCGATCTCGCCGTTGAAGTTCCCGAATCAGAGTTACAGGCCGTTTGTAGTCACGAGCAGTGGGCAGAGATTTACGGACAGATCATCGAATTGATCAATTCGCATCGCAGTACTCTCATCTTCGTCAACACACGACGCATGGCAGAGAGGGTCTCTCACCAATTAACCGAAATGCTGGGCGAGGAAGCAGTCAGTAGTCATCACGGATCACTCGCATACGAAATCCGACACAAAACAGAGCAGCGACTTAAAAACGGTCAACTCAAAGCAGTTGTCGCAACGGCATCACTGGAACTCGGTCTCGATATCGGTTACATCGATCTCGTGATCCAGATCGGCTCGCCAAGATCAATTGCGACGTTTCTGCAAAGAATAGGACGTTCGGGACACTCTCTCGGTCTGACACCCAAAGGACGGCTGTTCGCTCTGACTCGGGACGAACTATTCGAATCGCTGGCACTCATGCGGGCTGTCAAGGATGGTGTTCTCGATGTCATCCGCATGCCGGAATCTCCGCTCGATATACTCGCTCAGCAAATTGTTGCCGAACTTGCGGGGGAAGAATGGGAGACCGATGAACTGTATCGCCTGATGTGTCGCGCGACCCCTTTCAAAAATTTGAAACGAGACGAGTTTGATCGCACGCTCGAATATTTAAGCGAAGGCATTTCCCACAATATGGGACGCAGTCGCGTTTACATTTATCACGACCGCATTCAGGGGCGTTTGAGAGCTCGCAAGGGGGCGAGAATTGCGGCGGCATCAAATGGTGGCGCGATCCCTGAAATTGCCAATTACCGAGTTGTCGCGGAGCCAGAACAAACAGTTGTCGGCACACTGGATGAAGAATTCGCGGTGGAATCAATGCGGGGAGATGTGTTTCTGCTTGGAAACACCTCGTGGATGATTCAACATGTGCGCGGTGGTAATGTGACTGTGGTTGACGCTCACGGTGCTCCACCTTCGGTTCCCTTCTGGCAAGGAGAAGCTCCCGGTCGATCGCTGGAACTCTCTCTTGAAGTGACACGATTACGAGACGATCTGGATTCAAAGCTGAATGATGGTACCTCTGTCGCTGAAGACTGGCTTATTGAAGAGACCGGTGCTTCGCCCGAGGCGGCCGCACAAATTGTCCATTATTGCAATGCACAGAAAGCCGCACTGGGACTTGTTCCCTCTGGCAGGCGAATTGTCTTTGAGCGATTCTTTGACGAAACGGGCGGCATGCAACTGGTTGTTCATGCTCCGTTCGGTATGGCCATCACGAAAGCCTGGGGCTTTGCGATGCGGAAGCGTTTTTGTCGCTCATTCGATTTTGAACTCCAGGCGACAGCCGACGATGATGGATTCATTCTCTCATTAGGTCCACAACACAGTTTTCCGATCGAGAGTCTGTTTCCGTTTCTGACTCCTGAGAATGTTCAGGGACTCCTCGAACAGGCAGTCTTGACGGTTCCCGCGTTTCAGGTCCGTTGGCGTTGGAATGTGACACGGGCATTGCTCGTCCATCGGATGAACAGCGGCAAGAAAGTCCCGCCACCGTTACAACGATTTCGGGCCGACGATTTGCTGACCGCCGTGTTTCCGCGACTCACCGGCTGCCAAGAAGAGCACACGGGCGACATCGAGCTTCCCGATCATCCACTCATCAATCAGACAATGCACGATTGTCTCACTGAATTGATGGACATTGAAAACCTGAAACTGATCCTCGGCCAGATACAGCGTGATGAGATCGAGTTGATTGCCCGCGATACACGAGAGCCGTCTCCCTTCAGCTATGAGTTATTGAACTCCAATCCGTATGCCTTTCTCGATGGGGGCGAAGCACAGGAACGCCGAGCAAGAGCCGTGGCGACTCGGCGGTCGTTTGACATCGAATCCGTTCGCGATCTTGGCAAACTGGATGAGAATGCAATCAAGCAAGTCTGCGAAGAAGTGGCTCCGCTGGTGCGTGATGCCGATGAATTACACGACTTGCTACAAGGTCACATTATCCTTCCAGCGGAAGATGGGCGAGATTGGAACAAGTACTACTCGCAACTCGTCTCACAAGGAAGAGCCACATCGATTCTCATTACCGATCATCGGACTGCATGGGTTGCTACCGAGCGATTATCGATGGCCTTAACTCCCTATCCCAACGCGAAGCCCGATCCGCCTGTTGAAGTTCTCGAACAACTGGAAACCGAGTGTTCTTCGGTGGAAGCTCGAATGGCCATTCTTCGAGGATGGATCGAAACGAGTGGGCCGGTGACTTCTGAATTCCTCGCCGAGAAACTTGGATTGACGATCTCACAAGTCGACGCCACGCTTGAGGCACTGGAAGGAGAAGGGATTGTTCTCAGAGGACAATTCACGCCCTGTGAAGAAAATTCTCCGCCAGTCGAATGGTGTCATCGTCGGCTGCTGTCTCGCATCCATCGACTCACTTTGGATGGCTTGCGGAAACAGATTTCTCCGGTCGATGTGCCGACTTACATTCGCTTTCTCGCACGGCATCAAGGCATCGATCCTTCGGCGAAAAGAACATCTGCAAATGGTCTTTTCGAAATCATCTCCATGTTGCAAGGGCTCGATCTTTCTGCGGCAGCCTGGGAAGAATCGGTCTTGCCTTTACGAGTCAAAGGATACGATCCTGGCTGGCTCGATGAACTCTGCCTGACGGGCGAAGTCGGTTGGGGAAGACTCTCGCCCCCCAAGCAAGATGCCGACAATCCGTCCCCCTCTCGTGGTGTCTCTCGCTTGGCTCCATTGTCTTTGTGGTTGCGTGAAGATTTAATTTGGTTGAGAAGTTTTGTCACATTGCCCGAATCAGAAATGTTAAGTGGCCAAGCCACCGACATTCTTGAATTTATACAGAAACAGGGCGCGAGCTTCTCGACCGACTTTCTACATGAATTCAGCTTGGTTCCCGCCATGTTGGAATCCACTATCAGTGAGTTGGTGACGCGCAGTTGGTTGACAGCCGACGGGTTTTCCGGTTTACGACAGTTGATTGCCAATCGAAATTCCGCCTCACGCAACTCCCGTCGAAACAGACCTCGATTGAATCGTGCTCGGCGGACCATCGCCGGAGCCGGTCGATGGTCATTGATTCCACGGCCAAAGGTCATTTTGGATCACGACACACATCGAGAGCATGTCGAACAATGGGCCTGGCAACTTCTACGACGCTGGGGCATCGTCTACAAAGACTTATTACAACGCGAGTCGGCGGCTCCCTCGTGGTTTGATCTATTACAGGTGTTCCGCAAACTCGAAGCACGAGGAGAAATTCGGGGAGGACGATTTGTTGCCGGCGTTGCGGGTGAACAATTCGCTTTGCAGGATGCTGTCAGCAAGCTGCGTAAGCTCCGCGATGAAGGCCCGAACCGGGAACTACTCGTCGTCTCGGGCGCCGATCCGGTGAATCTGGTCGGCATTCTCACGGATCATGCTCGTGTTCCCAGCATTGCGTCCAACAAGGTCGCCTATGTGGACGGCGTACCGCTTGCCGCACTTCAAGGAGGCGAAGTCAATTTCTTCACGGACCTGACCGAACAGATGAAGTTGCATCTGAATGAAGTTTTGAAACACGGCCGCAGCATACAGGTCGAAAAGGTTGAAGACAAAGTTGTATCACAAGAGACTGGTCAGGCAGTTCCTGACGGAATCAAATGAACCCTGGGCAGTTGAATGATCAACAACACTCAGGACTCGATTTCAGATGTGGCATATTTCACCTTGTCGAAATTTCACCTCCCCCTTAACATGTTATCCGCGTACAAGTTCGCAGTTCTCAATTGTGCGTCGTTCCCTCTGTGGGAGCGACTTGAAACAAACTAATATAGGGATTACCTGAAATGAGTTCAGGCTTGCCCGATTCGCAAGGATCGCGATTCGATTTCAATGATTCTCCTGCGACGCATCGTTTTTCGACCGACGATGCCGACGCACTTTCGACGACCATCAAACGGACACAGCGATATCTGATTGAGCGTCAGCATGGTGAAGGTTATTGGGTGGGTGAACTTGAAGGGGACACGATCCTCGAATCCGAATACATGTTGCTATTGGTCTGGTTGGAAAAAGAGAACGAGCCGGTTTTTCAGCAGTGTGCTAATTACATTCTCGATCAACAAAATGACGATGGTGGCTGGTCGCTGTATCCCGGCGGGCCATTGGAAATCAGTTCGTCCGTCAAAGCCTACTTCGTTCTCAAAATTGCCGGGCACGATCCGCACTCCGAATATATGATCCGTGCGAAGGAGGCCATTCTTGCCGCAGGTGGAGCCGAGACGGTCAATAGCTTCACGCGGTATTACCTCGCGCTGTTGGGAGTCATCGGCTATCACCAAGTCCCTGCGGTGCCACCAGAACTGATGTTGTTACCCAGTTGGATGCCGTTCAATATCTACGAAATGTCGTCCTGGTCGCGAACGATTATTGTTCCTTTATCATTGTTATGGCATTACAAGCCTCATCGAGAATTGCAGGCAAAGTGGCGTATCGACGAACTGTTTCACAACGGTGTTGAAAACCTCCCTGTCTCGATGCCTCCGTCCGCGGTTGTCGATGAGTTGAAGAAACCGACTTGGATTGATTGGCATAGGTTCTTTGCTCGGGTTGATCGTGGTTTGAAATTCTGTGATCGCATCGGTCTGAGACCGTTTCGAAAAACAGCCGTCAAAAGGGCTGAGGAATGGATGCTCAAGCATTTTGAAAAGTCGGACGGCATGGGAGCCATCTTCCCGCCGATCATTTGGTCGGTCGTTGGTTTGCGGTGTCTCGGCTATGACATCGATTCTCCCGAAGTCGCTGCTCAATTGCAGGAATTGGAGAAACTCTCCATCACTGAAGGAGACCGTACTCGGCTGCAACCTTGTAAATCACCGGTTTGGGACACCGCCATCACGACCATCGCGATGAGGGAATCGGGTTTGTCTGCCGAACATCCGGCTCTCCGCAAATCTGTCCGCTGGCTACTCTCCAAGGAAGTGAAAGAGAAAGGGGATTGGTCGCTTCGTTCCCCGCAGCAACTTCCCGGCGGCTGGTATTTTGAATTCAATAACGAGTTCTATCCTGACGTGGACGACTCGATCATGGTGACCATGGCATTGTGGAGATGTTTGCCACACGAGCCGGGGCAACGGTATCAGGTCCAATGGCTCGAACAGGGTTGGTCTCCACACGAAGCCGATCATGACGCGGTTGCTGTAGTTTCAGGAACCGCCCACCATAATCTTGCTGCCGTAGATGATGTTGATCTGGCATCGGCCTCTTTACCGGCGATGAAGCGGGCCATCGATTGGGTGTTGTGTATGCAGAACAGTGATGGAGGTTGGGGAGCTTTCGACCGCGATAACACACGCGAGCTCTTCACAAAGGTTCCCTTCGCCGATCACAATGCAATGATCGACCCCAGTTGGGCCGATATCTCGGCTCGTGTCCTTGAGATGCTGGCCCTTGTTGATTGGGACCGTCGACACCCGGCCATTCAGCAAGCCCTCGATTATATCTGGTCGGAGCAGGAAGAGGATGGTGCCTGGTTTGGTCGATGGGGAGTCAATTACATCTACGGGACTTGGCAAGTTCTTGTCGGCTTGACCGACTTGGGTATCCCGACAAACGATCTCCGTATTCAAAAAGGTGCGCAATGGCTCGTCGATCATCAGCAAGATAATGGTGGCTGGGGCGAAACGGCCCGCAGTTATGATGACCCCTCTCTCAGGGGGCAAGGTCCAACCACCGCGTCTCAAACCGCTTGGGCTCTCCTGGGGCTCATTGCTGCGGGGCGTGCCGATTCCGAATCAGTACGTCGTGGTGTCGAATATTTGATAATCACTCAGAACGAAGATGGCTCATGGGACGAACCGTGGTACACCGGCACTGGTTTCCCGAAAGTCTTCTATCTGAAATATCACTATTATTGCCTGACGTTTCCCTTGTGGGCGTTGGGGAAATACCGTCAAGCGATGACGAAATCTGTGGGTGAGTGAATTTGCACATGGACAATATTGTTCCCTCTGCGACTGCCTCGCATTTCCGAACACTCAAAGCCGTTTTCAAGATTTGAAGATTCGATGATTTGGGGGGGTGCTATTTCCGAATCTTGAAATCAAATCTTCCCAAATCTTGATTCCGAATCTTCCCGAATCTTGAGCAACTCGTTGGCTTCGTTCAGTTTATGTCATATCGCGGTTGGTGTGAAAAATGACCCCAATGTCGGTGCGCATTTTCCACGCCACGCGAAATCGCCTCCTTTCTCACGTTGCAGCGGTCGTCATTGATGAACAATGAATGACACTCGAACCTATCCAATGTGCTTGCGCACAATGGCTATGTGTAAGTCAAATTGCCAAAGATCAAGTCGCCTGTCGGCGAACCACGAACGCTAACTCTGGTAGTGACAAGTTGGCAAGATGAGTTTGAGCGATGGTTTTTGGCGCAAAGCCGCAAAGGGGCAAAAGAATCGCAAAGAGTGAACGCAGTGAGCCATCCAGAGCTTTCGGATGGGCTTTTCAGCCGGCGTTTTTTTGGGCGATCATTGCCATCGACGTGACAAAGAAACACATTGAAAATACGAGCACCAACAATGTTTGGAGCGATGGGTATCTCCAGCCGAGCCGGAAGGCTTCGTCGGTTTTGTCACGATCTGCCGAGACAAACGGTTCGGGCATTATTTTCTGATCGTCATCACTCCAAGTGAATCGAGTTTGCCAGTAGACCCAGCCAATCATGAGGGACAACAATGCTGCGGCGAGAGTTGCCCACCAAGGCAAAAAACCTTCGAGTGCTGCTGCCTCCGCTGCCGCGTCGGCGTCCATGTTGAGAACAACACCGACAGCGAGTGAATTGTTGAGAAAATGAGCCAGCATGGGGATCCAGATACTTCGCGATGCCAGGTAACTGACATGAATGGCCACCGACAGCGGTAGTAACGCAATGATGTGGACGGGGTGAAGATGAACGGCCGCAAACAGCAGGGTGGTTAAACCGATACCGATAACGACTCCATGTCGAGCCACCAAGCCGCGACCAATCAACACTCGAAATAATAACTCTTCCGAGACGGCAGGGCAGACGGCGATCAACAGGTAAACCAACCAGTGAGGCATTCCGGCAATCACATCGCCGATAGATTCCATGATGTTGAGATCGTCCATACCACGTATTGATGGTATTTGTTCTGCCAGCATCTCCCAGCCCACTCCGGCGTACATTCCCAGTTGTCCGCACAACACAGACAGAGGTAAGACCCATAGAAAAGTGAGCAACACATGCCAAGACGACGGGAGGTGAATTGGGATTGCCCGCCGACGATGAGAACCCAAACGAATGAGAACGATTCCAAAGATTGTGAACAAAAAAGTGCCCATGATGATGCCGAGGTTCAAGCCTGCATAGTTGGTCATCAGAGACTTCATGAACTCAGGTTCCTGAAGCTTACCTTGCAGTTGTTCTGCGGGAACTTCCGAAGCAGTGGCGTAAACAGCCAGAATCACAATCACGGCTATGATTGAACCGATGACTTGTGAGATCATGGCGGCGACAGTCCAGCCCACTGACTCCAGAAAGCCGGGCCCCGGTAATCGTTCGAGGAAAACGTACTCGGTTTCTTTTTTATCCTCGTAATATTCAGAGAGAGCTTCGTGCAAGGGCTCTTCATCTTCAAAAATCGGTGAAACAGGCTCGGTCACAATAGGGCCAATCTGGAGAAACCCGTGAAGAAATTTGCGTTAAAGACGGGGAATGCTGTAAACTGTTACACGGCACTTTGACGGTGCAGTTCTCTGACAGTGCAACTTTAGACGCGTTGTCGGCAGCGGTCAATTACCGAGTTCAACATTCCCAGAATCAGACAGTATCTATGGACTCTCGCAGCGTTATCCTGTTCTGTGTCTCTTGCAACGTGCAACGCATTGTTGAATCCGATGGTGATGCATGCTCAGAATGTGGGGCGCAGCTCTCCGAATTAAAAAACTCCAGTACACTG
This sequence comes from Planctomycetota bacterium, assembly GCA_030836185.1. Lineage (GTDB taxonomy): Bacteria > Planctomycetota > Planctomycetia > Planctomycetales > Planctomycetaceae > JABURQ01. The sequence continues at coordinate 233,870 of JAURQH010000031.1, forward strand.
GAAACAGTCTTGTTTTCAGCAGACGGATCACTCGACGAGACGCAAGAGCTCTCACCCGACAAAGTCCTCAAGCAACTCTTTCAGGAGCAGATCTCGGTCTATCAATTTGACTCGTTGCTTGGTGCCGGTGCGATGGGGAAGGTCTTTCTCGCGACTCACGAGCATCTGGATCGTAAATGTGCTGTCAAAATTCTGCCCCTAAAAGTGGTCAAGCAGGAGGAAGATTATGTGGCACGATTTCAGAATGAAGGACGGACGGCTGCTGCGTTAGTTCATCCTAATATCGTGACGACTCATGCGATTGGCGAGCATGAGGGGTTTCATTTTCTCGAAATGGAGTACATTCCCGGAAAAACATTACGACGACTGATCGAGGAAGAAGGCCAATTAACACCGCTTCGTGCCACCGCTTTAACGGCTCAAATTGCCGAGGGATTGGGGCACGCTCATGCCGTCGGAATTATTCACAGTGATCTGAAAGCGGAAAACGTCTTGCTGACATCTCAGGGGGTTCCCAAAATTGTCGACTTCGGGCTCGCCAAGCAAGTCAAAACTCATGATGTGACGACGACAACACAATTGGTCGGTACGCCACACTATATGGCCCCGGAACTCTTTTCTGGTGTTGCTCCCAACAGACAAAGCGATGTGTATGCACTGGGGGTTTGTTACTTTGCGATGCTTACCGGAGAACTTCCTTATCAAGGTGAGACACTCACCGATGTGAGGAAATCAATTCTCGATGATCCTCTGCCTTCACTGAGAAAAGCGGCGCCCGACATGAGTCTCGAAATGGGCGAGTGCCTTTCGTTACTGCTCTCCAAAGCCCCTTCGAATCGTCCGCGAGACGGTATTGAAGCGGCACAGTTGTTGCAAGCTGTGATGGGGGGAAGTCGAGATCTGGAGTCGCTCATTCAGGAAGCCTTTGGAGGAGCAAAAAACATCACCTGGACTCGTGATGGTCTCAAATACACAATTCGCTTAACACTTCCTGATGGACGTGGTCAAACATTATATCTGGAACCAAGTCATCATCGGTCAACCGACCGTTTGTTGTTGATTTATTCAACGTGCTGTCCCGCGGATGCCGAATTTTACGAACAGGTGTTGAGGATCAATGCCGAATTGTCACACGGATCGATTGCGGTTCGTGATATTGACGGGAAGCCATACTTTGTGATGGTCGATACTTATCCCCGAGCCACGGTGGATGCGGAAGAAATTCGACGGACTGTGCTGGAACTGGGCTATCACGCCGATGATTTGGAAAAAGAATTGGACGGCAACGACCATCATTAGTTTTCCAGCTTGGAAATTTTTGCGTGATTGTGGAATGAATGACCCCTCCCGGTCGGGAAAACCTTATGGTGTTGGGGTTGTGAGGATTATTCGGGATGCATTGCTTGACGCCATGAATGAAGCCCGGAAGGTCGAAAAAAACAGGATCGAACCACGAAGAACCTGCGGGTTACGACAGACTACAGAACCGACACAGAAGAAACTGAGGCTTGACCCCCTTTTGAGCCGACTGATAGAGTAAGAGTCCAAATTTGAACTGGTCCATCTTGAGTGGACTGAGAATTTACCTGGGAGAGACCCTCCATGTCTAAGCGTGCCTGTTTACTAATGTTGGCTGTCGTTATCGGAGTGTTCGTATCGAATTCTCAACAAGCCTTCGCACAGAAATATGATTTCAATCAAGGATTCGATGTGATCGCTCCGGCGATTGCTTCGGGAGCCGAACTGAACAATCAAACGAACTTGTTTGTGATGGAAGTCCAATTCCGCCCTATGGGGTTGGTCACTGTTCCGATCACTGATCCGAAAACCGGGAAAGTCTCTCGACAACTGGTTTGGTATCAGGTCTATCGAACTCGTAATGTGACTTTGGACTCTCCCGTCGATGACACCGATACGGCTCCCGTGAATCCCAAAGACCCGATTCCGCGTCCGTATTTGATCCCGGAGTTTTTTCTGATCGCTGATGCGAAAGATGCCGTTGAGGTGTATGCGGACCAAGTCATTCCAGAAGCCGTCTCTGCCATTGAACAACGGGAAAAAATCACCCTCAATAACTCGGTCGAGATTATTCAACGAATCCCGGAAGCGGTCACTGAAGGGGATGATCCTAAATGGATTTATGGAGTAGCAACGTGGGTCGGCATTGACCCTAACACCGACTATTTCAAGTTGTTTGCTGAAGGTTTCTCCAACGGCTACCAGATTGCCAAAGTGGAGGACGAATCTGTCGTTTTGCGAAAGACAATCGAATTGAAGTATTGGCGTCCCGGTGATGATTTTCAGCAGGGAGATGAAGAAATTCGTCGAAACCCCGAGGATCCCAAACCAGGTTGGCTTTATCGGCCTTCGGGAATCGCTCCTCAACCGGCCAAATGAGTGATATTCGGCAATAGCCGATAGGTTCGAGTCGTGAGAACAGACTGTAGTCCTTTCGCCCGCATGCTCTGGAAAAGAAATCTGATTTCAGGGCAAATAGTAAGGCGTGAATGGCTTGCCGCTTTCGGGGAAATTGCCTAAACTGCTCGATCTGGATACGATATCCACACAAGAAACAACTAAAAGACAGCATAAGGTCGAGTACGATGGCACATAAGAAGGGACAAGGTTCCAGTCGAAACGGTCGCGATTCCAACGCTCAGCGTCGTGGAATCAAGAAATTCGGCGGAGAATCCGTCATCTCTGGAAACATCATTGCCCGTCAATGTGGAACCAAATGGCATCCCGGCAAGAATGTGGGCATGGGGAAAGATTACACGATCTTCGCCGTTGCTGATGGAAAAGTCTTTTTCGACCAAAATGGTCGTCGCATCAATGTGGTTATCGACGAATAAATCGTCCTCACGTTGCTTTCAAACAAACAAAAGACGAGTCGGTTCTCCGGCTCGTCTTTTTTCGTGCGCTGTTCCATCATGAGTGCCAAGCATTGTTGATCAGCTTACAGTCTATCGCTGACCAAAATATGATTCACCGGCGGGAGGTGGCGAGTGTTTGCTGCAAGAACGGTTCGACCAGGGCTCCCAGCTTGTCGAGTTCGATCAGGAACGAGTCGTGGCCATACGGGCTGCTGAGTTCCGAAAATGTGACATGCTTTTGTTGCGACAGTAACGCAGAGACAATCTCTTTGCTTTGAGTCGTCGTGAACAGCCAATCGGTGTCGTAGGAGACGATCAAAAATCGGGCGTCTGTCTTCGAGAGAGCCGCCGACAGGTCTCCGGGATTAGGGGCAAGTTCGAAGTAGTCCATCGCCTTCGTGAGATACAGATAGCTGTTCGCATCGAATCTTTCGACGAAGCGTTTTCCTTGATAGTGTAGATAGCTCTCAATTTGGAATTCGGTTTCGGCATGCAGTTCGTGAGATAACGAATCATTATCCTGCAATCTCCGTCCGAATTTCAATTCGATGGAGTCTTCCGACAGGTACGTGATGTGGGCGACCATTCGTGCCAAAGCAAGACCAAAGCGCGGGCCTTCTCCTTCATCGTAGAATTGACCTTCTTTGAAGTTGGGGTCGGCGTAAATTGCTCGGCGACCGACGGCATTGAACGCGATCCCTTGTGCTGATAGACGAGCCGCGGATGCCAGCACGATCGCGGCACTCAATTGATCAGGATGCTTGGCCGCCCACTGCAAAACCTGCATTCCGCCCAGAGAACCACCAACGACTCCCAGTAATCGCTCGATGCCGAGATGTCTTACCAGTTCTGAATGGACGTTAACGATGTCTTCGACGGTCACAAAGGGAAATTCAATTCCGTATGGCGTTCCCGTGTCAGGATTGATGCTTGCTGGCCCGGTTGTTCCCTGGCAGCCGCCCAGAACATTGGCACAAATCACGAAGTACCGGTTGGTGTCCAGTGTTTTTCCGGGACCGATGCAACCATCCCACCAACCCGATTTGCGACGTTTTTCCATTCGTCCGGCCGCGTGCATGTCTCCCGTTAAGGCGTGACAGATGTAGATGGCATTATCTTTTTCGGGGGAAAGTTCTCCATAAGTTTGATACGCAACGGTAATCGGACCGAGTGTGGTCCCTTCACGCAGTGTCAACGGATTCGGCGGAGCAAACAATTCCGCGAATTGAGTTTCCACCAAACCGACGGAGTCGATATCGGAAGAAGATGTTGTCTCCGTTTCTGCGCTCATGAGGGTTGATTTCTTCGAAAAAATGCCAGTTTTCAATCTCTCGTCAGCGTCTCACAAGTTGTCGGAGAGTTCAAGGAATCGGTTCAATCGCGTTTCTACGATTTGCAACGATTTTCGCCAGAACTCCGGGCCTCGTAAATCACGATCAAAGGTGTTCTGGACAGCATCTTCTGCACTGCAACAGCCGGTGTTGATCAACAATTGTTTGTAACGTGCGGGGAATTCGTCGCCATATTCATCTGCCAAAGCATACACTCCTAACGAGAGTAGATAGCCAAAGGTGTAAGGGAAATTATAGAACGGCACGCCGGTGATGTAGAAATGAAGTTTGGAAATCCAGAATCCGGGATACCATCCATCGTCTTGCAACGCACCTTGATAGGCTGACTTTTGGGCGTCTAACATTAACTCCGAGAGTCTGTTTGCAGAAAGTTCTCCTTTTGCCCGTTCTTGATGGAAAGCATCCTCGAACAGGAAGCGACAGTGAATATTCATGAGAAATCCGACGGCATCCCCCAGCATTCCTTCCAGAATCGCGAGTTGCGTTTGATCGTCGGCCGTTTTCAGTCGGTGTTCTCCCAGCACAGCTTCCGCAAAGGTGGAGGCGGTTTCAGCAAGGTTCATGGGATAATCCTGCTGCAGCAGCGGCTCATCTTTGAGTACCCAGGAATGATAAGCGTGCCCCAATTCGTGAGCCAGTGTCGACATGCTGTCGGCAGTGTCGTTGTACGTCATAAAGATGCGGGACTCTTTCAGTAAATCGAATCCGGTGCAAAACCCTCCCTGGCGTTTCCCGGCTCGCGACTCGGCTTCGATCCATTGTTTGTCATAAGACATCCGGGCGAACTCACCGAGATCGGGACTGAACTGGTCAAATGCCTCCGAGATCAAGTTGCAGGCGGTATCGTATTTAATGACAGGATCAACTTGCCCCAGATACTTTTGCGGCAGTGGAGCTTGCAGGTCGTACCAAGCCAGCTTGTCCTGCCCCAGCAGTTTGGCTTTCCGGTCGAGATATTTCTTCAATATTGGTTGGAACGCCGAAATTTCGTTCCACATCGCGTCGAGTGTCTCTCGCTGCATCCGATTGCGTGCCAACGGCATCTCCAGATGATCCTTGAGACCGGCCCGTTTGTAGATCGTCAGTCGAGTTCCCGAGAGATGGTTGAGGGCATCGGCACAAGTGTCGGCGATGGTGTCCCAAGATTTGGAGGCTGCGAAGAACTTGTTCTCCCGGACTGAACGCAAGGGATCGTCAAACTGCACCTGACCGGGTGATTTCTCAACCAGCTCGCCTTTCTCCATCAAAGTCACTCGCAGATCTCCCGAAAGTCGATCATAGAGCCTTCCCCATGCGGAAAAACCATCGACGGAAAGTTCCGATGCCAGCAACTCCTGTTCACGCGGCAAACGGAGATCGGCCATCTGTTTTTGTTCGGTGAGAAAGAAAGAGAGTTCTTGCAGTCGTTCATCATGTGCCAGAAACGCTTCAAATGTCTCCTGACTACATGGCTGGAGTGCAAATTCAATCGCCGAGCTAATTTTTTCTGCTTGAGGACTCAAAGCGGCCAATTTAGCCTCCAGAGTTCGATACTCGGTGTTTCCGGCGTCAGCAGCCGCATGGCAGCCGGCCAACGAACTGAGTTCCCAGTATTGACCACGGACTTCCGCCCAACGGGTCAGAAAGTCGGCCCAGATTTTCACACTCTCGGCTTCCTGTGCGATTGCCGGTAGCGAATCTGACTCAGTCGATAATGATTCCAGCTTTGTCAGAAACTGGTCCCAAACCGCTTGGAATTCGGCAGTTTGGGGGTTTGGGTAGAGCGAGTCGAGGTCCCAGATTTGCGAATATGTCATGGCTAATCCTGATCGAAGTCACGTCGGTGTAGTTGGTCGTGAAAATGTCTCGTCTACAGATACGTGAAATTGGGTAAGAAATCCAGTTGTTGGGAAAAGTGGGATATCAGATTTTGCGCAGTTGAAAAACGAGTATTCGCTTGCAAGTCATTGCCAAAACTCCTTATTTCACCTGATGTTGCCCAAAGCGATCAGGTTCGCACGAGATTGCAGATGCGAGCAAACAATGCTTGACATCAGAGACTTCAGAAATCATGATCAGGTACTGGGGTGATAGGGATATTGTATTCCTGAAATTCGTTTTTGTACGGGCCACGTGAATCACGCAACGTCACATCAACGAGACAGTTTCGAATCAATTGAATCAAAGTGAGATACATATGTCAGCAGGTAGTACACGACGAGTCGAAGTCGAAGAAGTGGGCGATGTTTCTGTCGCTCGTTTTGTCGATAAAAAAATCCTCGACGAAACCAACATTCAGATCATCGGAAACCAGTTGGTTGCTTTGGTCGATGAAGACGGTCGCAAGAAAATCGTTCTCGATTTCTCGAACGTTGAGTATCTTTCTTCAGCCGCATTGAGCAAGTTGCTCATTCTGGAGAAGAAGTCCAAAGCGGCTGGTGCCAAACTTCGTTTTTGTGGAATTCGCCCAGATATCTTACAGATTTTCACACTGACAAAATTGAACAAACTTTTTGATATCTACGATTCTGAAGATCAGGCCCTCGAGGGCCTATGATCGTGATTCGGTTTTTTCCTCTCATCCGAATCCGGCCCTTCATACTTTGTTGATCTCCTCATCGGTTGTTTCATTGCATGTCCGATCAAGATTTTGAAATCTCGTTTCCCAGCGATACTGTCAAAGGACAAGAGGTCCAGGAACGGATTATCAATGCTATGGATGCGAATGGCTTTTCGGACAAAGATGTATTCGGAATGCGACTCGCCTTGGAAGAAGCGCTGGTGAACGCGATCAAGCATGGTAACGGCATGGATCCCAACAAAGAGGTCCACGTCACTTGTCAGGTCGATGACATCCAAACACGAATCACAATCCGGGATGAGGGGACGGGTTTCAATCCGAGTGATGTTCCCGACCCGACGGACGAAGATAATCTCGAAAAGCCGGGAGGCCGAGGCATCATGCTGATGAAGGCCTTCATGACAGAGGTCAGTTACAGTGAGGATGGCAACGAAGTACTACTGGTCAAAGAGCGGGAAGTTGAGACCGCGGAAGAAGGATGAATCTGGCTTCAAGTCGCGAACCATTCGCCTTATTCTGGCGTCTGTCGAGTGACGTGTGGAAAACCGCATTTATTTGGTGGATGAGACTTGTCAATTCTGCCGAAATTTTCTATTTTTGTAGCCCTGTGCCACAAATGTGTGACAAACATTCCCCGATAGCTCAATTGGTAGAGCGAGCGGCTGTTAACCGCTAGGTCGTAGGTTCGAGTCCTACTCGGGGAGCTCGTTTCTTTTCTGCGGAAAGAAACCACCGACCAGTTAACGCCCGGCGTCGAGAGATCGGCTGCCGGGCGTTTCGCGTTCTTGGCCAGTTCTGGCAAGGGTTTGCGACGATCCCGCTGGCGGCGTCGCGCTCTCTGTTTCGAGAGAGAACTTTTGGGGTCCGAAAGGGACCTTCAAGGTACCTTCCGCACCCCGAAATCTCTCGCCCAAACTCTCTGAGTCTCTGATTAACAGACCCCTCAAAGTTAACAGGCCGGTCCCTTTCGGACCCCGGTTTCGTCAATTCGAACTCGCGCCGGGTAGGTTAACAGATAGAGGCCCCGCGTCGTCGTAAGCGGAAGTGGTCACGCGGTTTAGTGGGTCTTCGAGAGTCAGCTCGCGTCCCGCCGCGTCGAACGTGAAGGTGGCCTTCAACGACCTATGTCGCCACGTCCGATGTCTGGAACCGTCTCGTCAAACTGACTGACGGCAGCGACACCATTGCCGAGTTCGAATATGACCCGCTGAAACACCGTACGATTCCCATGAAATGCCAAATTTTCTGCACAGTTCGATCATGCTTGGATTATTGGCTGTTATCTTCGTATCGAGTTGCGTTGTTTGGTTTGATCCCTAGTCGAGGAAGATGAAGTTACTCAAAATGAACATTGACAAGTCTGCGTCATCCCGCCAGACTTAATTCCTTAAGGGGAATGCGTTCTTTATATGGAATTTCAGGATGGCGAGTGTATCAGAACCAAAAGCGGTGTTGGCACCCGCACTTGAACGTGGCATGAGAATCCTCGAATACTTGTCTGCACAGCGTCAGGGCGCAACTCTCGCCGAAATCAGTGCCGAACTCGAAGCCCCCAAAAACTCGACATTGCGTCTTCTTCAAACACTCGTTGACTGCGAATACGTGATCCGTGAGGAGTCGCCTCCTCATTATATGCTGACCGAAAAGCTTCTCCGCATCAGTCATCCACATGTTCGAGAAGTGAGCTTGGTCGAATGTTCTTTGCATGCGATGCGCGAGCTCAGAAATCTTGTCGGAAGAACGGTCCAGTTGGGCATTCCCACGGGTGACGAAGGTGTCATCATCGAGAAACTGGAGAGCAAATCGGCGATCCGCATCGGTGTGGAGATTGGGCTGCGTTTTCGTTTACACAATAATGCTCCTGGTAAAATATTTCTGGCCTATCGCCCAGACGCGGAACGTCAGGCGACCATCAAGCGACTCAAGCTGGATCGGTTCACCAACCGTACAATCACGAAGCGGTCTGATTTGAAAAAGGAATGCGAGCAAATTGTACGCCGGGGATACAGTACCGATTGGGGAGAAGCGGACGAAGGGATCAATTGCCTTGCCGCCCCTATTCGTGATCAATCGGGATTATTAATCGCCGCCATCTGGGTTTCAGATATTGCCGGCCAGATGCCTGAAGAGAGATTTCCAGAACTCGGAAAAGAAGTCGTCAACGCGGCTCAGGAAATCGAAAGGAGAATTAAACGATGATTCGATCATCACTCATTCTGTGTGTTCTCCTGGTTTCCAATACGAGTAGGTCTGAAGACTATTTCGCCTCAAAAATTGAACCTCTGTTGCGTAAACGATGTTTTGAATGCCACTCTCATGAGCAATCTATCGAGGCAGGTTTGGCTTTGGATTCACGGTCTGGCTGGGAGATTGGTGGAGACTCCGGCACAGCCGTAGTACCGGGCAAACCGGAGCAAAGCCTGTTAATAAAAAAAGTCCGCTGGAGTGATGCCGAGCATGAAATGCCACCGGATGAGAAGTTGCCTGCTGAGGAAATCGCTTTGTTGGAAGAGTGGGTGAAACTGGGGGCTCCTGATCCGAGGAAGTTGACAGCTTCAAAGTCGGATGCACTCGATTGGTGGTCGCTCAAGCCTCTCAAGCCGGTGGCCATTCCCGGCTCTGACGTTCACCCCATTGATGCCTTTATTCAAGAGAAGCTGACAGCAAACGATCTCAAGCCATCCAGGCCAGCAGATCGAAGAACGCTGATCCGCAGACTTTATCTGGACCTTCATGGCTTCCTACCAACACCACAAGAAGTCCATACATTTGAGACCGATAACGACCCACAAGCGTGGGAGAAACTGGTCGACAGAATGCTTGACTCACCCCGATATGGAGAACGGTGGGCACGACATTGGCTTGATGTGTTTCACTATGCTGATTCTCATGGCTGCGAGCATGACGTGAAACGCCCCAACGCTTGGCGATTTCGAGATTATGTGATTGACCGATTGAATTCGGATGTCCCTTGGGACCGTTTTGTTCGCGAGCAGCTTGCGGTGGATGTCTTTTATCCCGATGAACCGCGGCTTACTCCTGCATTGGGCTTTATTGCGGCAGGGCCGTTAGAGCTGAGTCGAGCTTCTACTGCTCCGGTTACGTTTGATTACCTTGATCGCGACGACATGGTGACTCAAACCATGGCGGCGTTCGCAAGTACAACGGCCAATTGCGCGCGATGCCATACGCACAAGTTCGATCCGATTACTCAAGAGGATTACTACTCCCTTCAGGCCGTTTTCGCGGGGGTGGGGAAAGGAGATCTCGAATTCGATGCGAATGATGATGTTCACAAACGTCGAATTGAAATGCAAAGTCTCCTCGCTGCGACCGTCTCGCACGACTCAAGCTATTTGCTGCAATCGAAATATGCCGAGATCGTGAATGAATGGGTTCAACATTGGGAGATCGGTCAGAAGAATCCGGTTCAATGGCATCCACTTGACGGAGACGTGTTTCTTTCATCCGGTGGTGCGACTCTCACCAAGCAAGACGATGGATCAATTTATGTGAGTGGTAAGCTTCCCGATCAAGAGGAATACACCATCACATCCGACGTTAAACAAAAGCGAGTCACATCCATCCGCTTGGATGTCCTCAAGGATGACCGTCTTCCCGAAGGTGGACCTGGACGCGCTGGAAACGGAAATCTTCATTTGTCAGAAGCCAATTTTCACTGGTTTCCAGACGGGGCAAAGACACCGGTCAAGCTAAAGATATCGCAAACATCGGCAGATTATGACCAAGATGGATGGACATCCGCCCAAGCCATCGATGGTGACCTTAAGACGGGGTGGGCGATTTATCCTGAGGTCAACAAATCACACTTCATTGTGTTTGAACTCGCAGAACCCATTGACGCCACTACTCGGGGGCGACTTGCAATCACCCTCAAGCAACTCTATCCACCAAAACACGTGATCGGACGATTCCGCTTGTCCGTTACGGATGCTGATGCCGTTGCGACACGCGTTCTTCCGAAAACAGTTCAAGATGCACTGAAGAAACCGGCAGAGATGCGTACGCAGTCAGATCATACTGCAATCGCGGAAGTTGCACTCCATAAATACGCCAGCAAAAAACTTGCCGAGCTTCCTGAACCGGCGGTTGTATACGGAGTTTCGCCTTACTGGTCTCATGCAAAAAAACAACCTGACCCCATCGCCCCGAAAGTCGTCCATCTGTTACGGCGGGGTGAGTTTAATAAACCCGTTCGAGAAGTGAAGCCCGGCGCACTGTCGGTGATTTCTGGATTGCCGGGACGGTTTGAGGATTTGCATTCGCAGCCAGAATCGTCACGCCGCGCGGCATTGGCCGATTGGTTGGTTCATCCAGAAAATCCACTGGCGTGGCGCAGTGTCGTGAACCGAGTCTGGCACTATCACTTTGGTCGGGGAATTTGTGATACCCCCAATGATTTCGGTCGCATGGGGGGTAAGCCGTCTCACCCGGAGTTGCTCGACTGGCTTGCGGTTTGGTTTCGGGATCAGAGCCAAGGTTCGCTTAAAGAACTTCATCGATTGATTTTGACGAGTCACACATGGAAGCAGGCGAGCGTTCTGGAGTCTGTTCCAGCTCGGAATTTGGAAATAGATCGAGAGAACAGATTGCTCTGGAGAATGAACCGCTCTCGTCTTGATGCGGATTCATTCCGTGATTCGACGCTTCGCATTTCTGGTCGACTGGATCTCAGCGTCGGAGGAGAAGGAATTGAACAGTTTGTGAAAACGGCCGGTCCTCAAGCCACACCCGCACTGAATTACGAGCAATATGACTGGAATCGCAAACCCGCGCATCGTCGCAGTATTTATCGCGTGGTCTGGCGCGGTATTCCAGATCCTTTTATGGATGCTTTGGACTTCCCTGATTTGGCATTACTGACGCCGAAGCGAAACTTCTCAGTTTCCGCACTGCAATCACTCACATTGTACAACAATCATTTTGTCCTGCATGCCTCTGGTTGGATTGCCGACCGAGTGAAACAAGAAGTACCGACCGAACAACAGGTGCAGCGTGCGGTACAATTATGTTGGCAGCGTACACCCACCAAGACTGAACTCAAATCGTTTGAAGATTATGCCGAATTACACGGACTGACAGCACTCTGCCGAGTGTTGCTCAACAGTAACGAATACTTGTTTATCGATTAGCCATGATAGAAACACTCAACAGCTTGAATCGTCGGGACTTCCTCTCGAACACAGGGGGAGGTCTTTGTGGGATTGCGTTGGCCGATATGTTCGCGCGCGAGCAAGGAGTCTTGGCTGCTACCGGAAGTCTGGCTCGTGATGAGGGTTTACACCATGCTCCAAAAGTACGACGTATCATCCAGTTGTTCATGACGGGCGGTGCCAGCCCCATGGACACGTTTGATTACAAACCGGAACTGGAACGACTGCATGGCCAGAAACTTGGCCCTACAGATAAACCAGAAGGCTTCACTGCGATGCCGGGCGCAATAATGAAGAGTCCGTTCAAATTCAAACAGCATGGTGAGTCTGGACGCTGGGTCAGCAGTGTGTTTCCACATCAAGCGAAGTGGGTTGACGAAATGGCCTTTCTCATGGCGATGGCTTCGAAAACCAACGTGCATGGTCCCGGTACATATATGATGAATTCCGGTTTTGTGTTGCCTGGTTTTCCCTGCATGGGCGCGTGGATTTCTTACGCGCTTGGTAATCTGACGGACAACCTGCCGACCTTTATTGTTTTGCCCGATGCCAAAGGTCTTCCGTACAATCAACGTGGGCCATTCTCAGCCGGTTTTCTTCCGGCTGTTCATCAAGGGACCGTCATCAATGCCGCCTCTGGAACGCCTGTTCCCGATTTGTTCGCCAACGAACATTTTGAGTTCGCCACCAAAGCGGCCAATCGAGAGGGATTGGCGCTTTTGAATCAGGTTAATCAATCACACGCTGAACAGAGAGCCGATGACTCCCGGCTTGATGCCCGGATTCGTTCGTACGAACTGGCAGCCAAAATGCAGTTATCGGCGCCGGAAGCTTTCGACATCTCGAAAGAAAGTCAATCGACACATCAAGCGTATGGTTTGGGACAAAGTGAAACAGATGATTTCGGTCGCCGGTGTTTGCTCGCTCGTCGTCTTGTCGAACGCGACACACGTTTCGTTCAAGTTTGGAGCGGCCCACAAGGGGCAACCGGCAATTGGGATAATCACGGTAGCATTCCCAAAGAATTACCACCGATTGCCAGAAGTGTTGACCAACCGATTGCTGCGTTAATTGGTGATTTGAAAACCCGTGGATTGTTCGAGGACACATTACTCATTTGGACAACTGAATTCGGTCGGACACCATTCGCCCAAGGAGGCGAGGGGAGAGACCACAATGGCGGAAGTTTTGTCACCTGGTTAGCGGGAGCAGGAATCAATGCTGGTGTGGCACATGGTCAAAGTGATGACTGGGGTTATAAAGCAGCAGAGGGAAAAACCTACTGCTACGACTTTCATGCCACAATCTTGCACTTGCTCGGTATCGATCATAAACGCTTGACCTTTTTGCAGAATGGTATCGACCGGCGATTAACCGATGTGCACGGGCATGTAGTCCATGAGATATTGAAATAACCAATTCAGAGATTGCTACCAGAATCAGTTCGGACCACTCTTCGCTCACGCCGACTTCAGGCTCTCAAAAAACATTCTCGTGTAGGGACGTAACAGATATACGTCAGAGTTAGACATTGTCGGTGGTGGCGAGTACGCTATAGAGCTGAAAATCAATTAACTTCACCTGCAACCCAACAGGCACCCTGATGAGTGATCGAATTGTAATGCGTACCGGAGAGTCCCTTGTCGCTGGCGGGCCACCATTTACCGCGGCGGAACCAGAAGTTGTTATTGGCGAATTGGACGGGCCTGTTGGCACGGCGATTGCCACTTTGACCGGCGGTCAATCGGCTGGCCACTCGAAGGTCTTTGCCATTCTCGACACCGATATTCAGGTGCGACCGGTCACTCTGATGGTCAGCAAGGTGACCGTAAAAAGCACCGCCTACACAAATATTTTAATGGGGACCGTGCAAGCGGCTATTGCGAACGGGGTCCTCGATGCAGTCCGAGCGGGTGACATTCCCAAAGAAAAAGCCAACGATCTCGGCATCGTCTGCTCAGTCTGGCTCAATCCCGGCGCTGCCACCGATGAGAACCTTGATCACAAAGCGTTGTTCGAGATTCATCGCAAGGCGACGGCACAAGCTATCCACAAAGCCATGCACAACGAACCTTCCATCGACTGGCTGCTGGAGAACCAGGACAAAATCACCCACAAGTACTACCAACGGGGTCTCGACGGGAAACTGTAATCAAAGTCTGTTTTCGCTGCGAGTGTGTGAACGTCAGAGAAAATCATCATGGTAGAACGAGACGAGCTTAAACCGAACACGTTATTTGTTGAGGTGTCTGGGGCAGGACTTCCCGAAGTGGATGGTCTGTTCGTGCCGTCAACGGCTCCTCCCGCCGAATCGGAATCGGGGACGGTCTCAAGTCTCGGTTACTGGAATGGGAAAATGGCGTGGGATCGGGCCGATGGCAAAAGCGAGAGAAGCCCGGCCCTCTCGTATTCCAACAGCTACAAGTCATGGAGAATCTGCCGTCTCGATGGACATCTCGCCTACGACATGACCTGCGACGAGGAATTGCCGCCAACCGACAGGGAATGGCACGTTTACAAGAAGGGGGTCGCACCGGCCCCCAAGGTTGTGGTTCATCATTATGATCCTCGGCAACCTTGTCCAGAACCGAATGTGGTCTTTGTGCTGGGAGGCCCTGGTGCCGGGAAAGGAACGATGTGCGAGCTTGCCGAATCTCAACTTGGCTGGATGCACCTTTCGACGGGAGATTTACTGCGAGCCGAGCGCGAGAGTGGAGGTCCAACCGCCGCCACCATCGAAGAAATTCTTGCTGCGGGAAAGTTAGTCCCCAACGAGATAACAGTGGCGCTGCTCAAAAACGCGATGGAGCACATCACCAGAACGACGGGTAAGAATAATTTCTTGCTCGATGGATTTCCACGCTCTCTGGATAACTTGGAAGGTTGGTACGAAATCTTCGGTCGAGACGCGGAACTGCCGAAAATGTTGTACTTCGAGTGTCCCGTGGATGTTCTCGAACAACGAATCCTGGGCCGTGCGAAATTCACCGGCAGAAGCGACGATAATGTCGAGAGCTTGAAGCTGAGGTTCGAGACGTTCAAGACGGAAACAATGCCGACGGTTGAACATTTCAAGAGCCTCCATAAGTGTGTGGAAATCGACACCTCTCAAGACCGGCAAACCGTCTACGCTCTCGTCCAGACCTGCCTGGCTGAATACACCGACAGCGAGATCGCCGCCAAACCGCTTACCGAAAGAGCCGAGATCCTTCTTGGCCTGCGACCTTATCCCGACTAGATCATGCGGGTTCGGTCCTTTCAGTGTTGCTCATCTATGTGACTTTCACCTTATCCGAGTCCTCAGCGCGATTTTCATGACTCACGTTGATGAATCCGATGACTCAAACCAATTCGGGGATCGGTCGGCCACCTTCTTGGATGATCGGGATCGGTCGGCCGGAATGGTTGATCCATTGCGATTCGAGATCGATCCCGAGGTGTTGAAATGTTGTCGCGGCAAGGTCCTGCGGACGTACGGGAGCGGTCAAGATGGCTCCTCCGCGACGATCACTGCTGCCGATGGTTTGACCATGTTGGAAGCCACCACCCGCCATCACCATCGACATGCTATTTGTCCAATGGTCTCGACCGGCTTCTTTGTTGATGACCGGAGAGCGTCCGAATTCTCCCAGCATCATGACGAGAGTATCGTCGAGCAGTCCGCGTTCTTCCAGATCAGTGATGAGTGCGTACAAAGCTCGGTCGACGCGAGGGATTAACGGTTTGAGCCCTTTTTCAATTCCCCCCCAGCGAACATTGTCACCATGATGGTCGAAGTAGCCCCACGCTCCGCTGACAAGAACGTATGAGACGCCGGCTTCCACGAGACGACGGGCTTGGAGAGTTTTAGTACCAAGACTCTCGCGACCATATTTGTCACGTGTCTCGTCACTTTCTTGAGAGATGTCGAATGCGGCTTCGACTTTCCCCGAAAGTGTCATGTCGATCGCATTTTGTGAATAGCGGTCCATGCGTTCCATTTGATCGCTTTGGTCCAGTGATCGACGTAACGAATCGAAGTGATTTCGTAACACGCTGCGATCTTGCATTCGGGATGTCGTCAATCCGTCCGGCAGATGAAATTTGCCAGCCAGTTCGTTTCCTTTGACGGGAGCAAACGCCTGTCCCATATCGCCCGCTTCCCAGACATCGGCTTTCCAGGAGTCGGCAAGTCCGACGAACGCGGGCATGTTGGGATCATTCGGGCCTCGGAACTTCGCGCAGACAGATCCCATGGAAGGAAAACCCGCGCCATCCTTGCCGTCATTGGTGCGTTGAGCGAGTGGATTGCCGGCTTGCAATGTAATGGGGGTATGATTACTGGCAGAGCAGTCGACGGAACGGATGATCGAAAGTTTGTCGGCGATGGAAGCCTGTAGTGGAAGGTGTTCGGTGAAAGCGACGCCGGGAATCTTTGTGTCGATGGTGCTGAACGGGCTGCGGATTTCCTGGGGAGCCATCGGCTTGGGATCCCACATGTCAATTTGCGAGGGACCACCAGAGAGCCAAATGTAGATGACCGATTTGGGGGATTTCTGGAGACGCTGCGTTTCGTCACCTGAAAGATTATTTGTGAGGGCCATGCCTCCCAATCCCGCAAATCCTGCTTGCAGAAATCCTCTGCGAGAACACGATTCCAGAATTGAGGGAGCTAGCGGAAGAACTGGTGACAATCCGGCAGATTGATGATGACTATTAAACACCGTTGCTCGATTCTTCATGACAAAAACTTCCTGAGAGACAAATCAGCGAGCATTTATATAATATATCGAGATTTGTCGTTCATTTCTATGCCAATTTCTTGGAGTAATGATCGATCCGTTATCAGTATGAGCATCTTTGGGTGTTATTACATCTCGTTTGCAGGAATTTGATCTGATAAAGTAATGTTTCAACGCGAATCTCGGGCGTAATATCGTACAAAAAAGCCCAACGTCGAAAATGACGATGGGCTTGTGTTCTCACAGTGGCTGTGTTTTCGACTTTCAGATCGCCGTGTGGCAGTCTTGATTGTCGATGTTGACTTCCATAATCGGCTCCGCTTTATTGAGCATTCGCAGGCAATCATCGGAGAGGCTTTTCAGGACCACCGTTTTGCCGAGGTCACGATATCGAGCACAGACGCCGTTGATGGCTTCCAAGGCCGAGTGATCGTAGACGCGAGTGTTCTTGAACTCGATGGTGACTGTCTCAGGATCTTCCGTGGGAGTGAAAATCTCTTTGAAGGTTGTGACAGCCCCAAAGAAGAGTGGTCCCGAGAGTTCATAAAGTTTTTCGTCAGCGCCTTCTTCAATGGTGGCTTCAATCTGATGGGACTTGTTCCAGGCGAAGACTAACGCAGAAATCACGACTCCCGCGGCGACGGCAATTGCCAAATCGAAGGCCACGGTGATGGCAGAAACCATCACAATCACGAACATGTCGCTTTTTGGGATTTTGTTCCAGAGACGAAGGCTTGTCCATTCAAAAGTCGCGATCACCACAATGAACATCACCCCGATCAGGGCGGGAACCGGGATCATGCCGATACATTTCCAAAGTGGCGGAATCATAATAAATGCAAACAGGCACAATGCAGCCGTAATGCCTGAAAGACGATTACGGCCTCCCGAGCGGATATTGATCATTGACTGCCCGATCATGGCACATCCCCCCATACTTCCGAAAAACCCAGAGACCATGTTGGCGAGTCCTTGAGCAATGCATTCACGATTGCTGGAGCCGCGAGTTTCGGTCAGTTCGTCAATGAGAGTGAGCGTCATCAGAGATTCAATCAAGCCGATTGCGGCAAGAGTCGCGGCAAGTCCGAAGATCACTGCAAATGATTCCCAACTGAAAGGGATCGAAGGAATCGCGAAATGGCCCGCTTGGCGTTCACTGACTGTCTTGGTGACTGCGATGGTTTTACCGGCAATTTCGTGTCCTCGGTCGTTGACTTCTGAGTAGATCAGATCAGGCTTTTCAGATTCAAAAAGACGTGTTTTTGCGACCTTCTCCATCGACAGGACATCCATCTGGTCGACACTATTTTGAACAGTCACAGACTGTAGCGGTGTGAACTGAACGAGCAATGTGACGGCGACAATTGCAACCAGAGTCCCCGGGACGGCTTTAGTGAGTTTCGGCAATAGATAGATAATGGCCATCGTAAGGGCGATGAGGCTGATCGTAACCAACATCATACCGCCAGTCATCCATTGTCCGACAATTTCAAAAGAGTGCGAATGGTCGTTGAACGTGACTTGATGATTGGCCTTGAGTTGGCCGAACTGAGCAAGGCCGATGACGATGGCTAAGCCGTTTACAAAACCGAGCATGACAGAGTGAGGCAGAAGCCGAACATATTTTCCGACTTTGCAAACGCCACATAATATTTGGATGATCCCAGAGAGAATCACCGCAGCAAACAGGTACTCGAGTCCGTATAAAACCACAAAGGCAGTCATTGCAACAGCCATTGCTCCGGTGGCACCAGAAATCATTCCGGGACGACCACCAATGAGAGAGGTGATGAAGCCGACAAAGAAAGCAGCCCACAATCCTACTGAGGGATCGACTCCAGCGACAAATGCAAATGCGACAGCTTCGGGGACGAGTGCCAAGGCGACCGTCAGGCCGGAGAGCAGCTCGTTCTTGAGATTCATTTCTCGTTTAATCAATAACTCAATCATCGTTGACTCTGACTTTCTTGGTTTGCCGGTTCTTCGACGCAGTGAAGGACACGGCGGGGTTTCATGTTCGATTCTTACAACATGAGCACAGTGATGTTTCTTATGGGTTTCCTGCGATGAGGAGCTTGCTGCTTGTGATGCAGCACTCTGTTCGACAGGTTGTTGCGAAGCGGCTTGCTATGACACTTGCAACATACAGGAGCCCAGTCCTTCTATTTGGACTGTGGGCCAAAGCAACGCGATGGATGTGTGAGGTGGTCACATAATTAAATGTATGTGACGAGTTCCATCACGAAATAATCGCAGTGAAGAGTGACATGTGGTTTTGTTACTGGAAAATCCATTTGCCAGCCAAATTGTTGCTGCGATTCAACACTTCCTCCAACTCTAGCATTATAAAAAGAATGGGCTGCAAGCGTAAAGCCTGGAAAAGCAAGTGGAGTTCTAACCTTCATAACACGCATTATCGTCGATATTTACAGTTGTCGGTAGTTCAGCATCGACTCTGTATGAAGAATTCTGATTTGAGGAGATCAAGCAGAGAAGTGCCGCTCTCGAACGTCATAAAACGGAGATTTGTTGCACTTTTGCATGATACTTAGCTTGCTCCGTGCTGGATTTTCGATGCGGTTCAAATTTTATCGAATGGTGGCGAGTTTAATTTCGACCAGTTCCAAACACAATTCCATCAACTCATCGCGAGACATCTTGAAAGTCATGGCGGCTTGCAGATTGTCGAGAGTTGTGGGGCCACTTTCATGAAGTACGTCGATCAATTCTAATCCGTCGTCTTCCAGCAAGGCCGTTCGAATATCGTTCTTCACCGGATAAAACTGAACAATGGCGGGGACTTCCGCATCGTCGCCAAGTAACGCTGTTGTTTTGAAAGTCGTTCGCACGCAAATCGGATTCACTTGGATTTGTAACTTATCATCTTCGCCAAAGTCTTCAGCCAATTTCTCGGCAACGGTGAGTTGTCCCTGAAAAGAGACATGTGCCAATCGGTTCTCTCGGGCGACATCTTCAATTTTATGGCGTGCCTGCTGGCAGCGAATAGCGTCTTTCTGTTCTTCACTCAGTTCCAGTTGGCTAGGGAGCCAATCGAGAAATCGCTCGCCGTCAGAAATTCCTGTATCGTACGCCAACAGAGGCAATGTTTTGACATAGGTCACAACTTGCTCTTCAAATTCTTCTTCGTCAAAAAATTCGGCCACAAACTCAACCTGGTCTTTCACCTTGTTGAATCGCTTATCGAGATTTCCATCGGTAAACATTTTGAGCATGTCGGCCGTGTTACCGGACTTCAGATCCCCCACGACTTCGTCGTTATGTGCGATGGAAAGAGCTTCGGCGTATTTATCGAGTTGTTTCCGGTATGGGTCTGGCATGGCGTTCTCATCTGCTGTTGTGGATGGCATTACGCAGAGACAGCGTAAACTTCTTCCATAATGTCACGAACTTGTTTGGCTTCACTTCGCCATCCGGCTTCGTCCGGGAACTCCTGGTCTCTTTCAATGAAGACCGCGGAGACTTTGCCTTTGCTTAGCTCCAGAGCGAAACGATACAAGTCGAAGACATCGTCGGGAATCGGATGCGAATGACTATCGATGTATTCTTTCACCTTTTCGTCGTACACACCACCCGCCAAGTGCATCTGGACAGCATCAGCGTGGGGCATCACTCCTTTGATAAATTCATAGGCATCATAGCCGAAGTTAACGGAATTGGCGTAAACATTGGTCACATCGAGTAGCCAACCACTCCCGGAGCGTTTCAGGGTTTCGGTCAAGAATTCTTGTTCGTTCATTTCTCCCGCAAACTCGAATAAGTACGCCACGTTCTCAAGATAGAAACGACGGTCTCCAAAATAATTCTGGACGACATCGAGGTTTCGGACGGTCGCTTCGAGAGCGTCCTGGGTGTATGGCGGTGGAGCGAAGTGTCCCATTTCGACCCCTTCGTGAGCATTCCGAGTGAAGCCGAGATGATCGCTGATGGAGTCGGCGCCGTTCTCGTCGGCAATCTCTTTCAGTGCCTTCATATTTTTTTCGCCGGGAGGATCGGCAGACGCCACAGATAGTTTTAAGGCGTGGATACTGACATGATCGAAATTGAGATCTTGTAGATACTTCTCGACACGTAACGGGTCATCGGCCCGTTCAAATGTGATTTCACAGCCGTTAATAGCTGGATCTGTCAAGATCGGTCGATTTTGTTCGCGGAGTGCATATCCGATGGTCGGTAACATTCGCAGCCCCTTTCCAATATCCCTGAAGAAAGTTTTTGGTGACCTCAAAGGTGAATCCGGTATTTGAATCTTTTTGGACATCGCCTTTCGCGGTTTTCTCAAGCAGTCTCCGAAAATTATAACCATGAAAAAACCCCGGAACGATCCGGGGTTCGAATTCTGAAAACACGCAAGCCGTATTACAAAATAGCAGCCGCTTTGACGTTGATTCCTTTGAGCTGCATTTTGAGTTCTTCGACATTCGGGGAAATTTCGAATGCGGCTGCACGACTGACCAACTCCTGATTGATGAAGTAGTACAAACTATCGTTAAACAACTGCATGCCGTCATCTTTCCCGATGCGAATGGCGGCCGCTAATTTTTCGTCCTGTTCTTCAAGAACCAATTTGCGGACCGTTGGATTGAAACGCATAATTTCGACAATCGGCACACGGGATGGGGTATCTACAACGGTTGCTAGAAGCTTTTGAGCGACAATTGCTCGCATGTTAAAGCCCATCGAACCGCGGATCGCATTATGCATGTCTTGTGGGAACAAGTCGAGAATACGACCCACGGTACTCGCGGCTCCCGATGCGTGAATAGTCCCGAACACCAAGTGACCGGTCTCAGCAGCGTGAAGAGCCGTTTCAAATGTTTCGCGGTCACGCATTTCCCCCACCAGCATGATGTCGGGGTCTTCACGCACAGCATGTTTCATAGCGACATGAAAGTCGACAACATCTTGCCCGATCTCGCGTTGATTAATGAGGCATTTATCGGATGTGTAAATAAATTCGATCGGGTCTTCGATGGTTAGAATATGTTTTCGATAGTTCTTATTCACCCAGTCGAGCATCGAAGCAATCGTCGTTGATTTCCCCGAACCGGTCACTCCGGCGAGCAATACCATCCCCTGATCGAATTTGCAAAGTTCTTCCATAACAGGTGGAAGATATAGCCCTTCGAAGTTCGGAATCGAACGCTCAATCTTACGAGCGACCATACCAACCTTGCTCAATTGAGTCATCAGGTTGACACGAAAACGCCAAGTATCTCCATCCTGAACGATCGTTTTGGCGAAGTCCGCCCCCCCATCGTTATGGAAGATTTCCAAGTTCCGCTGGTCCATCATCGGGAAGGTGAGCTTGATCATCTCTTCCTCGGAAATTGGATCCATTTCCAAAGCACGCAAGGTTCCTTTGACGCGAAAGATTGGTGGACGGTCGACTTGAAGGTGAATATCGGAACATCCATGTTTGATCGCCAAGCGAAAGATCTTGTCGATCTCAATTTCTTGTTTAGGGACGAAAGTCGATTCGGTCCAACTGTTAACCGTTATTGCCATCAGACAAGCTTTCAGAAAATATTCAAAAGATGGGAATCAAAATTACGTGAGTTGATTATACCGTCAAATTAAAGCGGACGGGAACCCCCTTTTCGGCAAGATAATGCTTTGTTTCATCAATCGTGTATTCATTAAAGTGGAAGATGCTCGCCGCTAAAGCCGCACACGCACCGCCTGCGGTCACTGCTTCATACAAATGATGGGGGCTACCCGCCCCTCCACTCGCGACGACCGGGACTTGAACCGCGTCGGAGACGGCTTTGGTGATTTCGAGGTCGTAGCCATCTTTCGTCCCGTCCGCGTCCATCGATGTCAGAACGATCTCTCCAGCACCAAGTTTTTCAATTTCCTGCGCCCACTCCACAACTTGTAATCCGGTCGGAATACGACCGCCATTGATATGCACATCCCAAAACTCTTCGCCCTCCTTATCGATGCGTTTGGGGTCAATATTCACAACAATACATTGACTGCCAAACCGGAGGGCGGCTTCTTTGACAAAGTCGGGATTTTTCACTGCAGCCGTATTGATCGAGACCTTGTCGCATCCTGCACTCAATAATTGTCGGATGTCTTCAAGAGTTCTGATTCCTCCGCCGACCGTTAACGGCATGAAAATCACTTCTGATGTCCTACGCACGACATCCAATATGATTTCTCGCTCTTCATGCGATGCCGTAATGTCGAGAAAGACTAACTCATCAGCGCCCTCGTCCTCGTAGCGGCGAGCAATTTCGACCGGATCCCCCGCATCTCGCAGGTTCAAAAAGTTGACCCCTTTCACGACTCGTCCCGCGTGAACATCAAGACAAGGAATAATCCGTTTCGCTAACATGATCTCTTTACCAATCCTGTGATTCTTATGTCTTATGGCATTCTTGTATTAATCAGATTAACAAATCATGCGTTTGTTCGGTATTAACCCAATCGGATTCTTATTCTGCCATGAGATACTGCGAGAGCAATTCGAGATTTTCACTGAACAACTTGCTGGAGAGATATTGATCTCCCTCTCGGAATTTCGGCTGGCCAACCAATCTTTCACCCCCGTATCGCGACACCCAACGCCCTTGGCCGTCAAGATCGGACAAAATCTGCTGAATTTTTGGCTCCAGATATTTTCGAGAGCGATCTTGGGATTTTAGTTGGCCATCTCTTGTTAACTGTCGATAATGCCCCTCTAACGTCTCGAAATGGAGGTTCGTTTTCCATCCGTAATGGTCGGGGAGATTTGAATCATCGTGAGTCAACTGATACTTTCCAGCAATTCGCTCCATGTAGAGAGGACGGTTTGTTTTCAGCTCGTAATAACGTGCGGAACGACCATCTGGCAGGCGGGATTTCTTCAGGTAGCTGAGAGCCCTCGGTATCGGCTCCAAAAATCTCTCATATCCCGTTAGCTCGTAGGCTTTCATCAAGACAGCAATAGCATCCTCCGATTCTCTCCCGCTGATTGCCGGTGGTTCGAATGCGCGTGCCCAACAGGGTTGCATGTCGAAGTTATATTGTTGGGCCCAGGCGGGTTGAGGATTGGGCATTTGAGCCAGAATCAGAAAGTCTCCCAGTGAAACGATTGCATCCCGATACCGAGGGTGTCGATAGATTTCCCAAGCATCGTTGAGAGTCTCAAAAACATAACCGCACAAATCATCATTAAGCGTGTAGAGATCCCAGTACTCTTTAATACGGTTCTCGGTACGCCAATCATAATCCGGGTAGTTCGCTTTTTTGAGAGGCTGCACGCTGATTCCTTCTTCGTCCCAACCTTGAGGAAACGCGCCGTTCGGAAATTGAGCAGCGATTAAAGCATCGAGAGCAATTTGAGTCGCTTCATGAATCTGTTTGTGATTGAAATGCAATGCGCGATCCGTCTGCATTAACAAACGAAGTGCCGATTGACCGATCCCGTCATCCAGAGTTGAGAAGTTGCGATTTCTGCCACCACCTTTGCCGTTTCGATAGCGAGAAAGTTGTGTTCCCTTCGGATCGAAATCAATCGAGTTCGTCCAACCCCCCGACTCTAGCTGACCATAAATTAAAGATTCTGCCGCAGCGGTGGCGGCTTTCAGATATAGCTCATCACCAGTGGCTTCCCAAGCACGCAGATAGGCCAAACCAACCGTCGGTGTGCCGGGGGGTTGCACCCAAACCTGATCCTTTGTCGCGGAACCTTCACCCCAGCGAATCTTCAGGTCGGGAGAATAATGATAAACGTAACCACCATGTGTAGAGACGGTTTCGAAATAGTACGTGGTGGCCTTTTTTATTGCCTTGCGTACGTCACTGGGCAACGTGGATGATTGTGCCCAAGCACCTGTCCCTACCAGCGAGCAGCTTACTGAAGACAAGATACAGCCAAGGTAAATGAACAACCGTCTCATTTCAGAATTTCCCGAGTGAAGTATGGTCGTTCCATCTTACCCCGGCTCCACGCGACCCAATAATAAAATCGCGACAGAATAATAGATCACGACACCAAGAATATCGACGATTGCTGCAATCAACGGGTTTGACATGAGTGCAGGGTCCATTCCAAATTTTCGAAATAGAATCGGTAGCATCGCACCGCTACACGTCCCCAGAGTGACGACCATTGCCACAGTGACCGCCACAACAATACCTTCGACCTTGCCAACAAACATCCAGCCGAAACTGAAACCGATCAGTGCCAGAAATGTTCCCAGCGTGAGCCCCATGATTAACTCACGTCGGGCAAGCCGAAGATGGGGGGATTGTGTTTGTTGATCATCAACGGCCAAAAATCGAATGATTAAGGTTGCAGATTGTGATCCTGCGTTTCCACCACTTGCTAATACCAGAGGCAAGAACAGGATCATCCAAGTGTAAGCTTCCGAAACCGACTCGTACTGTCTCAACATCGCGGCAGTCGCCACGGCAGCCGACGAAAGAATGCCTAGCCAGATACCACGTTTGTGTAACAATGTGAAAAGAGGTGTTTCCAGATAACTGTCTTCCAAAGGGGCAACGGCACCAGCCATATGAGCATCTTCGGTGGCTTCCTCTTCCAGAACATCCATTGCATCATCGTGTGTGACAATCCCGACAAGTCGATTTTGGTTATCGACAACAGGGATCGCGATGAAATTATACTTTTGCATTTCACCGGCAACAAATTCTTGATCGTCGTCAACGCGTACCGAGATCACATCTCGCTTCATGAGTTCTGTTAATACCGTCTCTGGTTTGGCTAAAATGAGATCGCGTAAAGAAACAAATCCCAACAGATGACGACCATCATCAATGACGTAGACATAGTAAATGGTCTCGCGATCAGGAGCCTGTTTGCGGAGTTTTTCCAGTGCATCCCGAACGGTAATATTTTCAGGCAGCAAGGCATACTCGGTTGTCATGATTGCGCCGGCTGATTCCTCGGGGAAGGAAAGCAGCTTGCGAATATCGTTTCGTTCGGCCTGAGCAATTAACGGCAGTAAGCCTTCGACTTGCTCATCGCTCAACCGGGATAGCAGATCGACCCGGTCATCGGACGACATTTCCTCTAACCAGCGAGAGAGTCGTTTACGGTCATTACGTTCAAGATCTTCAACAAGTGAAAGTTGTAGCGGTAGCGGTAAAAACTCGAGTATTTGGACTTGCTTGAGAAGTTCGCAGGAGTTCAGAACCTCGAGTATCTCGACAACTTCAAAACCTTCCAGGACTTCCGCAGTGACCGCAGGGTGGAGAACATCACAAAATTCTGACACTCCCGAATGATCAGTTTCGATCAACATTTGCTGTAAATCAGGTTTTAGGAGTGAGTGATACATACTCATGTCTCTGGATCGATTCCCAATGAAAAAAAGTTTGTTTCAAAGTGAAAATGATTCGACGATAAAAAACCCCTCGCGGAATCATCCGAAAGGGGTTGTTATTCAAACTGAAATGTGAACCAGAAGGCTCAGCGTTTGGAGAACTGGAAGCTCTTGCGTGCTTTCTTGAATCCAAACTTCTTACGTTCAACCATCCGAGAATCACGAGTCAGGAAGCCGTTGTGGGACAGTATGGAATGTAGTGAGGCGTCTTGAACGTGCAGAGCACGGGCGAGACCTAAAATGACAGCACCACTTTGGCCAGTGATTCCGCCGCCATCAACACGCACCCAGACATCAACCTTGCCCGTTTTTTCAGTCTTTTCAAGGACTGCCAAGATTTTCTTACAATGTCGTTCAACTGGGAAAAACTCGGCCAGTTCTTTACCGTTGACGGTGAACTTGCCCTTACCAGCTTGAACGCGAACACGAGCCACAGAAGTCTTACGACGACCCGTTCCCATCGCGACGCCGAATTTGTCAATCTTCCCGCGAACAACGGGTTCAAAATCGGGATCGACTTCTTCGGGAATGGCGTCAGAACCGATTTCCAAACCGTCCGCTACGGATTCGGTCGTCTCTGGTTCCGCAGCGACCTCTTCAGTTGCGGCAACAGGTTCTTCCGTTGTCTCAGTCGTGGGAGTTTCATCCACTTGTGCTTCGGGAGTTTCTTCGACAGGTTTGTCTTCGGTGTTGTCGGTCGACATACGAATCATCAATTCCGTTTATAAAGTGTGCTGTGATTCAGAGAAACAAGCAGGCAGATTTATGGTTTCAGGTAGTCAGGCAGTTCAGTCGGGCATTGAGCTTGATAAATGTGCTCGGTGCCGACAACAAGTTTGAGCTTGCGTAACATCTGCCGTCCCAGTTTGTTTTTGGGGAGCATGCGACGAACCGCTTCGTGCAAGATTTTTTCAGGGTGTTTTTCCCAAACTTGCAGAGCTGACTCAATCACACGACCACTCGGGTAGCCCGTGTAGTGGTCGTAGGTCTTTCGCTCAGTTTTTTGAGTGTAATAAGGCATCTTGGGATGTGTGATCGGTTTGCCGCTAAAACGGATGCGATCAGCGTTCAATACCACCACGTAATCACCTGTATCAACATGTGGCGTGTACGTTGGTTTGTGTTTTCCCATCAGAACGGTGGCCAGTTTGGCGGCCAAACGTCCAACGATCATGTTGTCGGCGTCGACAACAAACCATTCGGATTTGTGTGTTTCTTTGCGGGCCATGGTAGACTTGCTGACAGTCATGGCACATCCATTTCGTCGTAAGGTGTTGCAAACAATACAGATATGCCACGCTCAGGAGAGCAACAAAGGCATCTGTGAATCTTTAGCGCAATCAACTTGCGCTGGAATCGCAAAATCGTAGCGTTTCAGGCAGAGCTCTTCAACGCAAACGGGACAAAAAAACCGTCATTTCTGGGTCTTTGTCGAGTCGTTTGATCGGCTCAAGTCTAAATGGTAGGCCATCTTCCGTTTTGCATACCAGAGAATGCAAGAATAAAGGGAACAACCGAACTTACTTGGCGCACTGCGAGAAGTGTGGGTCACACTTCCTTCTCTCCGTAGGAGACCGCAGTCCAAAACCGAAACTTACGGTACTCCGTCCGCGTAAGACAACAGTTGAATTAACCTTGGCTTGCCCTCCGTATTGGCAAACGCTTCGTGTGTTCGGCCGTCCCCGGGGTTGCGGAGATCAGCACCTCGTGAAGCACTCGTGGCAAGATGCCGCAAGTTATCATTCCAACAATGAATCACTCACCAAATGCACCATCACACTTCATCGAGATGTTCTGAAGATATCGCAAGCAACACTCATTGAAAAGGAGTCTCCCCGCACTTTTTGAGAGTTTTTAATTCCCGTTAAAAAACCGAACTGCAAGCTTGATTCTTGGTCAGTAATCTGACTCAAAAAAACGTCGCATCTTTTTCTCAAGTGTTCAGTCAGTCAATGTCCCTTTGGATGAGGGGACACCACTCTGGCGAGGGTCAACAGTCACGGCGATTCGTAACGCTCGCGCGCTGGCTTTGAATAATCCCTCAGCAATGTGATGGCTATTCGACCCGTGATGAACGACTTGATGCAAGTTCATCAAGCTGTTTGCGGATACAGCAGACCAGAAGACTTCGACAAGTTCGGTATCGAATTCACCGATCTTCTCACTCGGATATTCTGCTTGAGAAACAAACCACATACGTCCGCTCAAATCGATTGCGGCAGTCGCGAGTGTTTCTTCCATGGGTAAAGTCATCGATCCATAGCGTGTGATTCCTGCTTTGTCGCCAAGTGCTTCATTGATCGCACGTCCCAGACAAATGCCGGTATCTTCAACGGTGTGATGCGAATCAACATGCAGATCTCCGACGGCTTTGACAGTCAAATCAAACAGGCCGTGACGGGCAAATAAGGTCAGCATGTGATCGAAAAAGCCGACACCGGTATCGATCTCGTGTTGACCGCTGCCATCCAGATTCAAAGAGAGTGTGATTTGAGTTTCGGCAGTTTGCCGAGTGATTGAGGCGGTTCGTGTCATGACAGACTCTATTAACAGAGAAAAGTGTTTGGTGTGGTAAATTGGCCAGACTGTTATTCGACCAGTTCTTTCAGAGATTTCAACAGCATGTCGATTTCTCCTTCTGTCCCTATGCTGATGCGCAGTCCTTCGCGGTGCTCGTTTTCTTCGGGACCGCAGTAGGGGAATTTCATATAGCGTACGAGAATCTTTCGTGATTTGAGTTCCTCGTAAATCTTTCCTTCTGCATGATCGGGATGCGTACACCAGACGAAATTTGCCTGAGTCGGTGTCACTACAAACCCCATTTCTGACAATGCCTCTGTCAGACATGTGCGAGTTGTCACGATCTTCTCCCGATTCGTCAACATCCAGGTTTGATCCTGAATCGCGGCAGTTGCAGCGGCGATGGCGATGCTGTCACAGTTATAGCTGTCTTTGACCTTACGCATGCCGGCAATGATGTCGGGATGTGCGATGGCAAAACCGAAACGAATTCCCGCGAGAGAGTAGGATTTGGAGAGCGTTCGTGTAATCACCATTCGCTTTCCAATTTCCGACTGAAGCAGTTCGGCTTTGTGTGGTTTGTCGGCAAAGTCGCCGTAGGCTTCATCGAGTACAAGTAACCCTTTTTCGGGTGTCAGCCATTGGAGTTCTTCATCACCCCAGCGATTTCCCGAGGGAGAATTGGGATTGGGAACAAAAGCTAACTTGCTGGCAGCGACCCGCGGGTCGGTCGTTTTCCAATCGAAATGCCAATCGGGCGTAAGTGGCAGTCGAGCCACCTTGGCTCCCTGAATTTCGGCCAATGTTTCGTAGAGGACATAACTGGGGTAGGGGTACGCGATCTGTTCTCCTGCATCGACAAATGATCTCATCAAGATCGTCAGGTTCTCGTCACTTCCGTTTGCAGGCAGAACCCAATCTGCATCGACACCAAACAATTCAGCCGCCGACTCTCGAAACGCTTTCACTAACGGGTCGGGATAAATATTGAGCCGACCGTCAGAGGCGGCCACGATGGCTTTCTTCACTTCGGGGGAAGGGGAGTAGGGGTTTTCATTCGTGTTCAGTTTAACCCAACCCGCTTCGGTCGGTTGCTCACCGGGAATATACCCCTGCATGGCATCGATCACGGGACGAAACAAGCTCATGGTGTCACTTTCACAGAAAACGCGGCATCTCATTCAGGTAGGCTTCAATCAAATGATCTCGCCTTGCTCTGCCTTATTATGCCTTATACCGACAACTCTGACAGTGCGAGAGTTACGAAACCTCCACAGAGAACAGAGCCAGCAGGCTATTGTGAGGTTCGTGCGGAATAATCAAGACGCGTAATATCGTTAGAACAGGCTCGAACCGTCCGATGCGGAATCTTTCTCATCGTCGTCCTCACTCTGCTTTTTCCGCCTCCCAGCCGACTTCTTGTTCGCTTCAATCGTAGAGGACGCATCAAAATCAGCCAGAACGGGGTTTCCGTCGGCATCAACGTCCGTCAAAACTTTGATCTTACGTTCGGCTTCTTCGAGAGTTGTGTGGCAACCACGTATTAATCGGACGCCAACTTCGAACTTCTGTAGCGATTCATCAAGCCCTAAGTCTCCGTCTTCCAATTGACGAACAATGTCCTGGATTTCTCCAACGGCATCTTCAAAATTGATATTGTCAGGCGTTTCCTGAGACTTTGCTTTTTTCTTGGCCATTTGATTGCCATTCACTTTCCGTGATTTATGATTTTTCTGCAATGTCGTGATCTAAAATGTCATGAGAAGTGATCTGATTCACCAGGCACTCCACTTCGCCGTCAATGAAACGAGTCACAATTTTGTCTCCCTCGACAACATCTGAGACACCTTTGATGACTTTCCCATCGGCCTGACGCGACACCGAATAGCCGCGATTCAATACATTCAACGGACTTAAAGCATCGAGTCGCGAGGCGAGTTGTTCGACTTCTTTTTGTTTGTTGAGGAATGATCGTTGTAAGGACCGATTGAGATCCGCGTCCCATTCGTCCATTTGTTGTCGTAATTCGTCGATCCGTTGCAGTGGTCGAGCAAATACGGGGCGCGACGCCAGACTTTCCAACTCTAATCTTGACTGGTGTGCGCGATTGCGTAAAGCGGTTGCCATCTGATTTTGCAGACTGATCAGCCCCTGATTCAAATCTTCCGCAGACGGTGTCGATAACTCTCCCGCTTCACTGGGGGTCAACGCCCGGCGGTCGGCGACCAAATCTGAGATACTGATATCGATTTCGTGGCCAACGGCACTGATAATTGGTGTTGGGCAAGCAAAGATTTCTCGTGCGACAATTTCTTCATTAAATGGCCACAAGTCCTCCAGGCTTCCCCCACCACGTCCCGTGATGATCAGGTCGACTCCCGGAATCCTCGGTGCATAATTGATTGCAGCGGCAATCTGCTCGGCGGCTCCCTCTCCTTGGACTGCCACTGGCAACAAGACGACATCCAAGCCGGGCCAACGTCGGGTCATTACCTGTAGCATGTCCCGAACGGCGGCCCCTGTGGGGCTTGTCACGAGAGCAATTCGACGAGGAAATCTGGGGATCGGTTGTTTGTGTTCGGGATTGAATAGCCCTTCTTTGGACAGTTTTTCCTGTAATTGCTGAAAGGCGAGCTCCAAGCCTCCCATGCCTTGCGGCGTCATGCGAGTACAGATTATCTGATAGCTGCCACGGGCCGCATAAACTTCGAGCTTCCCAGAGACAACAACTTCCAGCCCATCGTGAACATCAAACTTCATCCGGGCTGCGTTCCCTCTCCACATGATGCCACGGAGTTGAGCGTTTTCGTCTTTGAGAGTGAAGTAAAGATGCCCTGAAGAGGCACGCGTGAAATTGGAGATCTCCCCGACGACTGTTACTCTATCAAAGTTCGCTTCGATCAGATCTTTCACCTGCTGAGTGAACGCAGTGATTGTCAGTGGTGCAGGCTCGGTCATAGCTATAACACGTCAAGAGAGACTTGTCGTCCGTGCAAATTTACTTGTCGATGGTCGTTCGCCCCAAGGCGGCGTCAAATTCGCTGACTGTCGGAATCAGCATGGCAAGTGTCGTAAATCCATAGGCGGCGGTAATCGCGAGAAACACGCTCAAACTTCCACCCAGAATGAACTCTGTAATTGCGTAAAATGTCAGAAACGGCAAGATGCCAGCTGACAACGTGAGGGCTCCCGATGGATTGCTATGAGTCAGTGAAGCATACAATCCAATCGAACCGACACCGATGAACAGAATGAACGATTGAAACTGAATAAAGAAGGAGGACCGTGCTTCCAGCAATAGCACCATGAAAATAAAGATTCCCACGAAGAGAAAGAACATCGTTCCCAAACTATTCCCGATGGCCGAGCGAGAGTTATCAAAGCCCAATCCCGCGTGCAGCCCCAGAATGGTGGCGAATGCGACGAGCATCAAATATCCCATACACAGATAAAGCAGTGGTTCAAAGCCCACCGAAAATGAGACGGCGATGTAAATCAACATGCCAAGAGGCAGCAGAATTAGCTCTTTGGAGTTATACAGAATCCCGCCAATTTTTCCGTAGACAAACTCTTTGGCTGTCAGGTCGGTTGCCAGCAGCAGTACCAGCGTTTTTGCGTCTTTCTCGGACGTAATGGCAGTCACCGCTTGCGCATTGATCAGCAACAGGCTCAAAATACACAACCCGACAAAACAGAATGTTGTCGGTTGGACGATCCCCATGAGTTGATCACCACTCGATGCTGCGCCCGCCAAAAAGTAAAACAGAAAGCCGGCAAGTAGCAGATAGGCGGCTTTGATGGCCAGCATCTTCTTGCCGTAAGCGCGCGTGCAGATTTCTCGCCATAGAACGGGATTTGCCCAGATTTGACGAGTCTTCACTCGGGTCTCGCCGGTGGTGGCTTCTTTTTCTTCCCGAGGTCGAGAATAGCGGAGGGTGTTCCAATGTCGGAGGGACAATGTCGTCGAGACATTCAGGATCGCCGATAATGCCAGCAACATGATGACCGACTTCGCTCCTGAGACATGAGCCAAGCCTGTGCCGGTGACGGTCTTAAATGGATCAACGAGTTGATTTAAGGCGGCATAGGGATTGAGTCCGGCAATCCATTCTCCCGCCAATCCAGGGAGAAACGACGAGATGGCTTGGATCACTCCGAGAAAAAGCACTGCACCCAACACGCTGACCGCGAGAGTTTGAAATGTTTTCTCTCTCCAATAAGCAACCAAGCTTCCCCAACTACCCGCTGCAAGGACAGTGGCTCCCGAGATCGCCAATGACCATAAAATTTGACCCAAAGAGACGCCACCCAGTAGATAGATCGAGAGGAAGACCGGGATCGAGGCGGCCCACGTCACACCCACAATCAGCAACGAGGCAAACAGTTTCCCGAAGACGAGTTCACGTTCACGCAAATCGGTAAGTAATAACAGGACCAGCGTGCCGCGATCTTTTTCTTGAGCAACACTTGATGCAGAAAAGAGTAACGCAAAAAACATTAACAGCGACAATTGCACAACCGAGAAAATTTTGAAGAGCAACGCACCGAAGCGAGCATAATCACCGACACCAATCGCTTGTTGCCAACCGAACGTCGCTTGAGACGCTGTGTACATCAACACCATGAACGCCGCCACGTAGCCGACACGAATCAGGAAGTGTCGCATCTTGCGTGGTGAAGTCAGAGCTTCGCGGCTGAAAATTGGTCCGGCAAACACAGATTCTCTCACAAATAAAGGGGCCTGCCGTTCCGTACGACAGGACCCTTGAAATTGTGAGCTTTTGCCTCGAATTAGTCAACGAGGTCAAAATTCAAATCGGTCACTTCTCCGTCTGCCGGAATTGTAGCCTTCAAATCGGTGGTTTCTGCGGATGAGTATTTCTCGGGAATTAGATGTTCCGGCTCGTCAGAATCATCGGCGGCTTCAGGGTCGTAATTGGGGTCATCTTCACTAACGGTACTTGACGCAGAAGTTTTCAATTTGGTGACGGTGACTTTGTACTCTCCAGCAATGGCACCATCATCAGTTTCAAAGGTTCGCAATGTGAACATTCCGCTTGCATCTGTCAGGCCAGTGGCGGGTTTTCCATCTTGAGACGTTGGGGAGAGAACCACGGTCGCCCCTTCCACAGGATCCCCGCCATAAGTCACTTTTCCCGAAGCGGGTGTCCGGGCTGGTCGATCAGCCTCACCTTCAGCACCACCACCAGCACACCCAGATAATGTTACGAGACCAGCAATTAGAGCTAACGTCATGAGGTCAAAGCTCTTAGTTGTAATTGAACGCATAGTTTTCCCTGTTTACTTAGTAGGATTGATGATTGAAAAGGACATTATGAGTTGAAATTGCCAAACTATGATGAATAGTGTATAAGTTCAACTCTGAATCGATTCTGATTCGCAAAGTTTTTGAGTGAGGCACATCTGCCAATATCTTCAATTTTTCCAACTCAGACTAATACGTGACCCCAGTGTGGGCTATCGTAACATTTTTGTATGTCTTATTCGTTTTCCTTAATTATGGAGTGATCAAGATGAAAAAACAAGGTTTTACACTTATTGAATTGCTGGTGGTAATTGCCATTATCGCGGTTCTCGTTGCGTTACTGTTGCCAGCGGTGCAACAGGCACGCGAAGCGGCTCGACGCTCGAGTTGCAAGAACAATCTCAAGCAGTTGGGCTTGGCTTTGCATAATTACCACGACACCTATGGGCGGTTTACTTATCGCAAGGGTGGTACCAATGGTAATCCGGCAGCAGGTGGGCAAACTCGTGGAAACGTGAATCGTCTGAGTGGTTTTATGGGCTTGATGCCATTTTTGGATCAAGCACCACTTTTCAATCAGGTTCAGCGTGGTGGCACAAAAGGAGGCAATGTAGTTCCTCCCGGAGGTCCCGAGGGTTGGACCGGCTGGCCCACTTGGAATGTTCAAATTCCTGGATTGCTGTGTCCTTCTGACGGTGTTAGCTCTGTTGGTAATCGACATCAAAACTATGTTTTCTGTATTGGTGACTCAGCAAGAAACCCACGCGATTCAAGAACAGTACGTGGTCTTTTCGGATATCAACGATGTAATAGATTCCGAGATGTCACGGACGGAACGAGTAACACAATAGCCATGAGCGAACACGTTCGAGCTAACTTTGGGAGCACCGCTGGAAACAATCGACTCATTATTGAATCGATTGCTCTGGGCCAGGATCCTATTAACAATCCCGCTGGATGTCTCGCTCTGACAGATGGCACTCGATTTTTAGCGTCTGTCAATGTCAAAGGTCGTCACGGAACTGCAATGTGGGATGGGCAGGCAGAGCGTGTCGGATTTTCCACAATCTTGCCTCCGAATGGACCGTCTTGTGCCGCAGGTACAAATAACAATGCCGACTCAACCCATGCAGCGTTGGCTCCATCCAGTGTACACACTGGTGGAGTGCAGGTTTTAATGGCGGATGGAGCCGTCCGCTTTATCAGCGAAAACATTGACACTGGGAATTTGGCAGCAGCGAGTCCCGGACAAGGATCGACTGCCGCCAGTCCTTATGGGATCTGGGGAGCACTTGGAACGAAGTCCGGTGGTGAGCCCATTGGCAACTTCTAAGTCGTCTTAACATGTGATGATTTTATGACCGCAGTCGGAATTTCCCGGCTGCGGTTTTTTTATGCGCTAAGGTGAATAGAGACGTTCGTCACCTTCACGTATTGTCAGCAGTTGATCAGTGGAAACTTCGTCAAATGTTTGAGCCTTGCCGCTGGGCCAAGTGACTGACAACGAATCGATATTTGGGTTATCTTTCAAACCAAACAGCAGCAGTTTTTCGTTACTGCATTGATAGCCATCTCCTGCCGTGAGTTGCTGAACTTGAAATTGGCCTCCTGCTTTGATGCTGACTTCCGTCCCGATGGCATCACGAGAACTTTCCAAACCTATCAACCTGACTGCCAGCCAGTGATGCTTGCTGGCCGTTTTGTTTTCCACCAACTGAGAAGGTGTCTCCAGAAAACTGGCCACAAAATCAGGCTTGCCATCCCGATTCCAATCGAGACGAGCGACTGACCGCCCGATCTTTTTTTGCTCGAAAAATGATCCAGCTTGCTTGGCGTCAACCTGAACAAAAGACTTTCCTGATTGGTTGTGCAAAAAGAGCGGGGGCATTTTCTCTTCCCGTCCTGCGAACGTGAAGTCATCAATATCTCCATTGAGGATAATCAAGTCCTGCCAACCATCCAGATCGGCGTCCAAAAATTGCGTACCGAATCCGAGCAAGTCGTAGCCGGGTTCATGGAGAGAGAGATTCACGGTTTCATCGATAAACAAGTGTGGTTGTTGTTGCCGATAGAGAGTGTTCGACTCTTGAAAAAAGTTGGTCACGAACAGATCGATGAGTCCGTCACCATTCACGTCTCCTGCTGCGATTCCCATGCAGGCTTCCGCGCGACCGCTGGAATTGACGGCTGCTCCAGAAAGTAACGCAGATTCATTGAGCTTCAATGAATCAGTCGATTGATTGATCCAGTAATGATTGGCGACGGCATCATTGGCGATGAACAGGTCAAGTCGAGAATCTCTGTCGAAGTCGGCAACAAGAAGCCCCAAGCCATTTCCTTGAGCTGTGATGAGACCGCTGGTCTCTGTCTGATCGAGAAAATGTCCATCTCCAGAATTCTTGTAGACTCGATCTTGGGCGGGGGAGAACACAACTGGAGTACAAACGCGGGCAATGCCATTGGAGTAGCATTGCTCGGTCAGCAGATTGTCACCAGTCAGGTAATTGACATCAAAGAGTTCTGGAAACCCATCGCCGTCTAAATCGGCAATGGCACAACTGGTCGTCCAATCTGTGCCTTGAATGCCGGCTTCTTCAGTCATGTCGGTGAAAGTTCCATCGCCGTTGTTTGTCCATAATCGATTTCGACCAAAATTGGCAACATACACATCGGGAAAACCATCGTTGTTGATGTCTCCTATCGCTGCACCTTGACTGAAATTCAACTCCCGAAGTCCGGCTTCGTGTGTGGCACTTTCAAATGTTTGCCCGTTGCGATTTCGATAGAGCTGATCGCTTTCTGTGGAATCTTCCGTTGGTCCCCCCTTGCCCCCTTGTGTCATGTAGAGGTCGGGCCAACCATCCAAGTCATAATCGAGAACTCCGACTCCTCCACCGGTGTACTCGAAGATACGACGCCCGTCGGTCGCTAGATCGGAATCATTCTGATATCGGAAATCGAATCCTGCTATCTCGCTCACATTGTCAAAACTGATCACAACCGAATTTGGTTCGGGGGTAACGCTCTCGTTTGTCGTTGGAAAGAAATCCAAATCCTTCCATTCCGGGATTAAAAATTCGGCGAAATTTAACACATCAGCTGGTCCAGAAGGGAAACTTATTGGGTTGGATTGATCTTTCATTTGATCGAGCTTGGCGAAGAGGTTGGCTGCTTCTTCGGAAGCAGGATTGGCCCGCGTCGCGAGGATGGCCCAATTCCAGGCTTCATTGACACGATTGAGTTTCAAAAGCTGGTCACACATCTTCTGGATTCCGGGAACTCCGGGAGTGTTTTTATTGATTGACCGGGACAGCGCAGAGAGATGCGAAAGTTGACTCGCCCAATTTGCCACACTTTCGGCCTCTTGATTTCGCCCTAACTCTTGTAGCGTCTGACTGAGTTGATAATGGGCTTGGATTTCGTCTGGAGCTATCTTTGCGGCCTGCAGGTAGCAACGTGCTGCAGCGCCGCTGTTCTGGTTTCTTCGACAGACATCTCCTTTTATGATCCAATACTCGGGAGTCTTTTCGACATCCTGGGGCTGACGCGAAAGTAATCCATGAACTGTTTTCCGATCCTCCAGACGTATCGCCGTGGATAGCGATTTTGTCCATGCGGCTGCTAAGTCGGGATTGATGTCGAGTGCGAGCTGATACTGTTGTAGCGCAGCTACGTCATTTTGTTGTGAGTCTTGAACTAATCCTTCGGCCAGATGGACAAGCGGATCTTGCGGAAACGCAGCGAGCCCCGCAGCGATCAACTCTTCGTTGCGGCGAGGTGTGGTCATATCACATAAAAGCAACAGCAACTCGGGGTCGGCCTGCCCAGAATTCACGAGTGTCAACATCTCCGGTAGGGACTCCCGAATCAGTCCTGCCAGGTTGAGAATAAAGACCAGACGGCGGCGAACGTCTGGCTGTCGATCATTATCTGCGAGAGATTCGGTAAACAAGTCGCGTGCTGCGCTCAGATGGCCGAGGCGCATGTTGGCTTCGGCGCGAAACAATAATGCCTCCGCATAAATGTCAGGCGAGTCTTCGGTGATCTCGCTCAGATATTTCAGGGCGGAGGGAAAATCCCCTTTGATTCGATTAATATTTCCTACAAACAGCCACAATTCGTCCGGGACATCCCAGAGGTTCAACAACGGCTTTACCGTTTCCTCGGCAGCATCCAATTCCCCCGCTTCCACCTGAGAGCTCGCCTCGGCAATCAATGCCTCACGATCGAGAAACATCCCGGATTTGTTTGCATAAAACCAGAATGCTGTCAGAAGAATCAACAGCGGCAAGCCGAATTTAAGCAGATTGACTTTCATACTCTCTGCCTTCTTCCCGGGCCGCCCCGTTTCGTGGAGCCCGTCCGTTGCCCAATGTCTTTGAGTCGGCTCATCTGTTCAACGAGCCGCGGTAACGAATCCATCCCCATCATGAACATCAAGACATAACGGAAGACGGCAAAGATGTCTCCCGCTTCGGGAGTGCCGTGCGAACAGAATCGTATCAAGCAGGCGATGATCACTCCCAAGATGAATAATTCCATCAGTCCGAAATTGGCCGCTTCCGCATCCGAAAGTCGAATTCTCCAACTGGCCGCCTGATCGAAATGCTCTCGAACATCTTTCTCTTCACCATCTTTAATGATCGCAATTTCGTGTTCGAGTTGATCGTGTAAACCAGTGCTCAGCATCAAGGTCTTACGCGAATACCAGCGATTCAAAATCATGGCGGGAACGATCAGTCCTCCGCAATAGGCAATCAGCCACGGATCGTAAAGCCCCAACATTACCATTGCTCCGATGACGGAATAACTGCTGCGAATGATCATGGGGACATATCGTTCAAAAAAGTCGACATACTCTCTCGACATGGCCGACCTCGCTGCGATACGAGAAACCTCTTCGTCTCGCGCTTTCTGACGAGTGATCACGTCGGTCGCGAGTTCAGAATAAATCGAGGTGAAGGCGCGGGTGTCGTACATTTTCCTCACGGTGCCGATCAACATGTGCGAGAGATGTTGCGCCACCAATATCCAGACACCCAACCAACGATCATTCAGGAGGTCGTTAATGGCCCATCCCAATGCGGCCGGTTGTGCCAGACGCAACAAATTCTCAATGTTAAACAGCGAATAGGTCAAGAACATCTTGCCACGATGTTTACGGAAGAGACCTTTCAGGGTGATTTCGCTCGTCGCGATCTCGGGAGAATTGTCCAATTGTTCGAGATCAGGCTCTGACATCCCGGATTCCATCCGATAACAGGAGAAACAATACTGCACTTTGAATATTCAGGAAACTTAAGGGTCCCTGTTCTTCCAGATTTGGCTATGAATACGTTTGTGTTTGACTATGATAGGTGACTCGGGAGCCAGTTCATGAAGTAGCATGACGATCCCTAAACACAGCCTACGCCACAATAGACACAACCTCAATGACTGACATCTTTATCTTGATTCCCGGTCGAACCAGCAAACAGGGCACGACTCTCAATGAGGGGAAGTACACTGAAGGCTATCAGACTGAAATCAACACGCTCAAAATGAATCCCGACGACATGGAGCGACTCGACATTGCAGAAGGTGAAGAGGTCCGCATGTGGAATGAGCATGGATCAGTCGTGGTTCCCTGTTGCACTGGTAAAAACGAACTTCCTCCCGGCTTGCTATTTATCAGCTATGGCGATAAGTCGTCTCAGTTAATGCCGGGAGAAACTCACGGCACGGGGATGCCCGACAGCAAAGGTCTCGACGTCCAGATTGAAAAGATCGCCACTTAACCAACTTCTAGTTTCTAATTGCTAGCAACTAATTATGAGTATCGCCGAACAACCGACAAACAAAACCGACAATCCTCTTAAGATTGTCGAAGACGCCACCTGCACCTTCTGCGGATGTGTTTGCGACGACATCAATCTGACGGTGGAAGGCAATCAGATCACCAAAGCGCAAAATGCATGCGTGTTGGGCAAAGCCTGGTTCTTTAATCACCACATTGAAGAGCGTCCAGAGGCTTTGATTGATGGTCAACCGGCAACATACGAACAAGCCATCGACCGTGCCGCTCAGATTCTTCTTGAATCGCAATACGCCATTACTTATGGGCTGTCGGATACGACTTGCGAAGCACAGCGGGTGGCGGTTGCCATTACAGACTGGATCGGCGGATGCCTCGACACCACAACATCTGTCTGTCATGGCCCATCTGGAATGGCGTTTCAAGGTGTGGGTGAAGTGACCTGCTCATTGGGCGAACTCAAGAATCGTGCTGATTATTTGATCTACTGGGGAGGCAACCCGGCTGAGTCGCACCCGCGACACTTCACGAAATACAGTTTGATGCCGAAAGGAGAATTTGTTCCCAACGGTCGTAAAGATCGCACTGCCGTGCTGATTGATGTCCGTAAAACCAAAACCGCCAAAGCGGTCGATATTCACCTGCAATTGAAGCCTCGTTCGGATTTCGAACTCGCCTGGGCATTGCGGGCTCTCGCCAAAGGATTAGAGCTTGATGACAGCGTCGAAGAAAAGACAGGCATCCCTCTTGCACAACTCAAAGAAGTGATGGAGGGGATGAAGAAGGC
This sequence comes from Planctomycetota bacterium, assembly GCA_030836185.1. Taxonomy (GTDB): domain Bacteria; phylum Planctomycetota; class Planctomycetia; order Planctomycetales; family Planctomycetaceae; genus JABURQ01. The sequence continues at coordinate 274,273 of JAURQH010000031.1, forward strand.
CAAGTTCGGTGCGATTTTGTTCGGCATGGGCGTCACTATGACTCGTGGCAAACATCTCAATAGCGAGGCGGTTCTCGCGTTGGCTCGTGATATGAACAAGCACACGCGGTGGGTTGCCAAGCCAATGCGTGGACATGGCAACGTCACGGGAGCCGACAATGTTGTCTCGTGGTCAACCGGGTATCCTTTTGGGATTCATCTGGGACGCGGCTACCCAAGATTTAATCCGGGCGAGTTCACTAGTTCGGATGTTTTAGGGCGTGGCGAAGCGGATGCTGCCTTGATCGTGGCTTCCGACCCGTACTCCAACTTCAGTCAACCGGCCCGCGATCATCTGAAGGCAATCAATACCATCGTACTCGACCCAAAACTTTCGGAAACCGCCAAGATCGCCAAGGTGGCCTTTACCACATCCACTTATGGCATCAACGAACCGGGTACCGTTTACCGCATGGACGATATCCCGATTCCGTTGCGACCTGCCTTTGATTCTCCCTATCGCAGCGATTACGACATCTTGAAAGCGATCGAAAACAAAATCCGCAAACATCAACTTGAAGCGGTCAACGCCGGGTTGAAAGCTGGCGAGTTCAGAATAGTTTCGGGATGTAGCTCAGCCTGGTAGAGCGCCTGCTTCGGGAGTAGGAGGTCGCAAGTTCAAATCTTGTCATCCCGACTTTCTTTCAAATTAAGCCGTCATCGTTTTCGGCTGTGGGGCTATTCGATTAAATTCTCATCGTACTTGATGTGTGATGAATACATCGTTTTATAGTCCGTTCGGTTACTTCAGCTTACGAAATATCAGCATTCTGATATCAACGACGGCGTCGCCGAGAATCTCAATGGCTTTCAGCGAAAGCTTTCCACGTTTTTTCGTCAGTTTTAATTGGCCCAGCTTCCATTCTTTGAAATCTTTCACGTAGGACTCGCTACCGCGGTTGGCTCGGTCAGCTTCGGCTCCTCGAAGCGGAGGATCGTGTGCTTTGGTGACCGTCGCAGTCAGAGATTCATCGCCTATCTTCAGTTCAAACGTAGCACCGACATTCTTGGCGGAACAAGTTGACATCATAAAGACTTCGTAAGTTCCGCTTTCGAGGATATCGACATCCCACCAGATTCGGTCTTCGGTCGATGACCAATTGGTGAAAAACGAACAATTGGGAGCGCGTCCACTGCGAGCAACATTGCCAGAGGAATCACCATCGCGAGCAGGAAGTTGAGTTTCGGGAGCCGATACAAATCCGACAGTGAGTGGGCGATGCTCTTTGGTGGTTTCACCCGCCATTTCCGCTTTCCAATCGGTCACGGCCTGGCGAAGCTGTTTGGCCAACTTCGGCATGCGTTGACTGATGTCTTGGTCTTGTCCCGGATCGACGATCATGTCGTATAGTTTTCCGGTGTGATCCAGCCTGTGTGTTTGAGTCCGCACACTGACTTTATTGGACCATTTGGAAAAAATCATTCGTTCTGGCCAGTCATTAGAATCTCCCATCAAGAGTGGCTTGAGACTCTTTCCGTCGAGTGGTTTTTCACCGATGTACTTGATGTCTGCCAAGTCAGCAAGAGTCGGCAATAGATCGATCGCTCCGGCAATATGAGGAATTTTCGATCCAGCGGGAATTTGTCCCGGCCAACGAATGAGACACGGGACTCGGACACCACCTTCATCGGTGGCCCCTTTTTTCCCTTTCATGCCGCCGTTCCATCGCCAGGTGTTGGGCCCATTGTCGGTGAAATACACCACGATCGTGTTCTCGGTAAGTTTGAGGTCTTCAAGTTTCTTCAGAATGCGCCCGACGTTTTTGTCAATGTTTTCGCACATTGCGAGAGCGGCACGAGTTTTATCGAGTTCTTCTTTTCCGGGATCACGGTTTTTCATTTCGAGATTCGCATCGGCAAACTTTTTGTAATCCTCATCGGGAACCTGAAAGGGAGAATGTGGTGTGTTGTATGGCAAATAACAAAAGAAAGGTTTGCTTTGGTTCTCTTCGATGAATTCTACCGCGTGGTCGGTTAGGTCGTTGATGACATAGCCGTTGCCTCGCACAATCTTTCCATTGTGATCAAGGATGGGGGAGAAGTAATGTCCCCAATGTCCTGAAGTCATGCCGTAATACTCATCAAATCCGCGTGCACAGGGATGATAAGGATATTGCGTTCCATTGTGCCATTTCCCAAATGCGGCTGTCGCATACCCGGCTTCTTTGAAGGTGTCGGCAATTGTGGTTTCATCAAGATCCAGACGCTCTGCGCCGGTGCTCACGCCTTTGACTCCACCGCGTGGGTGATATCGGCCTGTGAGAAATTCTCCACGGGTTGGTGCGCAGACGGGACACACATAAAAGCGATCAAAAGAAACGCCATCTGTTGCCAATGAATCAATGTTGGGTGTAGAGAGATTCATGTTGCCATTCATCGAGAGGTCACCCCAACCTTGATCGTCGGTGAGAAAGATGACGACATTAGGGGGGGCGGCTGTGAGTGGTGATGTGACAGCATGAAAGAACAGGGCGCAAGCGAGTGCGAGTGAATACTTCATAAGAGTCTCTTCAAGGAATAGAACGGAGAGTGTCGAGCAAAAAATTAAAAGCCGAGACCTTCACCGTTTAAAAGGCCCGTTTCGACAGTGCCATCGGTGATCTCGAACATCCCAGGATAATGATTGGCCCATTTTTTGTTCGGCTCAGGGCAATATTGACGAGCGTTTCCTTCAATGGCAGCCACTGTCGGAATTCGCGCCGCCAATGAGGCCGAATGCAGGAACGAATATCCAGGACATGTAAGATCCTGAACGCACAAGAACATGTCATACTTTTGTGCCGCTGCGGCCATTAGTAATGACTCGGTTTGTCCTTTGCAGGCTTTCAAGGCGACACCCGAATAGCCAAGTTCGCGGCTGAGTTGGAGAGACTCATAGTCAACGAGAGCTTCGTCGATAACGACTGGTTTGAGTTTTGAAGCTTCGGCCACGTTAATGGCTGAACTTTCTTTGATGTGTCGACTGGTGGGCTGTTCGAGGTATTGAATTCTGTCGTAGGCAGCGGGCGACGATTCCTTAATCTTGTTGAGGAAGTCGATTACGTACTGTATGTCGGGACACTTTTCATTGAAGTCACAAGAATAAAACCATTCACTGCATCCAATGTTGCTTTGGGCTTCGGAAGCAACTTTATCGATGGCCAGGACGCGGTCGATGTCCCAGTCTAACTGATCACCGGCGAGCTTGATTTTCAGATGGGTTAACCCTTCTGCTGTAATCCATTCTCCCAGTGTTTCGGGAAGGTCGTCGTCGATGCGTTTCTCGATGTCTCCGTCGGTCAAAGGGTCGATTGCCCCAACAAGGTGGTAAAGGGGCATTCGAGCTTTAGGATCGCGTGTTGTGTATCGGTCAAGGTATTCCCCAGCAAACTGTTCGTCCAGATATTCCGACAGATCGTAATCAACGAAGTCCGAGGAGTAGCCGTTGTAACAATTGATGGCATTGGCTCGCCCGAAGGCATCGTGCAAAGCGGCATCAAACGGACTCGCCGAGACCAGTTGTGCCAAATCGGGCATGACTTCATCGACATGTTTCATCGTCGAAATGGCTTTGCCGAGATGGTGGTATTCGGCAGAAAGCTGAAAGACAATGTCCAGGGGGTGGCCATAGTTGGGGAACTCTCCATAGAGCAAAGCGGTCTCTTCCGCGAATTTCTTCATCAGATTGGCTGTGGTCTCTCCGTCCAGTTTGTCTGAAGGCCAAGCCCAGATATTACCGACCGGCATGCTTCCCATGCCGATTCCATGGTGTCCCGCCTGCGTCTCGACCTGCATCGTTACATCGATGGAGAAAGACCGATCAACAATGCGACCGCCAAATTTCAGAGGAGCTCGAAACGGAATCGGCTCGAAAGTGAGTTGCACATCTGTGATGCGTATGTCGGTATCGCGGGACATCTTTCTTTCAGACTAGACAGAGGAATTGATATTAAAAAATCGTAAACCGGTTGTGATGATCGATCAAGCAATATTTTCAGCAATTTGTGAAGAGATTTCACGGGAAAGGGTGCTCGCCAACTGAGGATTCCATTCTAAATTGCCAGCAATCGCTGTCAGAGATTGAAATGCGGCCTTTGATATGTCTTGCCTTTTAGCGCCCATAAGGAGCAGTGTGCAAACAGGGTCATGCTGTGCGATCGTGTTTCCAGGTGCTGGCAGGTCGGCTATTCGTGTGCCTTCGACTTGATTCAAGCATTCATGGAAATGATTTGTAACGACGGTTTCTTCTGGTGCATAGAGGATCAATTTCAAACTGATTCCCGAGAAATGATAAGTTGGTATTGTCGAAAGAAGGCCTTGTTGGCATGCCGTGATATGATCGGCGATCAAAGAGCGGTTCAACAAGGTTTCCCACAGTTCTGTCGCTGCCGTGTATCTTGGGTTCACTTCCAGTAAATATGGTGTGTTTTCGGAAACGATGAAATCGCATCCGAACAGACCACGCAGAGATGTTTCTTGAGTCAGCAACTCTCCAATGTTGCTGATGGTGTTCACGGTGTCATCAGGCAGAGGGAGCGGAGCGACTGCGCCACAGAATTGATAGGGCTGAGAACTGTCGAGTTGAAGTGCTCTGAGCTGCTGATGGCAACCGATCAGTTGGCAATGTTGCCCATCGGCCAAGAACATTGCTCCGACTGAGAGTCCGCGTTTCAACTCTTGATAATATTCATCGTGTTGTGCCGGTGCTCCTAAGCCGTTGCGAATCTGCAATCCATGTCCTGAACGGAATGGTTTGATCAGCCATTTTTCGGCATTATCGGGAGGAGCGTCGTGAGTTTTCAGGTCAATTGTGGGGAGCGAAGCTGATTGCAGAAAATCACGGAGCCAAAACGGATCGCGTATTTTTTCCATGGAGTCAGAGCCAGTTCCGAGCAGCGGATGATTGGCGGATAACTTAGCGAGGACTTCGGGGTAATTCTCTAACGCGCCGGTATAGAGATACGGTATATTCGCGAATTCACTCGCGAGTCGATGGAGATCTTCGGGGTACTGGATGGAGAGTCGGCAATCGGCAATCTCTTTCAGGTCTTGGTCACTAAACAAGTCAATGGCTTTGACTTGGTATCCAGCAGCATGGGCAGATTCCGCCGCAGCTCTAACAGATGCTCCAACAATCAACAGCGGGGGATTCACCCGATTACCTTTCTTCTAACTACTACAGATCGTCAACTGATCTCGCTACACTGCTGACATTATCATTATCTCATGACAGGAGAATACCGGTGGAGTCACTCAAAGGCAAAGTGGTCGTGATTACTGGCGCTAATCAAGGGATTGGCAAAGGATTGGCGTTAGCATTTGCGGCAGCCGGTTGTCGGTTAGCGATCTGTGCGCGAAATCAGATTAAGCTTGCAGCCGTTGCGGATGAAATATCAAATCTTGGGGTTGATGTTTTGGGCATTCCCACGGATGTCTCTGACGAAATGGCAGTAAAGTCATTCTTCCAACAAATTGATGAAAAATATTCTCGGATCGATATTCTAGTCAATAATGCAGGAGCATTTGATGGCGGTCGGTTGGACGAAGTTTCTCTGGATGCCTGGAATAATGTCGTGGGAGCGTGTTTGACGGGAGCCTTCCTTTGTTCTCGGGAAGCCTTTACCCGCATGAAAGACACAGGAGGAGGCAGGATTCTGAACATTGGTTCGATTTCCGCGCAACGTCCACGAGAGAATTCGGCTCCCTATGCCTCTGCGAAGTTTGGTGTCTGGGGATTGACTCAAGCCACAGCCATCGACGGACGGCCCTTTGGTATTGCCTGTAGTTGTTTGCATCCCGGAAATGTTGGGGTGGAGCGGCGACAGGAATCCGACACCGAATCTGATCAGGAGCCCATGATGGCAACCGAGACCATTGTGGAAGCCGCGATGGCAATGCTCTCTGTTCCTTCGCACGTCAACTTTCTGGAAGCGATCGTGTTGCCGAATGATCAACTCTACCTGGGACGTGGATAAAGTCCTCAATTTTCGGAGAGTGATTTTGGGATTCCTTCGGTAAGAATAAAGATGATCGCTCGCTCATCTCGCCAGAATTCAGTCCAGTTCGGATCTGTAGAGAGATTCGATACCAGTTTTTTATGTCGATGTCGATCAATGAGGGCAGCCCGAAACGGATATGAGTCCCATCGTTCTTTCCAGCCCTCAGTCTGTCGGATGATCGCCATATAGTCGCGCCACGCCTTTTCTTCAATCAAAGGAACGTGCGAGTACACGAAGATGGGCAAATGACCTTCCGATGACCAGATCAGCCAGTCTCCCCATTCCATCGTATTGAAGAGTAGGGCGTCAGGGTGATTTGTGAATAACTGGTCTGAAAGTTGATTGAGTATGAGCGATGCCTTAATCGGTGTTCTGGGATGATATGAGCTTGCAGGAGAGAGATTTAAAGAACCGGATGAAGTGATTTTGGACCAAGTGATGAAGCCGACGATCGCGACGGGTATGGCTAACAGAAACACGCCATTTTTGATGGGTTTGTCCATGAGTGAGGCGAGTTGTGTTCTCCAGCGAGGAGGGAGACTGCGACGTGCAAGGAGACAAAGTGGCGGCATGGTAGCCATCACAAATAACGGAGCCCACCAGACAATGTATCGAGAGGTTTTTAGCATCAACCCACCAAGAACAAGCACCGGCAACCAATGTGCAAAACGAATTGAAGGGCGAGCGATTAGTAGAAGAACTCCGACAGTGATTGCCGAGATCAGGACAACGGTTCCTTGCTTGGGGGTTTTCCAGAGAGGTTTCCATTCGATCAAGTTGTACAAGTTCGATGATTGAGAGAATGTGGCCACTTCCCACCACAGTTTCATTCCGAAGGGAGTCAGTAGGCTTGCGAGTAGCATGACGCCGAATGCTTGACACAACTGTTGAATGCGTGAATTCCTGAAAATGCTCCTCACTGATTCTGAGAGAGGCTTCCCACGCTGACTTTGAAGACGCAAGATGTCCAAACTATAGCCGGCTATGACCAGCAATATTGTGACAATCGCAATCACAAAAGAACCGTGCAGGTTGGCCCAGGAAAAGCTCAGTACGCCCAGGGCAACAATCGACCAGCGTTTGAGGTGACGTTGACTGAGCAACATATTCAGAAACAGAAGGTTGCAAAACAGGCCCGCTAATTGCGGCCTGATGACGGTGTATTGCTGATGTTCCAGCCAGAGAAGCCAGCCAGTCCCAATCAATGCTGCCAAATGATGCGAACGTGTTTTGCGGCGTAGTGCGATCAGAAAGGCAGTGAAGGCTCCCGTGATCAGCAGGGCGTGCGTGAATTGCAAAGCGACTTTGCCACCAAATTTGTGGATTCGAAATCCGAGCCACTGAGATAACCAGGATGTCGCAACGAAATCGGAATTTGTGGAATGATTTAAAAAAGGTTCCGTTACGGGAAACCCATTTTGTTCATAGTGGCGACCGTATGCGAGATGTCCCCAAAGATCGGTATGACTGAGAGGACGATCAACCTCGATCATAAAGAGTAGAGCGAGAAAGAGACCGGAAACAAGCGAACCGATTGACAGGTTCCTGCGAATTCTCACGGATCGTGGTTCGTAGATGATCAATCAATCAGATCCCTGGGCCAAGTGGTGAGAGATCCAAAAGTTTACAGAGGATTATGCAATGGGGGAAGGGAGCGTCCTATCTCAGCTTGCCAATGCCTGCTGAGACTCTTCCTCCGATTGAGATTCTGTTTGTGGAGATTGAGCATCGAGCGCTGAGATGAGTTGGTCCATCTGGTCGATTAGCCTTTGTTGCGTTTTCAGAAGCGACTCGGCAGCACGTGCATATCCACTTTCTTCGGATTGCAATGTTGAAGTGCGATTTTGAAGCGAGCGGGTCACTTCTTCAATACGTGAAACAAAATCGTCCGACTCGAATTCTTGTTTATGGGCAATCGGAAGAATGACCTCATCCGTATGCTTTTCTACTTGTTCGAGGTCGAGCTCTTCTTGCGCGTCACGTACAGATTCCATTAAGCGAAGCAGTCCTGCTTTTTCACGGGATTCCTGTTGTTCAATGGTGTGCATCTCTCGCTCAAGCAGATCGACCAGTTCTTCGGCAGACAACCTTTCTGTGTTTTCTGTTGGTTTCTTCAATTCATTCTTGAGATTATCGAGTTGCTGAGGAGTCAGATTTGGCTTCAGCCAAGGTTTGTCGGGTTCGTCATTCACGTTGACGTGAATTTGAAATTCAAAAGTTCCGATCTGCAAAGACTCTCCACCTTTCAGTAGCGCGAATTGAACTTTGGAACCATTGACTTGAATCGAGGGTTCTTCTTCAAAGACATACAGCGCAACTTCTTTTCTCCCAACTTCCATCCACGAGTGAATCTCGGGAATTCCTGGACCTCCCAATTGCAGCCAGCATTTGGAACTGGCTCCGATGGAAAGCCGTCCACGAGGCATGGGGCGGTTTGGGAATTTCGTCTTTCCACTCATGATTTCGAGAACGAATTCTCGTGTCGTTGGTGGTTCATGTCCTGATCCTTCTGAGGAGAATCGGAACTGACGAGCTGACGAAACGGATGACATAGTAACTCCTGTCAACATCCTGTTGAGGAAGGAAGAGTGGTCGGTGGCGAAATTGCACGATGACCCGATTATTGATTTCGTCCAGATTCATCGGGAAAGTTGAGCCTTTTGGGCCCCGCTTTCTCTTTAATGTCAGCCTGACAACGGTGGCTTTGGAGAACTTTTCCGACTGGGGGCTTTGTACGCAAGCATTTATGAAAAAACGACCTCAGGTTGTGTAATAGCGGCAATCTTTGCCGACTGGCTACGGAAAAACCCCATTTTGTACAATTCGTGCTTTTGAGTCCTGTAAAAGGTACTGGCGATTGGGAGCTTGTTCAGTTCATAATACTCAAAGTCGATGACAAGTCTCTGAAAAGAGTGTTCTTCGCGATTTGTTACATTTTTCGATTTGATATTGAGGATCTCTTTGTATGAACGGAACGTCACCGCGGATCCGTATTAAAGTGACATGCCATACGTGTCACGAACGCTTGACGACTACCGCTAAGCCTTATGCACGCAAACTCAGATGCCCTGAGTGCGAGGGAATTATCAATATTCCCGCATATGATCCAGTGGAGGCAGAGTTCCTTAAGAAGTTGGCAGAACCCAGAAATGTTGATCCCGGCGTGTATGGAATTTCCACATCTGACGATACAAAAAATGATAACATTTCGTCTATCACAACGGTGACGATGAAGTGCCCTCAGTGCCTGTCTTTGCTTTCTCCTGAATTACGTGATGACTCCTGGATGGATACCTGTCCCGATTGTCTGGAAGAGTATCGCGTTCCGTCTCGATCTGAGATACCAGAAAAACCAAAACCAGTTCCCATCCCTGATCCCGGACAATACGCACCGGGAGAGGCTTCCAAGCCGACACCACTCAATACGCACGTCTATGAACACATCAGTCACATCAGACAGGTGGCTGTCGATCCTCCACCCAAGCGGGTCTACTTTTCGAATGTCTTCAACTATCCCTGGACCAGTCACGTCTGGCCGAGATGGGTGTGGACCTCAATTGCCTGGGTGATTAGTTGGGTGTTCGTGACGATTACTCTGCAGTTTTTGTTGTCGTCTGGTGTGGGGCCAGTGGTCGCGGCAATGATCGGATTACCCTCATTCTGGATTGTCTTCTGGACTCTGTCTTACACCTCTGCATGTGGCATGACCATTCTCGAAGGGACGGGTTCCGGTCAAGTTGTGATTGATGAATGGCCCGAGCCAGATTGGCGCGAATGGGGTGTCAATTTGATGTATGTCGCGTTTCTCGGTTTGGTGGCTCAAGGGATCAGTCTACTGATGGAGCCGGTAGCTCAGTTTTTGCCAGCTCCCTGGTTAGTCTCACTGGTGCAAGTTCATCTCATCTACCCGATCATTCTTTTGTCGGCACTCGAGTCCGGTTCGATCATGTGGCCGGTCAGCGTTCCCCTGTATCAGACTCTCTGGTCGCATGGCAGATATTGGGTGAGTTATTATCTTCTTGCGGGAGCGTTGTCTGCGGTCTATGTGACTGCTGTCGTTTTCTCGATCATGTTCGAGCCGATCTTATGTGCTCTATGGATGGGACCATTGACTGCGGCATTTCTGTTCATTCAGGCTCGGTTGTTAGGACGACTTGGTTGGCGTGTGCTCGTTGAGCCTGATGGTGGAAAGAAGCGTCTCGCCAAAATGGAAAAGATTCGTAAGTACCAGGAAGAGCCTTTTGGAGACTTTGAACCTGTTCCACCGGAATCTCAATCGTGATGACCGAATACGCATTTCTTTCAATCACGGAATTGGGTCAACATCTTCGCGATGGCAAGGTCACTTCTCGTCGTCTCGTGGAATACTTCTTGAAGCGATTGAAATCTCGCGGTCGTGAATTAAATGCCGTTGTTACCGTCACTGAAGAAACTGCCTTCGCTCAAGCCGATCTTGCGGATGCAGAATTGAAGTCAGGAACAGATCGTGGTCCGTTGCACGGTATTCCTTATGGCTTGAAAGATTTATTCTCCACCAAAGGTATCCCAACCAGTTGGGGCTCTGCACCTTACCGAGAACGTATTCTTGATGACGACGCCACGGTTTATACGCGATTGAAAAAGTCGGGAGCCGTTCTCGTTGCGAAACTTGCGATGGTCGAAATTGCGGGAGGCATGGGGTATCGACAAGCGAATGCCGCCGTCACTGGTCCCGGTCTCAATCCCTGGAACACCAATTACTGGGCCGGTGGTTCTTCCAGCGGAAGTGGTGCGGCGGTGGCAGCCGGCTTGGTTCCATTTGCTCTTGGGACTGAAACCTGGGGGTCGATCATGTGTCCTGCCAGTTTCTGCGGCATCAGTGGTTTGCGACCCACCTATGGTCGTGTGAGTCGAGCCGGGGCAATGGCGCTCAGTTGGACGATGGATAAAATCGGACCGATGACACGTTCCGCAGAAGACTGCGCGATGGTCTTAGGTGTCATCGCCGGGCCCGATGACCGCGATGGATCGGCACTTGATGAGAGTTTCGTTTGGGATCATGGGAGTTCTCACAAAGCTCCCTTTCAATTTGTCCTAGTGAAGGGAAGTTCTGAGTCGGCACATCCTGATGTTCGCCGGAACTTTGAGCGGTCGCTGTCAGAGTTAGAGAAACTCGGAACGATCACCGAAATCGAAATGCCGGACGACTTACCTTGGCACATCGTGCCAGCGACCATCATCGATTGTGAAATCGCAGCGGCCTTTGAAGGAATGATCACTTCGGGAGAAGTCTGGGAGTTGACCGCTCCCGAAGACCACTATGGCGCTCACGCTGGCCAAGTGATCCCTGCGGTTGATTATATCAACGCATTGAGGATTCGCAGTAACCGCATGCAACCAGCCATCAATCAACTGGTGAAACCATTTGATGCGGTGGTTGCACCGAGTCGTTCGACGCCCGCATATTCGGCCTTAAAACCGTTCAGCGAATCGTCTCGCGGATATTCGGTTGGCACATTTGACGGAGCCGCCAATGCGTGTGGTTTACCCGCGATCTCTGTACCCAATGGGCTCTCAAGAGAACATCAACTTCCGACCGGTTTGCAGTTCACCGGTCAGGCGTTGAGCGAGGCGACATTGCTGTCCATCGCGGCTGCCTACCAGCAGCAGACGAACTGGCATCGGCAACATCCCCCCAAATCGTGATGGTCTGGTTCTCGATCAGGACCATCAATTCACAGGGATACGGACCAGCTTGATGATGCGGCCGGAGACATTCCAATCTTGCACATACAAGTTGCCATCGTGATCCCAGTACGAACCATGAGTCCCGCTGAAAATTCCCTCTTTCCATTGTTCTTGTGGAACTTTGAAGTTACGCCCGAGGTTGGGGTTCGGGTTGTTGCCGAGGACCGAAATGATTGTGTTGTTCTTGTTGAGAATGACCACACGGCCATGCAGGTCGGGGACCGAGACAAAGTCGCCGTGGATGGCGACAGAGGTGGGCATGCCGAGACCGGTGACGACTTCCGCAATGAAATTACCATCGAGGTCGTAATGGAGCAGGCGTCCTTTGGGTTGATGATTACGGTCGCAAATCAGCAAGCGAGGGGGATCGTAACGCGTGTCGAGAGTCATGCCGTGAGCCGTGTGAAACTCTTTGAGGCCATCTCCCTTTTTGCCGAAGTGCATGAGGTACTTTCCGGTCTTGTCAAACTTGAAAATCGTATCGCTGCCATAGCCGTCAGACATAAAGATGTCACCATTGGGGGCGACGGTCACTGCCGTCGGTCGAATGATCTTCAATTTCAATCCTGATTCTTCGGGGAATCCAAGCTTCATCACGATGTCACCCGTTTCCGCATGAAACTTGACGACTTCTGCGGCGTTGTTGCGGGCTCCGTAAATGAACTCGCCCTCTTCTTCATCGCGGACTTCAATATCGTGCATCGCCGTATATTCATCGCCGAGAAATTTGCGAATCATCTTTCCATCAGGGGAAAAGACAAAGACGCCGATGTTGGCGCTGGTGTAAACATTACCGGCTTTATCGACCACAACTCCGCCATGCGTAGAACCAATGATGGAGCGTCCGTCTCCTCCCAGTCCCCATCCTGGTACAGTCTGGAATGTCATTGCACCCGAGCCCATTTGCACAGGAGCCGTTTTCTCGGCTGCGGGTAGCAGTGTTGAGAGCGTGAGCATGAAAACAGCGAGTGTCGAGGCGGAAAGTCTCAGCATGATGGGCGTCCTGAATGATCCAAGTGTGCAAAGTAATATGACGGGTTGTCGATCCATCTAGTATCAGGGACTCAAAGCAGCAATGCAACGGGCAGTTTTGAGAAAGAGTCGGGCTAATAGGGGGGCATCTCAACCAAATTCATTCCCGAACACTGAAGCGCCGTTTTCAAGATTTGAAGATTTGGAGATTCGGGGACAAACCATGACCGAATGTTGACCAAATGTTGAATCAAATCTTCCCGAATCTTGATTCCAAATCTTGTGTACTCTTGAGCAAGTTGTTGGCACCCATCGGTTTACGCTGATGACCTCGTTTTGGTGAGTGGTCACTTTTTCGGGGTGCGCATTTTCCGCGTCACGCGAAATCGCCTCCTTTCTCACGTTGCAGCGGTCGTCATTGTTGAACAGTGAATAACACTCGAACCCATCCAGTGTGCTTGCGCACAATGGATATGTGTAACTCAAATTGGCAAAGATCGATTCGCCGTCAGGCGAACCACGAACGCTAACTCTGGTACAGCGCATTTAGCAAGACGAATTTTGAGAGCTCTATTTTTTTGACGTTCTGCCGCCAGGACACGAAGGGTGAGAGTGATTATAGCCGACGACGGAAGTCGACAGGGGAAGACTATCAATCACGCAGCGGCGCGGCGGCGCAGAGAAAAAAGAAGTCATCTTCGCTAATAAACTCTGATTCTGATCTGTGTAGATGAGCAATCATTATTTTGACGCAAAGCCGCCAAGAGGCGACGAAACGCAAAAGGTTCATTCTCTTCTTGGGTGGCACTGGCGGCTTGCCCGCCAGTGATATGGGAGGGAACCAACTTTCATTCACCGCGGAGTTCGCATAGCCCGATCTGCGCCAGCAGTCGGGATGGGGGAAGTGTCATTCGACGTGCAATGGAACTCGTCACCCGGAGCCGTGAGAAAGATTTCACCACAAATGACACGAATCTGACGAATGGAATGAAAACCGGGTCGCGGCGGGCGCACCGTGAAACGGAAGCCCCCGATGATTTGTGAGTGAGCGGATAGCACCCATTGCATCGAGGGAACACTCATCTTCGCTAATAAACGCTGATCAGAAGATTTGTCACTGTTTAGTGAAAATCAGCGGTTATTAGTGTTCTTGAAATTGTTCGTGACTAATTTTAACGCAGATTACGCGGATCTCACTTACATGCTCACACAGGTGAGAGCATGGTACTCGGCACCTGATTGTTTTTTGTGGAGGTTTGCAAGACACACCCTAATCTAGTGGGATTTCGTGGTATCTCGTTGCGATCTGTTGTCAGAATTGGTGAGTAACAGATTTACCAGAAGTACAATAGCCATCGAGACGAACGCGAGTTTGATCAACATGTCCACTTGGTAGGGGACTATTTGGTTCCACCAGAAACGAACATACCCGGAACAGAGCGGGGCTACTAAAACTGAAAGTAGTAGGACCAATAGCCCAGCACGGCGAACTGTTAATAGCTGTGGAGGCCGATTTCGTTCCCAGAGCTTCAGGACAATGGCGACGTAGGTAAGAATGAGGGATGCGACCAAGAGATCTATTGCTAATGCCCATTTATCAAAATGATAGATCAGTGAAGGTCTCAGGGCAGGGCAATCGCATGAGTTGAGTCTTATTTTCCCGAGAGAATCTGTTCCAGGACCGCCGGATTCCAGCCCGCCATCAGGCGTTTCCCGCGCAGGCTCGCTTTCATCGTCGTGTTTCTCTTGATCAAAGACAACGCCACGCGACGAAACCCGCCCGCGATTTCCTGGCCGTTCCC
>JAURQH010000032.1 GCA_030836185.1 Planctomycetota bacterium
CTGACGCAGGAAGGCCGCCCCTTCGATGGGATCGTATTGAGAGAGTTTTTGGTTGTTTTTCGTCATTGCATTCCTTTGCAAAAAAGAAGAGTTTACACTAAGACATCCAATGCGCAAAAAGCGTGCCGAACATCATTGGGCGGGAGCCTGCCCTACGATTTATTAGAGATCTTACGTCATTCCAATTTGGACAACACACGTCCCGTCAGGCTTTCTTTCACTTTGGCAACGTCGGCGGGTCTCCCAGACGCGACGATCTCTCCCCGGCAACACCCGCTCCCGGTCCTAAGTCGATTAACCAGTCTGCCGCGGTCAGCATCTGCAATTCATGCTCGATGACCAACACCGTGTGTCCTTCATCGACAAGTCGTTGGAACAGATCGATCAGTCGTCCCACATCCTCGGCATGCAACCCGGCCGTCGGTTCATCCAGAAGAAAAAGTGTCGGGCCGGCTTTCAGTTTCCCCAACTCGGCGGCCAGTTTGATGCGTTGGGCTTCACCGCCGGAAAGAGTGGTCGCCGGTTGTCCTAACTTCAGATACCCCAATCCCATTTCACATAACACATTCAATCGTTCTGAAACCAGTGGGAAACTTTCGAAGAACTGTGAAGCTTCCTCCAGGCTCAACTCCAGCACATCGGCAACGCTTAAACCTTTGTAGAGAATGGACAAGGTTTGTTCGTTGAATCGCCTCCCTCGACATGTGGGGCAAGTCGTTTTGACATCAGGCAGCAGGGCTTGACGGTATCGTAATTCTCCTCGGCCTTTGCAACGTCCGCAGCGTCCCGACGAGGACTGAAAACTGAATCGTTCGGCTTTGAACCCGCGAATTTTGGACTCGCGAGTACCGGCAAAAATTCGACGAACTTCATTCCAAAGACCAGTGGCCGTGGCGGGATTGGATCTTCCATTTCTTCCTAAAGGAGATTGGTCAACGACCCGCAATGCGTGAATCGCCTCCGCTCCTTCAATCGTATCGCAATGGACGCATGGCAGGTCTTCGCGATTCAATAGATTTCTGAGTGTGGGTTGGAGAACCTGATAAACGAGCGTGCTTTTTCCGCTTCCGCTCACTCCCGAAATCGCGACAAACGCTCCCACCGGAATCTCGACATCAATGCCACTTAAATCGTGACACCGTACACCGGAGAGCTTTATTTGATGATCGAACTCGCGTTCGAGAGATGAGTGTTGGGCCTCTCTGTTTGAGAGTAATCGTGTCGTCGGTGTATCGGCCCTCTGATTGAGTTGTTCGGGAGTCCCCTTGGCGATGATCTCGCCGCCTAACTGGCCTGCTCCCGGTCCTAACTCGATAATGTGGTCGGCTCCCCGGATGATGACGGGATCGTGTTCAACGACAATCACACTGTTGCCGCGGTCGCGCAAACGCTGTAGAGATCCTAACAGCTTCATGGCATCGACAGCGTGTAGGCCGCTCGTTGGCTCATCGAGTAAATAGGCAACGTGTGTCAGTCCACCTGCTATTACTGCCGACAACCGGGCTCTTTGGAACTCACCGCCAGAGAGGCTGACGGCAGATCGATTTAAGGTGAGATATCCCAGCCCCATTTCCATCAAGATCTGGAGGCGTTGAACGATTTGCGGTTGAAGGCGCTGAAAGATTTCTATCTGGACCGGATCGGCATCGTTGTCTGGTTCGGGAATCGACTTCCAGAAGGCGAAGGACTCTTCCACCGATCCCGACAAACACTCTGGATAAGTGATATCGAGATAACGTACATTCCGACTGAACGAATTGAGGCAACTTCCCTGACATTCAGGGCAAGGCTGATTCGCATCGTCGTTGTGAATGCCTCGGCCTTCACAATCGGGGCACGACCCATACGGACTCAATGGACTGAAGCTGCGAGTTTCTAAAGGAGCAAACGCCAAGTCACAATCCACACAGGCATAGCGTGACGAATAGACACGATCTTCCCAGCCGTTGTCTGTCTGCATACTGACGAGGCATGTCTCCTCGGCTTCTCGCAACGCCAATCGAACGGATTCGGTCAGCCGGTCTTCAATTCCCTCTTTGACAATGATCCGATCAATGACCACTTCTATCGTATGTTTCTTACGGGGAGCGAGTTCAGGACAATCGGCCAACTCGATCAGTTCGCCGTCAATCCTCGCGCGCACAAAGCCGTGTGAAGTCAATTGCGACAACAACTCTTTATGGCCGCCAGTCTTCCCTCTCACGACGGGAGCCAGAATCATGACCTTCCGTCGTTCTTCGAGTCGCATGATCCGATCAACGATTTCCTCAACCGTCTGTCGGACGACTTCCTGCCCACAATGGGGACAATGAGCCGTCCCTGACCGGGCGTACCAGAGTTGCAGATGACGTGAGAGATCGGCGATGGAGAGAAGAGTGGCACGTGATTGCTTGTGGCCTTGATGTTGAGCGAGAGATAAAACGGGTGGCAAACCCGAAATTCGGTCCACATCGGGGGGCTGTGGAAGCCGCACTTGTCGGCGAGAGCCAGCCGGGATCGTTTCCAGAAAACGCAATCTTCCCGCTGCAAACAGCGTGTCGTACAACAGGCTGCTCTTTCCACTCCCCGAAAGCCCCGTAATGACAACCAGTTTCCCCGTGGGAATGTCGACAGATACATTTTTGAGATTATGTTCGCGGGCTCCCTGCACCGAAATTTGTCGGGCAGGCCGTGATTGAGCGTCTGAAGTGAGTTTTGTTTTTGCCGACAATTCCGGCTTCTCCGACTGTCAAGGTGTTCGTGATCGTCTACGATGATAGAATCATAGAGGTGCAAAGTCACACATAGTCGTCACGTTTATTTTATTACGTTCATGTAAAGAGTCTCATGTCTCTGATACCGAATGCCTTTTTGTTTGAGTCTCAGCAAGCGATTCAAAAACTGCCAAAAAAACCTGCTAGACGCAGTTCCCTGAAATTGCTCAATAAAAAATATGCGTTTGAAACACTTCAGCACCTTGATGGAACAGATTCATTTGCGACTGTTGCATTGGGTTGGCACGACGATGGACTGCAGATGAGTTGTAAAGTTGTTGGTAAAAAGCAACCACTGGTCTGTGCTGCTGACAAACTGACGACCTCAGACGGCCTACAACTTTGGATCGATACACGTAATACGCCCGGCGTTCATCGTGCGAATCGATTTTGCCACCAGATTGTCGCGATTCCGACTGGAGGAGGAAAGGACCAGACAGAGCCACGCGTGCAACAAGTTGAGATTGCACGTTGCCGGGAGAAATCGTCGCTTGCCGATGATGGCCAAATTTGGGTCACCAGTGAAGTTCGTGCAGACGGCTATAATTTGAATCTTTGGATTCCTGCGGATGTCTTAAATGGTTACGATCCCGAAGGGAGTCCTGTGTGTGGTTTTTTCTATGCCGTCCGAGATGCAGAATTAGGCCTGCAAACCCTCAGTATCGGCGACGAATTTCCATTTGCCAGCGATCCGAGCTTATGGCAGAGTATCGAATTGGTCGATTGAAGAATTAACCCAGCCAGACATCTAGAGAGTTTACTGATGATTGAGTTCAATTGCCCTGCATGCCAAGCCCTCATCCAAGTTGCCGAGGGAGCTGGTGGAAAGAAAGGGTCTTGTCCACAGTGTCGAGAAAAACTGATTGTTCCCACTCAAAGTGGAAGTCGATCATCAGCGTCTCCCCACGAATCCGAAATGAGTCCCCCCGCAGTTGAATTCCAGTCCGCAACAGAGCCTGCGTTTGATGAATTGACGTTTAATGTCGGTCCGTCATCCGGCAACACCGATCCGATTATTCAAATCGTCCCGCCGGGAAAATCGGGTCGGGTGAAAAGGAAACAACGGCGATCTTCAATGGGCGGACTGTTGGTACCAATCCTGTGTGCGGGTGTGTTGTTTGGTTTTATTGGTTGGTATTTCATTCAGGGGAATGTAGGTTTGTCACCCGAGATAGCCGGGCAAGTTGTTGAAGTCCCTAATATTTCGCCCGGCTTAATTTCGCGAGGTGATGTGAGTGTCGAAGCGGAAGTCTTTGAAAAGGTGCGTGCTTCGCTGCAACTTGAAGAATTGGCGTTGGTCAGTTCGACCCACTTGGCCGATGTCATACTCACTGCTCAATCTTCGGGCATTGTTGTCAAGGTCAAGCCTGTTCCTGAAGCCATCTGTGTACGTGTTTCGTTAGAGGGAACCGACGTTGCCGATTATGTCTCCGATCATGCCAAGGAATTCAATCAGTTTCGTATGCAACAAATTCAAAACGCCGCCAATCAGTTTGTGATGGAATGGTCGTCTGCAATCGACAAAGGAGAGAAGCAGATTCCCAATCTGGCCGACGTTCGCGATCACATGGCACTGGCATCGGTGGTGAGCGGGTTCGGTTATCACGTATTGGCCTGGGATGGAACAACGGCGTCCCCTTGTGTGGGAGTTGGTAGCTCTGGGGAACTCTTTTTCTTCGTCCGTCCCGGTACGAAATCATTTGTGATTCGAGGGCGGGATGTGGGCGATGAGAGCCCCGGATTTCCTGGTGAAATTGTGGTGAAAATTGATCATCCCACGAAACAATCGCCTCAGCCAGCACCCGCTGAACTTCCAATCGAAGAGCCCGAGACGGAACCCGAATCGATGATGGAACAGGAAGAATCATCATTTCAAGAAGAAACTGACACTGAATTTTCTGGCAACATCAAGAAACTGATGAAAATGAAAGAAATGAAGGACGAGAAACCGATGATGAAACCAGACGAGAAGTAATCGCCTGAACGGCGAACCTCACCTGAATAAGATTTGTCCGAATCACAGATCGAAAATGGGCATCTTGGTTTTCGGAGTCGTTCTTATTCAGTATAATATTGACAATACAACCGGACGTGTAACTCAATTGGTTAGAGTGCTTCCTTTACACGGAAGAAGTTGGGGGTTCGAGTCCCTCCATGTCCACTTCGCTTAACACCGAACCCCGGGAACCATTAGTTTTCTCGGGGTTTTTGCTTTTACTGTTTCCAGCTTTCGCCCCATTTCACCACCTTTCTTACCAGGTGAGAGGCAACGGAATTCGTGTTCTCCTGTTTCTGCCGCGGAATGCGGATATGGTTCGGGTGCCACATGGACGATCAGAAGAGTTCTATCTCCATTGGTGAAATTTCTTTGGATTTCACCGCGACTTCCTCAATAGTCTGAGCGATCTAAGCGTGCAACCCAGTAAATACAAGACGTACTGGATTTGTTCTGAAACTCTCGATTACAATTCCCTTTGAACAATTGATTCTGTGTGTGTTATCTTTCCGAAAATCTCCGGCCATCTCTGAATGCCCGACATTATTTAGCATTGTCTGATGACAAATCCCGATCCCTATAAGACGCACGTCCCTTCGTCCAACTCTGCGACCCCGCCGGAACACTATTCCGAAGAAACGATTATCGGAATTCAGGAAGAGGCTCTCGACACCTCAACACAGACACTGATTGCTTCGCAACAGAATCTCGGTCAGGAGCATGCTGAAACGAGCCTGCGTCCGAAAATCCTCAAAGACGGCTTGTAGCTCGACTCAAGGGCAGTCGGTCAGCGACATATTCTTCCACCAGAAGACGCGGGGGATGCTGATTCGAATGCCGACTATCAGACGTTGGAACTTCTCGGAGAAGGCGGAATGGGTCAGGTTCACCTGGCCCGACAGATCGCGCTCGGTCGGAATGTTGCTGTTAAGCAATTGCGTCCCAATTTGCAACGCGAGACCGACCAGCAGGAATTCTTGAGCGAAGCAGTCGTGACCGGGAAGCTCGAACACCCCAACATTGTTCCGATTTATGAAGTTGGTAAAACCGATGAAGGCAAACTCTTTTATTCGATGAAGAATGTCAAAGGACAGCCTTGGTCGGAATTGATGAATGGGTTGTCTCTGACAGAAAATCTCGAAACTCTGCTGAGTGTTTGCGACGCCATTGCGTTTGCACATTCTCAAGGAGTCATTCATCGCGACCTGAAGCCGGCCAATATCATGATTGGCGGCTTTGGAGAAGTTCTCGTGATGGATTGGGGATTGGCGATGATTCCCGACAATCCGTCGGCTGCATCATCGGCCATCGCGGGGACTCCCGCGTATATGTCCCCCGAAATGGTGATGTCTCCCGAACGAGCCAATAGCACCAGCGATGTTTATCTGCTGGGAGGGATGCTGTTTCGGATTCTGTCGGGTCACTCACCGCATACGGGTAAGTCGGCTCGTGAATCTTTGGTGGCCGCCTCGCGTAATGAGATTACCGTTTGCCCCGCCGAGCGTCAGGAAGAGTTGGACCCCTCGGGGGAGTTGCTGGAAATCGCGCTGCGTGCCATGAAAGCTGAACCGGCGGATCGATTTGCCTCGGTCGAAGAGTTCCACCATTCGTTGCGCAATTTTCTGATGCACCGGGATAGTCTCGAATTGTCGGCTCGTGCCGAACGGGCGCTCCATAATGCGAAAGCATCGGGTGATTATGCGGAATTTTCACGCGCGGTTTTCGGGTTTGAAGAGGCTGCGAAACTCTGGAACGAAAACGAAGACGCGCGCAACGGGACGGACACCGCGCGTCTCGAATGGGCCCAGTATGCCGAACAACAGGGAGACTTCGATTTATGTCTTTCGTTGTTAGAGGAAGTGAGTTCGGATCAATCGACTTTCCAAACGCGTCTACAAACAGCCAAACATGAACGGGAATCGCGACAGGCGAGACTCAAAAGGCTAAGAGTGATCAGCTTGGCTGCGAGTGTTGTGATTGCGGTTCTGGCGACCGGAGCCGCGATCTGGATCGATTCAGAACGGGACAAGGCGTTGATTGCTCAACAGAAGGAAGCCACCGAACGCGAACGCGCCGACACCGCCGCCGGAGAGGCATTAAATGAAGCGCGTCGAGCAGACCGGGAAGCTGCGAATGCCCGAGATGCCGCATCTCGGGCCGACGCGGAAGCTCGGGCGGCGAAGATCAGTCGGCTGGAAGCGGAAGAGAATCTCGCGATAGCCGAACGCAATGCCTACGGTGCGGATATGCTGCTGGCTCAGACGGCGTGGGAACGAGTAAACTTGCCGAGGCTACGGGTGCTCTTGGACCGCTACCGCGATCGGGAAGACTTGAAAGGCATCGCCTGGAACTACTTCACCCGACAATTGGATCCCTCGCTGCGATCTGTTTGGGTCGGTAATGCGGAAGCTCATAATCTCGCGATTAGTCCCGACGGGAAAATCATTGCGACGGCAAGAAGACATGGCCTAGTTGTGTTTCTCGACTCGGTGACTCTGGAGACCTTGCACGAATCTCGCATTGATCCAGGCGGCTTATATTCTTCCTGCTTCAGTCCTGACGGTCGCTATCATGCGATCGTTACCGAAACTGGAAAAGTCGTGATGCGGGATGCCGGTACCGGAGAAGTGATCAGAGAGTGGCAGGCTCATGAAGGGAAAGCTTTGTCCATTCACTTTACACGCGACTCCCAAAAAATCGTGACCGGCGGAAGCGATACTCTGGTGAAAATCTGGCAAGTCGATTCCGAACAGGAGCCTGAAATTATTCCGGGCCACAAATCTGCTGTCCAGGCGATTGATTTCAATCACGATGAAACTCGATTGGTGACAGGTTGTGAAGGAGGTCTCGTTCGTGTTTGGGATTGGCAGAGTCGCCGTCTGATCAGATCGTTTCCATCAATCGGGTCCGATATACGTGCTTTGAAATATCATCCATCTCAGCCGTTCATCGCGGCTGGTGGCAATGGGAGTGATTTGCATTTTGGGATGTACGAACAGGCGAGCATAAGTTTGCACCCATCCCAGAACTATCGAGGGTGAGTGCAATTGCATTCAGCCCCGATGGTCAATATCTCGCTTACGGTGGTCTCAGCGATCAGATTCATTTGCTGGATTTCGAGTCGGGGGATGAGATTCGCTCTTACCGAGGTCATCTATATTCTGCCGCGGCAATAGCGTTTGACCCGACCGGACGACGACTTGTCTCATTTGCGGGTGATAAAAATATCATGATCTGGGATACGAAAACGTCACCAGATCGACTCGTACTCGCAGGACATACGGGAAACGTGCGGGAAATTCGAGTCACCCCCGATCACACATTCATTGTGACAGCGGGAGAGGACGGGTTTCTGGTGGTACGCGAATCGGAATCCGGGGAGATTGTTGCTCGCTGGAAAGCGCATGAGTCACAAATCTCTGGCTTGGCATGTACGACTGATGGGCGGATTGTTTCCGTCGGACTGGATCAGAAACTTTATGTCTGGAACCTGTCGGGAGAACAGCTCCAGTCGATGAAGACACACTACCGATCAATTTATGGGCTCGTATTACTACCCGATGAGCAAAGTGTGCTGCTCTCCGATTACAAGGGAGTGGTCAAGCAAATCGACTTAGAATCGCTAGAGGAAACCCGATCCTACAAGACCAGCGAAACCTTCGGATTCCGGGTCGATATCACTTCCGATGGGACACAGTTTGTGACCGGACACGAGATGGCTCTCTTGCGACTTTGGGATATGGAGACGGGTGAACTCGTGAGGGAATACAACGGTAACGATACCGCGGGGAGCATTACAGGACTGGTCATCAGTGACAATGATCGTTACATCGCTGCTGGCGGGATGGATTCGACGGTGCGGGTCTGGGATCGCGCCTCGGGAGAGTTAGTCCATACTCTGAAAGGACACTCCTTTGCCATTCGTTCACTCGATTTTAATAGCGATACTTCGCTGCTCGCTTCGGCCAGTATGGATGGCACTGTGAAAGTGTGGGATCTGAAGTCGGGACAGGAATCGCTCATTCTGCAAGAGTCACAACAAGCATTCTCTGTGGCAATCCATCCTGACGATCAGCGAATTTTAACCGGAGGCAACGAAGGGACGATCCAACTATGGGACACCCGACTTTGGACGAACGAACTTCGCGTGCAGGCACGTGCTCGGGCTGTGCTTAAATTCTGGAGAGAACGCAGTGCTTCGCTCGAAGAGATGGTGTCATCCGTGGAGTCCGATGACACCATTGCGGCAGACACGAAACTTTTGGCTTCACAATGGGCGGAAATATTCTGGAATGCTCAATTTGATGAAATCGAATTAAGCACACAGCAAGCCGTCAATAATACGGATGTGGCACAAGTTTTACAGGGAGCAGATCGCCTGCGAATTGTCGATCCGCATGATTTTGACAACTTCAAAGAGGCCGCGAATCTCTATCTGGAGGCATTACCGTTGCTCGATGTCTCCGAACGAGACATGCCAGAACTGCACGCCAGGGAATGCTTGATCGAGGCGTTCGGTTTGGCAACATTTGAAGAATTGAAGACAATTTTCAATGGAGAAGGTTATCAACATTTTCGAGATGACCGAGAGATTTATGTCGCACGGCAAGAAGCCGCTCGTCGTTTAAGCGACGAAATGCAGGACGATTCTTTGAGACTTTACTACCTCGCCACATCCTACTACGAGCTGGCACATTTTCATCTTCGGATGAGGGAGTTTTCAGAGGCCACAAAATGTTTCAATCTTTCGAAAGAGACTTATAAAAAACGCATTCCTTACAAGCAGGATAGTTTTGTTCGATATTCGGCGGTGACACATGCCGGAAATTATGAGGGGATTTCCCATCTGACTCTGTGCGAATACGACCAGGCAATCAAAGTATTCGAAGAGTTAATCGACATGTGCGATCACATGATCGAAGCCGGTCTCGACGAAAAAAAAAGTGCTGTCTGAACGCTCTATGTACGTGAATAATGTCTCGGAAACGAAGAAACGGAAAATGTTCATCGAGAATCCGATGGAGGTCGACAAACTGATTTCGGATGATCCAGATGTTCTGCTCGAGATGGCTTACGAACTTTCCAAACATGGACGGTATGAAGATGCAATTGCCGAAATTGATCGTTACCTGAATCTGGATCTCGAAGACAAAGTTGAGCAGCAGATGATGGGGGGGATTGAATTACGCCAAGTGCGGTAACTTGATGGTCTCCCTCTCGGAAATCCGACAGCCTCCCGAGGATCCTGATTTGCTCGCTACCTGCGATGGTGATGCAGAAGAATGCTTCCGAAAAAATCTCGAACTGGGTGGGGAATTCTCGGACGATTTTCGGAATTCCTCATTCCTGCAACGATTTCTGGAACGTGACGGTGTGCTTGAAGTCGTCGGGTTGAATCTGGGAAAAACCTTACCTGAGAACCGAACGGAATGGCGAACGGTCGATGATTCGATCCCCGAGCCCGAGCGAAAACATTTTATCAAGCAATCAAATGGAGACTGGCTTGAAGTGGGTGTTGAAGCAAATGGGAGCTCTTTCGAGTCGAGGTTTGTGGTGCATGCCGAAACTCCCAATTATCTTGAAATCAACAAAGTCGGCACCAATATCCGCGTGCGTTTGTGGGAAGATAAAGCTTTTTGGGGACAGATTTCGTCCCAATCCCGCAAGGTCACGAATTGGAACCTTCTCCAAACGGGTGGCTGGGTGGTTTCCGAAGAATAAGTTCACCTCATCAATGATCGCGCTGGCTACGAACAGGCAATCGACTTCGCTGACCTCGTCACTTTAATCGACCCATCTGAACAAAGTCAGAGGGCGTTTCGACACTGATCGCAGGTTGATCCCCCAAGATTACTTTCCGCGAACATTACCAAATCGCTCGATGTGTAATCGTGGCGAGAGTTGCCAACCACGATTCTCGGCTTCAGATTGCAGCCACGCCGTCTTTTCCTGAACTTCTGCCGGCGTGCGTGATTGGGGCATCAACCAGACTTCGTCTGCCGGGAGATTCATGGACGAGACATACGCATCCACTTCAACCAGATCTTCCGGTTGGTCAACGACGAACTTCCACTGACAGATGAACTGTTGACGAAATTGCTCAATAACCGTCGGAGCATGACGCAATTGATCGTGTCGCTGATTCCATTGTTTGTCGTCGGGCGTCGAGTTGGCAAGTTTCGGGCTGAGCGAAATCAGGTCGGCGGTCAGTGGACGGAACAATGTGCCCGCCGTCTCGATCGTTAAAAAGCGGCCTGCGGCTTTGAGTTGCTTCGTCAACGGCACGATGGCCGGTTGAATCAAAGGTTCGCCCCCCGTGATCACCACATGTTCGACATTGTGCTTCAAGACCTCTGTGACAATGTCGGCGACCGATTGTGTTTCGCCTTCGGCATTCCATGAGGTGTGTGGTGTATCACAGAACCAGCAACGCAAGTTGCAACCGGTCGTTCGCACAAAGACAGAAGGCGTCCCGGCGTATTGCCCTTCCCCCTGATCGGCGACATAGATCTCCGACATGCGCAGCGAATCTTCACGGTGTGTCGAAAGTGCGGACGTAGGGTATGTTTCAGTCAAAGCGGTTTCAGCCATCCGAGTCTTCAATCGGCATAGGTTAAAGGATCAGTCAAGCCGGCAGCTTCGAATCCTTTCAAACGCAACTGGCAAGAGTCACAATGCCCGCAGGAGACTCCCTCCAACGACGGATCGTAACAACTATGCGTCAATCCGTAATCGACTCCCAATTTCGTGCCGGTCTCTATGATCTCTCCCTTGGTCATGGAGATCAAGGGAGCATGAATTCGGTAGGGCGCACCCTGTTCGACGCCCGCTTTCGTCGCCAGGTTCGCCAGCGTCTCGAACGCCTCAATATATTCGGGACGACAATCGGGATAGCCGCTGTAATCGACGGCATTCACACCGACAAACAGGTCATACGACTCCACCACTTCAGACCAGCCGAGCGCCGCCGAGAGAAAGACAGTATTGCGTGCCGGAACATAAGTGATAGGAATCCCTGCCGACATTTCCCCTTCATTGCGATCTTTGGGAACATCAACGGCCCCGGTGAGAGCCGACCCCGAAAACGCCTGGGTATCGAGCTGGTAGATGATGTGCTGTGTGACTCCCGCTTTGGCGGCGACTTTTTTGGCCGATTCGAGTTCAAATTTGTGCCTTTGACCGTAATCGAACGAAATGGCGTAGCAATCGAATCCCTGATCCTGCGCAATAGCCAAGATCGTCGAGGAATCGAGGCCTCCACTGAGTAAAACAACGGCTTTGGATCGGTCAACAGTCATGATGGTTCTAAAGTATCAGTCTGCTGGGAGAGCGGCAAGTTAATCGACAGGGCTGTTGACACGATATCCACCATTGAAAATAGGACGCAAGTTGTATGAGATGCACGGACGAAACACTATACTGGATTCAAAAATGACCGCCATCGCCCAATATCTGGCCGACAACGCCGACAATTACGTCGCCGACGTGACCGAATTGCTCCGCATTCCCTCGATCAGTGCCGACTCCAACTATCAAGACGATATGACGAAAGCCGCCGAGTGGTTGAAAGCTCGCTTTGAATCGGCAGGCCTCTCTTCAGAGATTGTGCAGACCTCCGGACATCCCATTGTGACGGCGGAATGGTGCCAGGCAGACGGTGCTCCCACGGTGATGATCTATGGTCATTACGATGTCCAGCCTCCCGACCCGCTCGATTTGTGGACGACTCCCCCTTTTGAACCCGATATCCGTGACGGCAAGATCTGGGCTCGCGGAGCGACCGACGACAAAGGCCAAATGATCACGCATTTGTTCGGCGTGGAAGCGTGGTTAAAGACTGAGGGAAAACTGCCCGTCAATGTGAAGTTTATCATCGAGGGAGAAGAAGAAGTTGGCAGCGATAATCTCGACAAGTATCTCGAAGAACATAAAGAGACCATTGGCTGCGACATCGCCGTGGTGAGCGATACGAGTCAATACGCGCCCGGCATGCCGGCCATCACTTATGGTTTGCGAGGCATCACGGCGTGCGAAGTGACATTGCGAGGCCCGTCGAAAGATCTACACAGCGGAATGTTCGGAGGAACGGTGGCTAACCCGCTCACCGGAATGTCGCAACTACTCTCTCAACTTCACGATGCCGAAGGTCGCGTACAAGTCCCCGGTTTTTATGATGACGTGCTGGAACTTTCTGCCGAAGAGCGAGCAGAATATGCGTCACTCCCGTTTGATGAGAAGGAGTTTTGTCAGGAACTGGGTGTCGATTCGACCTTCGGCGAAGCGAGCTTCTCGACCATTGAACGTCGTTGGGCGCGTCCGACCTGCGAATTGAACGGCTTGTTCGGTGGATATTCGGGTGAAGGACCGAAAACCATTGTTCCTTCCTTTTGCACCGCCAAAATTTCTTGTCGATTAGTACCGAACCAGAACGCCGAAAATATTCTCTCTCAACTGGAAGAGTTTTTGAAGCAGAATCTCCCGGCTGGTTTACGGATGGAATTCCAAACGTATCACGGTTGTCCGGCTGCCTTGATTGACCGGAACAGCCCGTACCTGACGGCTGCAAAAGAGGCGATTGAAACCGCATTCGGGACCGAACCGGTATTGATTCGCGAGGGTGGATCGATCCCCGTTGTAGGAGCCTTTCGGGAGATCTTGGGAATCGATACACTTCTGTTGGGCTGGGGGCAGGATACCGATAACCTGCACTCCCCCGACGAACATTTTGATCTCGGAGATTTTCAGCGTGGAATTCATGCCAGTGCCGAACTTTGGCAAAAACTCTCCGAACTTTGAACAGACAATCAACAAATCATTCCATTGAAATAAGAATCCGGCATCATGCTCGATCTGAACTTTGTGTGCGAAAACCGCGATGCGGTCGAAGAGAACTGTAAAAACCGCGGCGTCAAACTCGATCTTAACCGCTTGGTGGAATTGCGCGACCAACGCAGTGAATGGATCCAAAAGGGTGACGAGCTTCGTCGTGAGCAGAAAGAGGTCTCTGGCCAGATCCCCAAAGCCAAAGACAACGACGAACGCCAGACATTCATCGCCAAAGGGAAAGAGCTCCGCGAAGAAGTCTCCACCGCTGAAGCCAAACAGAAAGAGGTCGAAGAAGAGCTTTTTGATTTGCTGAAGCAGATCCCCAATATGACGCATCCCGATGCACCCATCGGCGAAGAGAAAGATCACGTCACCTTACGAACCTGGGGTGACATTCCCAACTATGACTACAAACCGCTCGATCATGTGGACCTCGCCGAGAAACATGACCTGATCGATTTTGAAGCGGGAACACGCGTTGCCGGTCACGGCTTCTACTTCTTCAAAAACGAAGCTGTGTTATTGGAGATGGCACTCGTTCAATTCGCTTTGACCAAATTGCGGCAAAAAGGATTCACACTCTACAGCACACCCGACCTGGCGAAAGATGAAGTCCTCGAAGGAACCGGTTACATCCCTCGCGGCCCCGAGACACAAATCTATTCCATCACGGGTACCGATTTGAGCTTGGTGGCGACCGCCGAGATCACTTTGGGTGGCTCGATGAAAGATCAAATTGTCGAACATGCCGACCTTCCATTGAAGATGGCGGGATTATCTCACTGTTTCCGAACGGAAGCCGGTGCACACGGTCGTGCCTCAAGAGGCATTTACCGCGTCCACCAATTCACCAAAGTCGAAATCTTCGCCTTCACCGCACCGACTCTCGAAGCATCTGACGCCATCCATCAGGAAATCGTTGATATCGAAGAAGAAATCTTCCAGGAATTGAAGATCCCGTATCGGGTGATCGACACACCGACGGGCGATTTGGGTGGGCCGGCCTATCGCAAATATGACCTGGAAGCATGGATGCCAGGACGTGGTGAAGCTGGCGAGTATGGCGAAGTCACATCAGCCTCGAACTGCACCGACTTCCAAGCGAGACGACTCGGTGTGCGAACAAAAGTTCCTGAGCAGAAGGGAAATCAATTCGTCCACACATTAAATGGAACAGCCGTTGCCATCAGTCGAGCAATGATTGCCGTCCTGGAAAACCATCAACAGGCCGATGGATCGATTATGATCCCCGAAGTGCTTCGTTTATGGACGGGTGTCGATAAGATTGGTTGAAGATATTATTTTGGAGAATTATTCTTCGGTTGGTTCGCCTTCGTTTTTCGCAGTCTCTTGAGGGACAATCTCCCCGTCAACGGGAATCATATCCGAGGGTGAAATCGGGAACTGTGGTTCCTCGCTCACGCAACTGAGATATGCTTGAATGAGGGGTCGATAGGCCGAATCGGGAGAGACTTCCAACGCCCTCATCAATAATTTTTCAGCATCCGCATTCTTACCTTGCTCGAGCATGTAAGTGGATTGTTCCCAAAGATTCCGTACAACATCGGCTTGCACTCCAAACTCGAACTGCTGCCAACTTTGGATTCGTGTACTGGAATAAATTTCGATATCAGTCGTCATGGGAATGGTATTCAACAACACCTGCTGCACGCCCTGCTTTTGTCGGGACGTCGTTTCGGTTTCATTTAACTCCAAAGCATTTTTGTAATCGGCATGGCCCAATGCGGCCCAACAGGCATATCGATATCCATCCAGAATCCCCATTTGAGCGAACATTGGTTCGAGAGTCAGCAGTGTGTTATACGCGGCCTCCACTTGACCTGTTTCCAGTTCAAAGATCCCCTGGAAAAACTTCGGTTGAGAGTTCGGCGGGATATCGGCCTCACTCAACTCGAACATTTCCAAGGCACGATACGGACAACCACGAGTCCCCAATGCGGCTGCCACCTGTAATGGATCGACTCCCAAGTCAATCTGTTTCTGTCCTTGCTCGTAAAGAGAGTCGACTTGGATTTGTAGTTGTTCGCGAGTCTTCTCCAACTGCGACATCTGCTCGTCGTTAAACAGGTCACCTTCAATGGCCAAAATTCGCTCGATCAATTTGAGTGCTGGCTCTGGCCTTTGACGAGAGATCGCAATTTCCTGCAAATCCAATAATGCCGTGAAATTTTGAGGATCCCCGACGAGAGCCTGATGGTAGGCCATATGCGCTTGCAGAAATCGGAAATTAATATCGTAGCGAATTCCGTTTGCTTCGCAGAATCGGGCTTCCAACAACCCTAAATTGTAATACGTTTTTCCGAGAGTGAGGAACGCCAAAGAGCTATCGGGATTTTCTGCCAAAGCAAGATTCGCGTTACGAATCGAGAGATAAGCAAATGCAAGTTGTGCACGAAAATCAATTTGGTATGCGCCAGCCACAGATTGCTGAATGTGTTGCAGGTAATGCCGTGACAATACAAGAGGTGTCGGGATTTTCTCGCGACCTGCGGTTAAATATGAAACGTATGCCGACTCGGGTTGAGGGAACACTCCCCGTTCGAGTGATTCACTGACCGCGGTCTTCTCGCCAAACGCTTCGTCCAAAAAATTGATCCGATTAGCCAGCAAAAACTCGCGATACTTGCCCTGATCGACATACGCCAACAATGTTTCGTCACCCAAATTCGTTCGATAAAACACGGCAACAGTCGGCGTCAATTTTGTCAGATTGAATTCCGGGTTCAGCATCAGATCGGTATAAGTTAGATAATCAGGAGATCGACCGACGATGCGCGGCTGGGCGTGAGTGATCTCAAATTTCGCGAATGCCGCTCGCCATGTTTCGCGATTCTTCAACGCCTCTTCTCGAGTGCTGGATCGACGCATGGCTGCTCGCGTTTGATCATGTACGGCAATCAAATCCAGTTGAGATGGTTCGGAAGTCGTGACATCAGTCTCGGTGCCATCAAATAATGCCAGTCGACTGTCGATGAAGACTCGCTGATTGGCCCAGATCAGAATGTCACCTTGCTTCAATGTAAAGTTGAACGGTTTGTTGTCATATTCGTCTTTCAGGTCATCGGTCAATCCCGAGACGGCATTCTTCAATTGATTCTCGAAGCCGAAGCCGATGGTTCGATCTGAGCCCTTGTACAATCGACCGGTCATACCGAGCCAGGCGACTGCCATAAAACTCAAAACGGTCAGCGCGCGTCCGCCGCGAGAGAACAATAACTCCCATTGATTCACCCGGTATTCCTGACTGAAGCTACTGCGGTACCAGTCCTGACAATTCAGCGAGATAAACACGACTCCCACTATGATTGCCGGCCCCAGTTCTCGCAATGTGATGGCTGCCAACCCGGCAAAAACCAATGCGGACAGAACTTCTCCGGGAACAAGTTTGTCGTAGTTGAGAAAGAGTGCCGCCAAGATCAATCCACCAACTGATAACCCGGCCACGAACGGGATTGTCAACGATTGCCAATAAAGTTCCGACCAAATGGGGAAGTTTGTAATCTGCGACTCGAAACTTGTCCCCGTATAATATTCACGCAATAACGGATCAGAGACCGAATACAAGTCTACCGCCGAGAGCCAGACATTCCAGCCGAAGGGATTGAGCAAAGAGACCACAAACGCGGCACCCACTGTTTGCCAAAGAACGCCGGACGGAATGATGGGAGCGTTCTCGCTGGGCTTTCTCCTTAACATCTCTCCTACGGCCAGCAACAACAGAAGTAACAACCCCAGAAACATTCTTGGGTCGGCGTTAGCCCACAGGAGAAACAAAACCGTAATCTTCCAATTGAAGCTCTTCTCTTTGTGATAACGCCAACCGACAAACAGACGCAGTAACAATCCACATCCCAACAGAGTCACTAATTCCGACGTAGCCGTCAGAAAAGGAATGAGAGCGACCAAGCCCACAACGGCGGTGATGGCCGTCCACCAGGTTGGTGTGCGTGGACGAGAAATCGTCACCACACACCAGATCACCACACCCGAAAGGAACGCTTTGAAGACGGAAAGCCCAATGGCTCCACCGAGACCATAAACTCCTGCTAACGCCAGATCGAATAACCACGATTGATTTCGCCAGACACGCCCTTCCGTCGTATAAGCAAAGGGGTCGGACCCATCTGGCACAAAACTGTTGGCAACAAGATTCTGTCCCGCTTTCACATGAACCAAAGTCTTCGTCTCAGAGATGACCGTGCAACCCAGCAACACAGCCAATAATACCGCCGCCCAGCGAAGCACAAAATCTCCCCGGATCGCCTCTTCTTCCACGAGTTCTGGAGTCAGTTCAAATTCCTCGGGAAGGTCACTCGATGTGGTCGTTGCCGATGTGAACTCCGTCCCTTGTTTTTTTTCTGGGGCGGGAGTGTCAGATTCGGGTTGAGTTTCGTTCGGATCGCTCACAGGGACACTTTCTGAAAATCGTCGATCACCGGGAAATTCCGGCTCACCTAAATAGGAAGTCAAAAAAGAAAGAAGTCGCTACATGCTAGATCTGCCGTGCGCGATGGGTCAAGCAACCACACCCCCGATTCGCCCACTCCGTCAAAAGGAATGGCAAACAGGTGACATGTCCCGCCAAATCGGTCATGTTTCTCACTCAACACCGCAGTTTACGCTCTTATCTGTACGTTAATGTTCCTCGAAATACCGGGCCAAAGTCCGAGAATCGGGCAGTCAGTCGCCTTCGTTTTTCGGAATGTCACAATGAGACAAGAGGCCATAATTTGTTTCAGCCGAACTCACTGGCTAGAATGAACGCTATATCCAGACCATACATCCAATCTCTATGCGAGGTTTCTCAGATGTTTAATACATGTTCCTTCCTGACTTTGGCGGCCCTTTGTCTGTCAACTTCTATCGCTTTCTCACAAGAAACCGACAACAGCCAACAAGCGGATCTTGAGCAAAAGTTCTCTGAAAAAATGACCGGCGTGACACTGGTCGGTTACTTCACGATCGACGGCCAACAAAAGCCACCCAAGGAAGAACGCTACGACATCTACAAAACGACTAAGTTGGAAAGTGGCAAGTGGATGATTCAGGCCCGAGTGAAGTACGGCAAGAACGATTTAACCGTCCCCGTGATTCTCAACATCGATTGGGCCGGTGACACGCCCGTCATGTCACTCACCGATCTCACCATCCCCGGCTTGGGAACATTCACCTCACGCACCATGTTCTATGGCGACCGCTATGTGGGAACCTGGCAACACGGCAAAGTCGGCGGACACATGTACGGTCGACTGGAACCGACTGAACAAAAATCTGCACCCAAATGATTTCTTCAAAAGAGTTGGTGAGCAAGTGAAGTACGAGTGTATGTCACCAGTACGCAGGATTATTTTAACCGCAGAGTTCGCGGAGATCGCCGAGAAAAGTTGATAACAGATGTCCTGGACGATCAGATGATGGAGAGATTCAATATAATCTCGACAGAAATATCACAGAGTGAAACATGCAATGTAGGGACTAGGAATTTTTCTCTCTGTGATCTCCGCGTTCTCTGCGGTAATCTTCGTTACGGTTTTCACAACGAACTCCTTTGACTCTATGATTTCTGAACACTTCTCAATACGCGATTAGTTCACTGACAAATTCAAACCGGGAATGGACGACCATGACAACACCACGTATTGACCGAGTTCTCAAGGAAGGCGAAATTGGTTCGACTCTCGAAGTGCGGGGCTGGGTGAGAAC
This sequence comes from Planctomycetota bacterium, assembly GCA_030836185.1. GTDB lineage: Bacteria > Planctomycetota > Planctomycetia > Planctomycetales > Planctomycetaceae > JABURQ01. Next base: position 19,300 of record JAURQH010000032.1, read on the forward strand.
CCGCCGAGATTCCAAGCAAGGGTTCTCCTTCATCGAACTCAACGATGGCAGTTGCATGGGGAACCTGCAAATCGTCGTTGATGCCGACGTTCCCGGCTATGAAGACACCATCAAAGATGTGACGACGGGCGCGTCAGTGGCAATTGAAGGCGAATTGAAAGAGTCTCCCGGAAAAGGTCAACGCGTCGAATTACAGGCGACATCGTTAAGAGTTCTCGGCACTGCCGACCCGGAAACATTCCCGCTGCAAAAGAAACGGCATTCGTTCGAGTTTCTTCGTGAAATCGCCCACTTGCGACCGCGATCAAACACTTTTGGTGCCGTCACTCGGGTCCGCAATGTGATTTCACGTTCGATCCACAACTTCTTCCAATCGCGCGATTTCGTTTACATCAACACGCCCATCATCACCACTAGCGATTGCGAAGGTGCGGGCGAGATGTTTCAGGTGACGACTTTGAACGTCGACCGCATCGCCGAGATTCAAACGAAAATCGATTACGCTCAAGACTTCTTCGGCAAGAAGGCATCGCTGACGGTGTCGGGACAGTTGGAAGCCGAGATTTATGCCACGTCTGTCGGCCCTTGCTACACATTTGGTCCAACCTTTCGAGCCGAGAACTCCAACACCACCCGTCACTTGGCCGAGTTCTGGATGGTGGAACCGGAGATGCCGTTCTACGAACTCCCCGACGACATGGACCTTGCCGAAGCGTTCATTAAAACGATCATCAAAGATGTCCTCGAAACGTGCCCCGAGGATATGGAGTTCTTCAACAAGCGAATCGACAATACAGTCTTGGAGTCGTTACAGAATGTACTCGATAATGAATTCATTCGATTGCCTTATACCGATGCGATTGAATTGCTCGAGAAGTGTGATAAGAAGTTCGAGTACCCGCACGAATGGGGACGCGATCTGCAATCGGAACACGAACGCTATTTGACCGAAGAACACTTCAAGCAGCCGGTCATTCTCTACGATTATCCGCGAACCATCAAACCGTTTTACATGTACTGTAACGATGACGGCAAGACGGTCCGGGCGATGGATGTGTTAGTGCCGAGAGTCGGCGAGATCATTGGTGGTTCGCAACGCGAAGACCGATTGAGCATGTTGGAAACCCGCATGGCTGAATGCAATCTCGACCCGGAAGAATACTGGTGGTATCTCGACTTGAGACGTTACGGCTCGGTGCCTCACGCGGGCTTCGGATTGGGTCTCGAACGAATGGTGCAATTCGTCACCGGCATGACCAACATCCGCGACGTGATCCCGTTCCCTCGAACACCCAAGAATGCGGAGTTTTAGCGATTGAGTACTAAGAGTGGGAAAAGTGCAAATGTTGAAAAAGTTTCCACTGCATCTCGATTCAACTCACTTTCTTACTTTTCGCACCTTTTAACTTTTTATCCTGTGATCACTGTCGACTTGAAACAACGCTGCTCAACTGAAACAAAGATTAAAACACGACTTCCAAGGAACACCCATGGCCAAGAAGGCAACCACCAAGAAATCCAACGACGGACCCAAATACTGGCTTTTCAAATCAGAGCCGAGTTGCTATTCCATCGACGATCTGAAAAAAGACAAGAAGACCTTCTGGGACGGCATCCGCAATTATCAGGCTCGTAATATGCTGCGAGACGACATCAAGCCGGGCGATTATGTGCTCTATTATCACAGCAACGCCAAACCGATGGCCGTCGTGGGGACGGCGAAAGTCGTCAAAGAAGGCTATCCCGATCATACTCAGTTCGACAAGAACGAAGGACATTACGATCCCAAAGCCGACCCCGATGAGCCACGCTGGTTCATGGTCGATGTGAAGTTCATTCAGAAGTTTCCCGAACCGGTTACGCGGGATGATCTAAAAGCCGACAAAATCACATCAGACATGATGGTGATGCAACGTGGGAGCCGATTGTCGGTGCAACCGGTCGAAGAAAAAGAATGGTTGGCCGTACATAAACTGGCGGGAGTGAAACCGAAGTAAGTGGTCATCGTTGATGCTTCAAGGATCTTGCTATCATGTCACTCAGTCGAAACTGGTTACTATCGATCAACTGGCTGATGCAATCAGGCCCTCTCGTCATTGTCTGGTGCATTGGAATTTACCTCTGTTTTACACGCCGAAAAGAGAATCCTAAAGGGGCTCTCTTTCTCAGGAACGCAATTCTCATTTCTCTGTTCACTCTTGTGATTGACAGATTACCATTTTTCTGGCGTGATCCATTCACCAAGGGATCAGCCTACTGGATTGGAGAAGCAGGTATTTGGGCGTTGCTTGCGTTTAAGAGCTTGCTCACTATCGTCATTTGGGCCTTCATCATCGCTGCTGTCTTCGCACGACCCGCGCATTATGATTTCTCTGACAGATCGGCGTTCGATGATAACTCTCAGTGAGCCTCGACTTCCGGGATCTCAGTCGCGATGTCGGTCGATGCCGCAGGAGTCGGAGACTCGGCAATCGGTTGTGGATTCTGGAAGGCCGGATCGGGAACGGCTGATAAAGTCGGTCCCGTTGTCATTGGTTGTGCCAAGACTGGGCCTTGAGGATACATCATCGGTCCGGGAGACGCGGTCATCAGATTTGATTGGGCTTGATACGCGGTGGTCGGTGTCGAAGAATGGAACGCCGGGTTCGGATTCATCTGGGCGACGCGATTATGGACTTCCGGTTGCGACCAGTTGCTGACCAACGATGATTGGTACATCGCGAGTGCTTCCGATTGTCGTCCCGTGTCTTGATAAATCTGACCTAACTGTGCCAGAGCGACAGGATGGTTGGGATTGATCTTGAGAGCCGACTGCAATTCTTGTTCGGCTCCTGCATAATTTCCCGTTTCGCGATGCACCCACGCCATTTCAACATGAGCGCCCGGGTTATGTGGTTGAGTGGCTACCCATCCCTGCATCAACGAAGTCGCCATTTGGGGACGACCTGATTCCATGTAGGTTGATGCCAGGCCGTGATAACTGGGTTGATGGGCGGGATCGATGTTCAATGCATGTTTGTAACTTTGTTCGGCTTTCTCGACGTTGCCGAGCTTTTTCATCGCGGTTGCATAATTGCTGATATTGTCGGGACTGTCCGGTTTGTCGGCAATGGCTCGCTTGAATTCTTCCGCAGCGAGTTCGTATTCCCCCTGCTCAAAATAGGCAATGCCGTTACTGTTATTCGAACGTGACGCGAGTGTATTGCAGCCAGCCAAGGCAACAGACATGAGCAGCAGCAATGACAATCGAAGAATTGAATTTGAAGTCAGCATAGGACTCTCCGGTCCGCGATAGGCGGGAACAATCGTTGAATGGACGTTTGGAGGGAAAGGTGTGAGTTTTTTGGGGTGACCCGGAACTGGGTCATGCGAGAGGATTCCCGCATTGGTAGGAAATGTGTCGGAACTTTAGGAATTCCCGCAAATCAGAGCAAGATCAGTCTGAAAAAAATATGCTCGTTTCGATAAGCGACCTGCCAGCAACGGTTTAATGTCATACAGAACGAAAGAAATTCCACCGAAAACCGTAGGGGAGTTCAGCCGAGGCAGAAAATTCCAAGTGCAATATACGCCGACGAAGCTCGGTCTCGGGCGTCGATTGGCCGCTGCAATGGGACAACATTGGTCGCATCGCAAACACGTCTCCGGCTTCAGCAATGACCATTTCTCGCGGAACATCCAGATTGAGTTGCTTGCCTGATCGATGTGACCCTGGAGAAATCGACAACGCGCCGTTTTCAGACAATGCCGGGTCGAGGTGAACTCTCAACGTGACCATCTGGGATAATGTCTTCTCATCCGCTTCCACATGAGGTACACCTGCTTTCATTCGGACTTTTTTCCAGTGATCTTCGGCGTTTTCAGGAACAACTTTCGGTGGTTGAACGGCAATCGTAATGTCTTTATGCCAAGGCAAGGCCCAGGTTTGGCCGGGTGGTTTGTCGAAATACAGTACGCGAACCAACCCACAATCGTCACCTAATATTATTCTGAGAAACTGACGAAGCAGAGGGTGTTGGCAAACTTCAAACACCTCGGGCCACATCTGCAATACATTCCGAGCGGCGTAAACCAAGCCGGCGCGATTGCGAATCGAGGCAGAGCCTTGCGATTGTTCCAACAGAGGATCGAGATGATTACACAATCGGGCAATTTCGTCGTCCGAGAGAATGTTTTTCAGTATCAGACAGCCGTCCGCTTCCAAAGCCGAGAGATCGTTTTGACTGAGTTGATCAGAGGACCGCATCAAATTGGACTTTCTTTCAGATTCTCTCACAGGAAATGATGAGATTCACTCACTCGGCATTGGTCTGTCTGCCACACTCGTTCATAATACACTACACAAATGAAATCTCTTGAAAATATAATTCCTGCCATGAAAAACAACATGTCGATCAGATATATTTTACTCCTCGGACTCCTCTTGGTTACTGGTTGTAATCGAGGTGTGGAAGTTCAGGAAGTGACCGAGGTCACGGCATCGGAAGATTCTCTCCCCGAAAATGTACCCGCCATTTCAGTCACCGAGAACGATTGGCCGTGGTGGAGAGGGACATCCCAAACCGGCATTGTTTCGGGACAAGACATTCCCTCCGAATGGGGACCAGATACTAACATCGTCTGGAAAACGAACATTCCCGGTCGCGGACACGCTTCTCCCACGATTGTGGGTCATTACATTTTCCTGGCCACCGCCGATGAAAAAGTGGAAACGCAATCTGTGCTGGCTCTCGACCGGAACACCGGGAAAAAGGTGTGGGAGAAAGAACTGCATTCGGGAGGTCTCACCGGTAAAGAAGGTATGCACTTCAAGAGTTCGCACGCTTCTTCGACAATCGCTTCCGATGGCGAACGTCTCTTTGCCATCTTTCTCAACAACGACCAACTTCACGCGACGGCTCTCGACTTACAAGGGGAAATTGTCTGGCAGGAAACCATCGGTGCGTTCTCTCCCAAGTTTGGATACGCCCCGTCTCCCATTCTGTATGAATCACTCGTTATCTTCGCTGCCGACAACTGGGGTGGTGGATATATCTCTGGCCTTAATCGTCTGACGGGAGAACTCGTGTGGCGGATCAAACGTCCGGCGACATCGACTTACTCCACACCGGTCATCGTGGAACGCGATGATCAGGACCTGATGGTCATTAGCGGCTGCGAAAAAGTCGCCGCCTTCAACCCACTCACGGGAGAAGAAATCTGGTCCACTCCGGGAACTGCTGAAGCAACCGTGGGCACGACGATCTGGGAAGGAAACAATATCGTCGCCAGTGGAGGTTATCCCGGCAAGAACACCCTTTGCATCAATGCCGACACGGGAGAAGAAATCTGGCACGTGAAAGACCATGTCTACGTTCCTTCCATGGCTGTCAAAGATGGTTTCATTTATTGTATAGACGACGATGGCATCGCCTTCTGTTGGAATCTTGATGATGGAAACGAACAATGGAAGAAACGAATCGGCGGGAACTTCAGTTCGTCACCCGTGATTGTGGACAATAAGGTCATGATCACTAATGAAGAGGGGACGACGGTCGTCTTCGAAGCCAATCCTGAGAAATTCACACTGATCAGCAAAAACACCTTAGGAGAAGAAGCGTTCGCCAGCCCCGTCGTCATCGGCAACCACATCTACCTCCGACATGCCGACCGTGGGGGCAATCGTCAAGAAACTCTCTACTGCATCGGTAAGACGGAAGAGTTGTAGGGATTTTCGGATGTCAGCCGGTACTTATAATATCATTTTCGCATCAATCGAATCTGAGAATTGAGCCATTTTTACTATTAGTGCTTGTGATTCCGTCTGATGATTTGCTGTTATTGAGCCGAATCAAATGACACGACTTTCACTACAAACTACTGGAAATCATTATGGCAAATGGCAAGGGAAGTTTGGATTGTGTGTAATGCATACATTTCGGAGGTCAGCACATCGGCGAAGCTTCCATGTGTCATTTTCACAATGTCAAATTATCCGAAGCTACCAACAATCGTATTTGTTGCCACTTCGAACCGAATCAAGAATATTGGAATAGTAATTCTATTTTCAGCCCTCCATCAAGAAGATTTGGATGGTTCGCAACCGATTTAAAACCTGGTGTGCTGTATGAGTTCCCCTATAATTCTCCAGATCAATTAGACGAGTCTGCCATACTGCGTATTCCAGATTATCAAACAGGTGAGTGGTGCGCCACCAGTTCCGAGCAGAGCGATGAGTCGAATGAAACTCAGTGATTATTGAAGAGCCAAGTATCACGCATGTGAGCGAGGGCACGATGACCGACGACAATTGATTCCTCACCTTGCGAAATCATTGCCATGAGTTATAACAATCTCGTCCTGCCGACTTCCTCGGCGCCTAAAGTCACTTCTTACCATTGCGAATCGAGAAGCATAAAATGTCTCCTCGGGAGCGTCGCCCTCTCGCGCTATTTGTGTTTGATTCGTGCCATTCGTGGTTCATAATTCGGGAATACTGATTGACGCTAATCTTCACTGATCAGATTAATTCCAACGGATGAGCCAAAATGATCGCTCAAAGTCATCTTGCAATTTCATTCGTACCAGAGTTAGCGTTCGTGGTTCGATGGTATTTTGAGCCGCCGGCGCAAGCCGGTAGTGGAATGCGAAGATAATTCAGCGTCCCCTGCGTGCTCGCGCACTGAAGTGGACCCCAATATTTGGACCACGGGTTAAGAGAGAATATTTGCGTTTTGATCGGTAAAAATGGAGCCCATTCAGGATTCAATTGACCGAGGAAAATCATGGCACGAAAACGCCGTTCATTCTCTCCCGC
>JAURQH010000033.1 GCA_030836185.1 Planctomycetota bacterium
AACTCATCGGAGAAGACGCGTCTGGTGCGTTTTGGCTTCTCGGATGAGTGGGAATGGTTGGCAGAATTGTTTGACATGGGCTTCCTCCAAATGGATGATAAAGGTTCCATTTGTTCTCCGCCATTGTTGGTCTACCGCATTGACCTCAACATGGAAGTCGTACTTGCTGTAGACGAAGAGGGGACAGAATTTCGGTATTGGTCTGGCGATATATCAATAGGAAATATCAGTGATGGCGAGTTTGAGTTCTCTTCCGATGGTAAGTCGATTTGTCTTTGGCCAAGTGATTTAGAGCGGAAGGATGAACCAGCAGCGGGTGACCCAACTGACCACTCAGGTGAATACTGAGCTACAAGACTTGAGGCAGCAATGATAATGAAAGCTTTGTTTTCGATAACGATTTTCTTCCCACTATTAGTCGCGGGGTGCGGCCCTTCAGCAGAGTCCCCGTTTGCTAATTACGAGACGACTTATCTCGAAGGACGTTTTGGTGAATCTGAGGAATTCTATCGTGAGCTACTTGAAAGGCGAGGTCTATCGAAGGAAGACATCAGCAAAATGATTGAACATCGTTATGGAGACTCTTCTGAAGATACTTTCGTTTGGACAATAACCGAAAAGTACATAAAAGATCGTTTGAAGTCCCCCAGCACGGCCAAGTGTGGCACTTACGTTTTAGACCCAAATCCTGATCGCATATCTGTTGTAAAAATCGAACACAATACTTGGCAAGTCTCTGGGTGGGTCGAAGCGGAGAACTCATATGGGGCAACTCCCAGAACTGACTTCACCGTCCGTGTACATTACTTGGATGAATTAGAACAGTACACATTCTCGGGGCTCAAGGAGAAGTAATCGTCGGGTGGCCCAGCCAGTTTGGCTGGGTGACGAAGTCACAAGATGACTCATCATGATCCTCCAATGACCTGAGCCAGGTGCCTTACCCCATTCTACCCGGATGATGAATCATCTTGTCGCTTCGCAACCCGCCCTATTCAGGACGGGCTACCCGAGTTAAAGTGTTTTGAGGACCACCTGCTACTCTCATTCAAAAATGTGGAACGCTGATCGACGCTCATCTGCATTGATCAGAAGAATATCAATTGAAGAGCATGAATGAGTGAAAATATCTTCTTTTTCTCTGCGCCTTCGCGCCTCTGCGTGAGTCAATAGTCTTCATATCAGGCACAGCCAGACCTGCAAATAATTCATTTCCTGCGTCTCCGCGTCTCTGCGCGAGAATTCTTGATCCGTTTTATCCGCGAAATTCGCGGTTAAAAATACGATCTGATCCACGTCATCAGTAGCCAATCATACTGGGGGCTCCCTGCGGTCGTCCCCAGCCACCCAAGATCTTAGGCGGGATGAGAGCGTTTTTCGACATGCTCCCATCCCATGTGCTCGCGCACATAGGCTATAAAATGATTGTCGGGTTACGACTCGCTCTGCTCGGCTCACCCGTCCGACAGTTTTCAAACGCCGCGAAAGCCATGTTTTCAGTGCCACTCGATTTGTTTTCTTCTTTTTCCTCTGCGTCGCTGCGCCTCTGCGTGAGATGATTTTCTTCTCGTCGGTATCAGCCGGAAATAGGAGATACGACTGCTAGAGCCCGATTATTTTTTTGAACCGCAGGCTTGCGCCATGTGGCTGATTTCATCACTCTGTCATCTGCAAGCAAGTTGAATTTCTAGGGTCTCATTGCGTTCGTCTTTATCCATACACCAACATCATACAGTTCACAAAGAGCCTTCAATTGCTCTCTTTTTTTATCTGCGTGATCCGCGTCATCCGCGGTTCATACTTTCGTAGACAAGTTCCGGGGGCTAGCGTTTCACGTTGCGTCCACCGACACCCTTTTTTATTCGTTTGATTCGAGTCATTCGTGGTTGTCGATTGTAGCGTCGCCCCGCTGGGGCTGTGGAAAATAAATCGTCACCCAAACCCAGAGCGTTGCTCTGGGCTGACATATTGCCGGGCCGTTGGCCCTGTTTCTTCTCTGCGTCTTTTGCGAACTCTGCGTCCTTGGCGAACTCTGCGGCGATCTCGTTCTCAAAACTTCGCTTTCTTCTCTGCGCCGCTGCATGAGATTTCTGATCCGTGTCATCCGCGAAATCCGCGGTTAAAAATACGATCTGATCCACTTTATCAATGGCCAATCTTACTGGGGGGCTCCCTGCGGTCGTCCCCAGCCACCCAAGATCTTAGGCGGAATGCAAGCGTTATTCGACATGCTCCCATCCTATGTGCTCGCGCATAGGGGCTATAAAACGATTGTCGAGATACGACTCGCTCTGCTCGGCTAACCCTTCCGGCAGTTTTCAAACGCCGCGAAAGCCATGCTTCCAGTGCCACCCGATTTGTTTTCTTCTTTTTCCACTACGTCGCTGCGCCTCTGCGTGAGACGATTTTGTTCGACTCTATCCGCTGGAAATAGGAGATACGACTGCTAGAGCCCGGTTGTTTTTTGAACCGCAGGCTTGCGCCATGCGGCTGATTTCGTCACTCTGTCATCTGCAAGCAAGTTGAATTTCTAGGGTCTCATTGCGTTCGTCTCCAGCCACCCATCTCATAAATTCTCAGCGTCCTCCGCCAACTCTGCGGTTTCAAGCTTATCCCTCTGCGTTCTTGCGAACGCAGCGACGATCTCTTTCGCCCTTTGCGTTTCTTTGCCTCTTCTTGGCTTTGCGTCAAAATGCTGATCGCTCAAATTCATCTTGCACGCTTGTCACTACCAGAGTATCGATTTTGGATTTTGGAGTTCTGATTTTGGAACGACTCAATCACGCGCGATCTTTGGTAATTTGAGAGGTCCTATGATGTTTGGAAATCCAAGGGGTTCTATTGCAAATTTGCAAGAAATCGAGGGTTTGTCGTAATCCGAAATCAGGCCACGACTTGCTCAAGAGTATGGGGTTTTGGACTCTTGAGACAGGGAATGTTTGAGAGAAAGGCAGGTCACATTCCAAACTGTTCCTCCTTGCAGGTTCAATCGTGACATGCGACACGTCCAACTGGAAGGTGAACGTGTCTGCGGGAAATTTCCTTGTATTCAAGGAAAATTCTCACGGAATCTCCTTCCCGGCAGTCGTTCCCTACCGATCTCCCTTTCTCGAAGATAAGATGAAGACATGTCAGCGAATATGAGTATTCCGGCCTCAATCAATCAACCCAAATTCAATACGATCATTTATCTCCAAGGGAGTCAGCCATGAGCAATCCGTTCAACGCGGAAGCGACGTTGTCCACCGCCGCCGGTGAGTTCAAATATTTTAGCTTGCAAAAATTAGCCGATGATGGCGTGGGCGATATCGCCACCCTCCCCTACTCCATTCGGATTTTGTTGGAAGCATGTTTGCGAAACGTGGATGGATTCGTCGTCAGTGAAGATGACGTTCGCGGTCTCGCGAACTGGCAGGCTCAGGCGGCTGAACGAGCCGAGTTGCCGTTCAAGCCGGGCCGCGTTGTCTTGCAAGACTTTACCGGCGTGCCGGCGGTCGTCGATCTCGCTGCTCTACGACAAGCAATGAGTCGTCTCGGTGGTGACCCGAAAAAAATCAATCCGCTGGTTCCCTGTGATTTGGTGATCGATCACTCGGTTCAGGTCGATCAGTTTGCCTCCGAGTTAGCGTTGCAATTCAATGTCGATAAAGAGTTCGAACGGAATCAGGAACGGTATGAGTTCCTGAAGTGGGGGCAACAAGCCTTTGAGAACTTCGGCGTGGTTCCTCCCGCGACGGGCATCGTCCATCAGGTCAATCTCGAATATCTTGCCAAAGGTGTGCTCACCTCTGATGGCGTCGCTTATCCTGACAGTCTCGTTGGTACTGATAGTCATACCACGATGATCAACGGCTTGGGTGTTCTTGGTTGGGGTGTCGGTGGTATTGAAGCTGAAGCGGTCATGCTCGGTCAGCCCATCTACATGTTGACTCCTGAAGTCGTCGGATTCCGCCTGTCAGGGAAACTTCCTGAAGGTGCCACTGCGACCGACCTTGTCTTGACAGTCACGCAAATGTTACGCGCTCATGGTGTTGTTGGTAAGTTTGTCGAGTTCTACGGACCGGGTTTAAGTCAGATGTCTCTTCCTGACCGTGCGACGTTGGCCAACATGGCTCCCGAATACGGTGCCACAATGGGCTTCTTCCCGGTGGATGATGAAACACTTCGTTACCTGGAACGGACGGGACGACCTTCCGAACTGATTGATCTGGTCGAGAAGTATTACAAAGCCCAAGGCATGTTCCGCACAGATGATTCTCCCGAGCCGAGATTCTCCAGCACATTGGAACTCGATCTTGGCGATGTCGAACCTTCACTGGCGGGACCGAAGCGACCTCAAGATCGAATTTTACTTTCCAACATGCAGTCGCAATGGCGACATGATCTCGGGGCTGTCTTCGATAAGCCTTCGCCAGCAAGCACATCCTCACCTGGTTCCATGACCGCCGAAGGTGGTGTCGCCGCGGATTCAGACGCTGCGGTCGCCGTGGCAGAAGATCCCGGCGCGGCAGGTGTTCCGGTTGAATATAATGGTTCAAAATTCGATCTCAAGCACGGTTCGGTCGTCATTGCCGCCATTACCAGTTGCACCAACACCAGTAATCCCTCGGTGATGGTGGCGGCTGGTTTAGTCGCGCGGAACGCGCTGCAAAAAGGGTTAAGCTCAAAGCCGTGGGTGAAGACTTCACTCGCTCCCGGAAGCCGCGTTGTCACTGATTACCTCAAGAAAGCCGAATTGGATGATGATCTCGATGCTCTCGGCTTCCAAACGGTCGGCTATGGATGCACGACCTGCATTGGTAACAGTGGTCCTCTGCCCGACGAAATTGCAGCCGGTATCGAACAGGGGGACCTCGTTGCCAGTTCGGTGCTGTCAGGAAATCGAAACTTTGAAGGCCGCGTGAATCAGCACGTCAAAGCCAACTATCTGGCTTCACCTCCATTAGTCGTGGCCTATGCTCTGGCTGGAACGACTGACATCGATCTGACCAGTGAGCCAATTGGTCAAGACACAGACGGGAACGATGTCTTTTTGAAAGATATCTGGCCCACGCAAAAAGAAATCTCCGACACCGTCGCCTCCTGCATGTCACCCGATATGTACACGACGCAATATTCACAAGCAACGGACGGCCCACCGGAGTGGCAGTCCATCGAGACAAGCACAGGCGAACTTTACTCCTGGAATGAGTCAAGTACCTACGTTCAGGAACCGCCCTTCTTTGTCGATATGCCTGCCGAGCCGCCCGCCATCACCAGTATTGAAGACGCGAATGTGTTGGTCTCCGTGGGCGATTCCACAACCACCGACCATATTAGCCCTGCCGGTGCGATCAAACCGAGTTCGCCTGCCGGAAAGTATCTGCAAGAGAACGGCGTCGGCATCGCAGACTTCAACAGTTACGGCTCGCGTCGTGGGAACGACCGTGTCATGACTCGCGGGACATTCGCCAACATCCGGTTGCGAAACTTGTTGGCTCCCGGAACAGAAGGTGGAGTGACTAAGTATTTGCCGACCGGCGAAGAGACGTCGATCTACGAAGCCTCGATGAAGTACCAGGCCGGGGGAACCTCATTGGTGGTCTTGGCCGGTAAAGAGTACGGCACTGGCTCCTCTCGCGACTGGGCCGCGAAGGGAACATTCCTGCTCGGCGTTAAGGCCGTGCTGGCCGAATCTTATGAACGTATTCACCGTTCCAACCTGATTGGAATGGGCGTTCTGCCTCTTCAATTCCGCGAAGGCGAAAGCCGAGATGCCTTGGAACTCGACGGCACAGAAAAGTACACGATCCAACTTTCCGACGACCTCAAACCGGGACAAGCGGTCGAAGTGACCGCCGTCAAAGCGGATGGCAGCGAAGTGAACTTCACGACTAAGTGCCGAATCGATACTCCCGTCGAAGTAGAATACTACCGCAACGGCGGCATCCTGCATTATGTTCTTCGACAGTTGGCCAAGGGGTGATCGGCTCTCGCATTGATTGCTGCTGCGAAATATTAGCGCAAAACAAAACCGGCTGACGTGAGAGTATCCTGCCAGCCGGTTTTATTGTCTGTCTCGAAATTGCGTTCTTATTCTTTTTCCGGCGATGGATCGGGAGGCAATGGTGCTGGGTCGCCGAGTTCGGGGCCGGGAAGTTCCGCAGGTTCACCCAGGTCAGTGGCCGGTGCGCCCAGATCAATAGAAGGTGACGAGCCGGGTGTTTCCGGCGTGAAGGACTCGCCACTGTTGTTCATGCCGTTCTTGAGCATTTGCATCACATACGGTTTGTATTTGTCGATCATCTCTTCCAGTTTTTCAGCCGGGATGGTGAAGCTGATCGCTCCCTTTTCGACGGTGATAAACATTGGCTCGCGACCTCGTTTCACCATCGTAATGATGAGATCCGACGGGAAGAGGTCGTCAGAGTGTGGGACATATTCGGCGACCGGTTGAGGAAGGCGACGTTTGTTCTTGCCACCGATTTGAATGGCGCCACCGAGCAATTGAATGTCGACTCCACCGGGGCCAATGTCTCCTCCCACGATGCCACGGTTTTTTCCAAACCGAATGCGGGTTGGTTCGGGATCCGGGTTTTCCCGTTTGTGTTGAATCAATGCTTCAATCTCTCGGCGAGCTGCGGGAGAGAGGGAGTTCAGATCCTGATCGGTAATGACGACGGGCGTTTGTTCCGTCTTACGATCGGCAAAGGCTGTGTTTCCGCAGGTCAGAAAAGCTGCAAGAAAAACGGCCAATAAAAGAAGTGGGTATCCATTCAGTCGGGAAGTCATGATGCACTCCGTTGTTTGTGTAAGACGAGGACTTCGATAGGTTTATTTTCGTGGATGAGCGACACGACGGCAATGCTTTGACTGGGAAGAATTTGAAGATTTCTGTGATCGACAGGAAGATACACAAGGTTTTTCGTGCTCCGTAGCGGCTTAGAATGAGTTTTTTGATGAATCAAATGGCAATTCTTCTTGTGGTCAAAATCAAACAATTAGAGCTTGTCCTATAACCCTTTGAGAATAGTGAACACGCAGCCGAGTTGCCAGAACCCTTCAAACAAAAAAGCATGATACTCCCAACGCATCCCCAATCGCCGCAGATACTTCAACCAGGCGAAGGTGCGTTCCACTT
>JAURQH010000034.1 GCA_030836185.1 Planctomycetota bacterium
AGAGAAGCATTTGCCAATCTTGACCAAGCCACCGCGCGCCGCGTTTGGAGCGACTGGCGTACAGGTCGCTGATCATCCCGCTCAGATTGCCGTCTCCGTCCTGGACGAAGAACATGGCGGCATTTACGTCGTTAACGCAGACGGATCTGGAAAACAGCGATTGACAACGGGCAGCAGCGACATCCTTCCTCGATGGTCGCCAGATGGAAAACAGATCGCATTTCTGGCGCTGCGAGAACAGGACCACGAGTTGGCCACAGAAAATGATCTCGCATTCCACTGGTTTCTGTACGTTATGGACGCCGACGGCCAGCATCAGCGTCGCGTGACCAAAACGCCGATTGGCATGATTTTCCATTGGTCGCCGGATGGAACCAGATTTGTATTCCAGTCCTCCTACGAGGATGTAAAGAACAAAGCAAAGGATGGCACGGCGTCATCGGCAATCTACGTCATGAAGTCAGACGGCACGCAGCAGAAGCGGCTGACACCCGTTGAGAACAATGACGGCTTTCCGTCCTGGTCGCCTGACGGCAAGCAGATCGCTTTCTGCTCGAATCGAAATGGCAACATGGACATCTTTGTTATGAACGCTGATGGAAGCGACGCTCGCCGACTGACCAGTCATGAAGCGAACGATATCGTCCCGACCTGGTCGCCCAATGGAAAGCAGATTGCCTTCACATCGTCTCGCGAGAGTGGAACCGCTTGCGTTGTGAATGCCGATGGGGCCCAGGAGTCCTCTCTCGCTGTCCGCGGCCGTCCCGTGGCGTGGTCCCCGGATGGACAATCACTTCTTATCGAAAACGACGGCCAACTTGTCCTCAGCGGTGCAGACGGGCGAAATCAGAATGAGTTGACGAAGGCGGGCGAGCCAGCATTGGACGGCGAGTATTCGCCTGATGGAAAGGCCGTGTTTTACCGTTCGAAAGTGAATGGGACGTGGACACTCATGTCCGTTGACACCGAACGGTCAAATCAGAAACGCATCTGGAGCGATTCGGGAAAGTTCCTTGGTTTCTCCGTATCGCCGCGTCGTGTCTCGCTCGCGACAAACTCAATTCGGCTCACTACATCCAACATGCATCTCACTGAATTTGGGAATACATGTCGTAAATCCCAGAAGCTTTACCACGACAGTCGCAAGCAGCTGTTTGCTTTGATTCCGAATTTTCTCGACTGGAAAAGACGAGAAGTTGACATTCCTTACCGCAGCACACCCAACGCCTTTGAGGTTCGGGTGATATTCACGCCACCGGATGGCACGGAAGCTCATGTCGCAGTTCTCATCTCAGGGAACAGGCATCTGGTGGAGAGCAAGAACTTGGACGCTTCCAAAGGGAAACGGGCCATTGAGTGGAAGGTGCGACAAGACCCTACGGAGGCGGAACGCGGCAGATTTGACGGCCATATTCTGAATCAGGTGGCGCTCGTCCTTGAAGCAGAGCTGGAAGATAAAGCTTCAGTTGTAAAATACTTAGAGTCATTCGAGGTCAATCGTATTACCGAGTGTGTTTCCAGCCGCATTAAATCTCTTGCGCCGTCAGACGCGAAAGAAAACGATGTTCGCGACGGAGACGGCAACAAGGCGGATCGTAACGAACAGGTCGCGACACCGTCCAAGGCGTCCGAAACTCACCCAACTCGCTTTGTGCCGGCCGACACTTACGCTGCCATGTCGATCAACTGGGGAAGGATTCTCGAAAAAGTCGATTTCGACGAGCCGCTGCTGACCCAACTCAGGCAACTGGACCACATCGATCAGTTGTACTTCGAGGATTCCAAACCGGAGCGGATCATCATGCTGTTCCTTTCACAGATCGACGAGAAAACACGAGTCGCATCCCCGGCTGGAACGTTGTTGCAATTTGACGCACCGTTGGAACCGAGGGCGTTTTTTGACAGGATGCACGATTCCAAGTATTTTGAAACCGTGCAGGAAGAATACAAAGGGCAGCAGACCCATGTGCGACGATGGTCATCGGGAATTCATAAGGGCACCGAGTCCAGGGGCATCTGGTTCTTCTCCGACAAAAATGTCGTCGCTAAGGGAAGCCGCCACGTCGTCCGGCAGATGATTGATGGCGAACCAGTCAAATCTGTCGGTAAGGAGCTGGTCAACGATCTCGATCCGAAAGCCGAACTGCATTTTGTTCTGGAGAACAATGGCAACATCGACGCAGGCATGCTGGCTTCCGTGTTCGGCCATTTCGATCCGCTACCAGATCGGATTGTGGCACAGGCATTGCGAGATGCGAAACGCGTGGAAGTCTTGCTCAATTATGCCGAGAGGATGCCGATCAATGTCACGATCGAGATGAAAGACGACGAGTCGACCGACCGGCTGATGGAGCTGATCAAAGGCGTTCTCGCTGAGGCTCCCGGTATTCTCGACGCCATCGAAGAGCACGAAATCCCGCGGGAAGCGGAGATCCAGCCTCCCTTCCGCGAGTTGATCGCGCTCGGTCGGACCGCTGTTAAGGAAATGAAAGTGGAACGCGACGGAACGACAATTCGAATGACACTCAATCAAGTGCAGGGTTTGGAAAAGCTGCCTCAAGCTTACCTTACCTGGTCAATGATCCAGGCGGCCGTGGCCGGACCCTGAATTTAAACCCCAAATTCGTCTCAAGGTTGCGCAAGACGATTTATTGAAACGGCCCCTTGGAGAATTTGATATGAAGAATGGTGATTTGAACTTTTCTTAATGGAACCATCACAGTTATGCTCCAACCCTTAACCTGCCCGTGCTGTAGTGCTCCGGTTCAAAAGACAAACTCTCCCTGCAAACATTGTGGGACGCATCTTGTTGAATCTGCTTCAAGTGACAGGATCGATACTGAGGGAAAGGTTCAGTGCCCGAATTGCAAAGCAGAATGTTTCGCAGGTCAGAATGTGTGCTTGAAATGCCACCAGATTATTGAGATGTCCAACAAACTCAAAAAGTCGATTGAGAAGGTGAAATTTTCTCAGGATAAGTATCGCGGATGTTTTCTCCCCGAGGTTCAAAAACTTTTTTTTCCTGATGAGTACCTGCTGGCCAATACTTACGGCGTTCATCAGTATTACATAGTTACAACTCGGCGACTTCTCATTTGCGAAATCGACGTCAAATACGGTTTTTTTGGTGGAGGCAAACAAACACTGAGCAAACCAAAATGTGGACTATCCTATGATCGAATTACGCGAATGACAACATGGTCCGATTTGTGGTATCCCAACGATGACCCCGTGAATGATCCCGCACTCATGAATCTTCAAATCGAAACCTTCGATGGAGACTTTAATATATGCGTTGTCTTCAGCAGTGAACACGGCCACCTCTATGAAGACCCTTTTTATTTTGAACTGTGCCTCAATCAAGCCTATCAGCACCATGAAGAAGAACTCCCCTTTTACGACCAAGTGCTGTACTCCATAGACTTATCATCATATCAAGAATCTTCGGTGCCAATATTTGCAGAATCGGTCGCCGAGCCACCAGCTGCTATTGAAAGTAAATTTAAACTCAAATGTCGGTGTGGGGCAAGAATCGTTGCAAGTACGAATGACATTGGGAAAAAAAGTCAGTGCCCAAAGTGCGATTATTCGTTTGTTGTTCCATCTAATCGGTAGGTACTCCATCTGCAAATCGCAGAAGGCTTGTATCGTATTGCTGTCGATCATCACAGACGAAAGTTTCTATTTTGAAATAGAATATCAGTCACGAGTTGCTGATACCGATTGCAAGCGGTGGAAGCACAAATGGGTCGGCTGAGTTGTCGCGTTTACCACTATCTCAGCGCTGCTCACCGACTCGACTCACTTAGAAAGGTTGTTGATAGATGAAGCTGAACTGGGAAGAGATTCAAAAAGTGCTCGGTCACATAAAATCCAACTTCGAATGGGTAGCAAGTTGGATCGATGGCCCTTCACAAGACTCTGCAGAACTTGGGCTTTCGTTTCATTCAAGACAACTGGAACTGTCTGTAAGGCGCTTTAAGCAATTGATAAATCCAGCATGGCCTGCGGAAGATCCTGAAAAGATCATTTTCAGAAGTTACCATGCAAATCAAATCTTGTTTCAAATGGATTTGGGAGATCAAATGGCGTTCGTAGCGTGCCACAATGTTTGCACTTATTTTCACCCTTCACATTCCTCCGAACTCATTGGGATTTGGCCGAGTGGTCTGAAAGATCAAGAGTCTTATACTTCAAACGAGAATTTACTCTGGAGTGAGAATGGATGTGTAAAAAGTATTCCTGATAGCTGTGTAGATTACTTGGATATTGCAATAATAAATGTTTCAACTGTAACTGGAGTTGATATGTCTGAAATTCAATCAGAAGCATCAACTAGAAAAAAAGTTGAATTGAAAGAAAATCACTACAGAGCATACAAGTACATTGAAGATAATCAGCCAGTAGTCGCTTCAGCAATTGCGAAGTTCTGTAAAATCAAAGAGACCACATTCAGAAAGCATTGGTTGCCTGAACTTCGAAAGTCAGGTGTCTCCTCAAGTCCGGATGGATATGTAATTGAGGATACTGACTTTATTTTCTGATTTCGCTGCCTAGCGCTCTATGGCGCCATCTTGGCAGATATGAATACTGCGTCAAAATGCATGTATGGAAAATACGTCGCATCAAACGGTATCGGAGCAACTCCTGCTGCCAGCAAGTGAGGCAGCCCAGTTGCTGGGTATCTCGAAACGTCACTTGCATACGCTGAACGTCTCTGGCCGGCTGCCGAGACCGATCCGCTTGGGACGCTCTGTTCGCTGGAATGCGAATGAGTTGCGCGCCTGGATCGCTGCTGGCTGCCCCGAACTTATCCCATGGGAGGAATCACTACGGCATTGATGCCGTTGGGGTATGCAGGTTCGCCAGCGAAGCTTTGACACCTGAGCTGCCGGGTTCGACTCTCGGATACTCCAATAAAATACGCCCGCCGGTAAACCGACGAGCGCCAGCGAAGCTTTGACAGTTTCGATCATACGATTGGCGTGAATCTGAGGCAAGCCGGCATTCTTGAAACTGGAGGTTTTTCAAATGCCCAATCAGTTCACGCCCATTTTATGCGCCAATAGAAAGGTGGAAATTCGATGAAGGAATTGACGCACGCACCGCTTGCACTCAGCCCCCGAGAAGCCGCTAAGTCGCTGAGCATCAGCGAACGCACGCTCTGGGCTTCGACACAACCCCGAGGCCCGATCCCATCGATCAAGCTGGGCAATCGTGTTCTGTATCCGGTTGCCGGCTTGCAGGAATGGCTCACCCGTTCCTCTGCCGAGCAATTGACCTCTGAGAGTGAATGAACCCCACCCATAAAAACACCCCGGCGGCTGTGCAGGCCATGAACCGGGATAAAAGGAATATGCAATGAAATCGATACGAACATTACCCGAGGCTGACAAGCCGCAATCCAAAGTCGGACTTGTCCCACTTCTGTTATCGGACCTCACACCATCCCCAGAAAACGACGGGATTTATAGGGTAATATCGCCTGACGACCCGGAGATTTTACATCTGGCCGATTCAATCCGGGAACGAGGAATACTGGAGCCGATAGTGGTCTCCCGTGATCGTTATATCATCTCAGGGCATCGTCGCCATTGTGCCGCCGAACTGGCCGGCTTAGAGCATGCGATGTGCCGGGTGTTGGATATTGAGAGAGGCAAAGCCTCACGCGATGAATATGTTCGATTGCTCAGGGCATTCAACCATTCACGGCTGAAGGATGCGGGCGAACAATTCCGCGAATCAGTGATCGACAGCGATCCCGAGGAAGTGTACCGGGCATTGCTTGCCGAACGCCAGAAGTCGCTTTCCGTCGATTTGGACACGATCCAGGTGAGGGAGCGTTCGGCGCGGAAGTCCATCAGTGAAGCGAAGCGGCCGTTTCTGGATGCTGTCAGCAGAATGGTTCGCTCTCTCAGAAAGCACTGGCCTCTCTCCGATCGACAAATACATTACCGGATGCTCAACACGGGAGTTCTCCGCAACAGCAACAGGCCGTCATCGGTCTACAAGAATGACCTCAAGAGCTACAAGGACCTGACGGACATTTTAACCCGGGCTCGAATCAACGGGCTGATTCCGTTTGCAGCGATCGAGGATCCGACCCGCCCTGCGCAAGAGTGGGATTGTCATTCGTCACCAGCGGCATTTGTTCGGGGACAACTCCATTCATTCCTGAAGAACTATTGGCGCGACCCGATGCAAAGCCAGCCATCATATATTGAGATTCACTGCGAGAAAAATACCGTCTACGCATCGTGCAAGAGAGCAGCGTCGAATTACGGGATTCCCGTTTCGTCGGGACGAGGATTCGCGTCACTACCAGCGCGACGCGAACTGCTCGGGAGATTCGAGAAGAGTGGCAAGGAACGTCTCGCCATTCTGTACGTGGCGGATTTTGACCCTGAAGGCGTAACGATTCCGCATGCGTTCACAAGATCGTTGATCGATGATTTCGGAGTGGATGAATCTATCATCACCCCGGTCAGAGTGGCTCTCACGCCAGAGCAGATCTCGCAATACAAACTTCCCCCGATGCTGAAGGCCAAGAAGTCATCGACGAACTACAAGCGTTTCGTGCGTGAAACCGGTTCGGATGATGCTTTTGAACTGGAATCACTCCCACCGGATGCAATCGAAGGCATCGTCACAGAGGCGATTGAGAGTGTCGTGGATCGAGATTTTCTGAATGCCGAAATTGAAGCCGAACGCAGCGATGCAATCCACATCGAGAAAATTCGAGAACAGGCCAAACAGTTATTGCAATCGATCGATGTGTTGTGAATTAGCCCCGAGTAGTCGGTACTTTCGCCGGTTCGATTCCGGCACGAAGATTGATTAGGAGAACTCAAGGTGACAAATGCAATATTGCAGACTGCTCTGCACTTCCGAGATATTGGCTGGTCAGTAATCCCTATGAAGACCAACGAAAAGAAGCCGGCAACCAAGTGGAAGCGGTACCAAAAACGTACCCCATCGGAATCAACCGTCCGTCGATGGTTTGCTGATGATGGTATGAACCTGGCTGTGATCTTCGGTGCGGTCTCAGACAACTTGGCATCGAGGGATTTTGACGAACTGCCGGCATTTCAGGAATGGGAACAAGAGCATCCCGACTTGGCCGCTACGCTTCCCATCGTGGAGACCCGACGCGGTCGTCATGTTTACTTTCAAACAACGCCTCAGAGCGTCTCAGAAGCCCGTAAGATCCTCCACAAGCCCGGAAACGGTACTGGAGCCATTCATCTGCCACAGGGCGAACTGAGGGCGGGAGTCGGCTGTTATTCAGTTCTCCCCCCATCGATACACCCGAGCGGTTTTCAATACCGCTGGATTCGAGAACCCGAGTTACCGATGCCAGTGATCGATCCTGCGATCTTTCTTTCTGTCAAATGTTACAGAGAGGACGGAGAGTACAGAGAGGACGGAGGAGAACAGAGATTACTGAAGACAGTAAGTAATGATGGAAGGGAAAAACAAAAAAACTCCACAGAAATACCCGACATGATCACCTACGCCATAGAACAGACCGCATTGATCAAACCGGGAACAACCCACGAATCAATCTTTTTGTTTGCTCGACACCTCAAAGCAATTCCCGAGATTGCTCACGCTGAGTTGCCAGAACTCAAGCCCATCCTGCAACAATGGTTTGAACAAGCGAAGCCGGGAACAACGAAGCGGACCTTCACAGAGGTCTGGTTTGATTTCACGGAATCCTGGGGAAAGGTCAAATACCCGATTGGAGAGGAGCCAATTGCAATGAGTGCCGAACAAGCCGCCAAATCTGAGCTGCCGGAAGTTGCCAAGAACTATGATTCCCCCGAGGTGCAAGCATTGATTGCCGTTTGCCGGGAACTCCAGAGAGCCGCCGGAGAGGGGCCATTTTTTCTCGATTGCAGAACCGCCGGCAAGTTATTGGGTGTGGAACACAACACCGCCAATCGTTACTTGCGGGGATTGTGTCGAGACAAGGTCCTGAAGTTGATCGAAAAGGGGAGCCAACAAAAACGACGCGCCAACCGTTACCGATATCTCCATCCGATTTGAAAGGATAGCCGATAATTCATCTTCAACAATCTCGCCGATATCAGCGTCGCGTGCGAGGCAGAACCGAATTCCGAGAAACTGATGATCCTTTGAACCCTGAATCACGTTAAGATATTACCAACCTTTGCTGATCGGTGGGGCCGAGCATGGCCTCGGAACCATCTCCCCCGCCGGTCAGTATTTCCGAGAAAGGAAATTCTTCATGGCGACATTGACCAGCGACAAGGCCGGTAATCGGCGAATACAATTTCACGACACTGACGGGAAACGTCGATCTGTCAGTATCGGTAAGATGCCGAAGAAATCCGCCGAATACATCCGCACTCGAATTGATGATCTGGAATCCGCTGCAATTGGCGGACGTTCCCCGAGTCGAGAGACATCATCCTGGCTGGCTGAGTTGGGGCAGACCATGAAAGGCAAGCTGGCTAAGGTCGGTTTGATCGAACCGCCGGACGCATCCACATTTTCCGGGTATCTTTCCAAATATCTGAAATCTCGAACCGATATTAAAGCGGTCACCCGAGGTCACATTAGACGAGCCGGCGAATCATTCGCTGATTTTGTGAAAGACAAATCACTCTGCGAAGTGACGAAAGGGGACGCGAAACGCTGGTATCGGACGCTACTCGATAGCGGTTTGGTCGAAAACACCGCCCGTCGTATGTGTGGACGTGTGAAGCAAGTCTTCATTGCAGCGATTGAGGATCGTCTTCTCGCAAGAAACCCCTTCAACGGTCTAAAAACAACCGTGAACGCGAACGCGGAACGATTCGAGTTCATTGAAGCGGAAACGATTGAGAGAGTGATTGATGCCGCCCCCTGTGCGGAATGGCGACTCTTGATCGCACTCGCACGCTATGGAGGACTCCGCACGCCGTCTGAGCCGTTGCAACTCAAATGGACGGACATTGACTGGGAACGCCAACGAATCAAAGTCACATCCCCAAAGACAGCACACCATGAAGGCAAGGGAAGTCGCGTCATTCCGATCTTCCCGGAACTGATGCCGTATCTGAAAGACGTTCATGAACTCTCGGAAGGCAACCCGTCCGAATTCGTCATCAATCGCTATCGTGATTCGTCCGCTAATCTCAGAACGCACTTTCAGCGAATCATTCAGAAAGCCGGCGTAGAACCTTGGGGCAAGCCTTGGCAGAATCTGCGAGCCTCCCGAGAGACGGAACTGGCCGCAGAATTTCCGTTGCATGACGTTACCGCATGGCTGGGGAACTCTCAACCCGTGGCCATGAAACATTACTTGCACGTACTCGATAGCGACTACGAAAAAGCAGTCTCGAAAAGTTGTGCAGATTCTGTGCAGCGACCGTCCGCGAATGGTGGTAACGGCCAGAAATCAGAAAATGACGAAAGTGAGAAAACACTAGAAATACAGGAGGATGCGAACCATCGCGACAACCTACTACTGTACGGAATTACCCCACAAGGATTCGAACCTTGACTGACAGAATCAGAATCTGTAGTGCTACCGTTACACTATGGGGCAGTCTGATGAATTTGACACCAAAAATAGGTGTGATGTTCACCGTCTGTAAGTATTCTAAAGTCTTTCCGTAATAAGGCCAAGTCGCGTGATCACCAAATTTCTTTCTTTGACCGTTTCCATCGTCCTTCTCAGCATCTCCACGATCTATGCTCAAGATCAATCTGAGGTCGTTGACTGGAGTGTGAAGTTTCAGGAACTCCAAAAGCAGCGCCGACAAGCGGCTGATCGACTTACCATGATGATTGCTGAGGAACCTGAACGCATTGAGTATTATTCGAGCCGAGGGGATCTGAATCTCTTCCTCGGAAAACCTGAATTAGCTGTTGCCGATTATGACAAAATGGTTGAATTGTCTCCATCGACTGATGCCAGTCATTGGAGACGCGGGATTGCCTTGTTTTACGCGGGGCAATACCAGAAGGCGGCTGATCAATTTGATCGATATCATTCGTTCGATGATGTGGATCGTGAAAACGGGATCTGGCGATATCTTTCTCATTACAAAGCTTATGGAAAAGAGAAGGCTCGTAAGGAACTCTTGAAATATGAAAAAGATGACCGCGAGCCTTTCCCGTCGGTCTATCAATTGTTTGCTGGAGAGACCACGCCAGAGAAAATCTTGACCGAAATTCAATCTGCTGATATCACCACTCAGCAGCGCGAGTCGAGAATGTTCTACGCCACGTTATACATCGGCTTGAATCACGTGGTTGAAGGAAAGCCAGACAAAGCAAAAGCCTCTCTTTCCAAAATGCTCCCTAACACTTGGGCCCCAACTGCCGGTTATGGCCCAAATTACATGTGGGAGGTTGGACGCTTACAGTTCGAATTATTAAAGAATCAGGATAAAGCCGATTGATCAGGGATCGGAATCAATAACTCAAAGTCGATCAGTGAGTACGCGATCTTGCTGTCTTTTTTGAGTAAATCACCATTCTCTCGGGTTCTGACAATGTAGTGGCGGGGTTTGTTGTCGAGGACGTAGAAACCCTTTTGCTCGAGTAGGTCCTGAACTTCTTCCGTCATGTTGAAAAGCTGATCCCCGGTTAATTTACCAGCGAGAAATGCCAGCTCTGCATCCTCTCCCTTTTCCCAACTGAACAGCACGATGTACTGTCGTAGCATGTCGAGTTTCAATCGTTGTTCCTCAGGAACAGATTGTTGGTCTCGTGCGAGAAGTCTGTCATAATGGTTGAAGCGATGTTGTGTGCGTCCAAGTTGCCAAAGTTTGTAGTGGTTCGCAGGAGAATAGATCGCGAGCGGGCGACCTGTCATAATTCGAGGTGTCCCGTTTTCAGAAGGCATTCGAATGGCTTTCAACTGACCGAATTCATAAAACGGGCTGTTGAATCGAGAGTTATCCACAAGGTTTGACGGGATACTGCCGGGATAAGTAACTGTGATGTGCAAAGGCACATCCTGAGCAAAACGCGAGAACTTGACCACAATGTCGAGCAGACGTCCGTCAGCAGCGGCTGTTCCCACTCGATAGACGGCTCCGGTTCCGCGAGTCAGTCTGGTCCCGTGATTCACGTATTGTTTCTCGTGATACCATTTCTCAGGTGCGAGATGCTCCCGCCACGCCCAGCCATAGCGCGTCATCCACATCACTCCGCCATCATCGAAGCTTTGTTCGATATACGGGACGTCGTAAACTCGCCGTGTGACTTCCGGCGGAGCATCGTCAAACTGGGAAAATTCTAAGGACATCTCGGGATTCTTTCCGATACCGCTGAACTCCAGCGATGAGTTGGGTAGTATAGTATTCATCATACTCCATCCTTCTTCACAGAGGGACGGCTCAGACTTCATGGAGAGGATTATGACAGAAAAAACGAAACCTCTGATTGGCGTGATCATGGGCAGCAAATCTGACTGGGAGACCATGCAGGAGGCTGAGGCGATCCTCAACGATTTCGGTGTTCCTCATGAATGCGAAGTCGTCTCGGCTCACCGGACTCCCGACCGTATGTTTGAGTATGCAAAGTCAGCCTCAGATCGTGGGATCGAAGTCATTATTGCCGGAGCCGGAGGAGCCGCTCATCTGCCCGGCATGGTGGCTTCACAAACGGTTTTGCCGGTCCTTGGGGTTCCCGTTAAAAGCCGAGCACTGAATGGTCTCGATTCGCTCCTCTCAATTGTTCAGATGCCGGGTGGAGTTCCTGTCGGAACTCTCGCTATCGGAGCGTCAGGAGCCAAGAATGCAGCGTTGTTAGCCATTCGAATTCTCGCGAATTCTCGACCTGAGTTGAGAGAGAAACTGGTTGAGTTCCAATCGAATCAGACAGACAAAGTCATTGCAGAGGGTTTGGGATGAGTAATGTGATTCTTCCCGGTTCAACGCTCGGCATGTTGGGCTCAGGTCAATTGGGGCGTATGTTTGCCATTGCGGCGCGTCGAATGGGGTATCGTGTGCATGTCTTCTCACCGGACAAAGATTCTCCTACGGGCCAAATCGCCGATCAGGAGTTCGTGGCCGATTACGAAGAGCTTGATGCGGTTCGCGAGTTTGCGAATACGGTCTCGGTCGTCAGCTTTGAGTTTGAGAATGTCCCCGCAATCACATCACAAGCAGCGGGGGAAATTGTTCCCGTACGTCCGGGGGGACATGTCTTGCACATTACCCAGAATCGGAACCGGGAAAAGTCAACTTTGAATGAAGCCGGTATTCCGGTGACACCGTTTGCTCCCGTTCATACCGTAGCCGATTTGTATCAAGCGGTCGAATCTTTGAAGACGCCGGGAGTCTTGAAAACAGCCGGTGGAGGATATGACGGCAAGGGCCAGCGTATTGTCGAATCACCCTCAGACGCCTTGGCAATGTGGGATGAACTCGGGCGTCAAGAAGCCAATTATGAAGCCTTTATCGAGTTCCAGGGCGAGTGCTCGTTGGTTGCGGCTCGTGGTGTTGGCGGTGAGTTCAAAGCCTATCCACTCTTCGAAAATGAACACACCAATCATATTCTCGATGTCACGATGTGTCCGGCAAGAGTCCCACAGCAAGTTCGAGACGATGCCGAGCAAATCGCGCGAGCGATCTTCGAAATTCTTGATGTTGTTGGTGTTTTGTGTGTTGAATTCTTCTGGACCAAAGACAACCAACTGCTGGTCAACGAACTCGCTCCTCGCCCACATAATTCGGGACACTTAACCGTTGACGCTCATCTGACTTGTCAGTTTGAACAGCAGGTCCGTGCAATTTGTGGGTTACCACTCGGTTCTGTTCGGCAACATCAGCCGGCCGCGATGGTAAACCTTCTGGGAGATCTTTGGGAAGGTGGCGAACCCGATTGGAAGTCCCTTTGCGAACATCAAACTTCCAAACTTCACTTGTACGGAAAACATGAAGCTCGCGTTGGTCGCAAGATGGGCCATGTGACTACGTTGGAAAACGATATCGAAACCGCAAGAACCAATGCTTTGATTGCGAGAGAGTCTCTGTGATGAAACCGCTTCATTCCCGAACACTCAACACCCGATTCAAGATGTCAAGATTTGGAGATTCGGGGACACACCTTGACCGAATCTTGACCAACTGTTGAATCAAATCTTGCCAAATCTTGATTTCGTATCTTGTGTACTCTTGAGCAAGTTGTTGGCATCGTTCGCCTTATGTTAATCTTCATTTTGTGAGCGCCAGTTGCTTTTTCTGGTTGCGCATTTTCCACGTGACGCGAAATCGCTCTCTTTCTCACGTTGCAGAGGTCGTTATTCTTCAACAGGTTATGAGTCAATAAAACTGACAATATAATTCTTGGCCGGTGGAACCGGCCCTACAAAAACTGGTTAATTGACAGGTGCGGTTGGGGACGAACGCAGGTCATCCACTGCCACCCAAGTAATACACGCCGTGCTCTTTAAACACGGTGGCATAACCAAAAGAGGCATAGCCGTAGTGCGCGAGCACTGCGGGCTCGTACAAATCACCTGCGACACGCAATGACACTTGAACCTGCCCCAACTGCTTGCGCAGTAGGGCTAAGTTGATGTCGTCATGACGTTCAAATTGCCAAAGATCGAGTTGCTAATTTGAGCTGCCAACGGAAGTCGGCAGGGGAGGCTGAATCAGCAGGGCAATCGCATGAGTTGAGTCTTATTTTCTCGAGAGAATCTGTTCCAGGACCGCCGGATTCCAGCCCGCCATCAGGCGTTTCCCGCGCAGGCTCGCTTTCATCGTCGTGTTTCTCTTGATCAAAGACAACGCCACGCGACGAAACCCGCCCGCGATTTCCTGGCCGTTCCC
>JAURQH010000035.1 GCA_030836185.1 Planctomycetota bacterium
AAAGGAGGCGAATTCGCGTGGCGTGGAAAATGCGCACCGACATGGGGGCATTTTTCACGCCAGATGCGTTTTGACACAAACCGAACGAGGTCAACAAGTTGCTCAAGATTTGGAAGATTCGGAATCAAGATTTGGGAAGATTTGATTTCAAGATTCGGAAAAGGCACACCCCCAAATCATCGAATCTTCAAATCTTGAATCGGCGGTTCAGCGTTTGGATTTGAGAATCAACTTTGAGACATTCACATAAACAGGGAGGTTGAAATGTTGCCGAAAACACGTTGGGACGGATCCATTCACGGAGAGCCCGACCCCAATCAACATGCCAATTTGATTCCACTGGCCGATTGGGGACCGAGACCAGTGGACTGGTTATGGAGGCCGTTTCTTCCCCGCCGTAAGGTGACCTTATTAGTGGGTGAGCCCGAAATGGGTAAAACCTTCTTCGCGCTCGATCTGGCGGCTCGGCTATCGCGCGGAGATGTCCTCCCTCCCGACTCTCCTCTCGGTGGTCCCGCCGATACGCTCATCCTGACCGGCGACGATGATTTAGACGATACGATTTATACACGGCTCACGGGACTCGATGCTGATCTCGGGCGAATTTATGTCTTAACCAATTCGGGGCCTCGCGGAATGGCAGAAGGTGCGCGTCAGATTTCGCTGGGGCGATGTGTCGAAGCATTGTCGCGGGCGGCTAAGCAAATGCCCAAGTGTCGGCTCATTGTGATCGATCCGATTACCGCGTTTATCGCCGGGATGTCGGCAAGCAGTCACGAACAGGTGCGCAATTTATTGCAGCGGCTGACGATGTTGGCGAAAGTGAATGACGCAGCGGTGTTGATCGTCACACATAACCGTAAGGAAGGAGGGCGAAGTGCATTGCATCGGACGATCGGGTCGCTGGCATTCACATTGGCTTCGCGGGTGGTCTTAACGCTGGTTCCCGATCCGGAGGAGTTAGGGCGTCGCCTGTTACTGCCGGCCAAAATGAATCTGTTGCCCAGGTCGGAATGTCTGGGGCGGGCATTTACATTGCGGGAGTCAGGGTTGGACTGGGATCCCGAGCCGGTCACGATCCGACCGGATGAATTGCAGGATTTGGTCGCTCGCGGGACGGCAACATCGGAACGAGTGCTCGAGGTGAGCGAGGGATTGTGTGAGTTTCTTATGGAAGGCTCAAAACCTTCTCAGGAGGTGCTGTCATGGGCAGAGCGAGAGAGAGTTCCGCGCTGGCTTTTGTATGAGGCGAAGACCTATGCGGGCATTGCCTCGACACGGGAGCCCGGAAAGAAAGGTTGGTATTGGGTTTGGAACCAAGAGGAATCGTGCTGATCCAAGCGAAAAATGGCCAGTTGCATTGCATATTTAGTGTCGATTGCTACATTGGTGGCTTGATGGTCTTCCCGAGGGAAGGTTTGCGTGGGGCGAATTGTATTCGTTTCACGTCTCAGACGAGATTAGGTAACGTCACATAAGTAGTGTGGCATTAATGGTTTAGGATTGACGATGACGATTACGAAACAGCAAAAAGTCCAGGCAATTTCTGACTATCAACGAGGCGAATCGGATACCGGTTCTCCCGAAGTTCAGATCGCCATTCTGACCAAGCGGATCGGTCAATTGACCACGCATTTGAAGCAAAATGCCAAAGATCATGCCGGTCGTCGTGGACTACTACAGATGGTGTCTCGTCGCCGCAAATTGCTGGATTATCTGAAAAGCAAAGATCTGGAAAAGTATCAGGAAATCCTCGAACGCTTGTCGATCCGGAAGTAGTCATCCCCGTGGGGAGCTTCCTTCGACGCAACAGTGTCGGAGTCGGAAGTAAGAACGAATCAGGAATTATAAGTGAAGGTATCAGTCGAACGGGAGATTGCAGGACGGACATTAAAACTGACAACTGGCGAAATTGCGAAACAGGCATCCGCCGCCGTCCTTGTCCAATATGGTGAAACAGTCGTTTTTGTGGCGACTCAAGGGGGACCGGGACGACCGGGACTCGATTTCTTTCCGCTAACGTGTGACTATCGAGAGCGATTTGCAGCCGGTGGAAAATTCCCCGGCGGTTTTTTGAAGCGTGAAGGTCGACCAACGACCCGCGAAATTCTGACCAGTCGCTTGACCGACCGGCCAATTCGCCCCTTGTTCCCCAAAGGTTACAAGGATGAAGTCCAAATCATGTCCAATGTTTTGGCCTATGATGGCCTCAACGACCCGGACGTGCTTTCCATCAACGGAGCTTCGACAGCACTGTCGATTTCTGACCTGCCTTTCGACGGCCCGATTGCCGCTGTTCGCGTGGGAATGGTCGATGGAGAATTGACACTCTTCCCCACCGTGGAAGAAACTTCGGAAAGTCCACTCGACTTGATCGTTGCCGGAAGCAGCGAATCGGTTCTCATGATCGAAGGGTTCGCTGAACAGCTTCCCGAAGATGAAATGGCCGATGCGATCATGTTCGCTCACAAGAACATTGTCGAATTGTGTGCTTTGCAAATGGAGCTGGCTGAAAAAGTCGGCGTCGAGAAAACGCCTTTCGAAGCACCCGGAGAATGCCCGTTCCTCACGGAATTGACCGCAAAATCGAAGGATGCTCTGAAAGACGCCAAAGTTGCCGGCATGAAGCAGGACCGAGCCGGTGCCGTGAAGGAACTGAAGACTTCACTCAAAGAACAATACTTTCCCGAAGGTGCCGAAGAGACCGAACAGGGCTGGACAATGTCTCAGTTCAAAGCGGCTTTTCATGACCTCGAAGCGATTGTGTTCAAAGAACTGATTTTCGAAGGCAAACGTCTGGACGGACGAGCCCCGACTGACATGCGTAAGATCACTTGCGATGTTGATCTGTTGCCCCGAGTTCACGGCTCTGCCTTGTTCACTCGTGGTGAAACACAATCGTTGGCCACATTGGTCCTCGGAACTTCTCGCGACCAACAACGAGTCGATGGCTTGCTGGAAGAATACACCAAGCGATTCATGCTCGACTATAACTTCCCTTCCTTCTCGGTCGGTGAAGTGCGTCCCATTCGTGGACCTGGTCGACGTGAGATTGGTCACGGCATGTTGGCCGAACGATCCGTCCAATCGGTGTTGCCACCGACTGACAAATTCCCTTACACAATCCGCTTGATCTCCGACATTATGGAATCGAACGGGTCTTCCTCAATGGCGTCCGTTTGCTCTGCGACTCTCGCATTGATGGATGCCGGAGTTCCCATTTCGCAACCCGTCGCAGGGATTTCGATTGGTGTTGTCAAAGAGAGCGACGAAAAGTATGTCCTCCTCACCGACATCATGGGTGACGAAGATCACTTCGGCGACATGGACTTCAAAATTGCGGGAACAGGAAAAGGTGTCACCGGAATTCAGCTCGACCTGAAAATTGATGGCATCAACGAAGACATTATTCGCGCAACTCTGGAACAAGCCAAAGAGGCCCGGAAAGAGTTATTGCGAAACATGCTCAGCGTGATTGCTCGGCCTCGCAAAGAAATTTCAATGAACGCACCGCGATTGTTGAAAACAAAAATCGATCCCGAAAAGATCGGCTTGCTGATTGGTCCTGGCGGAAAAACCATCCGTGCCATTCAGGAAGAAACCGGTGCTAATCTCGACGTTGAAGAAGACGGCACAGTGCTCGTCTCGTCAACCGATTCGGCTGCCGCAGAAGCCGCTTTGGCTCGCGTGGAAGCACTGACCGAAGAGATCAAAGTCGGCCGTGTCTACAAAGGCAAAGTTTCTGCGATCAAAGATTTCGGTGCCTTTGTTGAAATCGCACCAGGTAAAGATGGACTGTGTCACATCTCTGAACTCTCCGACGGGTTCGTCAAGAATGTGACCGATATCTGCAAAGTCGGCGATTACCTCGAAGTGAAAGTGATTGCCGTCGACGATCAGAATCGTGTGAAGCTGTCCCGCAAAGTGCTGCTCGAAGGGAGCGGCGACGAAGATGGGGATGGTGGCGAGGAAGAGTAATCTGATCCTTTCGATCAAAGTTAAGCGAATTTCTATCCCCCCTCATACTGAGGGGGGATTTTCTTTGCACCTGTGACTTTTTGGGATACCGGCCACTCATGTCGGACATCACCTCAAAATCTGATTCCGAAGCTGAGCGCTGGCGCAAACAATACGCCGAGATCGCAGAGCTTGCGGGTGCTCTTGCTCACGAGATCCGGAATCCACTTTCGACGATCAGCATGAACCTCAAGCTGGTTGCCGAAGATCTCCCCGATGATGAGACGGCGAACAGCAGGCGACTGCACACCAAACTGGACACGATCCAGACGGAATGCAATCATCTGGAAAACATTCTGGAAGCTTATCTGCAGTTTGTTCGAGTCGGTGAAATTGAGTTAGAACCCACCGATCTCAACGAAGTCGTAAAACAGTTCCTCGACTTCTTCAAACCACGGGCAAACTCCGCCAGCGTCGAAATCAGTTTCCACCCAGCCGCCGATCTCCCCGAGATCCCCATCGATTCGGTCCTCATGAAACAGGTTTTGCAAAACCTGGCTCGAAACTCTCTCGACGCCATGCCCGAAGGTGGCGTGATTGAACTACAAACATCACTGAAGAACAACACTGTCGTTCTGGAGGTGATCGATACCGGACAGGGGATGCCGAAAGAGGCGTGTGGCAAAATCTTTCGCGCGTTTTACTCTCGAAAGGCCAATGGCAGCGGCTTGGGACTCTCAACGGTCCGCAAGATCGTCGAGGCACACCGCGGACAAATCTCGTGCGAGAGTGAACCAGATCGCGGAACCCGCATGACCCTCACCTTTCCGGTGCTGAAACTCTGATTTCAGGTCCACTCGCTGGCCTCTTTTCTTACAATCAGGTACGATCCCTGCACAAATGGCAGCACTGCCAATCCGGCAGAAGCTGCAAGAATGACCGATTGAGGGTAGACTCATGGCAGATCAGCAAGATGCTCGCGAACTCAAAGAAATCCCCATCGACGTCTTGGTTGTCGATGATGATGAAGCCCATGCACAGGCAGTCGCCGATTCTCTCAAGAAGATCGGCTGCGATTGCACCATTGCGAACTCGGGTGAACGCGGAATTTCTCAGATCGAATCCGAGAACTATGACATCGTCGTCACAGATATGGTGATGGGAGAAGTAGACGGCTTGGCCGTCTTGCAGAAGGCACGCGAAGAACTGCCCGAAGCCTCCGTCATTGTCGTGACCGGCCACGGATCAATCAGTTCAGCAGTCACCGCCATGCAACATGGTGCATTCACGTATCTCTCCAAACCACTCGACATCACCGAACTTCGGTCGGCGGTCGAGAAAGCAGCCTCCAACATTCGACTGATTCGTCGCAATGCAGAATTGAGTCGCCGACTAGATGAGAAATTTGGGTTTGAAGGAGTCGTTGGTAACAGCCCACAAATGCAACGGATCATCGACATCCTCAAAAACGTCGCACCGACTGACAGTACCGTTCTCATTCAGGGAGCAAGCGGAACGGGAAAAGAGCTGGTGGCTAGGGCCATTCATCAAAACTCTCCTCGCAAAAATAAGCCGTTCGTACCGCTCAACATTGCGGCTTTACCGGAAAGCATTTTGGAAAGTGAATTGTTTGGTCACGAAGCAGGGGCATTCACGGGGGCCGTTGGCAAGCGGATTGGTAAATTTGAACATGCGAACGGCGGCACACTGTTTCTTGACGAAGTCGGAGAGATGCCACTCGATATCCAGGTGAAACTATTGCGAGTTCTCGAAGACCGCAAGATCACACGACTTGGTTCGAATGACGAACTCGAGGTCAACGTGAGACTGGTCGCCGCCACAAATGCCGATCTCAAGCAGATGGTCGCCGACAAACGGTTTCGCGAAGATCTTTACTACCGCTTGAGTGTTGTACGAATTGAGCTACCACCATTGCGAGACCGACAGGGAGACCTGGATCTCCTCATGAATCACTTTGTCAAAGAACTTTCGGAGCGTTACGGGAAAGAGGTTCAAGGATTCTCACGTCGAGCTCGACACGCGCTCTTTGAATATGATTGGCCGGGAAATATTCGCCAACTGCGCAATGCCGTCGAACGAATGATGGTGCTCGATACCGATGGCCTATTGGATGTTGACGATCTTCCCGACGAAGTCGCAGAACTCGCCGGCGAATTGACCGAAGAAGAAATCGCCAGCGGAGTTTCGGGAGTCGATCAACTGGTTGGTAAGAATTTGAATGATGTCGAAAAATATTACATCAGCAAAGCGCTCGAACTCACCGACGGTAAGCGGGAAGAAACCGCTAAAATCCTCGGCATCGGCGAACGCACACTCTATCGCAAGATCAAAGAGTACGAACTTTAAGTTCGAAACTCTTCAGAGAACGTAAGAAATGGCAAACTTCTGAATTTTCCAAATTTGATGCGAAACGTCTGTGAGTTTCGTGAGAGAAACACGCCTGCTATTAAAGCAAACTTCTCTCTATTTTTGGAACATAGAACATGTCTGATAAGGAACACATGACCGATTTATCGTTTCAAGACGTACTGTTTTTCTTAGAAGTTGTCATCGTTGCGTTCATGACTGTCGCCGATTTTGGTTTTGATTTCCCTGATAAATATGGGTTCGACTTCGAACATTTGGTGAAGTTCACCGGCATTCTGGTAATCATGAACGTCATTGGGGTTGTTAAGTCACTTCGCGAACAATCAGGCAGATGGCTGGGACGACATTTGTGTGTTCCCATTGTCTTCGTGACGACAATGATTCTCACCGTTTGACCCGCATAGTTTTCGTTATTCAATCGATATAGACACTTTGATCTAATACCATCAGATCAATTATTAGTACGACGCCGATTGCACTTTGATCCAATCGATTTCTAACACAAATGGGCCTTCTTTTTTATCTCCCAATAAAATCCCGACACCACTGACGGTCGCCGGATCAAGTGATTGATTTCGTAACTCTCGCCCAAACGAAGTCGCTTTGAATTTCTCCAACGGCAACACCACTTCCACCCACTCATCTTTCTTGGTTTCGAACTCTACGCGATATGAGAACGCGATCCGACGTGTGGGGATATACAAATTAAATGTATATTTTCGACCGTCACCTCGAACTCGCAGTACGAGTTGATCACCCTGAGTGAGATTCAGTTTGGCCGCCTTGGTCCGCACCGAAGCGAAGCCACCATTATTTTTCAGCGAAAGCTCACCAAAAAACTTCATTGTCTGTTCATCGGTGATTTCGAACTTCCCGACCGAACGACCACCCATCACACCATCATTCACGGCCTGCCATTGTTGGCTGTTTGTCGGCTCTGTGAAGCTGAACAAGTCTCGATAATTCTCGTCGGCAAAAGCTTCTTCAGAGAAACTACTGTGTAAATTGAGCAACGAGCTAGCAACGATCAAAGATAGCAAACGCATGTCAGAAACCTCGTACTTGAGACGATCTCGTATGGATTTGATAATTAAACCTTAGACAGCCCGTCAAATGCAGACGGCATCTACGAATGATGGAGCTTGATAGGCCGTAAATTCAAAATCAATCTCGGCTCATCGGGATTGACCGATCAATGCTGATATTTCTATAAACTACCTCTGATTTATCGACTGATTTGAGATACGGAGCAATCAAAATGTGCAGCACTTACAAAAGGATTTGTTGTCTGATGATTGTTATGTCGTGGTGCCATTCAGGTGTGCAGTCGTTGGCCAAAGAAAAACTTGCACCCGCGGAAATACAGGCCGAACTAGATCGTCGTCAAGGCATGCTTGATAACTTTCTAAAAACAGAGGATGTCACGGAACGATTGAAAATTGCTGACGCGGTTCGCAAGAGTGAGCAACTTCTTCTCAAACAAGACATTCCTGCCTAGCTAAAAAAACAACTGCTGGATGAACATATCGGACTGCTATCATGGCTGGCCGATCAGACCGAATATGAAAACCCTGTTCTATGTGTCCAATTTCGAACAGAACTGGTCGCCGCTCGAAAACAATTTCATCCCCAGCAAGGTCACTGGGAAATCAGGATGGCAGAAGCGTTTCTCAAAGAAGCTCGCGCCATTGCCTCATTAGATAACAACTCACTGAAGCAATTAATACTTGCGCGTCAACTCTATCAACAGGGCCAAAAACAATTTGATGCCGGAGCATTTGAAACGGCCGCATTGCCACAACAGGAATGCATCCGGTTGTATCTGGAAACTCTCGGTCGCGAGACCATCAGCACCGCGTTGGCAATGTGAATTTATGGACGAACATTGATTGAACTCGAACGCGGTCGCGAGGCGGCATCGATTCTTTACGAAGCGGCCCGCGTTGGTCGAAAGACGGTTGGCCTTTCCCCTTTGGTCGTAGGAGCCTTGGGAGATTCTGCGTCGGGCTTTTATCTCGCAGGATATTTGAAAGAAGCCACGAGGTTGCAAAATCAAGTGGTGCGAGATACTAAAACTGTCTATGGAATTCAACATGAACAATTTGCAAATGCCATTAATAATTACGCACTCTACTTGTCTGAAACGGGAGACCCGAAAGAAGCATTACAATACGCTCTGCAAGCAGGAGAAATTTACGCAAGCCTGGAAGGGATGACTCCCGCTCAAGCTGATAATTCCAACCTGATCGGATATGTGGCTATGGATTGCTCCAATTATGAAAAAGCAATGGCAGCATTTTTGAAAGCGGTCAAACTAAAATCAGCAGCCCGTGGCCCCAATGATCCTTCTGTGGCTGTTGCTTTGGGAAACGCCGCACAAGCCGCACTTCGTCTCGGACAGACAGAGCAGGCAACACGGTTGATCAATCAATCGATTGCCATCATTGATAATACGATTGGCCGCGATGATCCGCGTGCGGCACAACATCTAGTGCAATTAGCAACTGTTCGTCGAGAGGAAGGACGTAAGAAAGAAGCCGCTGTTCTCATACAGCAAGCCTGCAACGCCTTGGAAAAAAACTCGGAAAAGATCACCCAGAATACGCCAAGGCTTCCCTCGACTTGGCTGTGATTTATTTTGAAATCGGACAACGAGCCAAAGCCGAAGAGACATTAATTCACGCGGCAGAAGTCTTTGAAAAGAAACTTGGTCCAGATTCGATTTGGCTCGCACAAACACTGTCTCACATTGCTGTTTTGGAATCTTACAACCCCAAAAAAGAATTCGTCAAACAGGTCATCAATGTTGCCGGCAGTATTGCCGTAGATGTTTTGGAAGAAAATCATCCCGAATACGCAGACTATTTGTATCGGGCCGCGACGGTGTATCAAAATATGGACGAACATGGGCTCGCCAAAGCAACTCTGACCGAAGCGGTCAAATTGGCGCAAGACAAATATGGGCAGAAACATCCCGAGTATGCGACGGCGATTTCAGCGCTCGGCGTTGTACTCTTAGAAACGAAAGAGAAAGATCGCGGCAAAGCACTCGTCGAACAAAGCGAACGAGTACTCGCCGATTATCTTGGACGGGAACACCCGGAAGTGATTGAGGCGATGGTTGAAGTGGCACGAGTCAAACGCTTACTTGGCAATCCACGACAGGCACTCGACGAACTGGTTGATTTGGAAGCCCTCGCTAAAAAACAACTCGGGGAAGATGGTCAACCGTATGCCAATGTTCTTGTGGAAATGGGACGAGCTTACCTGCTGGATGGAGATCCGCAAGCCGCACAACAATCACTCGTAAAAGCGGGCAATATTTTCGTAGAGCAATTAGGCGAAGAAAGTCCCGATGTGAAAGAGGTACTTCGGCTTCTTCAACTCGCCCGTTCGGGCAACTCCGAACAGATCAACGGCGAAATCATTCATCAACTCGAAAAGCACGTCCCCGAGTATGCGGAATACAATCGAATTCGCACCGTGACCTCTCAAGAACTGACTGAAGTCCAAGAGCGACAATTGAGAATTACGAACATGCTGCAACGATTGTCGCAAAATCAATGAACCATTCGCTGTTCGATCACGTACTCAGTATTGTGATTCGAGAACATACAGAAGCGAGAGCCGCGATGAAATGTCAAAATTGTGCCGCCACGATGTCTCTGATGGAAACGAAGAACTATTTCTATTGTGAGTTTTGCGGCGGCTTCGACTTCCCGGGAGAGAATAAGGAAGGATTCGTTGTCTTACAGGAAGCCCTCGATGAATTGGTCTGCCCGGTCTGCAAGACAGGAATGTCGCTGGCATCGATTTCCGATCATCGTGTCCTGCATTGCACGAACTGTCGCGGAGTCTATGTTGCCAACACAACATTCCGGCAAATTGTCGACACACTGCGATCCGAATCCAACGGTCCGGGAACTCCCCAACCCATCGATCTGAAAGAATACGAACGATCAGTCGATTGCCCTGCATGCGAGCGACGTATGAAAACTCATCCGTATTATGGCCCAGGGGCGGTTGTGATCGATAGTTGCTCGGCGTGTCACATGATTTGGCTCGACCACGGCGAACTGAAAGTCATCGTAGATGCCAGTAGCAACGCGAGACGCTAACATCACCCAACCATGAAACACTTATTGCTGCTTTTCGAGAATCCCCATTTCCTGATCACCGATCACCTGCAATCGTTTCACTTCGATAATTCTCCACTCGTCAGCCATTTTCTGCCAATTGACTTTCCAGCGTGTCGGCTGCCGCCCTACATTTCCGTATCCGACGACTGTTGCCGTGACGTTGGCACGAAAGTGTGATTCGGCGAGTGTGTTCTCGGCCTTCGTGGTGACTTGCAGATCGGTAATCCGATAATCTTTTGCAATATCAACCATCGTCACGGCTGCCGTTGCTACACCCTGGAGAGCTTTATCTTGCGGCGAAAAATGCGCGATCACTGCTGCCAAATCGTTTCCGTGAAAGTCTTCAGCCAGCTCATAGATCTGCATCTCGATTTTTTCACCATCGGTGACAATTTTCTGCTCAACAAAATAGATCACTCCACAAACAACACCTAATAACGCTGCCACTGCTAACAATTTCATTTTCTGTTGGGCAACAGAAACAAACGCCAAGATCACTCCCACACTGCCGAACAGAAACATGGGTGTCCACGCATCTTCGCTAAACCACATGGGATCTCTTTCTCTCAGAAGGGATGTGCCTGAATGAACGCCGGAACCGGCAGACACATTGTAAGAGCCTGGCTCAAAAAAGACACATCACAGCGGGAGTCCTGCCATAGACTCAAACAAGACAAGGGCTTACGTCGATTGGTATTTCGCTCGACGCTTGGGACAGATCACATGGTCCCAAAACTCGAACCGGTCCTCCGTTCAATGAAGTCAATAATTTCACCCGCCACATCAATCTCAGTTGCCGCTTCGACTCCTTCGAGTCCCGGTGACGAATTCACCTCCATCACCAAAGGGCCTCGTTTGGAAGGTAAGAGATCGACGCCGGCAATATTTAAACCAACTGCACGAGCGGCATCCAATGCGACTCGTTCCATGTCGGGAGTCAATATCACCGCTTCCGCGGTTCCTCCACGATGAAGATTCGAACGATACTCTCCCGGCTCACCGACTCGTTTCATGGCCGCCACAACACGGTCGCCCACTACAAAACAGCGAATATCGGTGGCATCGGCTTCTTCGATGAATTCCTGGACCAGAATGTTAGCGTCCAACAACATGAATGCTTCGATCACGGCTTCGGCAGCTTTACGATTCTCGGCGAGAATGACACCGATTCCTTGTGTTCCTTCCAACAGCTTAATCACCACCGGCGTTCCACCCACTTGCTCTAACAAGCCAGCTATATCTTTCGTCGAATGAGCAAAACCCGTCACGGGCATATCGACACCATCACGAGCCAACATTTGCATCGAACGTAACTTGTCGCGAGAGTTGGTAATTGCCTGTGCGTGACTTGTGACGAAGGTTCCCATCATTTCAAACTGACGCACAACAGCAGCACCATAAAATGTCTTTGAGACACCGATTCGAGGAATGACCGCGTCAAACTCATCAAGTGTCCTCCCCATATACCGAACGGTCGGGTTGGAAGACGAGATATCCATCATGCATCGAATGTAGTCGATCACTTCGGGTTCGTGACCGCGTTCTTCAGCCGCTTCGACAAGACGACGCGTCGAGTAGAGATTCTCACCTCTGGAGAGGATGGCAATTTCCATAGTGATTACAGACTGTCAGAGGTGCGTTTCTTAGTAGTTTTTTTGCGGACCCCTTTTTTCTTCTTTTTGATCACTTTCTTTTTGCCAGGCCGCTCGCTTAACAGATACGTTTTGCCGGGATCAACCAAGAATCGATTTTTGAGGCTCTGCCGCCCTAACAGCATCGGCATTCCCATGGTCTCACGATTAGCCAATGTGAGCTCAATTGCCCAAACTAAGCCGCCAATCGAAGCATGCGTCAAAACAACGGGGCGACGGGAATAATGACCGTTGGAGCTTTTCACCCGACGATATTCCAAGAGTTCTGCTTCAACAGATTTCGAACGGGGAGCCTGAATCGTTCCATATCGAACCACAAACCGAACCATCTGAATACCGTTACGAAAATAGACCTTTTCCACTTCACCGTGGATGGCTGATGTGGTCGCCCCGGTATCAAT
This sequence comes from Planctomycetota bacterium, assembly GCA_030836185.1. Lineage (GTDB taxonomy): Bacteria > Planctomycetota > Planctomycetia > Planctomycetales > Planctomycetaceae > JABURQ01. Next base: position 12,538 of record JAURQH010000035.1, read on the forward strand.
TTTGACATGCACATCCTTGATGCCTAAATCGGGTAAATCGACACGCTCTTTCCAGCCGATAACAGGTAAATCGAGTGTTGATTTTTTTTTCTTCAATCGCCTACTCACTTTACGAGAATTATGGACGAAACCTGCAACAATTGTTGGACGAGTATAACGTAAATTAGCCTCTCGCGTACAAGCCGATGAAGGCTCCATTCTCATTCCTACAATACTCGCATTGATTCTCGTACCATTTTCGCCTATTTCTGACTAAAGAGATAGACACTTCCATAGAGAGGGATTACGACGATGGCAGACCTTTGGAACCGACGCCAATTGCTACAATCAGCGGGACTCCTTTCAATCCTTCCCGCAACTTCACTCCTCACCAATCAATCAGCCTGGGGACAAATCAGCGACCGGCTCAAGACTCTTTCCACGGATGTCCCGAATGCCGAGCCACACGTCGACCAATTGATCAAACACTGGATCACACCTGCCGAACAATTTTACATCCGCTCTCATGCCCCCGCACCGAAAGTCGATCCAGAGTCTTTTCAGCTGGTGGTTGAAGGTCTTGTCGATAAACCGCTCTCGATTTCATATGCGGATTTATTCGATGATTTCACAAACGTCGAAATGACAAGTACGCTGACGTGTGCCGGCAATCGTCGCACCGAGTTGATGGCAATGAAACCGATCAAGGGAGTCCCTTGGGGACCGGCCGCCATCGGGAATGCCGAATGGAGCGGCGTGCGACTTTCCGATGTTCTCAAAAAAGCGGGAGTCAAACCAAATGCCAAACATGTCTGGTTTGAAGGACTCGATGAAATTCAACGCGATGATGGCATCATTCCTTTTGGTGCGTCCATCCCCATCGAGAAGGCCTTCGCCGATTCTCCCACTTATCCGGGTGCCATGTTGTGCAATCAAATGAACGGCGAAAACCTGAGCCCCGACCACGGCTATCCGCTACGAACGATCGTGCCGGGATTTATTGGTGCCCGCAGTGTCAAATGGTTGGGACGTATTACCGTTAGCGACCGCCCCTCCAACAATCATTATGTGGCAAAAGCTTACAAAATGATCTACGACAACACCGACAAAGAATGGGCCGAGGCACGCCCCATTTACGAATACATTCTCAACTCAGTCATTGCGGAGCCGAAACCGGGAAGCAAGTTCGGCCCCGGCAATTACAAAGTCAAAGGCTATGCCCTCCCCCCCGGCCAAAAGGGAGTCATCATCAAGAATGTCGAACTCTCGGTCGACAACGGACGGACATGGATGGCGACTCGTCTCACCAGTGAACCGCAAGAATATTGCTGGCAATTGTGGGAGTCGCCCACGATCACACTCGAACCCCACCAATCGATCACCGTCCGTGCGACCGACAGCAACGGTAAGACTCAGCCGCAATCCATCCCCTGGAACCACAAGGGATACTTGATGAACCAATGGCATCAGGTGAAGCAGGGCGGGTGAAGAATTGTGGTGAGTTGATCTGTTTTCAACTGCGGTAGACCAACAATGGCGGAGAACAAATGGAACCTTTATCATCCATTTGGAGGAAGCCCATGTCAAACAATTCTGCCAACCATTCCCACTCATCCGAGAAGCCAAAACGCACCAGACGCGTCTTCTCCGATGAGT